>JBFWZV010000060.1:0-19472 GCA_050184975.1 Pseudolabrys sp. | reverse complement strand
GAGACCGCCAACACCCGCTGCCTCGCGAAACATGTCGGCCTGGAGAACGCAGGCCGTGTCCCACGTCGGCTGCCGGCTCATGGTGGCGTCGAGCGCGAAGATCAGCCGGCCGCGAACGCCGGCCTTGGCGGGACCGAGCGAGCGGACCTTGTCGAGAAACGCCTCGATCTCCGGCCGGGACGAGCCCGGCGCGGGTATCTTGCCTTCAGTGGTGGCTGGCTCGCGCCGGTCCTTGGTCATCGTAGGCCCAATATAAGGAGCCGGACGGCTGGAGACGAGGCCGCAAACAACGGTCAATTATCGGGGATCGGAAGCAGCGCCATGCCGCGGCGCCAGAATCAGGCGATGACGTCGTGGACCTGCAGGGGCTGATCCATGACCGAGTACCACTCGGCACGGGCAGCCGCCCGCCGTTTGCCATTCTCCGACAGCGGCAGGTGCAGCGCGTTGAGAAGCGTGATCACTTCCTCGCGCGCGGTGACGTGGGACAAGCTCGGCCGCGTGCCGAGCGTCGTCTCGTCGAGATCGTCCAGCGCGGTCAGGCCGCGCGGGAAAAATTCGCGATAGACCACGCGCTCGGCAAAACCGTCGACCGAGCGGAAGGCGAGCCGTTTCGACAGTTCGGCGATGCCCTCGCCGACCAGCCGTTTGTTGCGCGACGACAAGGTCGACAGACGGTTGCGCACCACGATCCAGTCCATCAGCTTGCCATCGACGAGACGGCGCTGGCGGCGGGCCTCGCGCACCATTTCGGCATAGTGGCTTTCGCCCATCACCGTGAAGGTTGCCGGGTCAATCTGGCCCAGCACATCGAAGTCGACAAAGCTGTCGTTGAGCGGCGTCACCAGCGTGTCCGCCATCGAATGGGCGAGCCGCATCAAATACGTGTCGGAGCCGGGCGTATCGATCACCACGACATCGTGGCTGCGTTCGATCGAGGAGATCGCCTGCGAGAAACTCGCAAACTCCTGGGCTTCGTTGGCGTCGAGCGACGCGCTCTCGCCGCGCGCGACACAGAAATGCGTCGGCAGTTCGAGCTTGACGCCGGCGCGTTGCGCCCAGGCGCGGCGGTTCTCGATGTAATGCGTAAAGCTCTTCTGGCGCGAGTCGAGGTCGATGGTGGCGACGCGCTGGCCGGCTTTCAGCAACGCAACGGCAATATGCAACGCCGTCGTCGACTTGCCGGAGCCGCCCTTTTCGTTGCCGAGCACGACGACGTGCGCGGACTGCGTGCTTTCCTTGATCGGCTGGACCAACATGACGCGCCCTTTGATGCGCCTAGTTTCAAATTTTTAGCGGGTTTTCGTCAAGTTGGCGCTGGTTTAACCATTAATCCGGCGGTGGCCGTTCACCATCCGCTTTGCTAAATCCTAGCCCCCGGACACGACAGTTCGCCGACAGGATCAGCCAATGCCACAATCGCGAGTGCCGGTCGCTCGGACGGTCTCTGTGTTGCGCCGGACACTCGCGCCCTGGCGCCGCGGTAAAATTGCGCTGGTTCCGACCATGGGCGCACTGCACCGGGGCCACCTGGCGCTGGTCCGCGCCGCCCGGAAACGGGCACGACGCGTGGTGGTCTCGATCTTCGTTAACCCGACGCAATTCGCGCCACACGAGGATTTCGGCAGCTATCCGCGGACCTTTGCCGACGATCTGAAAGTGCTTGCCGTCGAAAAGGTCGATCTGGTTTGGGCGCCGACGGCGGCGGCGATGTATCCGGAGGGTTTTGCAACCCGCATCGCACCGGAAGGCGCGGCCAAGGCGGGGCTCGAAGATACCCACCGCCCGCACTTCTTCGGCGGTGTCGCCACCGTCGTGACGAAGCTGTTGACGCAGTGCCAGCCCGATTTCGCGATGTTCGGCGAAAAGGACTACCAGCAATTGCAGGTGGTAACGCAGCTCGCCCGCGACCTCGACCTGCCCGTCAAGATCGTCGGATGCCCGACGGTGCGGGAAAAGGACGGCCTCGCCCTCTCCTCACGCAATGTCTATCTCTCGGCAAGCGAACGCACGGCTGCGCCGGTATTGCAACGGACGCTGAAGGAATGCGCCGCGCGCATCCGCAAAGGCGAACCGATCTCAAGGATTATGATGGATGGCCGCCAGAACATCGAGAAGGCAGGTTTTGCTGTCGACTATCTCGAAGCACGCCACGCACGCACGCTCGCTCCCGTCGCGTCTCGTGAGGATGGCCCGATCCGCCTGCTGGTTGCCGCAAAAATCGGCAAAACCCGCCTGATCGACAATCTGGGCGTCTAACGAAAGCTAGATCAAACCGAGCTCGCGCAATTCGCGGCGCATCTGTTCCGGCATTTTGGCGACGCCGGGCGCGGCCCGCGTCAGATCGCGCGGCGCGTCCTTTTCCGGATAATAACGCCAGCCCTGGAAGGCGCGATAGGGCCGCGGCTCGACCGGCACGATCTTGCCGTCCATGACGATGCGGCAGCGGCCGATGCCGTCCTTGTCGACGAACGGCCTTATATCGAGGATTCGCTCGCGCGCCGCGACCTGGCCCTTGATGACCCAGTAGAGCGAACCGCCGTCGGTCAACTCCTCGGCGCGCTTGGGCACCATTCGGGTCGTGTGGATGTGCTCCACCTTCTGACCCTTGCGCTTTTTTTCTTTCAGTTTTTGTTTGACCCAGTCCTCGAGATCCTGGACGGAGTCGCAGCCGACGCAGAGCTTGATGAGATGAAGCGGCATTTCGAACGTGCGGCGTGATTTCGCGATTAAACTTATGCGTTGGCGGACTCGATCGTCATGATCCTGGCGCCCTCCGCCACCTGCTCATTCACGGCGACCGTGATTTCCGACACCGTGCCTGCGACAGGCGCTACCAGCGTGTGTTCCATTTTCATCGCCTCGACAATGGCAAGGCGCTGCCCATGCGCCACTTCTGCACCCTTCTCCACAAATATCGCCAGCACCTTGCCGTGCATCGGCGCGCGCACCAGCCCGTCTCCGCTATCCGCAGCCTCACCCGCGACATAATCGCGCGGCGTTACTTTCGTCTGGCGACCGCGGCGCAGTACATAAACGGTCTCACGATCGTAGATCGTGGCGGTATCTGCGGCAGGTCGATGGCCATCGACCGTCACCACAGGCTTTGCGCCATCCCAATCGATCCGAGCGACGATTGGCATACCGTCGGTCGCGAGCGGCATCGTCGTTGCGCGGTTCCCCGAAAACTGGAAGCCGTCGGACGCATCCCATGGTGAAGCCGACGCGAGCGGGTCGTCGAACACGACCTCGGTGATCCGATCGCGCTCACACTCGATGAAGACCTCAGCCGCACGGGCCACCGCTCCCTTATCGATCTCACCTGCTTGCGGCATAAGTGCCGACAGGTTGCGATCGATGAATCCGGTATCGAAATCGCCGGCCCGGAACTCGGGCGCTCGGCACAGCGCCGCAAGAAACCCGGCATTGCTGCGCGGCCCGGCTACGACCGTCGCTTCGAGTGCGTCGGCAAGACGGTCAAGCGCGGCCTCGCGCGTTGCCGCATGCGCAATCACCTTCGCAATCATCGGGTCGTAAAACGGCGTGACGTCGCCACCAGCCCCGACCCCGGTATCGACCCGCAGACCCTCACCGGACGGAAATGACAGCGCGGCAAGCCGGCCCGTCGACGGCAGGAAGCTGCGTTCCGGATCCTCGGCATAGAGCCGCGCCTCGACGGCGTGACCGGACAGGCGAACCTGATCTTGATGCAGGGGCAGTTGCTCGCCCGCCGCGATCCGAAACTGCCATTCGACCAGATCGAGCCCGGTCACCATCTCAGTGACCGGATGCTCGACCTGAAGCCGCGTATTCATCTCCATGAACCAGAAGCCACCGGATTTCAGTCCCGCGCTACCGTCGGCGATGAACTCGACGGTGCCCGCCCCGGAATAGCCGACAGCCTTTGCCGCTGCGACCGCGGCGGCGCCCATCTCGGCACGCAGCGCCGCCGTCATCCCCGGCGCCGGAGCTTCCTCGACGACCTTCTGATGCCGGCGCTGCAGGGAGCAGTCGCGTTCGCCGAGATGGATCGCAGCGCCGCGATTGTCGGCAAAGACCTGCATTTCAACGTGGCGCGGCGCGGCAATGTATTTTTCGATCAGCACGCGCGCGTCGCCGAACGCGGCTTTGGCCTCGCGCATCGCCCCTTCGAGCGCGGCGTCGAAGTCGGCATGCTTGTCGACGCGGCGCATGCCCTTGCCGCCGCCGCCGGCCACCGCCTTGATCAACACCGGATAGCCGATCTCGTAGGCTTTCTCCTTGAGGAATTTCGGCTCCTGCCGCTCGCCGTGATAGCCGGGCACGACCGGCACTCCGGCCTGCTCCATCAGTGCCTTGGCGCGGTCCTTCAGACCCATCGCACGCATCGCCTCGGCCGGCGGTCCGACGAAAGCGATTTCCGCCGCGTTGCAGGCTTCGACAAATTCGGCGCGCTCGGAGAGGAAGCCGTATCCAGGGTGAATGCAGTCGGCCTTTGCCTTGCGGGCAACGTCGATCAGCCGGTCGATAACGAGATAGCTTTCCGCGGCTGGCGGCGGACCAATCCGATGAGCCTCGTCGCAAGCTCGGACATGCAGCGCACCTGCATCGGCGTCCGAATAGACGGCGATGGTGCGCAGGCCAAGCCGCCGCGCCGTACGCGCGACCCGGCACGCGATCTCTCCGCGATTAGCGATCAGAACCGACTTGAACATGCCCCGACCTGCACCGTTCCGGTTATTGCCGCGGCGAGGGTTCGCCGGCCTGCGCTGGCGGCCGCGACGGCGGCACCGGCGTCGCTGGGCTGCCCGGCCGTTCGCCACCAGCCGCTCCCGTCTCAGGCGTCGCGACGTTCGGGCGCGGCGGCTCGGGGTTCATGATGCTGACCGGAGGAATCGAGGCTGCCGAGGGGAAATCGAATGTCGTCGGCACGCGGCCGGGCATTGCCGCCGGCTGGCCTGATGCCTGCGGCGCATTCGCGGTCTCAGCGGGCTTGTCAGCTTCGGGGGCCTTGGCCACCGCCGCCGCGGTCTCCTTCCAGTCGTCGGCGTAGCGTTTGACGTAAGCCTCGAAAACACGCCCCTTCAGGTTGACCTTCAGAACATCGGTATCGCTGAACAGTCCAAAAGCATCGCAACGTTCGGCGGTGCAGCCGTATTCAAAGGCCAGCACATGCGACGCGATGCCGAAGGGATCGCGCTCGAGCGATCGGCGCAGATCCGCCATCGAGGCCATGCCGGCGAGGTCGTCCTGGCGCTCAAGCCGCCTCGCATCCTGCAACACCGCGATCCGGGCCCCGACATAGACGACCGCCGCCGAGACCGTCGTGGCATTGGCGAAGACGGCTTTCTCGCAGGCCGCATTCACCGCAGACCCGGGATCGATGCTGAGACAGCCAAGCGGCGAACCGGGAAGCATTGCACGCACCGTAATCTCCGACACCCGTGCCTCGAGCGAGCGGCGCGCATCGGCGTGCTCGCGAATACCGTTCTGAATCAGCAACGGGATGATGCTGGCCGCCGCAATACCGGCGATGACGATGCGACCGACGGCGGCCGACCAGCCATCGGGTCCGGGGCGGGTCATGGTCAGAAACAGGAGGACGGCGATCAATGCGGCGAGCGCGCCCGCGGCCCAGACCGGAATTGCTCCGGCCGCGCGCGTGAAATCAGCCAGCCAAGGAAACGCCTGATCGCCCATGCGGCCCACAATACTGCAATTCGGCGTCCGGTGCCGTCATGAGATTTCACCTGTAAGAGTGGCTAGACACCGCCGGCGGATTTGAAAGTCGGCGCGAGATCGGACGCGGCCGCGAATGCACCCTTGGCCTCGACCGACGTCATGGCCAGCATCGTCCTGAGATCGGTGACCCCGCCTCCGGCCGAGGCCGCGAGTACGGCGGCGGCCATCTGCGTCTCGCCCGGCATGTCGGCGATGATGAGAAAGTCATACTCGCCGAAAGTCAGGTAATAACCGATCAGACGACCGCCGGCCTTCGACAGCAGACGTGACACCGCATCGGCACGGTCCTCGGGCTTGACCAGCATGCCTTTGACGGCCTCGCGGCTATATCGGCCCTGGGTCACGAAGATCGGCATCGCTCGCTCTCCTGCGGACGGACGATCGTTTGATCGCACGTCGGACGCGGAATGTACGGACGAAATGGAGGAGTTTTCGGCAGTTCAGATGCGCTCGAGCTGGCTTTCCTTGGCGACCCGCTCGAACGCCTCGCCGGAGCTCTTGATCCGGTACTGGTAGTCGTCGCCCTCTGACGGCAGCAGCTTCACCACCGTATAGCTGCCGGTCGCCGCCGCGCGGCCGAACGACGGCGAGGTGTAATAGACCGCTTCGCCGACCTGATACTTGTGCAGCCGACGAACGAGCCCGATCGCCGCCGCAGGCGGCGCGACCGGCGGACTCGGCGCACGAACAATTGCGTCGACCGGCACGGCACGCTTGGCCGCAGCAAGCGACTGACGGCCTTTCGCAGCTGTCGCGGTCTTGCCGGTGACTTTGCGGGACGCCTTGGCGGTCTTTTTTGTCGCGCGCTTGACGGTTTTCACCGTGCGGCTCGCGGAACGGGCAGATTGGCTACTCATATGCGTAGTATAGCAACTAAATCGGGCGGCTGGGGACGTTTTTTCCGTAAATTTTGGCAATATTGTCAAACGTTTAGGTCAATTTACGGGCGAATTCGGATGTTTTCTGCAAATGCCTCCGCGCAAGCCGCGGCCGTGCCTGAAACCGCCATGGTATGGTGCGCCAAAATCCGGCGTAGCAACGGCAAAACAGGGGAAACCGGATGCGAGCAGCCTTTTACGAGCAAAACGGACCTGCGCGCGAGGTTCTAAAGGTTGGCGAGGTTGACCTCGCGCCGCCGCGCCCCGGTGAGGTCCGCGTCAAGCTGGAAACCTCGGCGGTCAACCCGTCTGATGTGAAATCGCGTCTCGGTGCAACCCGCAAAATCGCCTGGCCGCGTGTCATACCGCACAGCGACGGCGCCGGCGTCATCGATCAGGTCGGTGACGGCGTGCCGAAGTCCCGTCTCGGCGAGCGGGTCTGGATATGGAACGGCCAGTGGAAACGAGCCTTCGGCACCGCCGCTGAATTCATCGTGCTGCCGTCGGCGCAGGCCGCCCATCTGCCGGACAGGATCAGCTTTGCCGAAGGCGCCTGCCTTGGCATTCCGGCGATGACCGCGGTCCATGCCCTCGAACTGACCGGGGCGACCAAGGAGTCGACCCTGCTGGTCGCCGGCGGAGCCGGATCGGTATCCCAATACATCATCCAGTTCGCCAAGATGCGTGGCGCCAAGGTCATCACGACGGTTTCTTCGCCGGAGAAGGCAACGCTTGCCCGCAGCCTCGGCGCCGACCACACCATCGATTACAAGCGTGAAAATGTCGGTGAGCGCGTGATGGAGCTGACAGACAAGCGTGGGGTCGATGCCGTGCTCGAACTCGACCTCGCCGCCAACGCCCATCTGATCCCGTCTGTGCTCAAGCCCAAGGGCAGCGTCATCGTTTACGGGACAGGAGCGACCGAGGCGACGCTTCCCGCCTTCTTCTGCCTGGTCAACTCCATACGCATCCACTTCTTCCTGATCTACGAACTCGATCCGACCCGGCGCGAGCACGACATCCGACTCATCAATGAGGCCCTCACAAGGGGTGCGCTGGTGAACCGACATGCCGAACCGTTCAAGCTCGATGACATCGCCGCCGCCCACGAGGCGGTCGAACAGAACAAGACCGACGGCAATGTGATCGTCGCGCTCTCGTGACGGAGATGACAGCATGAGCGCCACGGCGAGCGTCACGTCTCCGGTTCCGCATCGGGTCGGACTCTATCTCGCGGTCCTGCAATTCCTGTTCACCACCTGCTGGACCGTCTACGCGATCTTTCTGCCGAAGCTCGCGGCCAGCGCCGGCATCGCCGCCGGCGCCATCATTCTTCTGTTGATGCTCGACCAGGCGATCTTCACTGTGGCGGATTTCGCCACCGGCATCGCCGCCGACAAAGTGTCGCGGGTGCTCGGACGGCTCGGCTTCTGGGTTGCCGGGGTGACGCTGCTGTCGTGCCTCGCCTTTGTCGCGATGCCCTATTTCGCTTCGGCTGGCGCCGGCGTGTTCATTGCATTGACGGTGGTCTGGGCGATCACATCCTCGGCGTTGCGGGCGCCGCCGCTGATGCTGCTCGGAAAATATGCCGCCAAGCCTGCGATCCCCTATCTCTCGAGCCTCGCGCTGTTCGGGATCGGCGTTGCCGGAGCGATCGCGCCTTATCTCACCGTAACGCTGCGCGAGCAGGATCCGCGCCTGCCCTTCGTGATCGCGAGCGTCGTGCTTGTGCTTACGACATTCGGGCTTACCCATGTCGAACGCATCCTGGCGCGGCAGCCTGCCGCATCGCAGCCGGAGCCGGCGGCCCCGACCCGGAACATTTCCCGCAACGCCGTCATCTTCGCGCTGGCGCTGGTCGTGCTTGCGCTAGGCTTTCAGCTTCACTTCGCCATCAACAGCGCACCGATGTTTCGCCGTGCCGCGTCCGCCGAAGCGCTGAGCTGGCTGATGCCGGTGTTCTGGATCGGATTCAACCTCGCCATGTTCCCGGCCGGACTGATCGTCAACCGCATCGGCCACTATCCCGTGATGGGCGTCTCGGCCTTGATCGGCGCAGCAGCGATCGTCGTGACCGCGCTGGCGCAAAGCCTCGAACTGATGGTGGTCGCGCAGTTCGCCGCCGGCGCGGCCTGGGGCTGTATCCTGATGGCTGCCTTCACGCTCGCGTTCGCGGTCGGCGAGAACGGCCATGAGGGCGCGATGTCGGGCCTGCTGTTCTCGACGCTGGCGCTGGCGACTTTCATCCGCATGGGCGCGGTTGCCGCCGGCTTGCCGGGCGATCCAACCATCAAGGCACTGCTTGCGTGGGCGCCGGCCGCGTGCTGGACGCTCGCCGGGATCGGACTTTTCGTCGCCGCCACCTCGACCATGCGCAAACAAGCGCCGGCGTCCTAGCGCGCCATGAACGACGACAACGCCGCCGAGATCGCGATCCGTGCACGCACCATCGCGCAACTGTTCAATTCGCTCGATCCTTCGCCGTTTCGCGAGAAGGACATCGACGCCGGCGTCGAGGACTTTGTGGTCGGCTGGGCGCGCGAACTGCCGCGCGACCGCCCGATACGGCTCGCGGTCTATCTGCCGGCGGAGGAAGCCACCCGGCCGGATGCCGCCGGCATCGCCGAGGCTTTCTCGCACTACTTCTTCGGCCGCGCCGAGGCGCTGCGGCGGGATCTCCGTGAATTGTTCCGGATCGGCCGGCAGTCTCTCGCGATCGGCCTGCTCGTTCTCGCGACCTGCCTGATCGCGAGCCAGGTCGCCGCCGGCCTGATCGAGAACCGGGTCGCCGCACGCGTCGTCGAGGAAAGCCTGATTATCGTCGGCTGGGTCGCCAACTGGCGTCCGATCGAGATCTATCTCTACGACTGGTGGCCGATCCGGCGCCGGCAGCGGCTTTATCAGAGGCTCGCCCGCGCGCCGGTCCTCGTGAAGACGCCCTAGCCTGCCGGCGGCGCCACGGCACACTCGGCAAAGCCGGCGCGGTCGAGCGCGGCGCGCACAATGCCGCTGCGCTTGGCTCCCTCGACAAAGGCCGTCGCGATTTTCAGAGCCTCGGCGCGATCCTTGGGCACCGCGACGGCGACGCCGACCTCCTGGAAATTGCCCTCCAGCACGCGGGCGCCGGGCAGGTCCGGCAACAGCGTCGCGAAGGAATCGCGCGACAGCGCGAACAGGTCGCCATCGCCGGCCTTCGCCATGCGGACCATGTCATCGACGCCGCGGACATCCTCGACCGTGCCATTGGTGAGAAATTTGCGTGCGCTGCGCCCGGTCGTCGTGCCGGCAATGGCGATGGCGCGGGCGCCTTTGAAATTCGCGTCTTTCAGATGCGTGAGCGCCGAGCCTGACGGCACCAGAAACGTGCTTTCGATCAGAATGTAGGGCGGACCGAAGTCGACCTTCCTGGCGCGCTCGGCATCCTGCGGCATGAAGGCGACGTCGATATCGCCACGCGATGTCGCCTCGGTCAGTTCGCCGGAATTTGGAAACGCCACCAGTTCGACCGGCACGTTCAGGTCGCGGCCGAGCGCAGCGAACAGATCGACGGTGACGCCCTGCGGCGCTCCGCCTTTGTTAATGGCAAAAAACGCAGAGGCCGCCGGCGCGATGACAACGCCGCAGCGAAGAGTTCCCGTTGGCGCCAGGGCCTGGAGAGCGGATGAGGCAGGCATTGCCGTGGCTATACGTCATTGCCGCGAAAAAGCCAAAAGCGCGTCACGATTGCCGCCATACCGGCAGGCTATGAGCCGCCTCGGGATCGTTTCGGAGGTTTTCATCATGCGATTTCTGTTCGGCATCGTGGTCGGCATTGTGCTGACCGTCGGCCTCGCCTGGATGCACGATACCGGCGCGCTGCGGTTCGGCCCGGAGCAAGCCTTCGTCAACTGGGACGCGGTCATCGGCATGCTCGGCCGGTGACGGCGCCGGGCCGGCTAGAACCTCTCCACCCAGGGCCGCACCTCGATCTCCCAACTCCACGACGAGCGCGGCTGCTTCAGGAGGTGCAGGTAGTCCTGCGCGATGGCGTCGGGATCGAGCATCGAATCCGGCTTGTCGGCTGGCTCCGGACGCCGCGCGCTGCGGATGCCGCCGTCGATGACAACATGGGCGACATGGACGCCCTGCGGATGCAGTTCGCGCGCCATGCTCTGCGCGAGCCCGCGCAGCGCGAACTTGCCCATCGCGAACGGCGCCGACTGCGGATAGCCCTTCACGCCGGCGGACGCGCCGGTGAACACGATGGCGCCCTGCCCCTTCTTCAGCATGCGGCGGGCGGCCTGTTGCGCGACCAGAAAAGCACCAAAGGCAGTGATGGCGAGCGCTTTCTCGACGTCGGCCGGGTCGAGGTCGACCAGCGGGCCGCGGGTGCGGAAGCTCGGATTATAGACAACGACGTCGGGCGTGGCGCTCGCCTTGTCGAGATCGGCGAACAGCCTCTCGACCTCGTCGCGTTTGGCAGCGTCGCAATTATGGGTCGCAGCGCCCGTAGCAGCGGCGAACTCGGCAAGCTTCTCGGGCGAGCGCGCAGCCAACGCGACGCTCATGCCTTCCTTGATGAACAGCCGCGCCAGCGAGGCCGATAGGCCGGAGCCTGCGCCAACGATGAGGGCAGATTTGAATTTCATAAACTGTCATGCCCGGCTTTAGGCCGGGCATCCATGTCTTGCTGACCGGCCAACAATAAAGACGTGGATGGCCGGGACAAGCCCGGCCATGACGCTCGCTCTTCACGTCCGCTTTACCGCTTCTTCCCCGCACCCGGCTTGCATTCGCCGACCCGCACCGCCTCGATCTTCTTGTCGGAACTGGTGCGCTGGCCCATCACCCGCACGTCGGATTTCATCGTGCCGGTGTAGCGGGTCGCCGACACGAAGGTATAGGTACCGGAGATGTCGAAGGAGAACTGCTGCGGCGTTCCGCATTTCATGACGAAGGTGACGGTCTCGCCCGACTGCTTGATGTCGAAGGTCTGGCACTGCGCGCCACCCTGCTCGGTCATCTGCTTGCGCATTTCCTTGACGATGTTGGTGGCGTCGCGCGCCTCCTCCGGCGTCATGCAGTCGGTCTCGACTTGCGGCGGAACGGCCTTGCCGTTCTCGGTGCCGGTCTCGGTGGTGCGCCACTCGCCGGGCTGGAGCTGGATGGCGGCGTGGGCGGGAGCAATACCGATAACAATACCAAAGCAAAATATCGGCAGATAACAAGCATAGATGGCCATCACAAAACTCTCTTTGCCGGCGATAGAATTGAACGTAACCAACCCCTGTTTGGACGAACAGTTATAATTTCCCTGATCTCGTCCCATCGAAGAAACGAGAGCTGTTTTCTATCTTCCCGAACAATCAAAATTCCTCGGCTTCCAGATCGCAACACCGTACCTGAAATATCCAAATTTTTAAGTCTTATAATGTGCTCACTATCCCCATTTAGCACTTGGCTTGAGGCGTTAAGGCCGACAAAAAAAGCCAACAGTGTTGCGACGACGAGCACGCCCCAAGACAACGCCATCACGCGGAATATCCGATTTGAGAAAAATATATAAGGACTGCAAACAAGGGCGATGACTAATGAAACGAACAATATGGGCCTCCCCTCAAATATATCATCAAGTATTTTCCAAGATAGCGGCACAGCTAAAGCGGCCAAGATGAAAAACAAAATAAACGCGATCTTTCGTCTACGCGGCACTCTAAAAAATTGAGAGAAAAACGCGCCAGCTTTGACGGCTACAGCCCACTCCCTTCCCGATCCAAAAGCCCAATCATAGAAACCAGACAATGCAACTTTAAACGTTGCAAAATACCCTAAGGCTACGATCAAAGTGAAAACGAACAACGTCAGCAAAAATGCAAACGGAATTGCTTCGAAAGCGAAAGTCAGATGCTCTGACAAATCAAAAAAAGTGAACAAGCTGATGTCCAGACCAGAAAAGTAACCCACGTCATAGGAAACCGCGACAATGCCACCGCAAATCGGAAAAATTGCAATCGTAGCGATGAGTTTTTGATTGTTAGTCTCCATAACTACATCCTGAACACCCCGAACCGTGTCTCCGGCACCGGCGCGTTGAGGGCGGCGGAAAAAGCCAGCGCCAGCACACGGCGCGTCTCCGACGGCGCGATAATGCCGTCGTCCCACAACCGCGCGGTGGCGTAATACGGATTGCCTTCCGTCTCGTACTGCTCGCGGATCGGCGTCTTGAAGGCGTCTTCGTCCTCCGCGCTCCATGACTTGCCGGCGGCCTCGATATTGTCGCGCTGCACGGTCGCGAGCACGGACGCCGCCTGTTCGCCGCCCATCACCGAAATGCGCGAATTCGGCCAGGTGAACAGGAAGCGCGGCGAGTAGCCGCGGCCGCACATGCCGTAATTGCCGGCGCCGTAGGAGCCGCCGACGATGACGGTGATCTTGGGCACCTGCGCGCAGGCGACCGCGGTGACGAGCTTGGCGCCGTCCTTGGCGATGCCGCCCGCCTCGTAGTCGCGGCCGACCATGAAGCCGACGATGTTCTGAAGAAACAGCAGCGGAATGCGGCGCTGGCAGGCGAGTTCGATGAAGTGCGCACCTTTGAGCGCGCTCTCCGAAAACAGAATGCCATTGTTACCGAGGATCGCGACCGGCACGCCGTGGATGCGGGCAAAGCCGGTCACCAGCGTGGTGCCGTAGAGCGCCTTGAACTCGTCGAATTCCGAGCCGTCGACAAGGCGCGCGATCACCTCGCGGATGTCGTACTGCTTCTTCAGATCGACCGGCACCAGACGGTCGAGTTCCGCCGTGTCGAAGACAGGATCGCGCGCAGCCGCGATCGGAATGTCGGTCTGCTTGCGGCGATTGAGATTGGCGACGACGCGGCGCGCAAGCTGGAGCGCGTGATGGTCGTCCTGCGCCAGATGATCGGCGACGCCGGACTTGGTCGTATGCACCATGGCGCCGCCGAGATCTTCGGCGCTGACCACCTCGCCGGTCGCGGCCTTCACCAGCGGCGGGCCGCCGAGAAAGATGGTGCCCTGCCCTTTGACGATAATGGTCTCGTCGCTCATCGCCGGCACATAGGCGCCGCCGGCGGTGCAGGAGCCCATGACCACGGCGATCTGAGGGATGCCGAGCGACGACATCACCGCCTGATTGTAGAAGATGCGGCCGAAATGCTCGCGGTCGGGAAACACCTCGGTCTGGTGCGGCAGGTTGGCGCCGCCGGAGTCGACCAGATAGATGCAGGGCAGCCGGTTCTCGCGCGCGATTTCCTGCGCGCGCAGGTGTTTCTTCACCGTCATCGGGAAGTAGGTGCCGCCCTTGATCGTTGAGTCGTTGCAGACGATCACGCATTCGCGGCCCTCGATCCGGCCGATGCCGGTGATCATGCCGGCGCCGTGGATCGCCTCGCCATACATGCCGCCCGCCGCGAGCGGCGACAGTTCGAGGAACGGCGAGCCGGGATCGAGCAGCGTCATCACGCGATCTCTTGGAAGAAGTTTCCCGCGCGAGAGGTGGCGCTCGCGGGCACGCGGTGGGCCGCCCTGGGCCGCCTCCTCGCGCCGGCTCTTCAACTCGGCAACGAGCGTGGCCATGCGCTCAGCATTGGCGCGGATGTCGGCCGCGTTGGCGTCGAGCGGAGTGCCGATTTGCGCCACCTGAAACCTCCCCGAATCCTGGCAGAAGTTGCCTTGGCCCCTGCTGGAAGGCAATGGAGCATGGCTTCGATGCGGGACATCGCGGGATTTGCCTCCGGCGGATCGGCTATCCTGCGCCGGACCAGGCCACGCAAGGAGGCCGCGAGCACGACCCATGATTACCCGTTTTGAAGGCCTCACCCCCACCCGCAGCCGCGCCGTCATCCACGACGGACTGGTCTTCACGGTCGCAGTGTCGCCCGACCCCGATCCGACCATCTACGAACAGGCGGTCAAGGCGCTGCGGCGCATCGACGAAAGCCTCGCCATGGCGGGAACGAATAAAAGCCGAATCCTGCAGGCGATCGTCTATATCTGCGACATCAAGCGCAAAGAGGAATTCAACAAGGCCTGGGACGACTGGGTCGACCGCGCCAATCCGCCGATGCGGGCCTGCCTCGGCGTCGAGCTCGAACATCCGCATATGGTCGAGATCGTGGTGACGGCGACGACGTAAGGAGACAGCGATGCAAGGCAGCCTCGACAACTACAAGGATCTGAAACTTAAGCTCGGCGGCATCGTGCCGCCCGGCCGGGAATTCTTCCGCAATATGCTGTTCGATACAGTCTATGCGTCACTGCCGCGCGACCCGCAGGCCAAGGTGCAGATCTACAACGCGGAGATCCTGCCCGGCGGGTTCACCAATTATCACTGCCACAACGGCGCGACATTTTTCGTCGTGCTGCAAGGCATCTTCGAAGCGCATTTCGAGGACGGCATTCTCATCAAGGCCAAGCCCGGCGATTGCTATTCCGAGCCGATTGCCAAGTTCCACCGCGGCCACAACCCTCACCCCGAGTTGCCATTTCATTGCATCGGCGTACAGATCACCGCGCCCGACCGCGAGCACGTCACCAACGCAGTATCGTGTCCGTGGAAATAACTGCGACGCCAGGACAACCGGAATGACATTTACGACCCCGCCCAGCGACCGCTATTTCGAGGACTATGTCGAGGGCGATGTCCACTCCTTCGGCAGCGCCGTGGTCGATGCCGACGAGCAGATGGCATTCTCGAAGCGGTTCGATCCACAAACCATGCATATCGACCCGGACGGCGCGGCAAAAGGCCCGTTCGGCGGCATCATCGCCAGCGGCTGGTACACAGGCAGCCTGATGATGCGAATGCTGGTCGATCATTTCCTGACGCATGTCGCCAGCATGTCCTCGCCCGGCATCGATGAATTACGCTGGCTCAAGCCGGTGCGACCCGGGGACGTGTTGTCGGTGCGCGCAACAATCCTGAAGGCGACGCCCTCGCGATCAAAGCCGGACCGCGGGGCGATCACGACTTTCAACGAAGTCATCAATCAGAATGGCGATGTCGTCATGACGCTGAAAGCTGTCAACATCATCGGCCGACGGCCGAAGTGAACCGGATTTGAGAAGATCCCCTACTCCGCTTCCTTATTGACGGTCGGCCAGTCCGGCTCGTTGTGCGACATCACCCAGGGCTCCTTCAGCGCGGCCGAGCGCCATTCCCGGAACGCCGGCAACGCGCGCATCGCGTCCATGTAGGCGCGCGTGTCCGACGCGACATCGAAGGCGTAATTGTAGAAGCGCGTCACCACCGGTGCATACATCGCATCCGCGGCGCAGAATGCCCCGAACAGGAATGGCCCGCCGCCTTTTTCACCGAAGCGCGCGCGGCAATCGCGCCAGATCGCTTCGATGCGCGCGGCGCTGGCAAGAACCTCCGGCGGCTTGTCGCGTTTCTTCGGCGGCAACCAGATGTTCATCGGACAATTCTTGCGCAGCGGTGCGAAGCCCGCATGCATTTCGGCCGACACGACGCGGGCGTGGCTGCGCGCTACGCGGTCCTTCGGCCACAGGCCCTTGTCGGGAAATTTGTCGGCCAGGTATTCGATGATCGCGATGGTTTCCCAGACCGCGACGCCGTCGTCCATCAGCACCGGCACCATCCCGGCGGGATTATAGGACTTCACCTTCTCGGCGCTGCCCGGCTCGTAAAGCGGGATGACAACTTCCTCGAACGGAATGCCTGCCATCTTCATGGCGATCCATGGCCGCAGTGACCATGACGAGTAATTTTTGTTGCCTAAAACGAGCGTCAACCCCACGGTCTTGCCTCCGATTGCCCGCGTGAGAATCCCCGAAGGTTACGCCGACGACAAGCAAATCTTCTCAATGATGGCATCACCGCCACAAATATGTCCCGCGATCAGCACCTCGGGGCTATCAAATGGCCGTCCTCGCCGCCTTCCATTGCGACACACGACGGAGCGCCGGCGCATCGACGCAACGGTCGCTACGCCTGATCTGCGTCTCCGCCGCGAGCCCATCATCGTTCCCGATGGGCGCAGACAAAGTGGAGGATATCCATGAAGACCATTGCTACGCTCGTTGCCGCCGCCGCACTGATGACCAGCGCGTCGGCCGTGGCCCATGCGCAGGCGACCACCAAGGGTGGCGTCTCGACCGGCACCAACGCCCAATATTGCCTCGACCTGCGCGGCGCCAAGACCTGCAAATACGACACGATTGCCGCGTGCCAGAAGGACGCCGCCGGCAACGGCACTTGTGTGACGAATCCGAATTTCGCCGCCAAGAAGGGCGAAGACGCCATGAAGTCGCGCGCCATGGAACCCAAGGGCGCCTCGGACAACATGAAGAAGTCGAGCCCGATCAAGCAGGAATCGGACTCAGTGAAGAAGCAGTAACAGACCCTGATTGCGGCGTGCCGATGCGATGATGCAGTCGGTCCCGCTCAGACAATCAAGTTGCGGGCCCGCGACGGAACACTCCGACGCGGGTCCGTTCATTTTTTTCGATCAGGTGGGGTCTCGCCCGGCATCGGCTCCGGCTCCTGAATCACGCCGCCGGCCTTCTTCCAGGCACCGAAGCCGCCCTGAATGTGCGCGACGGGCTTTAACCCCATCCGCTGGGCTGTCTGTGCGGCAAGCGCCGAGCGCAGGCCGCCAGCGCAGAAGAAAACGAACTTCTTGTCCTGCGCGAAGACGGCCTTGTGATAGGGGCTGGCTGGATCGATCCAGAACTCCAGCATGCCGCGCGGACAATGAAACGCACCAGGGATACGTCCGTCGCGCGACAACTCGCGGATGTCGCGGATATCGACCAAAACGATATTGTCGTTGCCGGCCATATCGACGGCCTGCGCGGTCGGAATCGTCTCGACTTCGCGTTCCGCGGCCTCGACCAGCGCTCGGTAACCGGTGGTAATCGACTGTGGCATCGCCCTCTCCTGCCGATCATCGTGGCAGAAGCCGGCGCCCAGCGCCAGATGCGCGGTCAGGTCATTCCCAGCAGCATCGCGATACTGAGGACGACGCCAACGGCCAGCATCACCGCGAGCGCAGTGCCGATCTGTTCGGCAAGCTGCGCGGTCCGTTCGTCATCGTCGTCCCGGTCCGCGGCGCTCGCGCGGGCAAAGCGTGCAAGCGCGGCCGGAATCCGCGCCGGAAGATTGAGGGCCATCGCAAATTCTCCACGCGTGGGTTTTGAAAAAACGCTGGAAAACGCGAACCCGTCACGAATCGTTTGCATCGATGCAGAGTATCAACCCTGCAACCAAGGCTCAGACTTGATTTCGATTGTGACAAAACCGAATCGCGAATCGTGTCATGTCAGCAACGATCACGTTAACGATTATGGCGCCGGCACGAGCGACGAGGTGCGGCCGGTTACCCAATAGGCCAGGAGCCCGGCCCACTCGCGTACGGCAGCATCGGTGCGTGCAAGACCCGCCGACAGCCGGTCGAACGGCGCCCCGCGGTCCTGCGGTCCGGCCGTACGCCAGTCGACGGGATAAGCCTCGACCGCGAACCCGACTTTGCGGAAACAACCGACCGCGCGCGGCATGTGATGCGCGGACGTCACAAGCAGCCAGCGTTCCCCCGGATTCGGTTGCACGACCTGCTTGCTCAGCTCGGCGTTCTCCGCGGTGTTGCGCGAGCGGTCTTCAAGCATGAGACGGTCGCGCGGCAAGCCGAGCGAGAGAAACAGCGACTCGGCCACTTGCGCTTCGGTAGCCTCGCCGGGCAGCAGGCTGCCGTTGCCGCCGGAAAACACGACGCGCGCCTCGGGGTAGCGCCGCGCCAGCACGACCGCCGTGGTCATGCGCTCGGCCGCCTCGGTCAATTCAGGGGAGCCGCGCGCGGCCGAGACTTCCGGCGCAACCGCGCCGCCGAGCACGACGATGCCAACAGGCGGACCGCGCGAGGTGTCCCATGCCGGATCATTTGGCGGGAAGCGCTCCTCCAGCGATGACATGAGGATATTGCCGACCGGCGAATAGCCGGCGATCGCGAGCAGCATGACCGCGCCGAACGTCAGCCACAGCCCGAACCGCCGCAGCCGCGTCGCCAGCAGCGCGAGGCCAACCAGCGCGGCGACCATCAGCAGATTGGAGGGCAGCGCGAAGAAACCGGCGGTCTTGGAGAGGGTGAAGAACATCGGCTTCGTTCAGCCCGCGACGCAAACAACACTCAGCGCTGTTGCTTCTTCCAGTCCTCGTAACGCTTCTTGTTTTCCTCGTTGGGCGGATAGAGGCCGGGGAGCTTGGCGCCCTTCTCCACCTCCTGCACCAGCCAGGTCTCGAGCCGCTCGTGCTCGGCGCCCTCGCTCGCAACGAAATCGACCAGCGCCTGCGGGATCACCACCGCGCCATCGTCGTCGGCCACGATCACGTCGCCCGGAAAGATCGCGCAGCCGCCGCAAGCGATCGGTTCGTTCCAGCCAACGAAAGTAAGCTGGTTGACCGAGGCCGGCGCGGCGACACCGTTGCACCACACCGCCATGCCGGTCTTGAGGATGCCTTCCTTGTCCCGCATCACGCCGTCGGTGACCAGCGCCGCGACGCCGCGTTTGACCATGCGCATGCACAGGATGTCACCGAAGATGCCGGCGGTCGAGACGCCCATGGCATCGGCGATCGCAATGCAGCCGTCCGGCATCTCCTCGATCGCGCCACGGGTCGAGATCGGCTTCGACCAGCTCTCGGGCGTCGCGAGGTCTTCACGCACCGGCACAAAGCGTAGCGTGAAGGCCGGCCCGGCGATGCGCTTGCCGGAAAACCCGAACGGCATGGCGCCGGCGATCCAGCAGCGGCGAATTCCTTTCTTCAGCAGCATCGTGGTGATGGTGCCGGTGGTGACATGGCGCAGGGCTTCGATGGCGGAAGGCATCAGTCGGTATCCTGGGTTCGGGTCCGCTTGTGCGG
>JBFWZV010000059.1:0-19691 GCA_050184975.1 Pseudolabrys sp. | reverse complement strand
CCTGAACCCGATCCCATCCCGAACTCGGCCGTTAAACTCCTCAGCGCCGATGGTACTAAGTCTCAAGACTTGGAAGAGTAGGTCGCTGCCAGGCCTGCCAAGGACGAGAAATTCCTCATCACGATGCAGATCGGTCTCGCAAGAGACCATACGAAAAACCCCCGCTTCGGCGGGGGTTTTTTATTGCGCGGTTTTCGAGTCGGGCGGTGCCGCGCGCCGCGGCGGCTCGGTGCCGGATGCTTTTGTCGCCGGCTTCGCGACGGGCTTCGACCGCTTTTTGTCTTTCGGCTTTTTGCCTTTGGTCGCCGTCTTGTCCTTGCCGTTACCGGCGGATGTCGGGACCGCCGCGACCGGCCGGCGGTGCTCCCAGAGCGTGGTGACGCGTTTGCGGAATGCCTTGGGCTTTTCGGCGAACAGCCGTCCGGCGAGCCGCGCCGCGGCGCGGATGTGTGCGCCGCGCCGCGCCACGATCATCGGCGCAAGCCGCGACCGCCACGGCGCCAGCGGCTGATGCGGACCCGCCATCTGCTCGAGCACGGCGAGGTCCTGACAGGCGCCAAGCCGGTTGCGCAGACGCTGCGCCTCCTCGGCCCAGAGCTGGCCGAGCCGCGGCCACAGATGCTCGATCAGGTCCATTTGGTGTCGATGCTCCACCACGCGACGGCGCAGGTCGTGGAGGTGCTCGGCGTCGGCCTCGCTCCAGTCCTCGGGAACGAGCTGACGCACCCGGCGATAGGTGACCGCGAGCGCCTCGGCGATCGCGGCGAACTCAACCTCGGCGAGCGGCCAGCGCTCGAGCGACAACAGCGCATAGTCGAGATAGCGCGAGAGCCGGTCGCGCATGACGTCGGAGAAGCTGCGCTCCTCGGCGTGGTTCTTGATTGCGGTGAGCCGGCCATGGATCGTCTGCATCGAGGTCGGCGACAGTTTGATCTCGCTCTTGCGCAGGTCGTCGAGCGCATCGAGGCAGGCTTGGGCATCCCGCGCGCCGGCGAGATCGCGCATCAGGTCGCGCGCTTCGCGCCGCATCAGGTCAGCGGGCTCGCCGAGGACGCCGTCGAGCAGGCGCATCAGCGCGCGCCAACGCTTCAGGGCCTTGCGGATTTCGTGGACCGCCTGCGCCGGAGCGAACTCCGGCGAGACGAGGCCATGCCGGGCGTCGGCGATGATTGCGCGCCCCGCCGTCGCCAGGGCACTGCCGATGGCGTCGAGCTCCGGGCCGGGTTCGGTGCCAGTCATGTCTGCGCTGCCGGGTCTGCAAAATATCCATGAAATACGGGCGCTTATGCCCTTTTCATTGCGGTCGGTGGCTGCTAAATACTCTTCCTGCGCGCGGGCGGGTTCCCGCGCGTCGTGTTTTGGCACCCGATTATGCACACTGCCAGGCCGTTTATTATGACAGCGGCATGACAGGTTTATTGTGCTAAGAGACCGCCGTGCCGATCTGGCGTCGCCGGCGCCGACACGGATAGGACGAATTGACGCGGGGTGAAGCAGCCATAGGCCGAGCACAGCGAGGCCGTCGAACCGAAGGGTCCGGCTGCGGCGCAACGTCGAAGGTTTAACGCGGGGTGGAGCAGCCCGGTAGCTCGTCAGGCTCATAACCTGAAGGTCGTAGGTTCAAATCCTACCCCCGCAACCAACCGGAAAAGGGATCGCCGATGGCGGTCCCTTTTCGCTTTTGTTGAGACGCCGGGCCACGGCCACGGATACGCCGTCGCCGCCACAGGAATAATCTTGTATTAACAACGCGTTGGAACGGGTCTTCCGATGTGGCGCCTTGGCCGTAACGCCGGTATGTAGAAGCCACATTTCTCGAACAGCGATGCGACACTTGCTGCTCACTCCGCGCCAATGGTTGGTTCTCGTACACGATCTGCTGGCGACCGCCGCGGCGATCGTCGTCACGTTCGTCATGCGGTTCGAGGGCAGCGCGCTCACCGATCGCTTCGACTCGTTGCTGGTCTATCTGCCGGGCTTTCTTCTTTTCGCCGGCTTCGTCTACATCATATTCGGGCTCTACCGGGCGAAGTGGCGGTTCGCCTCGCTGCCGGACCTGTCCAATATCGTCAGGGTCTCGACCGTCCTCGCATTGTCGCTGCTTGCGCTCGACTATGTGCTGGTCGCGCCAAACGTGCTCGGCGCGTTCTTCTTCGGCAAGATCACCATCGTTCTCTACTGGTTCCTGCAAATCTTCTTCCTCGCCGGCTCGCGCGTCGCCTATCGCTATTTCCGTTACGCGCGGTCGCTGAAACAGGCAAAGATCGACGGCAGCCATCAGGCGTTGATCGTCGGCCTCGCCGCCGACGCCGAAGTTCTGCTGCGCGCGATCGAGTCCGGCGCTGTCAAGACACTGTGGCCGGCGGGCGTGCTGTCGCCGTCTCCGGCGGATCGCCGGCAGACGATCCGCGGAATCTCCGTGCTCGGCACCGTCGGCGAACTCGAGAACGTGGTCGGCGAACTTGGCGCGCGCGGCGTGAAGATCCGCCGCCTGGTATTGACACCGTCGGCGCTCGCGCCGGAGGTCAAACCCGAGGCGCTTCTGGTCGAGGCGCGGCGGCTCGGATTGTCGGTGAGCCGGCTGCCGTCGCTCGAAGGCGGCGGCGAAATCGCCCAGCTCGCACCGGTCGCGATCGAGGATCTGCTGCTGCGCGACAGCGTGCAGATCGATTACAAGCGGCTTGAGGATTTTATCAACGGCAAATCGGTCCTGGTCACCGGCGGCGGCGGCTCGATCGGCAGCGAGATTTGCCGTCGCGTCGTGGCCTTCGGCGCATCGCGGCTGCTGATCGTCGAAAACTCCGAGCCCGCGCTCCATGCGGTCACCGAGGCGCTCGCCGCCGCCGGAGCGAAAACCGAAGTGAAAGGCCATATCGGCGATATCCGCGACCGTGGCCGGATGCACGCGCTCTTCACCGCGTTCAAGCCGGACATCGTTTTTCACGCGGCCGCGCTCAAGCATGTCCCGCTGCTGGAGAGCGACTGGGACGAGGGCATCAAGACCAATGTGTTCGGTTCCATGAACGTCGCCGATGCCGCCGCCGCGGCGGGCGCCAGCGCGATGGTGATGATCTCGACCGACAAGGCGATCGAGCCGGTGTCGATCCTCGGCGCGACGAAGCGCATTGCGGAAATGTATTGCCAGGCGCTCGATGACGAATTTGCGCGGCAGGGCCAGGGCGGCGGCAAGCCGATGCGATTGATTTCGGTTCGGTTCGGCAACGTGCTCGCGTCGAACGGCTCTGTCGTGCCGAAGTTCAAGGCGCAGATCGAGGCGGGCGGCCCGGTGACGGTCACGCATCCGGACATGGTCCGCTACTTCATGACCATCCGCGAAGCCTGCGATCTTGTCGTGACGGCGGCGAGCCATGCGCTCGCTCCGGCGCGCAATGACGTCTCGGTCTACGTGCTCAACATGGGTCAGCCGGTAAGAATCGTTGAGTTGGCCGAGAACATCATTCGGCTCAGCGGTCTCGAGCCAGGCCGGGATATCGAGATTGTCTTCACCGGAGTCCGTCCGGGCGAACGTCTGAATGAAATCCTGTTTGCCGCCGAGGAATCGAGCACCGAAATCGGCATCGAGGGCATCGTCGGCGCGAAGCCGGTACAGCCGACGCTCAAGGACATGCGCGAGCGGTTGGTATCGCTCGAACAGGCGATGGCAGGCGACGATCGCGCCGCAATCTACCGCGTGCTGCGCGACGCGGTGCCGGGGTTCCGCTCCGCGGTCGCCTGAGCCATCGCGGCGAGACTGTCATTCAAGGTAAGGACCGGCTGCCAGCCAGTCGCGGCGAGCTTGGCGGCGCTGACCTCGAGGCTGCCATCGAGGCGGTCCCACAGATCGCGGCGTCCGATCAAGCCGAATGCCGTCTTGAGCAGGCCAGGCGGCACCGGAAAAAGACCTGCACGGCGACCCATCGATTGGCGCAGCGTCGCGACGATCTGCGGCACCGTCACCGCATCTGGATTGGCGACAATGTAAGTTTCCCCTGTCGTCTGCGGTTCGGACAGGCAGTGCAGGATGGCGCCGATCAGGTTTTCAACGGCGACCAGCGAGCGACGGCCGGACAGCGCACCCAGGGGCAACGGAATTGGCAGCGTGGCGAGCCGGAGCAGGGCGCCGAGATTGCCTTTCACGCCGGGCCCGCAGATCAGCGGTGGCCGCAGAATTGTGAATGCCCCTCCGCAGTCCCTGACGGCAGCTTCGGCCGCGAGCTTGGAGCGGCCATAGGCGTCGGTCGGTTGTGGCGGGTCCGTCTCGGTCAGAACATGGTCCGAAGAAGGTCCGCTCTGGGCGCGGATCGACGACATAAACACCAGTCGCGTAACGCCCGCCGATTTGGCGGCTTGTGCGAGCGCGGCGGTAGCGCCGCGGTTGACGCGGTCGTAGGCCGCCTCCGGTACGCCGGGGCCGATATGGGCGATGGCGGCGAGATGCACCACGCCATCGACACCGCGAAGCAGGGCGGGCCAGTCGACCTCGCCGGCGATGTCCGGGACGACAACGGCTTCGATGCCGGGCCCAGGGTGCCTGTCCCGGCGGACCAGCGCCCGAACCCGATCACCGCGCGCCGCGAGTGCCGCGACCAGCGGGCGGCCGACAAAGCCGGAAGCGCCGGTCACGAGAACGTGGCTCACCGCCGGCCTCGTGCGAATGTTCGCAACAGCCAGCCGACAACGAGAACGCCGACCGCAAGCGCGGCAAGGTCAACAATCCGGCTTTGACCTTGCACGGTTGCGGCCGCACATGCGGCCAGCACAAGATTGACCGCGAAGACACGCGCAACAATCTCGCGCACCGTATATCCGCCGTCCGTCGCGCGTTGATAAAAATGCGAGCGGTGGGAGTCCCAGAAGCGTTCGCCGCGTCCGATGCGGCGGAACACCGTCACCGTCGTGTCGGCCAGATAATAGAGCGGCAGCAGAACGGCGGCGGCAAGGTGGCCGTGGGTGGCAAGCAGCGCCAAGAGCCAGCCGAGCAGCAGTCCGATCGGCAGACTGCCGACGTCGCCCAGAAACAGTCTCGCTACCGGCCGGTTGAACGGCGCAAAGCCGATCATCGCGCCGCAGAGCGCCGTCGCAGTGACGATGGCGTAACCGGGCAGGCCGCCGGCGAGGCCGATGAGCGCCAGCGCGGCGGCGACGGGAACGACTTCGGACACCGACATCCAGTCGAGCCCGTCCATGAAGTTCACCAGATTGACGAACCAGATGCCGGCGACGAGGAAGATCAGCCGCTCGAGCCACCACGGCAGGACTTCGATCAGGCGATACTCGGACGGCAGCGTGGCGAGAACGAACCCAACGAGCGCTGCCTGCGCGACCAAACGCGGTGCGATGGACATCGACCTGATATCGTCGACCACACCGATCACCGCCATCAGCGCTGTCGCCGCAAAGACAATCGCGAGCGGCTGAAATGGCGGTGCTGGCGCCGAGAACGCAACGGCGGCCGCGGATACAGCGAGCGTCGCGGCAATGACAGCGATGCCGCCGCCCTGCGGCGTCGGCTCGGTGTGCGAGGAGCGCGCATTCGGGCGAGCAAGCGCATAGCGCCGCAGCAGGGGGAACAGCACCGCGATGAGCGCTGCGCTGACCAGCGCCGAGCCGATCAAAACGATGCCGAGTTGGGATAGCTGCGGCGACAAGGTCATCAAGCGGCCGGTTCGGGGGGCGGGACGTCGAAACCAATAACGTACCGGCCGGCCAGCGGCAATTCACGGCCTGATTGCGCCGGCCTGGCGGGTCTTGTCGAGACAGGTTGCGACGAAGGCGGCGATATCTCCACCAGCAAACAAATAGCCGGGCAGCTCCGCAGCCGCGGCCGCTTCGAGATCCGATTGCTTGTCGCCGACGACGAAACTGCCCTGCCGCCGTACCGGCCAGCTCTGCATGAGGTCGAGAATCATGCCTGGCGCCGGTTTCCGCCAATCCGATATCTTTCGGTAGGCCGCAACCTCGCCCTCTGGATGAAACGGGCAATAACGAAAGTCGTCGATCCGTGCATTTTGCCGGGCAAGCTCCGCTTGCATCCAGCGATGCAACGTCTTGACGTCGTCTTCGCCGAACAGCCCGCGCGCGACGCCGGACTGATTTGAAACGACGAACACGAAGTATCCGGCTTCGTTCAGCATCCGGACGGCGGCAGCGGCGCCGGACATCCAGCGCACCCGCTCCACCGAGCCGATATAGCCGTCGTCATGATTGAGAACGCCGTCGCGGTCAAGAAAGGCGGCGGGGCGGGGCGGCGTCTGGGAAGCAGGTGTCATCTCGTGCTGTGTGAACGATTATGACGGAGCATTCGACGTCTCGATCGAATCCAGTAGCGGCTCCATCGCGCGGAATTCGCGCCGCAATGCTTCGAGCGCATCCACTTCCCAGACGATGTGCTGATAAGGCTTGGCGAAATCGAGGTCGGCTCCGACGCGGTGGCCGTTCTGGATCAGCGCCTGTTCCGACTGAACGGCCGCCGACCCGACCTGAATGAAGAACAGGTAGCGCGTTTGCTCGCCATACCAGCAAAGCTCGGTCGGCCCGTGCAGCAGCGCCATATTGAGCCAGGCTGCCTCGTAAAGTGCGAGGCGAAGCTCGAGATTGACGCTGGCGAGATCGAACACCAGATGGCGCGAGAAATCGATCGGCGGCGGGCCCGTGACCGTTTCCGAGTCGTTGACGAAAATCACCGCATAGCGCGACGGGTCCAGACTGTCCGCGAAGGCGAGCCAGTCGGCATTGCGGCTGTTCCGTTGCGGCGTGTACGGATAATTACGGAGCGTGATGACGATCGGTTTGCGGCCTTTCGCATGGACGTCGAGGAACTGCTTTACCAGCCGGCGCGCATGCTCGGGCGCGCGAAACATTGGCCAGATCGGAACGCCGTTGCGGGCATGCTCGTGAATGACTTTCTTGTCCGGCTGGCGCGGCAGGAAGATCCGATAGTCGCCGGGATAGATGCACATGGGATTGTTCGTGATGACCGATTCCGCATGCTTGCGGTCCCGGCAGACCGTAAACCCGCTGATCGTCGGGAGGAACGACAGCATCGGGATCAGCATGTGCCGCAGCCGCCACATGCGGGCCTGAACGTTCAGCGCGGCCTCGTATTCCGGCGTTTCTTCGCGTGCGCCGTCTTTTGGGCCGGGCACGAAAATGACCTCGATCGATTCCAGGCCCCGGAGCCGACGTTCGATCTCGACCGCCGCCAGATAACTGGCAAAGTCGAATGTCAGCGGCGAGGTCGACAAGTCGTAGACGAATTGCAGGGCGCGGTCGTCCGTGGTGCCGGCGGGCTTTCGTCCGCGCGTGATCTGGCGGGCTTGAATCAGGGCGGCGCGGACGTAGTGTGTGATCCGGAAGCGCGGCTGTGCTATTTCAGTCCGTGCTATCATCACAAAATAGCCGAGCCCATGCGTGCGCAGGCGAGAGGGAATTTTGCGAAGGAAAGCCAGCATGCAGGGGTTCGATAGAGAATGCGTGAAGCGCGTTCTGGGACGCGGCACTGGTTACCATAAACGCGGGCCGCGCGCCAAATTCAGCCGTCAGAGTACGCTTTCGTGACGCGGATTCGTCTCTTATCCGTTGCCTGGGGGGATGAATTCATCGGGCGTCTGCTGGACGTCACGTTTCGTTCGCTTGTCGCGCCGGGGAACCTGAAAGACATCGCCGCGCGATACCCGGTCGAATATCAACTCATCACGCCTGAGGACAGCGTCGCGCGAATTTCGGCGCATCCGATGTTTGCGAAGTTGTCCGAAGCCGTATCGTTTCAGTTTCGGCCGTTCTCGCTGAAGGCGATCGATCCCGGCAATTCGATGTCGCATTGGACGTTGTGGCGTGAGGCCATTGCCGAGGCGCGCCGCGACGATGTCTGTGTTGTGCTGGTCGCGGCGGATCATATTCTGGCGCGTGGCGCCCTGATGCGCTGGGTCGAGCTCCTGGAGGAGGGGCATGTCGCGGTCTTCTCGCCGGGCTTTCAGGTCGTCGATGAGACGGCGATGGCCGAACTGTCCGAGCGCTTTCCGGCGAGCGGTCCGATCGATCTTGCGCCTCCGGCGATGCACGAGTTCATGCTGCGCCACCTGCATCCGATCAAGGTCAGCATGTTGCGCGGTGCGCCGCGGGCAATCGCGCATCGCGAGTGGGATTTGCGCTCCGTCCGCGGCAAGGGATTGTCGCAGATGGTGCTGGCCGCACACCCGATGGCGTTCCGGCCGGCGCAGGTTCGCCTGAGCGAGAACTTCTCGCCACTCGAAAATTTCGACCGGGTGGCCTTCGAGCCGTGCTGGTTCCTCGGCACCGAGCCGCTGTTCAAGTATGTCGGGCTTTATCTGCGGCCGCAGCCAATGAACGATGCGATGCTGAGCTGTTACGGCTCATGGGCGGACATCTTTACGCAGCCGGTCAACGAGCGGGAGGCGACGCAAAGCCACCTCTATGTCCACGGCGGCGCTGCAACGGAAGCCGAGGTCCGCCGCAACCGGCATGGCGCCGAATTCTTCTTGCGTCAGTTGCTGACCAGCCGGACGCTGTTTCGGATATGGCGGCGGCTGAAACAGGCCGGTCACGTCGAGGCGGCGCGTTGGCTGGCGGCCGGGGCCGTGCATGGCCGGCTGCGTCGACGGATGACACTGCGCGGCCCCCTGACCGTCGTGGTCCCGGCGGAGGCTCTGCTCGAGCGATTGACCGCTGAGGCTCGCACGAAGCTGCTCGACGGCCGCGGTGAGGCGCTGGTCGCCGCGATCGGGAATCACGTTCTTTCCGGGTGCCCGCCGATGCGGCGGGGGCAGCGGGTTGCGGAAAGCTCCGGCGGCGCAATCAGGTCGGCCGCCGCCAAGACATATTCACTCGTGCAGGACGGCGGGGCCCGCGTGCTCGACGTTCTGCCCGCCGTCGATGGCATCGAGATTTGTATCGTCGACAGCTTGCTGTCGCCGCTTGCCCTCGATCCCGTGCGCGCCGACACCGGGCGCGGGTTGCGGCGATGGGCACGTCATCTTCTGGAGCGGACGACGAGACGGTCGAAGGATCTGATCCTGTCCATCGCCGCGCGTCATCAGGGCCTCTATCGATATGTCGTCGGAGTTCGCCAGCGTATGCTGGATAGTGGCCGGCCGACTGCGCCGGTGTCCGTCGACCCGCGCGCGGTTGAGCTGTTGCGGCGAGCGCTTGCAGCGCGGGGGCTGGCCGCGCTCGACGACCTGCTGAGGTTTTATAACACCGAGGTTTTTTCCGGGGCCAGTGGCGGTCACGCCACGCCCGCCCGGCTTGGTGCGATCGCTGAGCCCGCGCCGGACGAAGTAATGGCATGGCTTTCGCATGCGGTTGAGCGCGCGCCGGAATTCTTCGAAGCCTGGCTCGAACTCGGCTACGCACGCCTTGAAAGTGGCGATCAGGCAGGCGCGCTGGCGGCCTTTGCCCGTGCCAAAGACTTGCAACCGACGCTGCCGCCGGCGCCCGGGCAGCCCAATCCGCGCTTTCAGGCCTTGCTTGAGTGGTCGGAACTCGCCGCCCGGACCGGTGGCGCACTGCAACCGATCGTGCCGGTATCGTCAGAGGCGACCAACGCACTGCCGTGGCGTTGGCATGTCCGGCACGGGCAGCTCTTGCTTGCGGCAGGCCGCGCGGACGATGCGCGCATGGCGTTCGAACGCGCCTTGCAATGGTCGCCGATCGAAACCCGGTTTACCGGCTATCTGCCGCGCGACCTGACGGACGTTGCAGAACTCCTCAAGCCGGCCAGTGCCACTACGGCTTGACCAGCAGCCGCACGTTTTCGTCGATACGCGACAACAGAACGTGCAGCTTGTTTTCCTTGAAATACTCGTCGGTCGCGATCCGCGAGCCCTGATAGGCGCCATAATCGTCGATGATGAGCACGCCGCCCTTGCGGAGGATCGGATAGAGGTGCGTGAACTCGTGCTTGGTTGAGCTGTAGAAGTCGGTATCGAGGCGAAGCAGGGCGATATCGCTCGGAATGGTTCCGGGAATGGTGTTTTCGACGAGACCCTTTACGAAGTTGAGATTGTCCTGCGGATATCCGGTTCGGTAGACGGTTCGCTTCACCTCGTCGATCGGGCAAAAGCACCAGTCCGATCCGCCGGTATCGGGCTTCTTGTGCAGTTCCCAGGATTTGATGCCGCCGTCCTCGGTCGGCGTCTGCGCGTAGTGAACGTCGATCTCTTCCGGCTCCGGCATGCCTTCGAAAGTATCGTAAAGCCAGATCTTGCGGTCGGTGACGCCGAGTGCCTGCAACGTCCTGATGATCGTGACGATCGAAGCGCCCTTGTAGACGCCGCACTCGACGAAGTCGCCGGGAATACCGGCTTCGATGATGTAGCGCACGCTGCGCGACAACTGGGCGATCGAGCCGCCGGTTTGCGCGAGCAGCGGCGTGCATTCGATCAGGATGCGCCGCTCGAGATCGTCGAGATCGTGCAGATGAACCGGATGCAGGCCGTCGAAATAGTAGTAGTCGACATCCTTCACGAGACGGTCGATCTCGTTCCAGTTCCCGGCCGACAAATGCTGGCTGACGCGGCCGGGCAGGTTCGATGGGTGGCGCAGTTTCTGACGAAAGAGTGCGGCCCATTCGGAGACGGAGCCGGGCCGCTTTTGCTGCGGGCGCATTGTCAGGCGGGCGGCGCGGATGAGGGTTCTGGGCAGGTCGGTGAATGACATCGTAACTCGCGGATTTCAGGGGAGTATTGGCGGTAAGATTATCTGATAACAAAAATTCTCAGGTCGCGCTCGCGGTTCGGCGAGCCGCTGACGCAACCGTCAAATATCAGATTTTTCCCTTTCCAGACTGCTATTTAGCGCTTGTGCCGGATTTGCAGTGCGAGCTAAATTCCGGCCCGAATTGAAGGGCGCGCTGGCGCCGATATCCAATCAGGAACATTCCTATGCCGCTTGTGGAATCGTTTTACTCCGCCGAAGACAGCGCTTTGGTCGATGAATTCAATACCCAGGGCTATGTCATCCGCGATGTCGAGGACCGTGCGGCGCTCGATGAACTTCGTCATGAGGTGGTCAAGGTCGCGGCCAAGCTCGCCGAGCAGCCGATGCCGAAGAACGACGGCGAGTTCCTCGACAATCTCCATCAGGTCGTTCCGGTCGATAAGCTCAACCCGCTTCGCCTTGGCGTCTATCGCGAAATGAATGCGAAGCCGTGGTTTCGTCCGACCTATTTCCGGCTCGGCCGCAGCAAGATCGAGAGTCTGGTCGGCAACGAACTGGCGATGCAGAACCGCATCAACTTCTCGATCCAGATGCCGAAAGAACAGACTTCGCTGCTCGACATCCACGCCGACGTGTTCAGCGGCGAGACGCCCTATCAGGTTGTGCAGTGGATGCCACTGGTCGACGTGTTCAGCACCAAATCGATGTTCATCCTGCCGCGGCCAAAGTCGGAGCCGGTAGTCGAACGCTTCAAGGAATTCGCCGACATGCGTGCGCTGTTCGGCGAAGTCGAGAAAGATCTGATCTGGCTGAACATCCCATACGGCAAGACGCTGATTTTCTCGCCGAACTTCCTGCACGGCAACGTGCTGAACGAAGAAGCGACGACGCGCTGGTCGATGAACTGCCGTTTCACCGGTCTGTTCACGCCTTACGACAGCGCGGAGAAGTCGCTGGGCTCGTTCTATCTGCCGATCACGGTGCGTCCTGTGACTCGCGTCGGCATGGCCTACCGGCAGCCGGCGGGATTCGTGGAGTAACCGGATGGCCAAGAACAGGCTTGGGCTGCGCGGCTACGTGACCTCGCGCCCGTTCGGGCAATATTGCATTCCGGTGCCGCTGCAGTCGCTGGCGCTGCGCGACTATTGCCAGCGCAACAACATCATCTACGTCCTGCCGGTCAACGAGAATATCTTCCCGCATTCCTACATGGTGTTGGAGGGCATGACGAAGGGGCTGGCCGATTACCACGGCATCGTCATGTACAGCCTGCACATGCTGCCGCAACGGGAAGAGCGCCGCCGCGAGTTCTACAAGAAGATTCTCGATCAGGGCTGCGAGCTTCACATCGTGCTCGAAGGACTGGTGATCGCGAACCAGCAGGGTGTCGAGAAGATCGAGGAGCTGATCCAGCTCAGTCAGATTTCCACCCGGGTTCCCAAGACACTTCCGGCGGATTGATCGGTGTCCCGTCACGTCGTGGTGACAGGCGCGGGGGGATTTGCCGGAGGCGCGATAGCCGCACGGCTCAGCGAACTCGGCTTTAACGTGACCGCGATGTCGAGACGGCCTCCGGATGCCGACAGGAACGACGCTGGTCTCGCATGGCGGACCGCCGATCTGCGTGCGCAGGACTCGCTGCCGCCGCGCTTCGATGCGTTGATCCACTGCGCGGCTGAAATCCCTGGCCGGTTGCCCGATCCCGAGCCGCTCTACAACAGCAACATTGATATGGCGCGCAGCGTCTTCGATCAGGCGCTGGCCGCCGGGGCGCGCACCGTGGCATTCATGTCCTCGATGTCGGTCTACGGCACGATCGATGTTCCGGTCGTGACCGAGGAGACGCCGTCGAACGCGCCCGATGCTTATGGCCGCGCCAAGCGCGACGCCGAAACGATGCTTGAAGAGATCGTTGGACAGGGCCTCCCGTCCGGGCTGTCGATCCGCCTGCCGGGGACGGTCGGGAAGGGGTCGCACCACAACTTTCTGTCCGATGCCTTGGGGCGCGTGCTTTCGGGCGACGTTGTCCGCGCCAACAATCCCGACGCGATGTTCAACAACATTGTCCACGTCGGCGATCTCGCCGATTTCCTGGCACGCTGGATCGACGCGCCGCGGCCGGGTTATGCGGTGACCAACCTCGCCGCGCCGGAGCCGATCGCCATCCGGGAGGTGGTGTCCCTGCTGTTCAGGACCGCAGGCCGGCCGGAGCGCATCGAGGAGAGCGTGGGTGGCAAGAAGCCGTTTCTGATCGGGCTCGACCGTCCCACGGCCCTTGGCTATCGTCCGAAAACAACGCGCGCGAGCATCGAGGCATTTGTGCGTGACAATTTGACGCTCTGAAGGAATATCCGATGAACGTTCCGCGTGAGGCCGGCGTCGGTGGGGTGCCGGCCTTGATCGACCGCTGCGTTGTCTGTGACGGCACAGAGGCTGCGCCGGTATGGGATGTGGCAAAGTCGCCGATCCATCCGTTTCGGCCGCCGGAGGGCGCCGGCAGCCAGGCGGGCTTCGGACGTCTCCATATCGTCCGCTGTGCGGGCTGTGGCCACCTCTATAACGCGGCCTTCGATCCAAACGGCGCCGACGACCTCTATGGCGCGTTCGTCCTCACCAATGTTCCCGTCAGCCCATCGATGGTGAAGGCGGTCGAAGGGACGGCTGAGGCAATTCTGCGGCACGCCAAGGCGAAGCCGGTCGTGCTGGAGGTCGGCGGTGGAGGTGGGGCGTTGTCTCTGCTGCTCGCGGAGACCGCCGCCGAGGTGCATCTCGTGGAGCCCAGCCGGGCGCTGTCGGCCGACCGGTTCGCCGGCACCAAGGTGACATTCCACCAGTCGATGTTTCCAACCCCGGCGCTTGCCGGGAAGTCGTTCGACGTGATCGTCTGCCGGCAGGTGCTGGAACACATTCCAGATCCCAACCCGTTCCTTGCCGCCCTGCGGGCTCAGATCAGCGCCGACGGCGTTGCCTATATCGAATTGCCCAGCGCCGAATACATCTACGCCAACCGTTCGGTGGTCGATTTCCATTATCCGCACGTGCATTTCTACCGGCAGCCGCACCTGGAAGCGGTATTCGCTCGGGCAGGTTTTGCGGTCGTCGAAACGATCGACGTCAAGAACGGCCACGACACGGCGTTCGTGCTGCGGCCGATCGCCGCCGCAGCACGGCAAGTGCCGGTGCTGCACGACGATCCGGACTTCGCGGCCGACATGGCGGCGCGCCGGGCGCGCGGCCGGGAACGGCTCGGACAGATCAAGGGAGCATTCGGGCTTTACGGCGCCAACGCTTATTCTCAGTCGTTGTTCGGCGTCTATCCGGACTTCACGGCCTATGCCGCGATGTTCGACGATACGCCGATGTATGTCGGTCACTACGCCTATGGCCCGGCCATCGACATTCCGATCGAGCCGCCCTCGGCGGAGAAGGTACTTTCGCTCGGTGCCGTGGTGGTGACGGCCTATCTCCACGACCTCGTCATCTCGCGCAAAGTTCGCGCGCTGGGCTTCAAGGGCCCGATCTATACGGTGCGCACCGATCCGCTGGCCGGCCGCGGCGAGCAGCCGCCCAGTCTGTTCGAATAGACGAGCGCCGCTTTCCGGACTTAGTAGACGCCGTCGATGCCGCTATCGGCAGTGCGGGCGATATAGGTCCGTCCCCACCAGCCGACGTCGAGGTGGCGGATAAAGCGCCACTGCGACCGCTTCTGGAATTCCAGGAAAGCGCGGGCGACGCCGCGAGTCGGGTTCGCCTTGTTGCCGACGAACAGGTCGTCCATGTAAATGACCGAGCCGTCCTGTAACAGCGGTTCGATGAAGTCGAACACCGGAACGGCCGACTCATAGAGATCGCAATCGACCGTCACCAACGCGATCTTGTTTTCGCGACTGACGAAGCGTTTTTTGAGTTCTTCGGTCAGCGAATCCGAATAGAAGCCCTTGATCGTCGTGACCTTGTCGGCGTAGACGCCGTGCTTGCGGACGATGTCCTTGAAGGTGGCTTCGGATGTCGTCAGCGCGCCTTGCGTCCACTTGCTGACGCTCGTCTCCGTCGTCGGATCGGGAAGGCCTTCGAAGCTGTCGAAGGCGAAGAATTTCATGTTGTCCTGGTTGTGCCGGCGCGCTTCCGTCAACGCCATGCGGAAGGTCCGGCAACGGTGACAGCCATATTCGTGATAGTCGCCGCGAATCTCGTTCTCGGTGAGAAAATCGAAGACGCGCCGGAAGAACAGGTATTTCTCGGCCTGGCGGTTGCCCTGATTGTAACGGATTTCGTCCTGCTTGCTCCACTTGGCGAGCTCGCGACCGTCGGCCAGCCTGACCCATGGCTCGCCGTCGATACGGACGATCAGATCTTCCTCGGGGACCGCGGCCACGCGCGCTGAAGATTTTTTCTGGGTCGCTTTCCGCGCGGTCTTGCCAGCTGCGGATCGTGTTCCCTTCTTCGACTTCACCGATTTTTTTGTACGCTTGGCCATAGGTCGCACCTCGTTGACGCTCGCCAGTCCTGTAAAGGTATTTTGGGATGCCGTCGACTCCGAATGCGGCAGTTTTATCAGGTAAATCCGGTCCCGGCCGAGCCGCTGATTTTCAAGTGTCCATGTCTCGGCGCGCTCTGCCGGTTTCGGCAATGCGTTTCTGGAGCGAGGCAAAATCGTTGTCGACGATGGCATTTTTTATCTCATGGCGCCGGATGTAGAAATCGAGCGCCTTTTCCCAGATCAATTTGCCGACCGGTTTTACGCCGGGGATTCGGGCAGCGATGCCGATGGCGATGTAGATCAGTTTTTTTGTCCCGTACTTGATCTGAAGGCGTCGCCGCTTGGGAATGACCTTCACCCATTTCGGGGGTTCGCTGCCCATATCCGGCGATGAATACAGCACCCGGCCACCGACAAATCTGAATGCGGCCACGGAGTTCGGAATCGCATAAAATTTATTGCCGTGCTGCGCGATCCGATAGCTTTGAAAAACCCGGTAATTTTCGTTTGCTGTCGGCGCCAGCAGTTCCGTGGCGGCGTCGGAGTACCGATTCAAAACCAGCGAATTTTCGTCCTTTAGCCGATGCGACGAAACGCAAGCGAGAGAAAGGGCGGCGTCATTGAAATCGACAAACATCGGAACCGCAGTCCGTCCTTTCGGACTGAGACCGAGGAGATAGGTACGGGCGTAGGCGAGCGACCACTCGTCGTAATTCTTTCTCGGCTGTACAATCGTTCTCTTCTTTATGCCGTTATTCTTCTTTTCGTCATTTTTCTTTTCCTCGTCTTTCGCGAGCAGGCAGGCGAGTCCAAAATGCCGGCGAGCGCCGTCGCGGTCGTCTTTGGCCAGGCAGATGAAGCCTGTCGCAAGACTAACCGTCATGTCGTCGTATTCTTCGCCGGAAGTAAATTTCAGCTTACCCTGCAGGTCGCGCAGCGTCATGTCGTTGAGGATCTGTGGCCCATTGACCGCCACGCTGCGGGCCAGTGCAAGGCTGTGTGCGGCAACCGTCGTACAAATCTCGGCGTAGTAAATTCTTGATTCTTCAACGAGGCCGGACAACTCGCTCAGGCGACCGATCGAAATATTGTTCAAAAACCAGGAAGGATCGACCTCGGCAATTTCACGCCGTACTGCCATCGCATGCGCGATCTGGCCGATGTGCTCGAGGGCCAACGCCAGCACGTGCTTGTAGCCGAGGTTGTCCGGTTCCTCCTGCGAAGCCTGTAGCATCGCATCGATCGCGTTGTGCCAGCCCGTGCGTTCGAGCAAATCAGCGATCGTCAGTTTTTTGAGCGCCTCGCCATCAAAGCCGAATGACTCATAATGCTGATCAAACAGCTGTTCGACGCCGGCGAGCCCCACACTTTGCCGCATAATCTCTTCGCCGCGACTGAAGGTGAGGTGGGCTGTCGCTGTCTGTGCTCCGGTCGCCATAACGTTGCTGCCTTGCGACTTTAGGGGAGGCCGATGGTTTTCGGAAAAGCCTACCAATCAAGGCAGGCGCAGGCCTCAGTATACGGGACAGCCGGCATTTTTTGATACGACTCTGGGACGGCTTTTACTTGCAAACACGTTCACGTGCAAATTCCGGATGAGTTCGCCGGATATGACGCGTAGCTTGGATTCCGGCCTGGAAGAAGGCTAAGAATATCTCCGTTTGGCCCACCCTCATCGCTGCTCTTTCTCAAATCAACATGACAGTTCGACCCTTCCGCACACTTCTGATCCTCGGCGTGATCGGCGTCGTCTGCGGCCTCGCATTGGAGGTCGCCATCCGACTCTACGCCCGTGCGACAGTCTTCACGCTGGAGGACTGGCGAGGGGCCGGCGGGACGATCCTTCAGGGCGCCGGGGTCTATCATCCGCAGCTCGGCTGGACGCAGGCCTCGAATCTGAAGGGGCCGGGATTCAATACGCTCGACCACGGCATCCGAAAGAATTCAAAGGCTGAGGAAAAACTCGACCAGGGAGCCATCCTTGCCGTCGGGGACTCGTTTACCGCGGGTTCTGAAGTCGTCGACGAAGATACCTGGCCGGCGCAGCTTGAGCGGCTCATCGGCCGCCGCGTGATCAACGCCGGCGTCGGCGGCTATGGTGTCGATCAGGCCGTGCTGAATGCCGAACGTCTGTTGCCCGAACTTGTACCGAAGCTTGTTCTCGTCGGTATCTACGAGGACGACATCGATCGCTCCGGTTATAAAATCTACAATGCGCCGAAGCCGTATTTCGTCAAGGAAGACGGCAAATGGGTTCATCGTCATTCACCGGTGCCGGCACGCCGGCGGCCAGTCCAGGAGTCGATCTACAAGACGATCCTGTCGCGCTCGCTTGCGGCCAGTATCTTTTTTAACAAGGTCGCGCGCGATTGGTGGTACGAATCCAAGGATGCGCAATACGTCCGCTCCGGCGCAAATTCGACCGAAGTATCCTGCTATATGCTGGGGCGATTACAGGAGCGCCTGAAAGCAGCCGGCATTCCGGGCATTGTCGTCGTTCAATACAACGGTCGTCACTATGCGATCCGGCGTCCGGTCGACCCGCATGTCACCGGCACGATTCAATGTGCCAAGGAGCTCGGCTACGCGGTTGTCGATGAGCATCCGCGCATCGCGGCGATCCGCGAACAATCGTTGGATGAAGTCAAGAAGCTCTACGTCATGCATCCGAATGAGGCATACGGCCATATGTCACCGGCTGGAAACAAGCTGATCGCCGGGATGATTGCCGAAAAGATTACCCAGATGCCGTCACTTTCGGCAGTGATCGGTCGCTGACACACAAGCGCAGCAATGCATGAGTACGCTGCGTCGCATCGTGCATTTTCATCGAGGAACTTGCAGCAGATTTTAATTTGAATCGAGGCCTCACATGTTTAGTCGACGATTGACAGGCTTATTCCAGATGTGGCCTACATTATTCTTCAACTAGCTTGCGCTGCCCGCGGCCAGCAAGGTTTCATATCAACGGCTTTGCAGCGGATTACGGCCAACTCGATTGCCCATGCATTTTCATTTTGCCACAGCGGTTTGGGGTCCTTGGCACACGGGCGTCTACCTGGATGCCAATCTTCCCAGTCTGCTAGCCGATGGCAATCTGCCGGCCTTCTTGCGCCAGCACACGGTCAAGTATCAGATCTTCACGTCGGCCGCGGACGCCCGGCTTATTTCCGCTCACCCTGCGTTCAAGAAAGCGTCGGAATTCGTCAATTTCGAGATTGTCGTTCCGCGAATCGATCTCTCCAGCAATCCGATCGATGCGCATCATTATCTCTGGCGGCGCAGCCTGAACAAAGCCCGCGAGGCCGGGGCCATGGTTCTGTTTGTCCCACCGGACGTGGCGTGGTCGAACGGTGCGCTTGGTCATGTCGCCGACATCGCATCTCAGGGCAAAAAAGCGATCTTTATGACCTATATGCGCGTCGTCTCGGAGCCCTGCGTTGCAAAGCTGCGCGAACGACACATGTCCGCCGACGGCGTCAGTATCAATGCGGCATCCCGCGAACTGGTCCGCCTGGCGTTTGAATACATTCATCCGTTGACACTGACGTACCTGCGCGATTGCGAGAATTTTCCAATTCATCCCGAATTCATTTTGTGGCGCGTGCCGGGTGAAGGCTATCTAATGAGGGTTCTCGTCCGCGAGATGTTCGCATATGACCCGAATTATATTCAGCTCAACAGAAAGGCGCTGCCGGCACACGACATCAATCCTGACGATGTTCACTTCATCACCGATTCAGACGACCTTTTTGCACTCAGCTTCGCTCCCCTGATGAAGGATGTCGCCTGGTTCAGCCGAAGACAGCGTCTGAACAGCCTTCTCGTCGGCAGCTGGTGGCTGGAATACGACAGCCCGGCAAACAATCTGGTCGCAGGGCATCATTATTACGTTCATCACGGCGATCGCAGCGCCGAAGCCTGGCGCCGCGCCGAGTTGCAATCGGATGCCCTGATTAACAAGCTTATCGGCGCGCGAGAGGCGTTGCGGACTTATCAGAGCATGACTGACGATCGCGTGGCGAAAGCTCGTGAATTGCTGGCCATGGCCTTGATCGATACGAGGCTCAATCAATTTCTGCATGAAAATAGCCCGGTTACTGTCATTATTCCGAAGAATGCCGGACTGGTGCAGTGGCTATTCGAGCGCGGCGAGTATTATTTCAACACGCAGAAGAAAAACGATCTGGCCCGGCTGTTGTTGGATCATGTCATTCTCGGTGAAATCGACCTTAAGAATCGGCGTGATTCCGTGTTGACGACTGCCCGAGGCAAACAGCGGCGGTTGACATGGGATTATCGTTTCCCGCTGATCGACGATGTCCCGATCCAGACGGAGTCGTTTTCGCTGGCGAACGACTGGAGCCACATCGTGAACCGGCGCGGTCTGATCGCCGATGCCGTTTTGCCGCCTTGCAGCAGCTGAGGTCCGGTTCGAAATTAGAAACGGCGGCTAGTCGATGTAGGGCGGCGGCCAGCCGTACAGCCACTGCGTGATTTTCGCGTCAAGAGGGGCTTCAGCCCGAGAAACAGC
>JBFWZV010000058.1:0-20293 GCA_050184975.1 Pseudolabrys sp. | reverse complement strand
CGGCGACCACGCCGATCAGCATCACCGCGAGATGCCCGGGCGTGAACAAGTCTGCGATGATCGACAGCAGATCCATGATATCTCACAACCCCGGCAGCCGGATGGAGGTCATCGGCACCTTGAGAAAGACGACGAACAGCCCGTAGACGAACATCATCAGGATCAGGCAGGCGACCAGATACGGGCGCCAGCGCCGGACTCCGAGCACCGGTATGAGCAGAACCGCGAGAACCGCCATAGCCGCGAACAAGTCGATCTGCTCGCCGACGACGATGGCGATCAGCAGCAAGCCGAACGTCAGAAGCGGACGGTTGAACGCCGAAGCGGCCCGCGAGCCCTCGCCTTCGCCGACCGGCGCGACCGCGGGAATGAAGCTGCGGACGATCATGATCGCCGCCAGGAGGCCGATTGCCAGCAGCATGACGCGCGGGAACAGACGCGCCATTTCAGGATAGTCGCCGGACATCCGCCAGAACGGAATCGTCAGCGCGATCAGCGCAGCACCGGTGATGCGATTGACCCAGAGCACTTCGAGGCCCGAAAGGAGGGAAATCGATGAGTTGAGGTGCGAGACCGGACGGAAGGGCGGAAGCCCCTCCGCCCGCAAGATCCCACGTTACCAACCCATCAGTTTCTTGACGTCCTGTTCGTTGTCCTTGAGGAACTTCTTGTATTCATCGGCGCGGATCACCTGCGGCTCCAGGCTGAGCTTGATCGCCTTGGCCTGATGCTCTTTCGAGTTGATGACCTTCTCGAGCCAGCCGACCAGTTTGGTCTCGATATCCTTCGGCAAGCCAGCCGGAGCGGCGATACCGCGCGAGTTCGACGCTTCGACGTTGACGCCCTGATCCTTGAAGGTCGGCGCGCCGGGCAGGAACTGCGACTTCTGGGACGACATGACGCCCAGAACCCGCAGCTGGCCTTCCTTCACTTCCGTCGCAATCTCGCTCACGTTGCTCGCCAGAATCTGGACGTGCCCGCCCAGCACCTGGGTTTTCGATTCCGGCGTGCTCTTGTTCTGCACGATCTTGAACTTCGCGCCGGACGCACGCTCGAAAGCGATAATCGCGAGATGTTCGTCGCCGCCGACGCCGTGCGCGCTGATGCTGATCGTCTCGGGCGCCTTCTTGGCGGCCTCGACCAGATCCTTGAGGTTCTTGTACGGGCTGTCGGCTTTCACGGTGAGGACGTTGTAGTCGATCACGTGATTGATGATCGGCGTGAAGCTGTCCATCGACTCCTTGCGGCCGAGCTTGGCGTCGAGATAGCCCGCATAGATCGCCGGCACGTTGAGATAGCCGATGGTGTAGCCGTCCGGCTTCGCCGACGCGAGCGCACCCCAACCCCTCCAGCCGCCACCGCCCGCGATGTTTTGCACCGTCACCGGCTTGCCGATCAGATCCTCGAGATCCTTGGCAAGCAGACGCGCCGTGATGTCGGTGCCGCCGCCGGCGCCGTAAGGAACGATCAGGGTCAGACCTTTCTCGGGATAGTCTGCGCGCGCCGCGTCGAGACCCGCGAACGAAATCGCCGCGAGCACCGTCGCGGCAGTCAATATAAAGCGTCGTGCCTTGCTGAAAGTCATGACATTTCCCCCATTGTTGCGGTCTGCGGATCGCATCCGCACCGCTTGGCCTTGATGGTCTTGACGTCTCGGCGGCCGGGTTGTGTCCGCGGCTCGGCAACCAGTGTGAGTGCTTCTGGTCGACCGAGATCATATCATCAGGGGACGCCGGGGGAGCCAGAAGAACCGGCGCAAACGCATTCGGGAAACACTAGGTGACATTCGTAGGGACCGAGCAAGAAGCGCGGCCGCACTGCAATATTGTTGGATCGTGAAAATCGGGACTGCTTGCGGCCGTTATGTGAAACGACTCGCGCTTATGGCGCGACGCGAACGACGTGACCCGGCGCGGAACCCGACCGCCCCGTGGACTTGGCGACGCCAGATGGCGTGTGCGACCGACCGCCCCGATCGATCCCGTCATCCCGAATTCCGCTTCACGGTCCGTGAGCGGCGAGCCGATGCATCGCACCGGAAGGACGTCCACCGATCGAGCAACATGCTCGTGCGAACGGCATCGGACGTTGCGATCACTTCCTGGTCACACGCCGCGCCGTCTGTGACGCATCGACGACGGTGCTCCTCATAAAGAATTTACATTCGGTCCTTACGACAACAATGCAGCACACACGAGCCGATTCGAGCATTTCGTGTCCGCCCGCCGTTTTTCGCTTCCCGCCAAACTCAATCTCGCAGTCTCCCTGCCGATCGCTCTGGCGTTCGTCGTCTCTGCGGCGGCATTCGTCGGCATCAAGACCGTCTCGAACGACGCCGAACAGGTGATCGCCTCGGGCCACATCCTTCAGGACGCCAACGAATTCCTGATGGCTGTGGAACGGACCGGACGCCTGATGGGTGAGCCGGGTTCGCAACAGCAGGTGCAATCGCGACTTTCGCCCGAGATCGACAGGCTGCGCGGCCTCGCCGGCGGAATCGCCGAGACCGTGCGCCGGCGCGACGAGGTCATGGCCAGCAAGTTGACCGAAGACATTCAGGGTCTCGATCAATTCGTGCTCGCCACCATGCTGGCGCGCGGCAACATCACCGAGTCACGCCTGTTGTTTCCCGCCGCCCTCGGCGCATTCTCCGAAACGGCCGCGCGCGTAGGCGGACAACTTCGCAGCGTCGGCAGCGACGACGCGACAAAGAAGGCAGATGAATTTTTGCAGCAAGCCAGCCAGATCGTCGAAAGGATCACGGGCTATTCGGGATCTGCGGACGCAAAGCAATTCGAGCCGACCCGCGGCCTGATTTCCGGCTTTTCCGATCACGCCGATCAAGCGATCGCGATCCTGAAGAATGCCGGACAGGAAACCCGCAAGTTGTCGCGCGACATGGAACGCGCCCGCTCCCAGCTCTTCGGCCTGACGACGCAACTGGGCGGCGCCTCGGACCGATTCGAAACGCTGCAGCCCAAGGTCGCCGAGATTCTCGACCATGCCCGGGAGGTGGCCTCCCTGCTGAAAAGCGACAACAAGATTCGTTCGGACGAGCGGCTGTCGCGGATTTTCGGATGGACCAACATCATGTGGCTCGGCGCATTGACGGCACTGATCACCGGACTGGTGATGGCCGGCGGTGTGCCCATTTTCATCGGGCGATCGATCCTTTCGCCGCTGTCCCGGCTCGAAACAGCGATGCTTGGGCTTGCCCGGGGCGACACCACGGTAGCCATTCAGGACACGCGGCGCCCCGATGCGGTCGGCGCCATGGCACGCGCGGCCGTGATTTTTCGGGACAATATGGCCGAGGCGGATCGATTGCGGACGGAGAAAGCGAACTCCGAGCGGAACATGGCTGAGCGACGCAGGGGCGACATGCACCGGCTGGCTGGCGAGTTTCAGGCCGCAGTCGGCAGCATGATCGACATCGTATCGTCCGCGTCAACCGAACTTGAGGCCGCCGCGGGCTCGCTCAGCGGTATCGCCGAGAACACCCAAACATTGTCGGCATCCGTCGCCGGCACGTTCCAGCAGGCCTCGGCCAATGTGCAGACCATGGCTGCCACGACCGAGCAGCTTGGTACATCCATCAGACAGATCGCCCGCCAGGCGGAGGAGTCGAGCCATATCGCCGGGGTCGCCGTGCGGCAGACGCAGATCACCGATGCCTGCATCAGTCGGCTGTCGGATTCCGCAGAGCGCATCGGCGACGTGGTGAGGCTGATTTCCTCCATCGCGGGCCAGACGAATATGCTGGCGTTGAACGCCACCATCGAAGCCGCGCGCGCCGGCGAGGCCGGGCGAGGCTTTTCCGTCGTCGCGCAGGAAGTGAAGACGCTCGCCGCGAGCACCGCGCGGGCCACTGACGAAATCGACGAGCAAATTTCCGGGATGCAGCAGGCGACGCGCGAATCCGTGCTCGCCATTGAAGAGATCAGCAAGACGATCGGCCGGGTCGCCGAAATCGCGTCGGCGATTTTATCCGCCGTGGAAGAGCAGAGCGCCGCCACACAGGACATCGCCCGCAACGCCCAACACGCGACCGAAGCCGCGCGTCAGGTCGCGGCCAGTATTACCGACGTGAGTCATGGCGCGAGCGCTACGGAAACGGCATCAGCCGCGGTCTTCGCCTCGGTCCGGGCGTTGTCGGCCGAGAGCGCGCATCTCAAGCGGGAAGTCGAGACGTTCCTCGCGACGGTGCGCGCGGCGTAGGTGTGGGCGGCGGCGCGCAAAGCACGCCGCAGCGCAGACAAGATCGAGGGTTCGATATCCCGTCTCTCCAACACAAAACCCCGCCGACGGCGGGGCTGCGTGGTGGCGGAGAGAGAGGGATTCGAACCCAAAGGCCCCGGCCCTGCCGGGGCCGTTCATGCGCGCGGCGGCGCGCAAAGCACGCCGCAGCGCGGACAAGATCGAGGGTTCGATATCCCGTCTCTCCAACACAAAACCCCGCCGACGGCGGGGCTGCGTGGTGGCGGAGGGAGCATCCCTTATATCAAACGTTCTCCAAGACCTCGCACAAGGACGTTTCAAAAAATTTACTCACTAGATAAAGCTTAGATTGGCGCAGGTGCAATTTTTCCAAAAAAACTCATTGTACTTCCACAACAGCGGAACACTTAAGCTACCGGATTTTTCCACTTTAATATGATACTTTTTACAACTATTGAGATAACCTCGCTACTACTAGCACACGACTGATTCATTTTCTTCCAAATAGATTTAAAGCTCACGATCTCTGAGACATACACTTCGCACGCTCGGAAATTTCCAAGTGATCAGACAGAGATGCGAAACCCATTTGATTTTGAGTTACCTCCGGAAAAAGTGCCACGTCGAGCGGCTCAATACATCCGCATGTCGACCGATAAGCAAGAGTACTCCTCTACAAACCAAGCTGCCTCAATTGCAGCCTACGCAGCCTCTCGTAGTCTCGTAATTGTCCGCAGCTATACCGACGCAGCTAGGAGCGGCCTAACTTTCGAAGGGCGGCCAGCACTGCAGCAGCTGATTAAAGACGTCCAAGACCAGCAGCGAATGGGCCATCGCGATTTTGATGTAATTCTTGTCTACGATATTAGCCGTTGGGGGCGCTTTCAGGACGTCGACGAGAGCGCATATTATGAATACCTATGCCGAAGCGCTGGAGTTGAGATTGATTATTGCGCCGAACTCTTCAGCAATGATCAAAGTCTTCCAGCAGCTCTCATGAAAAATCTCAAACGAGTGATGGCAGGCGAGTACAGTCGCGAACTATCAGTCAAAGTATTCTGCGGGCAAGCCACTCTTGCCGCTAGAGGATTCCATATAGGCTCCCCACCGCGATTCGGATTGCGTCGATGGCTCATTGACCAACACGGCGTTCGAAAAATGGAGCTCAAGCTTGGACAGCGAAAGTACTTACAAACAGATCGAACGATTCTGGTACCCGGACCTCGTCAGGAAGTCGAAACCGTTCGATTGATATTTGACTTGATGGCTGAAAAGAAAATGACCTGTCGGCAAATTGCCGACACGCTGAATCAAGAACGGAACCTTCGACCCGGCAATGTCCTTTGGTACCCAAATGCTGTCTTGTCGATTTTACGTAATGAAAAATATGCCGGAACGAACTTATTTTATCGCAATACCCGAAAAATGGGTACAAAGCCGCGGCGGACGCCACCAGAACAATGGATTCGCGCCCCAAATGCTTTTGACTCAATTGTATCGTTGGAAAAATTTCGACGAGCTCAGCTCGAAATCCGCTCTCATATCGCCCCATACGAAAATCGACCGCAGCTATTGTTAGACTATCTAACTGCCAGTTGGTGCAGATACGGAAAGCTATCCGCCACAGTTATCAAAGCCGCACACGGACCTGCCGCCACGACTTACAAAGAGTACTTTGGAGGACTAACTCAAGCGTACGCGAGAATCGGGTACAGAAGTGAATTCATCGTCAATCGACCTAGAAATCGGCTGATGTGCGATGCAATTTGTCGCGAGATCATGACAAAAATTGCCTGGTACGGGGCAACCAGCAAGCCGCTGACCGACTATCGGATACTTGTGAATGATGAACTGGTGATCGGAGTCTTACCGGGACGCACAGCCCCTTCAAATATACAGGCCAACCAAAACAAGTGGTGCGCCACCATTACTGGTAAACGACGAACTGACATTTTAGTGATTGCAAGAGTTGATGGAAATTCCATTCACCCCTTCGATTATTTCATTTTGCCGCTGATTTTTCTTCCACTCCAAAGCAAGATGACCATAAGTGGACAGAACTATCTTCAACTCGATCACTTTCGATCTGAAACTCTAGAGCCACTTTATCAAATCTGTCGACGTCATCAGCTAGGACTAATCGATGCCCCGTAGGCAAGTACTCGAACAACGCGACAGAATGCGTCGTTACCGCCGCTTGCTTATGGGCGAAGCCGCAGCGAGAGCCGAAGAAGCACGAAAAAGCGCTATGCAAGTCGTAGAAATCGCGCGCGACATACTGAAAGATCCGAAATTTGCGCGTACATTGAAGTCGCAAGGTATCTCCAGCGCACCATCGCTTTTAGCTAGCGCGGAGATGCAAAGTGGCAGACTAGCGGATCAAACACTGTTCTTTGCTGCCGTTTGGGCGTTTTTCCACCCACTCCTCAAGAATGTGATAATTGCTACACATCTCGAAAAGGCGTGGCCGAGTTTCACCACGCAACTTAAGGATGCTTTCATTGCGTTAGTTCAAGGTGGGCCGTTTCCTCAACCCATCGCAATTTTTGAGCTGAACAAGTTAGCCAACACACTGAACCGTCGAACTGAACAAGATATCCGTAAGAAAGCTGTGACAAAACGGCGGACGCGACAGGCTAAATGATTGTTTCTTGTTGTACGCTTTCGTTTAGATATGCGGTCCGCTCTGATCCTGATCTTCATTGCCCTGATTCAATCGTCGCCCGCCGCAGCAATCGTCGGCCCGGCGCCGCCCGCCAACGGCTGGGCCGCGCGTGCGATTGTCATGATCGTCGATCCGCGCGGCAACCTCTGCACCGGCACGGCGCTGACGCGCGAGCTGGTGCTCACCGCCGCGCATTGCGTCAGCCGGCCGCTCGCCTATCGCGTCCGCGTCTATCAGACCAGCGACAGCGTCGGTGTGCGCACCATCATGGCGCATCCACGCTTTAGCATGGCGGCTTATTCGGCGGCGCGCGCCACCGCCGATGTCGCGCTGTTGAAGCTCGAGGCGCCGCTGCCGGACACGGTCGTGCCCGCTGTGCTCGCACCGGCCCGCCGCGTTGCCGTCGGCGAGACGCTGACCGTCGCCGGTTTCGGCGTCACCGCGCCGTTCACGCCGCGCGGGCTTGGCATTCCGCGTGCCGCCGCGCTGAAAGTGACTGGCCAGCCGGGTTCATTGCAAATTCGTCTGGTCGATCCGAAGACCGGCGACCGCAGCGCCGGCCTCGGCGCCTGCACCGGTGACAGCGGCGGCCCCGCTTTCGAAGCCGGCCGCGCCGCCGTGATCGGCATTGTGTCGTGGTCGACCGGCCCGCAGAGCACCGAAGGTTGCGGCGGCCTCACCGGCCTCACGCCGCTTCTGAACTATCGCCCGTGGGTGATCGACACCGCGAAGAAGCTCGGCACACCGCTCGCGGATAACTAGATCCGCTCCGCCGCCTCTTGCGCGGCCTCTTCCATCGTCATGAACACCGCGCCGTCTTTGGCAAGCCGGTCGACCAGTTCCTCCAGCGCCAGCATGCGCGAGCCGCGGCCGATCACATAGGGATGCATGGTCAGCGTCAGCACGCCCCAGTCATGGTGCTTCTTCATATAAGTGAACTCATCGAACCAGGTCGAAAGCACTGCGCGCGGCGACTGCATGGCCGCCATCACCGTCTGCGGCTGGCGCAGGAATTCGAAATGCGGAAAGTCGTCGAGCGACCAGCTGATCGGCATTTCAATCAGTTTCGTCACCTCGCCGAACTGAAACGGCTCGCCGAGCGCGGCGCGGTCGCCGTTACGCACCAGGTACGGCACATAGTCCGCGCCCATCAGGCTCGAGTCGTAGACAAAGCCATGCTTGATGAGCAGGTCGACGGTATTGTCGCTCAGGTCCCACGACGGCGAGCGATAGCCGCGCGCCTTGCGCCCGCATAACTGCGCGATCGCGTCGTTGGCGCGCACAAGGTCCGCTTCCTCATCGTCGCGTGACTGCGTCGCCGGCGGAATATGCGCCCAGCTATGGTGACCAATCTCGTGGCCGGCTTTCGCCACCGCATCACAAGGCCCCGGCCAGCTCGCAATGGTGAAGCCGGGAATGAACCAGGTCGCCGTGATGCCGCGCGAGGCGAGCAGATCGAGAATACGCCGCGCCCCGGTCACCCCGAATTCGCCGCGCGACAGCGACGTCGGCGTCGTCATACCGCGGGCGATGAAGCCCGCCTGGGTGTCGAAGTCGAAGGTCAGGCAGACGATATGGCGCGGCATGGATGCCCCGATGAGCCTCGCCATTGCTCAGGCGCTGCCGGCCTATGATAGAAAGCGCGACCCCTCGGTCAAGGAACTCCCCTGATGGCGGACATCGAACTGGGCATCATCGTCAATGGCGCCACCGGGCGCATCGCCTCGACGCAGCATCTGACCAATGCGCTGGTGCCGATCCGCGACCAGGGCGGGCTTATGGTCGGCGACAAGCGCGTCGTTCTGAAACTTTTGCTTCTTGGCCGTAACGCCGAAAAGCTTTCCGGCATCGCGAAAACGCATGGCATAGCGGACTTCACGACCGATTTCGACGCCGCGCTCGCGCGCCCGGACATGCACATCTTCTTCGATGCCGCGGCGACGCATGCGCGCGTCGCCACGCTCGAGAAAGCCATTGTCGCCGGCAAGCATATCTACACCGAGAAGCCGGTTGCGCCCTCGGTCGCGGCCGGCCAGCAGCTCCTGAACGCGATCAAGAAGCGCGGCCTGAAAGCCGGCGCGGTCGAGGACAAGATTTTCCTGCCCGGTCTGCAAAAGCTCGCCATGCTGGTGCGCTCCGGTTTCTTCGGCACCGTCACCGGCTTCCGCCTCGAATTCGGCTGGTGGGTGTTCGATGGCATCGAACGCGCCGCCAACCGGCCAAGCTGGAACTACAAAAAGACTGGCGGCGGCGGCATGACCTCGGACATGTACCCGCACTGGCGCTACGTGATCGAAACGCTGCTCGGCCCCATCGCCGCCGTCACGCATTCGGCCCGCACCGCTCTCGCCGAACGCGCCGACGAACAGGGTGTGGGCTTTGCACCCGACGTCGACGACAGCGCGACCACGCTGGTCGAGCTGGCGAGCGGCGCTACCGGCGTCATCGTCTCGACCTGGGCCGCGCGCATCCGCCGCGACGATATTCTGACCCTCCAGATCGACGGCACCGGCGGCTCGGCGCTCGCCGGCATCCATAAATGCTGGATGCAACCGGCCCCGGCCACGCCGACCGTGCGCCACATGAATCCGATGACCGACATCGGCGCCGACTACCGCTCCGACTGGCAGGAGGTTCCCGCCGCAAGTCCGGTCGTCAACGGCTACCGCGCCTGCTGGGAGCGCTTTCTCGCCCATGTAGTCGCGGATACAGCCCTGCCGAACAACCTTGCCGCCGGCATCCGCGATGTGGCACTGGCCGAGGCCTGCGCCCGCAGCATGGCGGAGCGGAGGTGGATTTCGTTCGACGACACTCCGGCGCGCTGAGCGCGCACTTATTCACACGCGCCGCGCGTTTTCTCCTGCCGGCTGCCGCCGGACTTGGCTAGAGTTCGCCCGGGGAACCGGGGGGGCGATCATGACACTGCGTGCGACAGCACCGGGGCTTGCTTCACTCGTTGCCGCTTTAGCTGCTGTCGTTTTCGGCGCATCCGCCGCACAGGCGGTGGTCAAGGGCAGTTCGTCCGGCCTCGGCTCCTACACCGTTAAGCTGGTCGGCAACGGCTATTGCAGCGGCGTTGTCATCGCCCGGCGGTTGATCGTCACCGCCGCGCATTGTGGGCGCGGCATGCGGGTGGTCGGCCGTGGCGGCCAGGCGCGCGTGATCGGCGTCAGCCGCAGCGCTGTGCTCGACGACGGGCGCCGCGTGCAGGTGTCGGGCGACGCCGCGATTCTCAAATTGTCCGCGCCGCTCGCAGGCGTCAGCATCGCGCCGGTCGGCCCCGGCTCGGGCGACAGCTTCACCATTGCCGGCTACGGCACCACCGACGAGCGCGCCCGCGGCGCCTTCGGCTCGCTGCACGAGGCGCGGCTGGTTGCCGCCACATCGCGCGCACTGGTCGATCCGAACCGCACCGGCTCGATCGGCGCCAGCGCCTGTTTCGGCGACAGCGGCGGCCCGGTCATGCGCGGCGGCGAATTGGTCGGCATCATTACGCGGGCCGCGCACCCCTCGCCGCGCATCGCCTGCGGACATCTGACGCGCTGGGCACCGATCACCGTGCGTGGCGAGCCGCAGCCGGACATCGTCACCGCGAGCTATTCGGAACCCGTCGTCGAGCAGCCGCGCCGCAAGCGCCATCGCAAAGCGCGGCGCGAGCGTGGCGTTCAGGTCGCCGAGAATGCCTCATTCGGACTGTTCCGCTTCTTTGCGTCCGGCGCCGACACCAAGCCCGTCCAGCGCAAAAAACGCGTGCGGCGGTGAACGGCTACGCATCACCTTCGCGATTTGAAAAGATCCGGAGGAGTCCCACCTAGGCGGCGACCGCCGGATCGACGCGCTTCATGGCCCGTCGCAACGCGTCGAAACAGACCGGGTCGAGCGCGCTGCCAACCATGTCGGTCATGATGGTGAACGCCTTGTCGACCGGCATCGCCGCGCGATAAGGCCGATCCGCCGTCAGCGCGTCGAAGATGTCCGCCGTGGTCACAATACGCACATCGAGCGGGATCTGTTCGGCGACGAGGCCGCGCGGATAGCCCTTGCCGTCGAGCCGTTCGTGATGCGCGCCGGCGATCTGGGCGAGGCTCCTGAATGCGGCGATCTTCGACAGGATCTGCTCGCCCAGTTCGGAATGCCGCTTCATCTGCGCCCATTCCTCGTCGTCGAGCTTGCCCGGCTTGTCGAGGATCGTATTGCTGACGCCGAGCTTGCCGATGTCGTGCAGCAGCGCCGCGCGCCGCAGCCAGCGCCGCTTGTCGGCCTCGAAACCGAGCTCTTCTGCGATCAGGTCGGCGAACAGCGTGACGCGCTCGCTGTGGCCGCTGGTATAGGGACTTTTCGAGTCGATCACCTGCGCAAAGGCGGCGGCGATATCGTCGAGATAATCGTCGTCGACGAGTGTGCGCTGCCGCGCCGGCTCGACCTCGAAGATCGCGGTCTGCAATTCGTCCGAGCGCAGCATCTGCCAGAATTCGTCGCGCTCGGCGATTCGCGCGAAGGCATCGGCAATGCGCGGCTCGAACCAGGTGCCGGTGCGGTTGCGGATCTCCTGCTTCGCCGCCTCGACGCCGTGGGCGACCTGGAACACGTCGGCGATCTGCGCCACCAGCGAGATGCGCGAATAGATCGGGATGTCTTCGCCCTTGAGACCGGCCGGCATGCCGCCGCCATCCCAGTGTTCGTCGAAGCTGCGGATCGCCGCGATCACGTTCTCCGAAAACCGCATCTTGCGCGCGATCTCGGCGCCGCGGTCGCAGCGCGTCTCCATCAATTCCTGTGCGATCTGGCCGCCGTTCTGGAACACGTTCACGAGCGCGCGGAACCGTTCGGCGAGGCCAGCATTCATGCCCGTGTGCGACAGCACGAAGCGAAGCACCTGCGGCAGGCTGCCATTGACGGTCATCAGGTCGCGTTTGAACGTGATGTCGTCCATCATGTAGATCTGGCAAATGCGCGCGGCGTTGCTCGAGCAGCCGACGTCCTTCACCAGCAGCGTGTAATAGAGTTCCCAGAGCTGCGCTTCGGTCAGGCCGATCTCACGGCCGATGTGAATGCCGATCCAGCAGCAGCGTACGCAGTGGCCGGCCGGCTGGCCTTCCACCATATCGAGCGCATGGCTAAGCGCGCCGAGTAATTCGGCCAGCCGTACTTCCGAACCGTGGTCGCGATCCATGCTGCCCCGCGCGCGACAGTGAAGCCGGCGCATCAAAACATGGCGACCTTAATGGAGCGTGTCGCCGCGAAGGCCGGCTTTTACCGGGCGTTAAGCGGCTGCCCACCGTGGCGGTTTCACAGGACGATAAGCGGTTGAAGACACGGCGATTGACCTTTTGCGTGCGTTGGGCCGGAATAGTAGCTCGGTACCCGCGGACGATGTCCGCCTCATTCAAAGTCAATCGCCTCACAGGACAACGAGAACAACCATGAGCAAGCGCGGCGCAGCCTTCAAGACCTCACCCACCAATCCGTCGATCGGCGAAATCCAGACCAATCCGGCGCGGCGGCCCGACATGCCCTATGCGCCGGCGATCCGTATCGAGGCCCCCGGCGACCTGCTGTTCATCTCGGGAGCGACACCCTCGCCGCTCTATCACAAGCACCCGCACGAGCTGCACGAGCACAATCACCCGGTCGGCATCGGCGACCAGACCCGGCTCGCGATGGAGAACATCAAGGGCATTCTCGATCACCAGGGCCTGACCTGGACCGACGTCATCAAGGTGACGAAATATCTCACCGACATGCGCGACATGGACGAGATGTCGAAAACGCTCGCCAGTTATTTCGGTGACTGGACGCCGGCCTCGACCACCGTCTGCGTCAATCAGCTCTCGACGCAAGGCGCGCGTGTTGAGCTCGACATGATCGCGGTGTTTCCGAAGAAATAGGCGCCGCAATTACAGTTTCGGCAGCCAGAGGCTGAGCTGCGGGAATCCCATCAGGATGATGGTGACGATCAGCATGATGATGACGAACGGGAACGCGCCCATGAAGATCGCCGGTAGCGATATGAAGTTCTTGGGCAAGACGCCCTTCACCACATAGACCGAGAGACCGAACGGCGGCGTCAGCAGGCCGATTTCGACCGCGATCACGGTAACGATGCCGAACCAGATCTTGTCGCCTTCGAGCAGTTCGAGTACGGGCATCATGATCGGCAGCACGATTAACATGATCGAGACCGAGTCGAGGATCATGCCGAGGAGAAGCAGGATCACCAGATAGACTGCGAGGAACCCGGTCATGTCGAGGCCGGCGGCGGCCACCCAGTCCGACACCTTGGACGGAATGCCGGTCAGCGTCACCTGACGCGCGTAGAGATTCGCCGCGATAATCAGAAACAGGATCGCAGCGGACACCGAACCGGTTTCCATCACGATCTCGCGGAACGCCTTGAAATCGATGCGCCGCTTGGCGAATGCGAGTACGAGAGCGAAGGCCGAGCCGACCGCGGCGGCTTCAGTCGGCGTGAACAGGCCGCCGTAAATGCCGCCAACCACCGCCAACACCAGAACCACGATCGGGCCGAGCTGGGTGACGATCTCGCCCCAGGACGACGGCGCGATGTCTTCCGCTGTTCGAGCCTGGCCGACAAAGTTCGGCATCACAAAGGTCATGCCGTAGATCGCGATGGCGAAAGCGATCGACAGCAGAATGCCGGGAATGATCGCGGCGATGAACAGCTTGCCGACCGACTCTTCGGCGATCAGCCCGTAGACGATCAGCAGAAGGCTCGGTGGGATCAACATGCCGAGCACCGAGGAGCCGGCGACGCAGCCGACCGAAAACCGTTTCGTATAGCCGTGCTCGACCATTTCCGGCACCGCGATGCGGCTGAACACCGCCGCCGAGGCGATCGAGGACCCGACGATCGAGGCAAAGATCGCGTTCGCCGCCACCGTCGCCATGCCGAGGCCGCCGCGCACCTTGCGCAACAGACTCGCGGCAACGCGAAAGGCATCGCGGCCGACGTCGGCGCGTTCGAGCACCAGCCCCATCATGATGAACAGCGGAATGACGCCGAATTCGTAGGTCGCCACCGCCGTCGAAGTCGCAAGCCCGAGCGTATTGATGGCGAAATCCTCGCCGCCACGTACCGCCCAGATGCCGATATAGGACAAGGCCATCAGCACGAACGGGATCGGCATGCCGAGCAGCGTCAGCGCCAGCATGGCGGCAAGGCCGTAGACGCCGATTTCGAACGAGCGCAGATCGCCGAAGAACAGCACGATCGCAAAGCCGATCACCGCGGCGGCGAACGCCGCGCTGGCGACGATGCTGATCAGGCCCTCCGGCCCCTTCTCGGCCGGCCGCTCGACCGGCGGGCGGATGATGTCGGCGGCGCGCTGCGCCACCTGCTTGGCGATCTGGATGATGCCAAAGCCGATGCCGACAATCAGCATGAGCTTGAACGGCCACACCGGGATCGTGTAGGCGCCCTGCGCGCCGGCGAATTCACCGGTCCGGTACGCCTTGACGAAGTCCGGCCAGGCCCAGACCACCACCTTCCAGAAGATGAACAGCCCGGCGAGCGCGAAGGCGCCGTTGAGAAACGCGGCCAGCCGCGGCCGCTGCTTCTCCAGCGCCTCGATGATCAATTCGGCGCGGATCAGCCGCTGCTGGCTCAGCGCCATCGGCAATTGCAAAAACACACAGACCGGCACCGACAGCGCGATGAACTCGGTGACGCCGGAGATTGGCGCGTTAAAGAAGTTCCGCATCGCGACGTCGACGCAGACCAGCACCATGATGCCGAAGATCCACGTCGCGCCGAGCGCGGCGAGCGCCTGCGCGATGCCGCCATCGACCTTGCCGAGCAAGCCCGGCTTCGCTGCCGTCGCGGCATCCCGTTCGGCGCGCGATGTCTTCATGCCGCCCTGACTTTCTTCTTGATGCGTTTCTTGTCGGCCGGCCTGGTCGCTCCCGCGCGGCTACCGCCGCGCGGGTCGTTGTCGTGGCGTCGGGTCACGCGAGCGCTCAGAGCCCCTTGTCCCAGTCGCGCGCGGGCTTGGCGCCGGCTGCGCGCATCGCCGCCATGTATTCCTGCATCAGTTGCTTGGCGGGCACGCCGGGCTTCTCGTTGGCCTCGACCCATTTCTTGGCGAGGTTCGGCATCGCATCGGCCCAGCGCTTGCGCTCGGCCTCCGGCAACGTCGAGATCTTGGCGCCTTCCTTCTTGATGCGCTCGAGACCGGCGGTCTCGCGCGCCTTCACGATCTTGATGTTCTCGGCCGCGTATTCCATCGCGATCGGGCGCATCACGTCCTGCACTTCCTTCGGCAGCGAGTCCCACTTCTTCTTGTTGACCGCGAAGGCGCCGAACGTCACCGCGCCCATGTTGACGTAGGTCACATAGGGAGCGACCTCATGCAGCTTGATCGGGATCGCGCCCGAGGGGATCAGCACCACGCCCTCGCCGACACCGGTCTGCAGCGAGTTGTACATCGCCGGAATGCCGGAGTTCACGAAGGTCGCACCGAGACCCTCGACCCAGGCGCCGACCGCGCCGGCGGCGAGAATCTTGCGGCCCTTGAGGTCTTCGAGCTTGGTCACCGGGAACTTGGTGAAGAGCTGATAGCTGTCCGAGGTGGTGGCGGCGAAGTAGACCGCGTTGTTGGTCTCCCACTCCTTCTTGAAAGCCGGGCTTTTGGCCATCAGCTCGTGCATCACCTTCGCCGCGACATCCGGGTTGTCGTTCGTGAAGGGCGTCGCGAACATAATGTTCTGGAGCGGCATTTTGGCCGGCTCCCACAGCGTGCCGACCCAGCCGAAATCGGTGATGCCCTGCTCGACCGCCTCGAGCGTGTTCTCGAAGTTGTAGAGCGCGCCGCCGTACGCCTCGTTCCAGTCGATGCGGTACTTGGAGCCCTTGGCCTCGAGCGCCTTGTTGGTCTTGGCGACGACAGTGTTCTTCATCGCCAGCACCCACGGGATCACCGGCGGATGGCTCGACCCGATCGTCAGGCGGATGGTCTCGGTCTGCGCAGAGGCGGCGGTCGCGAGCATCACGACGCCGGCCGCCAAAGCGGCAGTGAATGTCTTCTTCATCTGTGTTTCCTCACTGGTGTGAACGGCCCCATGCGCGAACGGCGCCAGGCGGGACGACGGTCCGTGAGGAAATCCTAAACCAAGGGAACCTTGCAAGCGAGCGTTTTGCCGCAACGCAATGACGGCCCAACGGATTTCACCGATTGAAAGCGACGGCGTGCTCAATCCTTGCGCGCCGATGGGCTGCGAAACGGCTCGGCGCGCCAGCTGCGAATGGCACCGCTCCGGCTGCGCGTCCGCGCCGAAGGAAGCGGCCGGGAGGGGAGCCGGCTTTCCTTGACGGCACGGACGCGCGCCCCCGGGAGCAGCGGGAACGTCACGATGTAAATCTCCTAGAGATCGATTTGTTCGAACCGGTGCACACGCGTCTTGGGATCGTGCCGGCCCTTAACCGAGCGCGAGCCGATCGAGGGGCCAATAACCAAGACCCCGCGCACAAGTCGGTGAAACAAACTTAAAGGCAACCGCCCCCAATGCGATCAGGAACAACCATCCGCGATGCCCTTCGATGAATGCAACACACAATATACGCGACATACGCGACCGCTATGCATCGCCGTCTCGCGAATTGCTTCGGTCGAACGGGATGCTCGACCGCAAATAGAATTTTCGACCCTCTTAGATTACGGTGCTGATCAAGATTTGCTTGAACGCCACAAATGCTGCACTGCGACACTTGATCCTAGGCTATAGCCTAGTTGTCGGTCGCCCAATCTCCCGACGAAATCCGCCATGCACAAACGTGCATAGGGGCTTTGTGATGCGGCAAACGGGCACAAAAGCGCAGCGCGCAGTCGGGCGCCGCAAGCCCGTCAGATCGATAGCAGACCAAGCCGATATCGGAGGGATACTGCGCCTATTGCGGGCCGTACACTCCAGCATCGTGCTCCATTTCGGGGATGAACCGGCAGCCGAGCTCCTTGAGGAGTGCATTGCGCAAGTCGCCGCGCATGATCCGACCGCGGTGCAGTCAGATTCTTCGGAGAATCAGAGGCCTGCTGAGCTGAACATGACCGCTCTTGTTCGCATGCTTGTCTATGTCCAATCGGAGATAGACCAGACGCTCGGCGATGCTCAGACCGGGCGGCTCTTGAGGCGGTGCATCGACCATCTCCTTCGCCAAAAATACCTCTACCAGCTGAATGACCGCGGCGGCCCTGCCGCTACGTCACATTAGGGACGACCATGCGGTCTACGGCGCAACCGGCACTCATTCACAAAGACGCCAGGAGAAATAGAGCGGCGGCACGAACGGTATATAGACCACCGACGCAGCGTGAATTCAAAATCGAGGGAATGAATATCGCGGCGGTCGTCTCACGTGGGCGCGGCCGACCCGTAATATTGCTGCACGGCAATTCCTCATCGAAGTCCGTGTGGGCACGCCAAATCCGGTTGTTGAACCGTTTCAAGCGCAGCCTCATTGCTCCGGATTTACCGGGCCACGGCGAGTCGGACAACGCTCGTGATCCGCAAGCAACTTACAGCTTTCCCGGCTATGCAGGTGTCATCCGCAGGCTGCTGGACCTAAACAATTACAATGAGGTCGACGTCGTAGGCTGGTCGCTTGGTGGCCATATCGGACTTGAACTACTCGGCACCGAACCTCGCGTGCGGTCGTTGCTGATCGTCGGAACGCCGCCCATCACGCCCTCGGTCGAGGCACTGCACTCCGCCTTCTATGTAGACGACAATATGCAGCTTGCGGGCAAATCGCGATTCACGGTTGCCGATGTTGAAGCCTACGGCAGGTCCATGCTTGGCGGTGCTCGATATCTCACCAGAAACCTGTTGGCAGACATTCGCCGCACTGACGGCAATGCGCGTGGCTACATGTTCGAAAGCGCGCTCGGTGGTGTCGGTGCCGACCAGCGATCGATCGCCGAAATGAATGCCAAGCCGCTGTGCGTGGTACACGGCGAGAAGGAGCCTTTTGTAAGACTCACCTACTTGCAGGCTCTTCGATATCGGGCGCTCTGGCGAAACCAGATTTACGTCATCGCCGGGGCCGGACACGCTCCGCACTGGCAAACGCCCGCGGCCTTCAATGATATTCTCAAGGCATTTCTTGGCCTTATTCCTGCTAACAACCATAGCCTATAGCCCATTAAATCATTGCATGTGACGGCACTGCCGGGAGATAGTGCAGAAGCTGGCGCGCTCGGGGGGTTGGGACCGCCGTGCAAAGGTTTGAAGATTTCGTCGAAGAATCCCGCCGCGCCGTATCCGCGGACGACCTTGCGCGTCTATATGCGCGCGCCATTGGCGAGGAAGGATACGAGAACTGCATCCTCACATCCATTCGCGGCCACAAGCTCGGTCACATCGCTTGGTTTACATTTCCCGACGGTTACGTTGATGCCTATGTTCAAAACCGCTGGGATCTGATTGACCCGGTGCTCTCCTGCACGCTGCGCGCCACGCGTCCGTTTTTCTGGAACGATGTCGCCGAGCGCACTGAACTCACGACGACGCAACGAAAGTTCATGGCGGCATGCCAAGAACTGAAGGTTCAATCCGGCGTCATGTTTCCTTTCCACGGCCCGAACCAGCGGCTTGATGTCTTAAGTATCAGCCGTCGCGTTCAGGATCGCGCCGATGCAAGCCAGATAGGTCTCCTCCATGCCATCAGCATGCAGACCTGGCATCGCTATCAAGAGATTGCCGGCGAGCAGCTATTTGTTGAAACCGAGGTCACGCTGACACCCCGCGAACTTGAAGTCCTGAACTGGTGCAAGGACGGCAAGTCGCGCCAGGACATTGCGGACATTTTGACGGTATCAAAGAAGACGGTTGAATTTCATATTCGCAGCATTACGGACAAACTTGGTGCGAGCAACCAGCTATCAGCTGTCGTGATTGCGCTTCAACGCGGCTTGATTTCACTTTGATGATTATTTTCCCTAGGCGATAGCCTAGTACGGCGCAGGCATTCGCTGTGCTCACCTCCTATTCGCAAGGATCGGGAGGTTGCAATGATCGAGGCGTTCTCGCTCAAGACGGCTCATCTGTTCGGCGATGCGCTCGCTTCGCAGGCACGGCTGCGTTACCGCGTCTTTGTCGAACGACGCGCTCTGCCCCACTCGTTCTACGACGGGATGGAGTACGACGAATTCGACACGCCCGCCGCTGTCTATCTGGTCTGGCGAGACAACGCGGGCATCGTGCGCGGATTGATTCGTACCGCGCCGACCTCCGTTCCGTACATGCTTCAGTCATATTGGCCCTATCTCTGCCAGAAAGGGTCACTGCCCAAGAGTGCGACCGTTTGGGAAATGACCCGCGTTTGCGTCGACCGCGACTTCGAGCCTGCGCTTCGCAAACGGATCATTCCTGAACTTCTGTGCGGGCTACAGGAGTTCTGCCTTGGGTGCGGAGTCGAGGCTGTGGTCGGCGTGACCCGCCAGCACCTGCTCAATCATTTCCTGCGCCGTGGCGTTGAATGGCTTGGCGAGGTCGCCGAGGTCGAAGGCGAGCCAGAGGCGGCGTTCCGCGTGCCGGTCCAATGCTTGCGGCCGGAGGCACACTGCCGCCAATACGGTATCGCCGAGTCCGTGCTGTCGCTTGAACCACGCATTGAACGGGAGGCCGCGTGATGCGCTCCGCCCTGCAGAACCCCAACAAACATCGTGGCCGTTCAACGATGACGACGGCGCGACACATGGCTGACGCTGTCGGTTACCTGACCCGTGTCGCCAGCGAGTCCGGCCTGGTGAGCATCGCCGGCAAGCTCGGCCATGTACGGCAAAGCCTGCTGCGTGTCGCCAATGGAGACAGCGAGGACGAAGCCGCGACGAAGACACGATCTGACACCCACTGATCCGCAATGCCGGGCAAAAGGCAGGAAGGCGTTCCCATGATTGAGCTTGGAGATCACGAAGGTCCGCTTACGCCGTTTGAAACACTCGAATCGGGCGTGCGCTATTACTGCCGCGAAATGCCCGCAGTCTTTACGCGCGCCGCTAACGCCCGCGTATGGGACGAAAGCGGCAAGGAATATATCGATTTTCTATCGTGCTGCGGCTCGCTCAATTACGGACATAATCATCCGGCGATGAAAGCGAAGCTGATTGAGTACCTTTCTGGTGATGGGATACTAAACAGCCTCGATCTGCATACCGGCGCAAAGCGAGATTTCCTGCGGACGTTTCATGAAATGATCCTTGCGCCGCGCGGCCTTGACTACCGTGTGCAGTTCACTGGTCCCACCGGAACGAACTCGGTCGAAGCGGCGCTCAAGCTCGCCCGTAAGGTCACAGGGCGACAGACGATTGTAGCGTTCACGAATTCCTTTCACGGCATGTCCCTCGGCGCACTTTCAGCGGGCGCGCGGCAGAAGCACCATCGCTCAGCGGGTGTCAG
>JBFWZV010000057.1:0-20551 GCA_050184975.1 Pseudolabrys sp. | reverse complement strand
AGCCGGTGCTGTTCGACTGCGTGGTCGATCCGAAGGAAAACTGCTTCCCGATGATCCCGTCGGGCCGCGCGCACAATGAAATGATCCTGGGTGACGCCGCCGAAGACCTCGACAGCGCGATCACCGAAGAAGGCAAGGTGATGGTCTGATGAACGCCCCCGCAACCACGTCGCATTATCCGACCGCGCCGACCGCGCAGAAGAACGAGACGCATACGTTGTCGGTGCTGGTCGACAACGAGCCGGGCGTGCTTGCCCGCGTCATCGGCCTGTTTTCCGGCCGTGGCTACAATATCGAGTCCCTGACGGTGTCGGAGACCGAGCACCAGGCGCACCTGTCGCTGATTACGATTGTCACCACGGGCACGCCGATGGTGATCGAGCAGATCAAGAACCAGCTCGACCGGCTGGTGCCGGTTCACCGCGTCATCGACATGACGCTGACCGGCCGTGCCATCGAGCGGGAACTCGCGATGATCAAAGTGAAGGGCAAGGGCGACAGCCGCGTCGAGGCTTTGCGGCTTGCCGACGCCTTCCGTGCCCGCGTCATCGACGCCACCACCGAGAGCTTCGTGTTCGAGATCACCGGCAAGAGTGACAAGATCGAGCAATTCATCGAACTGATGCTGCCCTTGGGCCTCGTCGAGGTCGCCCGCACCGGCATCGCCGCCATCGTGCGTGGGCCGGAAGGGATGTAGGCCACGGGTAACGAAGTCGCGCGGACGACGCAAATGTCGAATGAAATGCTGCTGGCGATGACTTCGTTCGCCTTCGCGATGGCGTGCACGCCGGGGCCGAACAACATCATGCTCACGGCCTCGGGCGTGAATTTCGGCTTTGCGCGCTCTGCCGCGCACATGGCCGGCGTCGTGATCGGCTTTGTCGTTCTGCTCGGCGCCTGTGCGGCCGGCCTCGGTCTCATCATCACGGCGTGGCCCGGCATCCACACCGGGCTGAAGATTGTCGGCGGCGCTTATCTCTTATGGCTCGCGTGGAAAGTCGCCAATGCCGGACAGCCGAAAAAGGCGGAAGACGCGGGCGGCAAGCCGCTCACATTCCTTCAGGCGGCGGCCTTCCAGTGGGTCAATCCGAAGGGTGTCCTGACCTCGCTCAGCGCGGTGTCGCTGTTCGTGCGGCCCGGATCGGCGAGTTTCGACGTCCCGGTGATGCTGGCGGTGTTTGCGGTCGCTACGCTGGTGGCGGTCACGGTGTGGACGGCATTCGGCACCGCGGTCGGCCGCCTGCTGCGCGATCCCGGCCACGCCCGCATTTTCAACATCGCGATGGCACTGTTGCTCGTCGCCAGCATCGTGCCGATGGTGATGTGAGCCGATGCGGAGAGCCTGAAACCGCCGATTTTCCGGACGTCCGGGGCCTTGTCGGCCTTGCCCGGGCGTCCTAGAAGCTAGGCCGACATTCACGGGGCTTCGAGAGGATCAGTACATCATGCGTGTTTATTACGACCGGGACGCCGACCTGAACCTGATCAAGGGCAAAAAGGTCGCCATCATCGGCTATGGCAGCCAGGGCCATGCCCATGCGCTCAATCTGCGCGACAGCGGCGTCAAGGATGTCGTGGTGGCGCTGCGCAAGACCAGCGCGGGCGTGAAAAAAGCCGAAGGCGAGAAGCTCAAGGTGATGGAAGTCGCCGAGGCCGCCAAATGGGCCGACGTGATGATGATGCTCACGCCCGACGAATTGCAGGGCGACATCTACCGCGACCACATCGCCAAGAACATCAAGGAAGGCGCGGCGATCATGTTCGCGCACGGCCTCAACGTCCACTTCAACCTGATCGAGCCGGGCAAGGGCATCGACGTGCTGATGGTGGCGCCGAAGGGCCCCGGCCACACGGTGCGCTCGGAATATCAGCGCGGCGCCGGCGTGCCGTGTCTGCTCGCGATCCATCAGGATGCGTCGGGCAATGCGCATGATCTCGGCCTGTCTTATGCCTCGGCGATCGGCGGCGGCCGCGCCGGCATCATCGAGACGACGTTCAAGGAAGAGTGCGAGACCGACCTGTTCGGCGAGCAGGCCGTGCTGTGCGGCGGCGTGGTCGAGCTGATGAAGGCCGGCTACGAGACCTTGGTGAACGCCGGTTACGCGCCGGAGATGGCCTACTTCGAGTGCATCCACGAAATGAAGCTGATCGTGGACCTGATTTACGAAGGTGGCATCGCCAACATGAACTACTCGGTGTCGAACACCGCCGAATACGGCGAGTACGTCACCGGCCCGCGCATCATCACCGACGAAACCCGCGCCGAGATGAAGCGCGTGCTCGCCGATATCCAGTCCGGTCGCTTTACCCGCGACTGGATGCTGGAAAACAAGGTCAACCAGACCTCGTTCAAGGCGACCCGCGCCAAGCTCGCCGAGCACGGCGCCGAAGTGGTCGGCGCCAAGCTGCGCGAGATGATGCCGTGGATCAAGCAGCGCGCTCTGGTCGACAAGAGCAAGAACTGATCGTTCGCGCACGGATTTGGAAACGGGCCCGCTTCGCCGGGCCCGTTTTTATTTCCCGATCTGCCGCCACAGCCACCGCGCCACCTGTTCCGGCGCCGCGTCGGCGTTTCCGGTGGCGGCGCGCAGGTTTGCCTCCCGCATCGTCTCGACGTCGATTTTCCCGACCAGTGGCCGCAGCGCATTGAGGAGTTTTCGGTCGCCGGCGCGCTGCGGCGAGACCAGCACGATCGCGTCGTAAGGCGGCAGCGCCTGTTTCGGGTCGTCGAGCACAACGAGATCGAATTTGGCGATCAGCCCTTCGCTGGAGAAGGCCGAGATCACGTCGACCTCGCCGTCGGCGGCGGCCGGATACATGAATTCCGCCTGCATCTGCCGCTGCGACTGGAAATTCAGGCCATAGGCCGCCTTCAGCGCCTTCCATTCCGGGCGCGCGAAGAATTCGTAGTCGCCGGCGATCCGCAGTTGCGGCGCATGCCGGGCGAGATCGGCGATGGTGCGGATGCCGAGCGCTTCGGCGCGCTGGCGCGACATCGCCAGCGCATAGGCGTTCTCGAAGCCGAGACTGCCGAGCAGCGCGATGCCGTGGGTTTCCCTCAGCCAGTCGCCGACCTCCTTCAGGACGTCGGCGCGGGCCTTCACGTCGCTGCGGCGCATGTGATTGGCCCAGATCGTGCCGGAGTAATCGACATAGGCGTCGATCTCGTTGGCGGCGAGTGCATTGAAGACCACGGTCGAGCCGAGGCCCTCGCGTCGCGACGCGCTCAATCCCGACGCCTCGAGGCGCTGTTCCATCAGCGCGGCGAGCACATACTGCTCGGTGAAGGTCTTGGCGCCGATCGCATAGGCGGACTGCGCGCGGCCGAGATGTGGCGCGAGTGCTGAAAGCGCGATCAGCGCGATGCCGCCAGCGCCGAGCGCCAGCGAGCGATGGCTGCGCCGCGCGACGCCGTCTTCCATCGCGGCGAGACACCGGTCGACCGCGAGTGCCAGCCCCGCCGCGGCAAAACAGCCGAACAGCACGAACACCCAGTTCTGCGTCTGCAATCCGGCAAAAATGTAGTTGCCCAAACTGGTCTGTCCGATCGGCGTCGACAGCGTCGCGGTGCCGATCACCCACACGGTTGCGGTCCTGATGCCGGCCATGATGACCGGCATCGCGATCGGCAGATCGACAAGCCACAGGGCCTTGCGCCGCGTCAGGCCGAGCGCTTGCGAGGCGTCGTGGATGCCGTCGGGAATCGCGGCAAGTCCGGTCACCGTGTTGCGCAAGACCGGCAGCATCGAATAGAGCGCAAGCGCCAGCACCGCGGGCAGGAATCCGAGCGCGGAAAAGCCGACGCCGAACATGGATTCGGAAAGCGCCGACAGCGCGAGCAGCAGCGGGTAAAACAGCGTCAGCAGCGCGAGCCCCGGGACGGTTTGTACCACGCTTGCGGCGCCGAGCAGCGCCGCGCGCAGCGCAGGCCGCCGCACTGCAAAAATCGCGAGCGGCAAGCTGATACCGAGGCCGATCGCCATCGCCGCCATGCTGACCAGAACATGACTGCCGAGATAGTCCGGCAGGCGCGCAAGCGCTTCGGCGAAACGTGAATCGGCCGGGAACAGCGAGGTCATGCGCGACGATGATGGGCAGGTTTGCAATCGGGCGGCAAGCCGCTACTTTGCCGCTGTCCGGCGCCCGCCGGGGGCGAGGGGTTAAGTGTCCGCCGCAGTCGAGCTTCAGCAGGTCGATATCACGTTTCGTCTGACCGGTGGCGGTGAATACCGCGCCGTCACCGATGCGACGCTGTCGGTCGCCGATGGCGAGTTCGTCGCCATTGTCGGTCCGACCGGCTGCGGCAAGTCGACCCTGCTCAATGTCGCGGCCGGGTTGCTCGCGCCGTCGGCGGGCAGCGCGACGATTTTCGGTGCGCCATTGTCGAGTCTCAATGCGCAGGCTGGCTATTTGTTCCAGGCCGACGCGTTGTTTCCGTGGAAAACCGCGATCGAGAACGTCGCGATCGGACTCGAGATCGCCGGTGTTTCGCACGATGAAGCGCGAAATCGCGCGCAGGAGTGGCTCGCCCGGGTCGGCCTCGGCAGCTTCGGCAACCGCTATCCGCACATGCTGTCGGGCGGGCAGCGCAAGCGGGTGGGACTGGCTCAGGTTCTGATCCGCGATCCGAAGATCCTGCTGATGGACGAGCCATTCGGCCCGCTTGACGCGCAGACCCGGCAGATCATGGGCAATCAGCTACTCGATTTATGGAGCGCCGACCGCAAGGCGGTGCTGTTCGTCACCCACGATCTCGAGGAGGCCATTGCCTTGTCCGACCGTGTCGTCATCATGTCGGCCGGGCCGGCGGCGCGGATCATCGGCGACTGGAAGGTGCCGCTCGCGCGGCCGCGCGACATCAGCGAGGTCAAGCTCGACCCCGCGTTTCACGATCTTCACCGCGACATCTGGCATACCCTGAAAGCCGAAGTGCTCAAGGGCTATGCGCAGACCGGAGGCGACTGATGTCCCGCGTCAATTTGCTGCTGCTTCAGATCTCGGTCGCCGTGGTGTTTGTCGTGCTGTGGTACGTGCTCTCGACCTATCCGATCTTCGGCTACACGGTGCTGCCGCCGTTCTTCTTCTCCAATCCTGTCGAGGTCGCCAAGCAGGTCTATGCCTGGTTCGCCACCGGCGTGATCTGGAAGCATCTGTGGATCACGCTCTGGGAGGCGATCCTCGCTTTCGTGATCGGCTCGATCGGCGGCATTCTGGTCGGCTTCTGGTTTGCGCGCCAGCCGCGGGTCGCGGCGGTGTTCGATCCTTACGTGAAAATGATCAATGCGTTGCCGCGCGTGGTGCTGGCGCCGATCTTCACGCTGTGGCTCGGGCTCGGCATCTGGTCGAAGGTCGCGCTCGGCGTCACGCTCGTCTTCTTCATCGTGTTTTTCAACGTCTATCAGGGCGTCAAGGAAGTCTCGCCGACGGTGCTCGCCAATGCGCGCATGCTCGGCATGAACGAGCGGCAGTTGATGCGCCACGTCTACTGGCCGTCGGCGTTGTCCTGGATGTTCTCCTCGCTGCACACCTCGGTTGGCTTCGCTGTGGTCGGCGCCGTGGTGGGCGAGTATCTCGGCTCCGCCGCCGGGCTCGGCTACCTCATTCAGCAGGCCGAAGGCGTGTTCGACGTCGCCGGCGTGTTCGCCGGAATGTTCGTGCTGGCTGCCTTCGTGATCGTGATCGATACCGTCGTTACCATTGTCGAAAAACGCCTGCTGGTATGGCGTCCCACGGCCTCCGACCAGCGGCCCTAGAAAATCGCCCGGCGCTGCCGTATCGTTGTCTTCAACTCGGCCGCGAACCGGCCGCAAAACTCGGGAGGAATGTCGTCATGAAGTCTTTGCTTCGCCGCATGACCGTTGCGGCGGCCGCACTCGTCGTCAGCTCCGGGCTCGCGCTCGCGCAGGGCAAGGTGACGCTCGCGATCGGCGGGCCGTCGTGCCTGTGCTATTTGCCGACCATGCTCGCCAAGGCGCTCGGCGAATTCGAAAAGGCCGGCGTCAATGTCGATATCGTCGAGTTCAAGGGCGGCTCGGAAGCGCTCAAGGCGGTGATGGGCGGCTCGGCCGATGTGGTGTCGGGTTATTTCGACCACACCGTCAATCTCGCCGCCAAGGGACAGAACCTCCAGTCCTTCGTGGTCTATGACCGTTTCCCCGGCTTCGCGCTGGTCGTGTCGCCGAAAAGCGCCGACAAGATCAAGTCGGTGAAAGATCTCAAGGACATGAAGGTCGGCGTCTCCGCGCCCGGCTCCTCGACCGATTTCTTTCTGAAATACATCCTGAAGAAGAACGGCGTCGATCCGAACTCGATCGGCGTCATCGGCGTCGGCCTCGGCGCCACCGCGATCGCCGCGATGGAGCAGGGCACCATCGACGCCGCGATCATGCTCGATCCGGCGGTCACCGTGATGGCCGGCAACCACAAGGATCTGCGCATTCTGGTCGATACGCGCTCGCAGAAGGACACGCTCGCCGTGTTCGGCGGCGAATATCCGGGCGGCTCGCTTTACACCAAGGCCGACTGGATCGCCTCGCATGAAAAGGAAGTGCAGGCGATGACCAAGGCGATCGTCTCGACGCTGCGGTGGATTCACTCGCATACGCCGGAGCAGATCGCCGACAAGATGCCGGCGCAATATGTGGGCAAGGACAAGGCGCTCTATATCAAGGCGCTGAAGAATACGATGTCGATGTATTCGGAGACCGGCAAGATGGACCCGAAAGGTGCGGACGCCGTGCTCGCGGTGTTCAGCCAGTCGTCGCCGGCGGTCGCCAATGCCAAGATCGACCTGTCGAAGACCTACACCAACAAATACGTCGACATGGCCAACAAGACCAACTGACGGCTGATTGCATCGTCGGGGTTGTTACGATACGGCGGGGGCGATCCCCGCCGTATCTGTTATGGTCGTGTCCATGAACCTCTTGTCGATCCAGTCCCACGTCGCTTACGGCCATGTCGGCAATTCCGCCGCGGTGTTTCCGTTGCAGCGGATCGGCGTCGAGGTGTGGCCGGTGCATACCGTGCAGTTCTCCAACCACCCCGGCTATGGCGACTGGGAAGGCCAGATTTTCGATCCTCACATCATCCGTGATGTGGTCGAGGGCATCCAGGCCCGTGGTGTGCTCGGCGAATGCGACGGCATCATATCCGGCTATCTCGGCGTTCCGGAAACCGGTGCCGCGGTCGTCGATTGCGTGGCGCTGGTGAAATCGGCCAATCCGGCAGCGGCCTATTGCTGCGACCCGGTGATCGGCGACGTTGGCCGCGGCATCTATGTGCGCGAGGGGGTGCCGGAGTTCATCAAGACCCAGGCGGTGCCGGCCGCCGACATCGTCACGCCGAACCAGTTCGAGCTGGAGTACCTGACCGGCAAGGAGGTCCGCACACTGGCGCAGGCGTTCACCGCGATCGACGCCCTGCACGAGGCTGGCCCGCGCACTGTGATGGTGACGTCTGTGCATATCGACGATACGCCGACCGACAGCGTCGATCTGCTGGTGTCCGACGAGCTTGGCCGCTTTCGGCTGCGCACGCCGCTGCTGCCGCTCAAGGTCAATGGCGCCGGCGATCTGATCGCGGCCTTGTTCTTCGCGCACTATCTGCGTGAAGGTTCGGCGGGCGAGGCGCTGTCGCTCGCGGCGTCCTCGGTGTTCGGTATTCTGGCGCGGATGACGGAGGAGGGCGCGCGCGAGATGCCGCTGGTGGCCTGCCAGGACGAGTTCATCAAGCCGGGCCAGACGTTCAAGGTCAAAGCGCTCGGCCAGCCCGGTGCGCGGCGGCGGCTCTAGGATATGACATGAACCGGCGATGCGCCGACGAGCGCCATGATCGGCGGCGACGCTGTCACCGTCCCGGACGGAACCGTCGAAATATGAGCGACGGCGGTATCGCGTCATGAGCAAAGATGCGGGCGGGCTGCTCGATCCCCCGGTGATTGCGGTCGAGCGGCTGTCGCTCAAGCGCGTGCAGAAACCGTGGCGCTGGGCCGACGACCATCGCACCGAGATCGGCCGGTACTTCGAGGAACTGAAACGCGCGCGGCCGTCGGTCTGGAACGGGCGCGTGCTGATGCTGCACGACAAGACGATTGCCGGCGATCTGTTCAGTGGTGCGTTCTTTGAGACCGACTTCGCGAGCCTCGATGCCTGGCGGCGCTGGAACCGGCCGGACCCGTCGGTTGGCGACTGTTTCGCGGCGGTCGCATTGTTCGCGGCGGACGGCGGCTGTCTGCTCGGCGAGATGGCGGCCGACACCGCTAATGCCGGGCTGATCTATTTTCCGGCCGGTACGCCCGACCCCGTCGATGTCGTCGACGGCGTGCTCGATTTCGAGGCGAGTGCCTGGCGCGAGCTCGAGGAGGAGACCGGCATCATGCGTCGGACGCTGGCCGCCGAACGGGGTTGGACCGTCATCAACGAAAAATCGCGCACCGCGCTCATCAAGGCGGCATGGGCGGACGAACCGGCCGACCGGCTGCGGGCGCGAATTCTGGACAATCTTGCCGGCGAGGCGCAGCCTGAGCTGTCGGACATTCACGTGATCCGCGGTCCCGACGACCTGAACGACCGCATGCCGCTGTTCGTCGCTGCCTATCTGCAACATCGCTGGAGCCACGCTGAGCCATGAAATTTTCGGAACTTGCCAGGCAGTTTCGCGTCGACAAGCCGGACAAATTCAGGCTTGCCGATCACATGTGCGCCGACACCTGCGGCCTCGACATCGACAAGAAGGAGGCCAAGGACATGCTGGAGGAGGGCGTCAAACGGCTCTCTCACCTCCAGGAGAAGCTCTACGCCGACGACCGCCATTCGCTGCTGCTCGTGTTCCAGGCGATGGATGCCGCCGGCAAGGACGGCGCCATCAAGCACGTGATGTCCGGCATCAATCCGCAGGGCTGCCAGGTGTTCTCGTTCAAGGCGCCGAGCCCGGAGGAACTGGATCACGATTTCCTGTGGCGGGTGGCGAAGCGTCTGCCCGAGCGCGGCCGCATCGGCATTTTCAACCGCTCGCATTACGAGGAAGTGCTGGTCGTGCGCGTTCACCCGGAGTTTCTCGACAAGCAGAAGCTGCCGCCGACGCTCGACCGCAAGACCATCTGGCAGGATCGGTTCAATTCGATCCGTGGCTTCGAGCGCCACGTCGCGCGCAGCGGCACCTGCGTCCTGAAATTCTTCCTCAATGTATCGCGCGACGAGCAGCGCAAGCGGTTTCTCGATCGGCTGGAAGAGCCGGAGAAACACTGGAAGTTTTCGACCGGCGACGTCGCCGAGCGTGCGCTGTGGGACAAGTACATGGCGGCTTACGAAGACATGATCCGGGAAACCTCGACGCCCGAGGCGCCATGGTTCGTGGTGCCGGCGGACAACAAGTGGTTTACGCGGCTGGTTGTTGCCGCCGCGGTGGTCGACGCGATGGAAAAGCTCGACCTGAAGTTCCCGACTGTCGACGCCGCCGCAAGGAAGCAAATGGAGGGGATCAGGAAAGCGTTGCTGGCGGAAAAGCAGCAGAAATCCTGAGGTAATCGCGGCGCGTCGGCACCTGCGCGGGCCCTTTACGCGGGCTCTTGCGCGCCGGCCAGGCCTTCCGCTAAAACACCGCCATCCCGGCAGGGTTAACGCGCATTTAAGCGTCTTCTGCGACCCTGTTCCGGACCATGAGGATCGAAAGCAAAGTTCGAACGATGCAGGCGAAGGCGACCACCATCGCGACGTTCGACCCGGCGGCCGACCAGGCCCTCGCCGGCGCCATCCTCATTCTGGGCTCGCTCCTTCTGCTTATCAGCCCCTGAGGGCCGGCTGGGCATTTTGCGCCTGGGCACTCAGGGGTCTCGCAAAGAGCAACCCATAGAGCGCCCGGAGGGCGCATGACTTCAGAAGGAACGAGACTATGACCACCCCGACCAAACCGGTCCGACCCGTATCCGACAAGGATCGCGTCGTCATCTTCGACACCACCTTGCGCGACGGCGAGCAATGCCCCGGCGCGACCATGACGCACGAGGAGAAGCTCGAGGTCGCCGAGCTGCTCGACGAGATGGGCGTCGACATCATCGAGGCCGGCTTTCCGATCGCGTCGGAAGGCGACTTCGCCGCCGTCCACGAGATCGCCAAGCGCGCGAAGAATTCCGTGATCTGCGGCCTGTCGCGCGCCGCCTTCAAGGACATCGACCGCTGCGCCGAGGCAATCAAGCCGGCCGGGCGCCGCCGCATCCACACCTTCATCTCCACCTCGCCGGTGCATATGAAATACAAGCTCCAGAAGGAGCCGCACGAGGTCTTCGAAATGGTGGTGGGGCAGGTGACCCGCGCCCGCAGCCACACCGACGACGTCGAATGGTCGGCGGAAGACGCGACCCGCACCGAGCACGATTTCCTGTGCCGCTGCGTCGAGGCCGCGATCAAGGCCGGCGCCACCACGATCAATATTCCCGACACCGTCGGCTACACGGTGCCGGAGGAGTATTTCGACCTCTTCAAGATGCTGATCGAGCGGGTGCCGAATTCCGACAAGGCGCGCTTCTCCACGCATTGTCACAACGATCTCGGCATGGCGGTCGCCAATTCTCTCGCCGGCGTCATGGCCGGCGCCCGGCAGATCGAATGCACCGTCAACGGCATTGGCGAGCGGGCCGGCAATGCCGCACTCGAGGAAGTCGTGATGGCGATCAAGACCCGCAACGACGTGCGGCCCTATCACACCGGCATCGACGCCACGATGCTGATGCGCGCGTCCAAGCTCGTGTCGGCAGTGACTTCGTTCCCGGTGCAATACAACAAGGCGATCGTCGGCCGGAACGCTTTCGCGCATGAGAGCGGCATCCACCAGGACGGCATGCTCAAGAACGCGCAGACCTACGAGATCATGACGCCGGAGTCGGTCGGCGTGAAGCAGACCTCGCTGGTGATGGGCAAGCATTCGGGCCGCCATGCTTTCGTGCATAAGCTCGAGGAACTCGGCTACCACCTGTCGTCGAACCAGCTCGAGGACGCCTTCGTGCGCTTCAAGGCGCTGGCCGACCGCAAGAAGCAGATTTACGACGAGGACATCGAGGCGCTGGTTGACGAGGAGATCGCGACCTTCCACGACCGCATCAAGATCATCTCGCTGACGGTGATCGCCGGCACCATGGGTCCGCAGACCGCGACGCTGTCGCTCGATATCGAGGGCAAGCACGTCACCACGCAGTCGACCGGCAACGGTCCGGTGGACGCGATCTTCAACGCGATCCACGCGCTGGTGCCGCACGAGGCCAAGCTCGAGCTGTATCAGGTGCATGCCGTGACCGAAGGCACCGATGCGCAGGCTGAAGTGTCGGTGCGGCTGTCCGCCAACGGGCGCTCGTACACCGCCAAGGCATCCGACCCCGATACGCTGGTCGCCTCCGCCAAGGCCTATCTCGGCGCGCTCAACAAGCTGACGAGCCGCGCCGGCCGCGGACAGGCCGACAGCGGCCGCCGCATCCATTCGACCGACGCCGGCTAAGCCGTCTCGTCAAAAACAAAGCGCCCGGCTCATGGCCGGGCGCTTTCTTTTGTCGTCTGAGACCCCGCGCCTCACAGCTCGCGCTTGGCCTCGGCAACCAGCCGGTTGAGTTCCTCCTCATTGCCGGCCTCGGCGCTGTCGTCGATCGCCGGCCCGTCTTTGGGCGGTGCGACCGTGCGGTGCCGCCAGATGCCGGCGAGGACGGCCGCGAGCGTGACGATCGAGACCATCCAGGCTAGCCGGTCGTTCGGCGTGAACATGGCGGTGAGCGCGACCGCCGCGAGCAGCAGCCTTAGCGGAATATCGACGATCATCGCGTGCGAGAAGCGCCCGAACATCGCGAAGGCGGTTCCGCAAGTGGTGACCAGAACGATGCCGGTGTCGATAATCTGCGGCCAGCCCGGCGTCGTCACCATCTGCGGCCGGGTGAAGATCGCGAAGGTCATCAGCGTAATCGGCAAGCAGATCTTGAGCGCTTCCCACATCGTTCGCATGAACGATGCTTCCGCTATTCGCGCCGACACCGCGGCGGTCAGCGAGGTCGGCGGCGACAGTTCGCCCCACACCGACATCAGGAAGACGAAGAAGTGCGCGACCCACGGATTGACGCCCAGTTCCCGCATCGGACCGACGATCACCACCGCGCCGATGATGTAGGTCGCCGTCGGCGGCAGGCCGGCGCCGACCAGCCAGCCGAAGATGAAGGCCATGGTGATCATCGCGATGATGTTCCACGAACCGAGGTCGAGCAGCATGCCGCCCATCCGGTTGATGAAGCCGGTGACGGTGAACAGGCCGATCATGATGCCGAGCGTCGCGAGCAGCAGCGTCAGGTACGACGTCATGTCGGCATGGGTCTCGAGCGCCAGGACCAGGTTGCCGAACAGCGTCTCGTTGGCGACTTCGGGGTCCTTCAGAACGTACTTGTAATAAAGGAAAGCCGCGATCAGCAGGACCAGCATGAAGGCGGAGGTATAGAGCGCGGCCAGCAGCTCGCCGGTGCCGAGCCAGCCCATGTGCATGAGCAGGAAGGCGACCGCGAGGAAGAAGATGCCGGTCTTGACCGTCTCGTAGGACTTGACCGCGGGCGCCGCCACGCTGTCGCTCGGCAGCAGGCGCACGCACAGCAGGTACACCGCGAAGGCGAGCGAGATGTAATAGACGAACGCGACCGCGAAGCCGCGGATGACGACGTCCCAGTAGGGGACGCCAAGGAATTCCGACATCAGGAAGGCGCCGACGCCCATCATCGGCGGCATCAGGAGGCCGCCCATCGATGCCGCGCTCTCCACCGCGCCGGCGAAGGCGCCGGGCACGCCGTAGCGCTTCATCAGCGGAATGGTGATGCTGCCGACCACCACCGCGTTGGCGGAGCCCGAGCCGGAGACCATGCCCACCGACAATGAGCCGAGCACCGCGGTCTGCGGCACCATCTGACGCGAGCGGCCGGCGAGGCGGCGCATCACCGCGATCATCGCGCTCTGCGCGCCGAAACCGTTGGCGGCGGCGGCGAGCAGCAGGAAGGCGCCGATCAGCGTCAGCGCGAGCTGGCCGTAAATGCCGTAGATGCCGGTCGACAGTTCGACCGTGCTCGATGTCACGATGCGGTAGAAATGCGTGCCCGGATGCCAGAAGAAGTCGATCGGGCTCAGATAACCCCACAGCGTGTAGAAGACGAGGAACAGGTTGATCCAGAACAGCGACGGATGGGCGAGCCGCGAGAGTTCCATCACCAGCAGGAACATCAGCAGGCCGACTACGAAATCCATCTTCGTGTAGGAGCCCTGCCGGTAGATCGCGATCTCCTCGAACTCCCGCCAGAAATGCACGAAGGCGAGGATGCAGATGCCGATATAGACGACGATGATGATGTCGTTAATCCGCGGCGGCAGCCAAGGATAGAGATACTTATCCCTGTACATGAACAGAATTTGCAGGATCAACGTAATTGAGAGGACATGGGCGACAAGCTCCTGCGGGCCGCCGGCACCAGTGTAGAAATAGTAGACGAGCCAGACGAACTGGATTGTCGCGAACACAAGTATGAGGCTTCGGAGAGTCAGTTTCTCCTTTAACCACGCGCCAGTCATTGTTCTGTCCCCCTCAGCAGTCCGATTTCAGGTGCCGGACCGCAAAAGCGCCCCCACGGCGCGGCTCAATCTAATTGTAGGCTAATTCATTTGCCCGGCGATACCATGCAGCGCCGCCGCGCGCCGTCAAAAGACACGGGGCGAGAAGCGCGGATACCCGCGCATTCCCGCCCCGGCCGGTCATTCGGCGATCAGCTCTTGCCGCTCGCGATCTTCCACTTGTCGTTCCAGGCCTTCTGTTCCTTCAGGAACTTGGCGAGGCCAGGATGCACCGGGATGTCCGGATTGGCGTTGATGCCGGCGGCCTGCATGCCGACGAAATCCTTCGCCATCGGCGAGAAGCCCGGATCGGCCGCCGCGAGCTTGTCGCGGTTCTCGTAGATGCCCTTGAGCATCTTGTAGACGACGTCCTCGGGCATGTCGGCGCGAACATTGTAGCCGAACAGGATCGGAACGCCCTTGATCGAATCCACGCCGACGCTCTTGGAAAATACCTTCGGCGACACCTCGGAGACGCCGAGGCCGGCGGCCTTCAGCTTCTCGATCTCATCCGGGCACGGATTGATGACCTTCACGTCCATGCGCACGTCGGTTTCTTTCCAGTAGGGCGCGAGCGAGCGGCCCGCGGTCGTATAGGCGACCGAACCGGCGACGGTGCCGGCCTGAAGCGCGTCGGACTGTGTCTTCGGGTCGATCTGGACGTGCTTGAACTCGTAGCCGAGCGCCTTGTACATGCGCTGGAAGTTCAGCCAGTTCATGAATCCGGCCGGGGTGAAGAACGTCGGCTTACCGTTGAGATCCTTCAGGCACTTGAAGTCGCCGGCCTTGGAGGCGGGCACCGCCATGAAGGATTCCATCGGGTAGGCATACCAGGTGTGAACCAGCTTGCCCTTGCTCGGCTCGTAATTCTTGAAGCCGCCTTCGCCGCCGTACAGCTGCGTCATGCCGACGTCAGCCGTGTAGCCGATCTCGCCGTCGCCGCCCATCGCTGCTTTCATGGCGCCGGTGGTGGACGGATAGGGATTGACGGTGACGGTGTACTGTCCGCCGAGCGCCTCCTCGACGATCTTGGTCATCGCCGCGGCGACTTTGTAGCCGTACGAGTCGACGCTCGAGGTCGCCCAGCGAATCGATTTGCGTTCCTGCGCGTCCGTGGACGTGATCGCGCCCATCGTCATGCCGACGGCCAGCGCGCCGACGACGATGGCGCTGGTAGAAAGAAGTTTGCGGGTAAACATCAGATCTTCCTCCGTACGACCGGGCGGCGAGTCTGGCGCAAGAACCTGCTCGTCGACCGGTCCGACGTTTTTGTTTTATGCTGTGGCTCCGCGCCGGAACGGCATCCTTATCGGGCCGATGCCGGACGGCGACCACTGCGCCAGCCGTATTTGTTCTAGGCCGCGCTGTTTCTGTCAACGTCGAAAGCGATGGTTGCGGCCGACAAAAATGCCGGAAAATCAAGGCGCTTCCGGATTAGAGGATGCCGCATTGCGGCGGAATCCGGATGCCGCTGCAAATTGTGGCGGTGTCGACCGCCGGCGACGCCGGCTGCGGGGATAGGGGTCTTGTCCGGAGAGTTTGCTTGCGCGCTGTCTCGAAATCGTACGCCGCATAGATCAATCGCGCCGTCTAGCATGAACGGCCATACATCAACGTTACATCTTGGAAATCTGTCTAACCTTTAACTTGAGACCGCGCCTGCGCGGATTTCTATTCGTGTCATCTCAATCGCCATTGGAGGTGGCCATGTGGAAGACAGTTCTTGCAGCCTCGACCGCGCTCGCGATCGCCGGCGGCTCTCTCGTGTACGCGCAACAGGGTCCGGGCAATGACCGCGGCGGCGACGTCCAGCGCTGGCGTCCGTCCGCGGAAGACATCGCCGCGTTTGGCGACGCGCGCATCGCCGGGCTGAAGGCCGGGCTCAAGCTCACCGCGGAGCAGGAGAAGCTCTGGCCCCCGGTCGAAGCCGCGCTGAAGGCGATGGCGAAGGAGCGCAGCGATCGCTTCGCCGCCCGCGCCAGCGCCGACCGGCCGTCCGATCCGATCGAGCGCATGAAGCTGCGCGCCGAGCGGATGACCGAGATGGGCACCTCGCTGAAGGCGCTCGCCGACGCCGCCGGCCCGCTTTATGCGAAGCTCGACGACGCGCAGAAGCAGCGCTTCCGGGTGCTGTCGCGCGTCGAGGGCCGCCGCTTCGCCCAGGGCTACGGCCGTGGCCATCACGAATGGGGCCGCCATCACAATTTCCGCGAGATGAAGCGCGGCATGCGTGACGGCGAGCCGGGCGAGCGGCGCGGACCGCGTCAGTAAGCCCAAAGACCGACGACGACCGATGGCCGCCGGCGTAAGCCGGCGGCTTTCGCACGTTTGGAGCCGATTTCGGGCGGGCCGCCTCGGACAGACTTAAACTGGACAGCGTTGGGGGTGTTTGCTAAACGACGCCGGCCTTGCGATGCTGGTCGTCGCGACGGCAATCCGGGCACATCGCTCAGGGCGCATAGCTCAGTTGGTAGAGCAGCTGACTCTTAATCAGCGGGTCCAAGGTTCGAGTCCTTGTGCGCCCACCAATCCCTCTCAGGACCGTATTGGTGGCACAGCGTGAGCGGCGGCATGGGTGAGGGCAAGTCGGTCGTCGGCGTCGAATTTCGCGCGGGCATCGCGGTCATCACCATCGATTATCCGCCGGTCAATGCACTGTCGAAACCGGTGCGCCTCGGCCTCATCGACGCGATCACGCGCGTGAAGGACGATGCCGCGGTCAAGGCGATCGTGCTGCGCGGGGCGGGCGGCCGCTTCATCGCCGGGGCGGACCTGCGCGAGATGTCGCTGCCGGTCGACGAGCCTTCGCTGCCGACCATCATTCTCGCGATTGAATCCTGCAACAAGCCGGTGATCGCCGCGATCGAAGGCGCCGCGCTCGGCGGCGGCTACGAGCTGACGCTTGCCTGCGACCTGCGCATCGCCAAAGCCGGCGCCATCGTGGGATTGCCTGAAGTGCGGCTCGGCATCATCCCCGGTGCCGGCGGTACGCAGCGGCTGCCACGGCTGACCGGCCGCGCCAAAGCGATGACGCTGATTACCGGCGCCAGGGCCGTGAAGGCGGCGGAAGCGCTGTCCCTCGGCATGCTCGACGATGTCGTCGACGGCGATGTCACCGAGGCCGCGCTTGCCCGCGCGCTCGCGACGCCGAAGCGCAGGTTGTCGGCGCTATCGATCCCTCCGGACAAGGAGGACGACATGGAGGCGGCGCTGACGGCGGCAGGCAAGCAGGCGCGCAAGCTGCCGGCGGTCGGCGAGGCGATCCGCCTCATCAAGCAGGCGGGCAGCGGGAATTTTGCCGACGAGATTGCCGACGAACGGGCGACGTTCCTGCGTCTGCGCGGTAGCGACGAGGCGGTTGCGCTGCGCCATATTTTCTTTGCCGAACGCGCCGCTGCGAAAATTCCCGGCCTGCCGGAGGCGAAGCCGCGCAAGATCGAAACGACTGCCGTGATCGGCGGCGGCACCATGGGGTCCGGCATCGCGGTCTCGCTCGCCGACGCCGGCTTTGCCGTCACGCTGCTCGAACAGGATGACAAGGCAGCGGAAGGTGCCGCGCGTCGCGTGCAGGACACTTATGATCGGCTCGCACGCTCCGGCCGTCTCAGCGCCGACGAAGCCGCGCGCCGGCGCGGGCGCATTGCCGTCGCGGCCGATTGGCAGCGCGCCGCCGGCAGCGACCTCTTCATCGAGGCGGTGTTCGAGAACATGGATGTGAAGAAGGATGTGTTCACGCGGCTCGAGAAAATCGCCAAGCCTGGCGCCGTGCTTGCGAGCAACACGTCCTATCTCGATCTCGATGACATGTTCGCGGGGCTTGCGCGCCGTGGCGATGGCGTCGGTCTGCATTTCTTTGCGCCGGCCAACGTCATGAAACTTTTGGAAATCGTGCGCGCGAAAGAGACCGCGCCGGACGTGCTCGCGACCGCGACCTGGCTCGCCCGCAAGCTCGGCAAGGTCGGCGTCGTCGCCCGTGTCGGCGAGGGCTTCATCGGTAACCGCATCTATTCGGCCTATCGCCGGCACTGCGAATATCTGCTCGAAGACGGTGCGGCGCTCGCCGATATCGACGCCGCCGCCGAAGCCATGGGCTTCGCAATGGGGCCGTTCGCGGTGTCGGATCTGTCGGGTCTCGACATTGCCTGGGCGACGCGCAAGCGGCTCGCGCCGACCCGCGACCCCAAGCAGCGCTATGTCGCGATCGCCGACCGGCTGTGCGAGCGCGGCCGGCTCGGCCGCAAGGCCGGCAAGGGCTGGTATCGCTACGCCGAAGGCGGCGGCCGCGGCGTGCCGGACCCGGAGGTCGACGACATCGTAAAGGCCGAACAGGCGGCGAAGGGCATCAAGCCACGCGCCATCCCGGCGGCCGAGATCCAGAATCGCATCTGGGCGGTGATGGCGAACGAGGGCGCGAAAATTCTCGAAGAGGGGATCGCGCTGCGGCCCTCCGACATCGACCTCGTGCTGGTCAATGGCTACGGCCTTGCCTCGACCACCGGCGGGCCGATGTTCCACGCCGACCGCGCCGGGCTCAAGGCCATTCTGGCCGAGATGCAGCGGGCCTTCGCGGATGGCGGCGCCGGCTCCGAACCGGCGGCGCTGCTGGCGCGACTCGCCGCTCAGGGCGGCACGTTCGCCAGCCTCAACGAGGCGGACGCCGCCGGCTAGCGCCGGCCTGCCGGCGCGGAAACGCCCGCGAATTGCGGGCGAAACTCGGCTCCGACAAATGTTTTAAACATCGAATATTTAGGCTGGCAATATTTCACGTCTTGCGCCAAGCTGCGCGCCGACCCTGCTGAAACGGAGCCGGCTGATGCGAACGGTGGTGCTCGGAGGCGGGCCCGGCGGGCTCTATTTCGCGATCTCGCTCAAGCTGCGGGATCCGAAATCCGAGGTCGTCGTGATCGAGCGCAACCGGCCGAACGACACCTTCGGCTGGGGCGTGGTGCTCTCCGACGAGACGCTCGCCAATCTCGAAGCCAACGACCCGGTCAGCGCCAGGGCCATTCGCGGCTCGTTCGCCTATTGGGACGACATCGCGGTGCATTACCGCGGCGCGGTGGTGCGCTCCGGCGGCCACGGCTTCTGCGGCATCGGCCGCATGCGCTTCCTCAATATCCTTCAGGACCGCGCCCGCGAGCTTGGCGTCGACATCCGCTTCGAGTCGGAAGCGGGCGACGTCGCCGACTATGCGAAGGATTACGACCTTGTCGTCGCCGCCGACGGCGTGAATTCAAAAGTGCGGACCGCGCTGGCCGATCAATTCAAGCCCGACATCGACGTGCGCGCCTGCAAATATATCTGGCTCGGCACGCACCAGAAATTCGACGACGCTTTTACCTTCATCTTCGAGGAAACCGAGCACGGCTGGATCTGGGTTCACGCCTACCAGTTCGACGCCGACACCGCGACCTTCATCGTCGAATGTTCCGAGGAAACCTGGAAGCGCTCCGGCTTTGACAAGATGAATGGCGAGGAGACCATCGCGACCTGCGAGCGGATTTTCGCCAAGTATCTCGACGGCAACAAATTGATGTCGAACGCCAAGCACCTGCGCGGCTCGGCCTGGCTCAATTTCAACCGCGTGCTGTGCGAGCGCTGGAGCCACGACAATGTCGTGCTGCTCGGCGACTCGGCGGCGACCGCGCATTTCTCGGTCGGCTCCGGCTCCAAGCTCGCGGTCGAAAGTGCGATCGCGCTCGCCGAATATCTGAAGACCGAGCCGAGCATGGAGCAGGCGTTCCGCCGCTACGAGGATGAGCGCCGGCTCGAAGTGCTGCGGCTCCAAAGCGCGGCGCGCAACTCCACCGAATGGTTCGAGGAGGTCGAGCGCTATTTCAATCTCGATCCGGTGCAGTTCAACTATTCGCTGCTCACCCGCTCGCAGCGCATCAGTCACGAGAACCTGCGCCAGCGCGATCCGGACTGGCTCGCCGGCGCCGAAAAGTGGTTCGAGCAGCAGGCGACCGGCGCCAAGCCGAACGCGGCGCGGCCGCCGATGTTCGTGCCGTTCCGGGTGCGCGGGCTGGAGCTTGCAAACCGCGTCGTGGTGTCGCCGATGGCGCAGTATCGCGCCAAGGACGGCGCGCCCAACGACTGGCACTTCGTGCATTACTCCGAGCGCGCCAAAGGCGGCGCCGGTCTCGTCTTCACTGAAATGACCTGTATCTCGCCGGAGGGCCGTATCACGCCTGGCTGCACCGGCATGTATGCGCCCGAGCACGAAAAGGCCTGGAAGCGCATCGTCGATTTCGTCCACGCCGAGACGCCGGCCAAGATCGCCATGCAGCTCGGCCATTCCGGGCCCAAGGGATCGACCCAGCTCGGCTGGGAGGACATGGATGCGCCGCTCGCCACCGGAAACTGGGAAACCATCGCGCCGTCGGCGATCGCGTGGAGCCCGAACAATCTGATGCCGCGGGCGATGACGCGCGCCGATATGGACGCCGTCCGCGACGGCTTCGTGCGCGCCGCCGAAATGTCCGCCCGCGCCGGATTCGACTGGCTCGAACTGCACTACGCCCACGGCTATCTGATGTCGGCCTTCATCACGCCGCTCACCAACAAGCGCACCGACGACTACGGCGGCAGCCTCGACAACCGGATGCGGTTCCCGCTCGAGGTCTTCCATGCCGTGCGAAAAGTGTGGCCGGACGACAAGCCGATGTCGGTCCGCATTTCCGCCAACGACTGGGTCGGTCCCGAGGGCATCACGCCGCAGGACTCTGTCGAGGTCGCGCGCCTGCTGACCGAGGCCGGTGCCGACCTGATCGACGTCTCGGCCGGGCAGACGTCGGTGGGTGCGCGGCCGGTCTACGGCCGGCTGTTCCAGACCCCGTTCTCGGACCGCATCCGCAACGAAGCCGGCATCGCCACGCTCGCCGTCGGCAATATTTACGAGGCCGACCACGTCAATTCGATCCTGATGGCGGGCC
>JBFWZV010000056.1:0-20805 GCA_050184975.1 Pseudolabrys sp. | reverse complement strand
GATGCAACCGATCTCGCCGCTCAAATCGAGAAACTGACCCAAGCCGAACTGAATGTCTTGCGGTTCGGCGTCATGTTGATCGGCGACGACGGCACAGTACGGTTTTACAGCGAGACCGAGGCGCAGCTGTCCGGTTACAAGGAATCGGCGGTCGGTCTCAATCTCTATGAGTTCTGCGAGCGGTTCGGCGGACCGAACTTTCGTGGCCGCATCGAAGAAGCGGCCGCGCAAGGCACGGTCAATCTCGAATTCGGCTGGAAGGGCGACTACGGCGATCCCAAACGCGATCTGCGCATTCGCGTGGAATCGGCGAGGGGCGGCGGTCTTTGGATCTTCGTCGACCGCGACTAGTTTGATTGCGCATGGTCTTGTCTGAAAACCGGTGCCCACTTTTCGGGACCATGCGCGTGCGTCTGCGAGGCTAAAGCCCGCTGCCGAACTTCGTCATCACCACGATGATGGCGACCTGCATGGTGCCTTGCACCGCGATGACGCGGATATAGGAGCCCATGACCCGGCCGATCTCGGCGGGGTCGGCGTCGGGGCGCTGATAGATGTAGAACAGTTTGATGTTGGTCGGCAGCAGGTAGCCGAGCCCCTGGATGCTGAGGATGGTGATGATGACGAGGGCGGCGATCACCCACCAGAACTCCGGATAGCCGAGATCGAGATAGCCGAGCTGGACGGCAAGAAACCAGCCGGAGGTGCCGGTGACGATCGACAATGTCGGCATCAAGAGAACCGTGCGCGGCAACAGGTTCAACATCACCGAGCGGCGCACCTGAAGCGACGTGCGCCGCAGCGCCGGTCCGACGATAAAGCCCATGAACAGGTCGATACCGGTCCACAACAGGCCGGCCATGACGTGGACATAGGTGAGAAACCAGCGGTTTCCGATCACGATTGCCGCGGTCATGATAATCAGCGCCGCCGCCGCGATCACGGCATAGGCCGGGCGGATCAGCGGTACCGGCGCTTCGCCCGGCGCGGCGCCTGTAGACAATGTGGCGGCAGGATCGGTCATGCCGCCAACAACACCATCGCTCCGGCTTTGACAAGAGTGGCCCGCCGCGGGGCCGTCTGCGGCGGGCGCAATGTTCAGACGTAGCCGAGCCAGCGCCACCAGGTCATGCCAAGCAGCATGACGAGCGCCAGCGCGATCACGGTCAGCACCAGGCCGGTGCGCACGAAATCGCGCGCCGAGAAAGTATCGGTGCCGTAGGCGACCATGTTCTGCGGCGCGTTGACGACGAGAATAAAGCCGAACGACACCACGAACTGCAATAGCATGGTCATGCCGATCACGTTGATGCCCGGCGTAGCGACGCTTTTCAAAACCGCGATTACGATCGGGATCATCGCAGAGGCAAGCGCGGTGGCGCTGGCGAAGCCGAGGTGGATGACGACGAGGAACAGGCTCATGACGCCGAGGATGAACAGCGCCGTCGCGTGCTGAAGCCCGAACTGGGCGACCACGATATTGGCGAGCCAGGTCGCGGCATTGGTGCGCAACAACGCGGTGCCGAGGCTGATGCCGACGCCGAACAGGATGACGGTGCCCCATGGAATCTTCGGCTGCGCCTCCTTCCAGGTCATGATGCCGATGCCGGGCATGAACATCAGCGCCACCGCGGTGATGGTGGTGGTCGCGGTGTCGAATTTGTGCAGAACGCCCTCGGTCGCCCAGAACGCGATCAACGTCAGCGAGATGACGAGGAGCTTCTTCTCGGCGGCCTTCATCGGCCCGAGCTCGGCGAGCGACTTGCGCACCGCGTCACGGCCGCCGGGCACGGTCCGCATTTCCGGCGGCATCATCCACATCATGACGAAATAAAGCGCAATCGACATCGCGATGCCGAACGGCGCGGCGGCGACGAGCCATTCGCCCCAGGTAATGGTGGCATTGAACGCCTTCTCGATGAAGCCGATAGCGATCATGTTCTGCGCCGCGGCAGTCTTGATGCCGACGTTCCAGATGCTTGCGGTCTGCACGGTGACGATCATCAGCATGCCGGCGAACACGCTGCGACGGTCGGCGCCGAAGGCGGCGATGATCCCGAGCGTGATCGGGACGAGACAGGCGACGCGCGCTGTGGTCGAGGGCACCATGAAGGCGATGACGATGCCGGTCAGGATGGTGCCGATCACGACGCTGCGCGTCTCGGTGCCGACCCGCGACAGGATCGACAGTGCGATGCGCTTGTCGAGGCCGGTTTGGGTCATGGCCGCGGCGATGAACAGCGCGGCGGCGACGAGCACGAGCCCGGTTGTGGTGAAACCGGAAAAGGCGAGACTGAGGGCGCCCGAGGTGCCAAGCAGCACCTTCGGATTGGCGACGTTGGGGGCAAGGCCGAGCAGGAAGGCCATCAAGACCGCAATCACGATGGCCGACACGGCATAGTCGATCGCCTCGGTCATCCAGATGATGACGGCGAAGGCCAGGATCGCGAGCATCCGGTGGCCGGCGACCGGCAGGCCCTCCGGCGTCGGCAGCAGCAGGACGACGATCAGCGCAACGATTGCGGCCAGGAGGCCGTAGGGGACTGTGCTGGCAGTTGGTTTCGTGCCGGCCGGCGGCGCGGCGGGCGCAAGGCGTTCGACAACGGACATGGGCGGACCCTCCAATCCTTCAGGTCAGGATCGAGGAATCGCTCGCGCGTGGCATTGACGGCAGTCAACCGCCTCAGCGCCGCCGTTGCAGGGTTTTCGCGAAGGTGCCGAGCGTGATGGCGCGGGCGACGTACTGGGCGAGGCAGTTGTAGCCGGCCTCGCTGCGCTCGAACTCGCCGGCGGCGGGAGCGCGACCGGCGGGATTGCCGATGATCTGCATGGCCTCGTAGAAGCGGATCACCGGCACCTCCTGCTCGGCGGCAACCTTGCGCAGCGTGTCGCGGATCAGCCGGTAATGCGTGTCGCGCTGCATCTCGCTCGCAAACTGCAGCCCGACCAGCACAACATCGACCTTGTGTGCCTTGAGCCAGACGATCTGGTTGCGCACCGCGGCGGCGAAGTCCTCGGCCGGCACATAGGCGAGCGCGTCATTGGTGCCCACCTGCCAGAGCACGAGGTCCGGCTCGTTGAGCGCGACCTCGTTCTTCATGCGGAACGCGGCCTGGGTGGCGAGCTCGCCGGACACGCCGCGATTGACCATGACGACATCGATGCCGCCGAGCGTGCGCTCGAGCATGCCTTCGATCACATCGCTGTAGTCGCCGCGCGCGCGGATGCGGCCGGGGGCGGCGCCGAACGACAGAATTCGCAACGTGCGCCCTTGCGTCAGCACGGCGGCGACGTTCGGCAGCACGATGTCGGCGGCGAGCGCGGTCGCGCCCGGCTGACAGAACTGCGAAAACACCGGTGCGCTGATATCCGGCGCGTCTTGCGCGCGCGCGAACGCCGACGCTGCAAGCAGCGCCGTGACGGCGAGCGCTGCGATCAGGCGCGCGCGGGCCGGTCCTTGCGGCCGCGCTCTCGGAGTTCTGCAAGCCATGCGGTGAACGCCATAATGACGATGCCGAAAATTACCACGGCGGTATCGATACCGACAGTGCCGCGGAAGACGTAGCGGGCGACCTGACCGGCGAGACTGAGGATCGAGCCGACGCAGAAGACGTAAAGCGAATTGCGGCCGAGCATGGCGAACAGGCCGATCAGCGGCGCCATCAACCAGCGTGTCCATGCCCATTGGCCGAGCCAGCGGATATAGGGGAATGCGAGCGAGAACACCGCGACCAGCGACAGAAACTGGATCAGCCGGACCGGCGTGACGAAAGTCTTGTCGATCAGGAAGAACAGCCGCGGTTGCGGGAACTTGGTCGGATCGGGCCACCAGCCGAACCAGGCCACCAGCGCGCCGAGGACGACGACCGGGACCGCGGCGATGCGGATCCAGAAGATATACCGGCGCACGACCGCGCCGAGGCCCGCGTCGCCCTTGGCGAGCACGAAGCCGAGTACGAAAACGAGCTGCCAGGCGAGCGGATTGAAGAACCAGGTGCCCGGCACCGGCCAGGTCGGCAGCGTCAACCGGAACGCGAGCGTGACGGCGTAGAGCGCGAGCGACACCGGCAACACGAGGTTCGGCGCGTAGCGGTCGAGCACAGCGAATGCCGGCACCGTCAGCATCAGCACGACGTAGAGCGGCAGGATGTCGAAATAGCCGAGCTGATGCGTGAGGGTTGCGAGCCCGATATGGGTCGGGACCGGATCGTGGAACACCGCCGCGGCGTTGTGCCATTCGAGCAGCAGCGGATTGGCGAGAACGATGGCGGTTGCCGCCAGCATGGCGACGGCGATCATGGTGATGAGCACCTGCGCGGCGTAGAGCTCGAGCGCGCGGCCGCCGAGCCGCAGCGCGACGTCGCGGGTCGAGGTCTTGCGCTCGCCGGAACCGACGAGCAGTCGCACCGACCAGCCGGCGAGGAATACGAACAGATCGGCCGAATCCGACAGCGAGACGTTTACGTGGGTGAACTTCGTATAATAAAGGCCGGGAACGTGATTGATGAAAATCGTAATCAGCGCGAAGCCGCGCCAGAAATCGACGGCATTGGGCTCGCGCGGCATGGTCTGTCCCCGTGCCCCCGGCGCCGGTCCGGGCCGGCTCGCGCGACGGTGATCGTCGGCCCCCAATAGTTCCGGTTTTTGCGCCGCAAGCAAGCCGCTGCTGTGCGCCGCGCGGGATCGCGGCGTTTCGCCCGCCTCAGTCTTTGCGGCGGTCGCGTCTCTTCAGAAACGACAACTGATCCGGGTTCTCGCCGCCGGCGCGCTCCGCCAGGGCATCGGCGATGAATTCGAGCCGGCTCGCGGTTTCGCGCGCGGTGCGCATCAGGCTGCGGCATTCCTCGGCAAGGTCCGCCAGCGATTGCGGGGTCACGGGTCATCCTCTCGAACTGGCCGGCGGCCGGTCATCATGCCGGTGGACGCCGGTAGCACATATATTTTATAGTTAAAATATCTAAATATGAAATAACCGTGATGAAGAGATGGCGCCGGGGTGGCTTGTTGCCGTGTTGGTCCCAGGCATGTTTCCGGCGCGGAGACTGTTTCGTGCCTTCTATTTATCGGCGTTTTACGTGTCGCGCCGGTCCGCGGCCGTTACGGTTCCATCGTTCGGACGCAACCGGAGCGGCGCATGAGCTGGATTTTGGGGATTGCAGTTTTCCTGACCTCGGCGGCCATGATCGTTTACGCGCGCCCGCGACTTGGGGTGCCGGTCGGCTTCGTCGAGACTTGGTATTTCGGTTGGATCTACGCGCTGACGTCGACGTTCGGGCTGATCCTTGGCATCGCACTGGTGATTTCAGACTGGCCGCTGAAATAAGAAACCGGACGCTGACAGGGAAGCCGAAAGCAAAAGACCGCCCAACCGGGGCGGTCTTGCATTATTTGGAGCGAGGCCGAGCAGACTTTTGGGCTTTGCGATCGCGATCGGTATCGATCTCGACCGCCTTCGCCCAAAACTCGCTGGCCATCGCCTCGAGCTGATCGGCAGCCTCGCGCGCCTGGCGCACGAGCCGCAGACAGTCGTCGGCCTTGTCCATGAAGTATTGAGCGTCCTGCATCCAATCCTCGTCCCGTGAGTTGTGTCGAGGTATAGGGACAATCTCTTTATTTCAAGTATAAATAATTTGTACGCGAACAATTTTATGTGCGCTGTTAAAATATTTTGGGAAAATAGTACCGCAACGAACGAATCTTGCGCTTTGGCGGCCGAAAACGAACGCGGCTGCGGGTTGCCTCAGCGGCGCTGCGGCGACGCAGTCTCGATCGCGACGGCCCCGGGATTGCTTGCCTGATAGAACGCCGCGGTCACCAGTACGATGGCGGTCAGCGCAAAGCCGAGACGGACCCAACAATCAGCCATGGATGTTCCCCTCGTCGACATGCCCGCCACGTTATTCGCGGAGCCGGGCGCTGCCCACCGAAGGCTCGCAATGCAGTGAATCGGCGTCGTTAATGGCCGCCGGCCCCCACGGCCGGCTGACGTGCTTATTGCAGTGCAATGGGGCGGAAACGCGGCCCAACCGGGGCTACCTCGTGCCGCTTGGCTGCCTGCGAGCGCCAGATATTAGGATTCTGTTAATCAGTGATGACCCATAAGAAATCGAAATCGGCCGATCAGCAGGACTTTTCGGATCGGCCACGACACAGGGCGCGCGGCCCGGACGGGACGCGGCCTCAAGGGTCGGGGGGGGGTGGGAATGGAAGGCGATTGCGCCGCGATCGGTGTGCAGCCGGCTAATGGCGGCTGGATGGTCGAGCAGGGCACTCAACAGGCGGGCCCCTATTTTTCCAATGAGATGGCGCTGCGGGTCGCGATGGCGCGAATCCAGGCGCTGGTGCGCGGCGGCGGCTGTGCGCGGCTCTCGGTGCGCGATGCGCGGGGCGAGCCGCAAGCGCAATTCTGCCGCTGCCGGCAGTTCATGCATACCGCGGCGATGCTGCGCGGCGCGGCGGCACGACAGGTCGCCTAGCGAAGCATCCGCATCGCGCCGGGCTCAGGCCGCGCGGCCTTGCGGGTCCGCTGCGCCGGGCCGATCGGTGCGTTGCGCCTGCCGCCTGACCTCACGCCGACGCGCCAGCTCGTCTGCCTCGAACCGGCGGAGCCTGTCCGACCAGCGCGCGACGAGCTCGGGCTCATAGAGATGCTTCGGATGGTCCATACGCACACCTCCCGGCCGCGATCGGCGCGCTCCAGGTGCGCGGGACGTCGCGGTTCTCCATCCAATATAGATGGCGTCCCTCAATTTTCCTTTCCCGGACAGGGTTAAATTTTGGTGAGGCTGGCGCTTCGGCGCAGTCTCAGTAGTCGGCGAGCAGGGAGCCGAAGCCCTCGACGCGGTCCGTGATGCCGCTCTCGCGCAGGGCGTGCCAGTAGATCGCGGTGTTGATGGCGATCACCGGCTTGTCGAGCCAGAACTCGGCGATGCCGGCGAGCCGCGCCATCGCGAGATTGGTGCCGACCTGGACGATCGCCTCGACGCTCGGATCGTTCAGCTCGTTGATGCAATCGCGCAGCGTCTTTTCCGACACGTGCGCGATCTGCACCGGGCTCGGACACTTGAGACCTTTCAGCGCGACGATCTCGAAGCCGCAGTCGGAGAAAAAGCGCCGCACCTGCGCGTCGCCGACCGGCATGTAGGGCGTGATGACGGCGATGCGGCGAATGCGGCCGTATTTGGCGAGCGCGGCGCGCACCGCGTCCGAGCCCATCGACACCGGCTTGCCGCCGGCGATCTCGCGCATGCGTTTTTCGAGCCGCGCCGAGCCCTCGGCGCCGTCCCAGAACGTCTCCGACGACATGCCGAGCACAAGGCGGGCCGGCTCGCAGGTCATCACGTCGCGCGCCGCGCTCTCCATGCTGGCGCGGATGTTCGCCATCAGCTGGTTGAAGTCGTCGTCGTTGCGGATCGGCGCGTCGGGGATATAGAGCCGGCCGAAATGGTTGGTGACGCCGTAAGGGCGCATCGCGTCCATCTCCGGCTGCACGGAGGTGTTGGTCGACGGCGCGATGATGCCGAGCTTGAGACGGAAACCGAGAGAGTCGGGCATTCACATATCCTTGCGGAAGAACGTTCAGCTTGTCTGCCGATGTGATTATCGTCGCGTTGGAACGTTGACGCATCCCCTTTCGTCATGGCCGGGCATAGCCCGTCGAAGACGGGCGTAAACGCCCTTGTGTCCCGGCCATCCACGTCTTGCTTGTTCGGCGGCGCCGAAGACGTGGATGCCCGGCACAGGGCCGGGCATGACAGGAAACCTAGCGGTTCGGGGAAGAGAGATTCGACCTCGCGACGCGAGTGCGGGAAGCGAGATAGTCGCGGCTGATATGAAAGAGGCCGCCAACTGAGGCGGTCTAGGACGGGGGCGAGCGATGGTCGATGTGACCTTTGGGCCTTGCTGCTTTTGCGGCAAAGAAATCCAAGAGACGGATATCGATCCCTGCGGGATCACTGTCACAACGAAAGGTGGCAAATGGCAGTCGTGGTCACGCCATTCAAAATGCTTTCGTGAGAGGGTGGCCGATCCCTATCCCGAAGCGCCCGGTTTTCTCGCTCCAGTTCATTTTTGAAATCAGGCCACCCCCAAATCCAAACTAGGCCACTGGGGGTCAAAACAGGCCAGCACCGGGCCGGTTTATTTTCTTCTCAACAGAGTTGGCGTCTGCGCGGCATTCTTGAGCCATCTTCTCCAAGCGGCTGGCTGCCTCATCGTCGCACGTCGAAGCCGCGATACGCTCGCATAGCCTCGCTTGGTTTTTGAGGCAGTCCCGAAGGTGGCGATCTTCATATTTTCCCATCGCTTTATTAGACAGCAACTATCGGACGACTGCATTGCGATAGATCAACCTTCGGTTGGCTGCCGAAACTAGGCCACCCCTAAAATCAAAACCGGCCACTAGGGGTCAAAACAGGCCAGCACCCATAGACCGCAAAAGAACATATTGCGAACAGAGAACAAATAGTGTACGGTGGAGTCTCAGTCGGCGGTGCCGGCTGGCCCGGCGAGGGCTCCAGGATCAGCCGGCCACAGCGCAAAAGCTTCAAAAGCCAAATGCGCACAATGGCTTGGATAAAGACGGGGCCGCGTTGTCGGGGTGTCGAATCTAGGGCCTTATAGGGGAGCCACCGATGAGCCAGCCTGCGCTTCGTGTCGTTGACGGAACCGCCATGGACAAAACCGACAAGTCGAAGGCGCTGACCGCAGCGCTGTCCCAGATCGAGCGCCAGTTCGGCAAAGGCTCGGTCATGCGGCTCGGCAAGAACGACAAGGCCATGGACATCGAGGCGATCTCGACCGGCTCGCTCGGTCTCGATATTGCTCTTGGTATTGGAGGCTTGCCGCGCGGCCGGGTGGTCGAAATCTACGGCCCCGAATCCTCCGGCAAGACCACGCTGGCGCTGCACACCATCGCCGAAGCCCAGAAGAAGGGCGGCATCTGCGCCTTCGTCGACGCCGAACACGCGCTCGATCCCGTTTACGCCCGCAAGCTCGGCGTCAATGTCGACGATCTTCTCATCTCGCAGCCCGACGCCGGCGAGCAGGCGCTCGAAATCGCCGACACGCTGGTGCGCTCCGGCGCGATCGACGTGCTGGTGGTGGACTCCGTCGCCGCCCTCGTGCCGCGCTCCGAACTCGAAGGCGAAATGGGCGACGTGCAGCCGGGTTCGCAGGCGCGGCTGATGAGCCAGGCGCTGCGCAAGCTGACCTCCTCGATTTCGCGCTCGCGCACCATGGTCATTTTCATCAACCAGATCCGCATGAAGATCGGCGTCATGTACGGCTCGCCGGAAACCACCTCGGGCGGCAATGCGCTGAAATTCTACGCCTCGGTGCGGCTCGACATCCGCCGCATCGGCGCCATCAAGGACCGCGACGAGGTGATCGGCAACCAGACCCGCGTCAAGGTGGTCAAGAACAAGCTCGCGCCGCCGTTCAAGCAGGTCGAATTCGACATCATGTATGGCGAGGGCGTTTCCAAGCTCGGCGAGCTGATCGATCTCGGCGTCAAGGCCGGCGTGGTCGAGAAGTCCGGCGCCTGGTTCTCCTGCGACAGCCAGCGCATCGGGCAGGGCCGCGAGAACGCCAAGCAGTTCCTGAAGGACAATCCCGACGTCGCCGCCAAGATCGAGGCTGCCGTGCGCCAGAACGCCGGCCTGATTGCCGAGGCGATCCTCGCCGGCGAAGAGCCGGACGACGATGATGACGACGAGGCGGCGGAGGCCTGAGCCCCGCCGCACGGGCAGCCGGAACCAGCCCCGCTCTCGAGTCCCCAATCCTTGAGGCGCATTCCCCCGGTCCCGGCTGCCAGTCTTTGCGACCGGCCGTATCGATCACCATCGTTGCGGCCAAAGCCGAAGCGGTCCGCATGCTGTCACCATGCGTGCCGTCACCAGAGCGAGTGCCAGAAGTGTCGCTGTAACCGAGTGAGTAGTAGAGGAGTGTGTAACCCGAGCGAGCCTGTCACTGGGCTGCTCAACAACGTCAAGTAACCTACGTCAGTAAGCGTCTGTAACTTGTGTCTGCAACCTGCGTCGGCGCCGGTGTCCGGAGGACGGTTGAGCGTTCCGGAACGCCCGTGCCGAAAGGCTGAAAGCTCGAGGTGGTCTTTGCAGCGGTCTTTTCCCCGAGAGGCCGTCTTGCCGAGACATCTCGAACCCGATGCCCGAAAGCGGCGCACGTTCTGAATTCGGCTGATCGCGCGTATCGCCCCCGTCGGCACCCGGCTGCGTAAAGCGGCCGCCACCGAGGACGGGGGCGACATGCGTTTGGGATGCGGCGTTCGTATTTTATGCGCGCAATGGCGACGCTGCCGTCTTTCCGTGTCGTTATGTCCCGGCGATTGCCGTCTTGCCGCCCGATTTCGGTCGCCTGCGGCGGCTAGCATCCGCGCATCATCCGCTTGCAGCCGCTGCCGCCGTCGTCACGGAGGCCGCGGTCGGACAAGCGCGGGGCACCGGGGCGCCACGCAATTTCAGGAGGGCCTCATAATGTCCCCCACACGTCCATTGACGTCCATTCGATTTCGGCTGACCGGCGCCGTTGCGGCGGCCGCCATCGCAGCCGCATTGACGTTGCCCGGCGCCGCGCGGGCGCAGGACAATACCCAGGGCCAGTCGCAGACCCAGGGCCAGTCACAGACCAATGCGCAGACCCCGCCGCCGGTCCTGAATGCCGAGCAGGGCACGCCGAAGCACCTGCTCGATCAGAAGGACCACGGCGCAGTGCTGCAACACGGCGGGCCGGTCGGCCAGTACGACCGCGCGCCGGAACTGAAGCTCGACGCCGCGCAGAAGGAGGCGTTGAAACGCGCGGTGCTCGCCGGCGACAATGCGCAACTCGACGCGACGGACTTCACGCCGGCGCCCGGCGGCGAGGTGCCGAGCAAGATCAACCTGCATCCGATGCCGGCGGAGATTCAGCAGCAGATCCCCGCGCTGAAATACTACCACTTCGCCAATCTCGGCGACCGGCAGATCGCGGTGGTCGACGCGATGACGCACAAGGTGGCCGATGTGATCGCCATCGAGTCGTCGTCGGCGCAGGCCATGCCGCAGGGCGCGGACGCCATGGCGTCGGAAGCCCCGTCGTCCGGCACGCCCGGCGACAATCAGCGTGCCGAGCAGGCGCTGAACTCGAAATCCGGCCAGGGCGGCAAGGCGGAACCCGGCGCCCAGTTGCCGACCGATGACAACACGAAGAACTGGCAGGCGAAGGGCAATGCCACGGTGCCTGGGGACCGGCAGCAGGCCGACGGCAGCGCGCCACCGGCCGACACCACGAAACCGTCCGCGGCCCCGCCGTCCGATGCACCGGGCGACAGCCAGCGCGCCGAGCGCGCGCTGAATTCCGAATCCGGCCAGGCCGGCAAGGCCGAGCCCGGCGCGCAGGCGCAGGCGGCGGCGCAGAACGCGGGCCCGCTCTACGAGCAGGGCGTGCTGAACGTGCCGGGCGCGCCGGAGGAAACCCAGACCAAGCCGGCCAAGTTCTCCGAAATCAACAACAAGCTCGACGAGCGGCTGATCATGGCCGGCGGTCCGGGCCTGACCGACGCGGAGGCGGCGGAGGCTTACCGCGTGGTGATGGCGGATGAATCGCAACCGGTCGCGATCGATGCCGAACCTGCGACGGCGTTGCCGAATCTGACGCCGGTGCAAGCGTGGCCGGACGCGCTGGTCCAGCGTCATCCAGGCCTGTCGAGCTACGCTTATGTGAAGACCTCGGGCAAGGTGCTGATCGTGACGCCGGCGAACAAGATCGTGGTCGGCTGGATCGACGCCAACGGCCAGAATCCCGCCGCCTATCTCGGCCAGCGCGGCAAGGAGCGCCGCGGCGGCTGACGGCCCCTGATGCGGGTGGTGCGGCCGCGGGCAGCCCCCCGCGGCCGTTCCGTTTTCTCGCGCATTGTCCTGAGCTTGCCGCCATCTTGCGCAAGCGGCCGCGCCTCCCAACATCTTCTTCGGCTGTCCGTGGGGCACGCGGACCGCCTGCACCCGCGCAGGCGCGCCATTCCGGCGCGCCGGCGGCGAGACGAGGGAGAACGATGAACTACTTCCGGACTGCGATCCTGCTCGCGGGATTGACGGCCCTGTTCATGGGCGTCGGCTGGCTGCTCGGCGGCGCCGGCGGCGCGATGATCGCGCTGCTCGTCGCCGGCGGCATGAACCTGTTCGCCTACTGGAATTCCGACAGGATGGTGCTGTCGATGCATGGCGCCCACGAAGTCGATGCCGCGAGCGCGCCCGACCTGCACCGCATGGTGGCCGAACTCGCGAGCCGCGCCGGCCTGCCGATGCCGCGCGTCTACCTGATGGACAATCCGCAGCCGAATGCGTTCGCCACCGGCCGCAATCCGCAGAACGCGGCGGTCGCGGTGACGACCGGCTTGCTGCAGACGCTTGATCGTGACGAGGTCGCGGGCGTCGTCGCGCACGAACTCGCCCATATCCAGAACCGCGACACGTTGATCATGACCATCACCGCGACCATCGCCGGCGCGATTTCGATGCTCGGCAATTTCGCAATGTTCTCCGGGTTCGGCGGCAACCGCGACAATAATGGCGGCCTCGGCCTGATCGGCACGCTGGCGATGGTCGTTCTCGCGCCGCTCGCCGCCATGCTGGTGCAGATGGCGATCAGCCGCACCCGCGAATATGCCGCCGACGAACTCGGCGCACGCATCAGCGGCGAGCCGATGGCGCTGGCCTCGGCGCTCGCGAAGATTTCCAACATGGCGCACGCCGTCCCGAATGAGCCGGCGGAGGCCGCGCCCACGACCGCGCATTTGTTCATCATCAATCCGCTGTCGGGTGCCCGGATGGACAACCTGTTCTCGACCCACCCGGCGACCGAGAACCGCATCGCCGCGCTTGAGCAGCTCGCCGGGGCGATGCGCGGCGGCGCGCGTCCGGCCGCGGCGCGCTCGGCGCTCGGCGGCGCGGCTCCGCGCGCGGCCCGCGGACCGTGGGGCTGAGCCTGCGGCCGCTGGGCGCGCAAAAGCTGCGTTTTACCGCCGCTGATGCCGGGTTCGTCGCCGTCCCTCTGTGGACTTGAGCGTCCCCCGCCGTTAGATACAGACAAAAGCCAAGGCCGCGCCGGACGTTAGCCCCGTGGGGCGGGGCTCCGGCGGCGGCGCGCCTGGGGGCGGGCACACTGGGGGACTGCGGAAGTTCAAGATGAGCGGCGTCAACGACATCCGGTCGCACTTCATTTCCTATTTCGGCAAGCACGGCCACCAGGCGGTGGCGTCCTCGCCGCTGGTGCCGCGCAACGATCCGACCTTGATGTTCACCAATGCCGGCATGGTGCAGTTCAAGAACGTCTTCACCGGGCTCGAGAAGCGGTCCTATTCGCGGGCGGCAACCGCGCAGAAATGCGTGCGCGCCGGCGGCAAGCACAACGACCTCGACAATGTCGGCTACACCGCGCGGCATCACACGTTTTTCGAGATGCTCGGCAATTTTTCGTTCGGCGATTACTTCAAGGATGTTGCCATCGAGCTCGCCTGGAACCTCGTCACCAAGGAATTCGGTCTGCCCAAAGAGAAGTTGATGGCGACCGTCTACGTTGACGACGACGAGGCCTTCAATCTCTGGAAGAAGATCGCCGGGCTCCCCGACAAGAAGATCGTGCGCATCGCCGGCTCCGACAATTTCTGGGCGATGGGCGACACCGGCCCGTGCGGGCCGTGCTCGGAAATTTTCTACGACCACGGCGAGCATATTCCCGGCGGCCCGCCCGGTTCGCCGGACAGTGAAGGCGACCGTTTCATCGAGATTTGGAACCTCGTCTTCATGCAGTTCGAGCAGCAGGCGGGGGGGCAACGCACCAACCTGCCGCGGCCCTCGATCGACACCGGCATGGGGCTCGAGCGCATCGCCGCGGTGCTGCAGGGTACCCACGACAACTACAACATCGATCTGTTCCGCGCGCTGATCACGGCGATCGCCGACCTCACCAAAGTGTCGCCGGATGGTGAGCAGAAGGCCTCGCACCGGGTGATCGCCGACCATTTGCGCGCGTCGTCGTTCCTGATCGCCGACGGCGTGCTGCCCTCCAACGAAGGCCGCGGCTATGTGCTGCGCCGGATCATGCGCCGCGCGATGCGCCACGCCCAGTTGCTCGGGGCCAAAGAGCCGCTGATGTGGAAGCTGGTGCCGTCGCTGACGCGCGAGATGGGGCAGGCCTACCCGGAGCTCCTGCGCGCCGAGGCGCTCATCACCGAGACGCTGAAGCTCGAAGAGACCCGGTTCCGCCGCACGCTCGAAAGGGGTCTCGCCATTCTCGACGAGAAGAGCGGGTCGCTGAAGAAGGGCGACATGTTCGACGGCGAGACCGCGTTCACGCTCTACGATACCTATGGCTTTCCGCTCGATCTCACCCAGGACGCGCTGCGCCCGCGCGGGATTTCCGTCGATATCGGCTCGTTCACCGACGCCATGGAGCGCCAGCGCGAGAAGGCACGCGCCTCCTGGTCGGGCTCCGGCGAAGCGGCGACCGAGACGGTCTGGTTTCCGCTGCGCGAGAAGACCGGCGCCACCGAATTCCTCGGCTACGAGACCGAGAGCGCCGAAGGCGTCGTTGCCGCGCTGGTCAAGGACGGCAAGGACGTCAGCGAACTGAAAAAGGGCGACACTGGCGCGATCGTGCTGAACCAGACGCCGTTCTACGCGGAGTCCGGCGGCCAGATCGGCGACACCGGCGAGATGCGCCGCGACGGGGTGCGCGTCGCCGTCACCGACACCCAGAAGAAGGCCGGCGATGTGTTCGCGCATGTCGTGACGGTCGAGCAGGGCGCGGTGAAGGTTGGTGACCCGTTGCTGCTGGAGGTCGATCACGAGCGGCGCGGCTCGATCCGCCGCAACCATTCGGCGACGCATTTGCTGCACGAGGCGCTGCGTCTGGTGCTCGGCGACCACGTCGCCCAGAAGGGTTCGCTGGTTGCGCCGGAGCGGCTGCGTTTCGATATCTCGCACCCGAAGCCGGTTACGGCAGAGGAGCTGGAAAGGGTCGAGGACATCGCCAACGCCATCGTGCTGCAGAATGCGCCGGTGACGACGCGGCTGATGGCGGTCGACGACGCCATTGCCTCGGGGGCGCGCGCGCTGTTCGGCGAGAAATACGGCGACGAGGTGCGCGTGGTCGCGATGGGTGAGGCAAGCGCCGGCGCCAACAATATGGGCTGGTCGGTCGAACTGTGCGGCGGCACGCATGTGAAGCGCACCGGCGACATCGGTTTTGTGTCGATCGTGGCCGAGGCCGGAGTCGCGGCCGGCGTGCGCCGTATCGAGGCGCTGACCGGCACCGCGGCACGCAAAGCCGCTAACAAGCAGCTTCAAGCCGCTAAAGCGGCGTCTGCGGAGCTTAAGGTTTCACTCGAAGACATGCCCGCGCGCATCGCCACGCTGCTCGACGAACGCAAGAAGCTCGAACGCGATCTTGCCGACGCCCGCAAGAAGCTGGCGATGGGTGGCGGCAGCAAGGCGGCGGCGGGCGAAGCGGTCCGCGACGTCGCCGGCGTCAAGCTGATGGCGCGCGCGGTTTCCGGCATCGACCTCAAGGATCTGCGCAGCCTCGCCGACGAGGGCAAGAAGCAGGTCGGCTCCGGCGTCGTCGCCATCGTCGGCACCACCGACGACGGCAAGGCCGGTATCGTGGTCGGTGTCACCAGTGACCTGACCGAGCGGTTCTCGGCGGTCGATCTGGTGCGCAAAGGTGCCGAAGCGCTCGGCGGCAAGGGCGGCGGCGGCCGCCCCGACATGGCGCAGGCCGGCGGGCCGGACGCCTCCAAGGCCGACGCCGCGCTGGCGGCGGTCGAGCAGGCGATTTCGGGCGGTTGACCGGCCGCAAGACCGGCTTCCGCGAATCGCGCAAACTGGCCGGCCAATCGGAAAGGCCGGCATTGCGATGGCGCACGACAGACAGTCCGCGGCGGGCCGCACGCGGTTGCGCGGCTACGAGGTGCTCGAGCGCGGTGCGTTCGACGACCCGTTGAGCCGGGCGGTCGACCGCTTCCTGGTCGCGTTGATCGTCATCAACCTCGTTGCCGTGGTCCTGGAGTCGGTGCCTTCGATCGGGCAGCGCTACCCGCTGACATTCTGGACGATCGAGCTGTTCTCGCTTGCCGTCTTCACCATCGAATATCTGATCCGGCTGTGGACAGCCGTGGAGCATCCGCCGCTCAGACACATGTCGCCGTTGCGGGCGCGGCTTGCCTACGCCACGAGCGCGCCCGGCCTGATCGATCTTATCGCCGTGGCGCCGTTCTGGCTTGCGCCGTTGTTGCCGGAGGACCTGCGGGTCTTGCTGGTGTTCCGGCTGGTGCGGCTTCTGAAAATCTCCCGCTATTCACCGGCGATGCGCTCGCTGCTCGATGTGCTGTACCGCGAGCGGCGCGCGCTGTTCGGCTGTCTGGTCATTCTGTTCGGCATGGCACTGGTCGCCGCGACACTCATCCATCTGGCGGAGCGTCACGTGCAGCCGGACAAGCTCGGCACCATTCCCGATGCGTTGTGGTGGGCGCTGGTGACGCTCACGACCGTCGGATATGGAGACGTCGTTCCGCTCACGGTGGGCGGCAAGATCATCGCGACCGGAGTGGTCGTGCTCGGTCTCGTCATTATCGCGCTGCCGGTCGGCATTATCGCGACCGCCTTCGCCGACCAGATCCACCGGCGCGATTTCGTCGTCACCTGGAGCATGGTGGCACGCGTGCCGCTGTTTGCCGAGCTGAACGCCGGAGAAATTTCCGACGTCATGCAGCTCCTGCGGGCGCAGACGGTGGACGCCGGAGAAATCATCGTCCGCCGCGGCAACGTCGCCCATTCGATGTATTTCATCGCGGCTGGCGAAGTGGAGATCGATCTGAAGAAGAAGGAAAAGGTCCGGCTCGGCGTTGGCCATTTTTTTGGCGAGGTGGCGGTGTTGCGGCGCGCGCGGCGCTCCGCCACGGTGACGGCGTTGAGCCGGACCAGCCTTTTGGTGCTCGACGCGCAGGATTTGCGTGCCTTGATGAAGCGCGATCCGCGGATCGCCCGACGCATCAAGGAAATTGTGGAGAGACGCGTCGGACGAGAGCGGGTCTCGCCGCAGGGCGATATCGTCAGCGAAGAAATCGAGGCGTCGGCCGATAAGGGCGTGAATTAGGCGCCGCGTCAACGTTGCGCCGGCGTGCGCCTTACGGCACACAGCGGCAATCCTGTCGTAATGGATGATTCGCGTGGAGCACGCCCCGAACCCGCAAGGCATTGTCCTTTTTCTCGTCGTCGCCGGCATTCTGGTCCCGCTGTTCCATCGCGCGCGGATCGGCACCGTCCTCGGCTTTCTGATCGCAGGCGTTGCACTCGGCCCCGGCGGGCTTGGCCGCTTTGCCGCCGACTACGACTGGATCCGCTACGTCACCTTCAACGATCCGCGCAACGCCGAGCTGCTCTCCGAAGCCGGCATCGTCATCATGCTGTTCCTGCTCGGCCTCGAGGTCTCGGTGCAGCGGCTGTGGCAGTTGCGCCGCTACGTGCTCGGCGTCGGTCTCGCGCAGGTCGCGATCTCCGCCGTCGTGATCGGAGCCGCGGTGCGCGTCGCGGTGGCGCCGCCGCCAGCCGGGCTGATCCTCGGGCTTTGCCTTGCGCTGTCGTCGACTGCCATCGTGATGCAGATCCTCGAAGCCCAGCATCGCGTCGCCCAGCCGGTCGGCCGCATCGCGCTCTCGGTGCTGCTGTTCCAGGATCTGATGGTGGTGCCGATCCTGTTCGTGGTCGGCATCTTTGCCAATAGCGAGCAGGGCCGGGGTCTTGTCGACGTGATCCTGCCCTTTGCGGTCGGCTTTGTTGCCGTGGCGGCGATTATGGCCACCGGCCGCTTCGTGGTGGCGCCGCTGTTGCGCTCGGCCATGCGCACCGGCAGCCGCGACCTGATGATCGCGATCGCGCTCCTGATCCTCGTCGCGTTCAGCTTCGGAACCGGGGCGATCGGGCTTTCGATCGCGCTCGGCGCGTTTCTTGCCGGCATGCTGCTGTCCGACAGCGAGGTACGACACCAGATCGAGACCGACCTCGACCCGTTCAAGGGCCTGCTGCTCGGCGTGTTCTTCATCACGGTCGGTGCCAAGGTCGATGTCGTTAACGTCGTCACAGACCTTGTCTGGATCGTGCTTGCGGTGGCGGCGCTGATGGCCGGCAAGGCGGCGGTGATGTACGGCGTCAGCCGCGCCTTCGGTGTGGCAAGGCCGCTTGCCGCCGAACTTGCGCTGCTGTTGTCGCAGGCCGGTGAATTCGCCTTTGTCGTGATCGGCGTGGCGACCGCCGGCGGGCTGCTCTCCGCGCGCGTCTCGGCGGGGACGGTCGCGGTGGTGGGCCTGAGCATGATGCTGACACCGCTGCTTGCGGGTTATGCGCGCAAGCTCTCCATCCGGCTCGAACGGGCCGACAGCGCCCGCGTTGCCAGCACACCGGAAGCGATGGATCTGGAAAATCATGTGGTGATCGGCGGCTATGGCCGGGTCGGGCAGATGATCGCACGGGCGCTGACCGAGGAGCGTGTGCCGTTCGTTGCGCTCGATACCAACGGCGACCGCGTCGCCGAACTGCGGCTTGCCGGCCATCCGGTCTTTTACGGCGATGCGTCGCGGCCGGAGCTGATGGAGAAGCTCGGTGCCGGGCAGGCGCGGGCTTTCGTCGTCACGGTCAGCGATCGCGCGGCGGCCGAGCGCATGGTCGGCGCGGCGCGGCGGATCAACCGCAGCGCGCTGATCTTCGCCCGCGCGGCGGATGCCCAGCACGCGGCGCGGCTGGTGCGGCGCGGCGCCTATGGCGTCATTCCGGAGATGGTCGAGGCGAGCCTGCAACTGACCGGGCGGCTGCTTGAGTCGCTCGACATGCCCGACGAAGCCGCGCAGCGCCGGATCGATCTGATGCGCGCGGAGGAAATCGAACGGCTCGACCGGGCCGAGGCGGAACTCGCCGAGCAGCAGCAGCCGGCGCCGGGCCGCCACTGAGCGCGGCCGGGCCCGACGTCAGGCCGTCATCGCGTTTTTCAGGTTCTCGTCCACCTTGTCGAGGAAGCCGGTGGTGGTGAGCCACTTTTGGTCCGGCCCGACCAGCAGCGCGAGATCCTTGGTCATAAAGCCGGACTCCACGGTGTCGACGCAGACTTTCTCCAGCGTTGCGGCGAACTTCGCCAGCGGCGCGTTGTCGTCGAGCTTCGCCCGGTGGGCGAGGCCGCGGGTCCAGGCGAAGATCGAGGCAATCGAATTGGTCGAGGTCTGCTCGCCCTTCTGGTGCTGGCGATAGTGGCGCGTTACGGTGCCGTGCGCGGCTTCCGCCTCGACCACCTTGCCATCCGGCGTCATCAGCACCGAAGTCATGAGGCCGAGCGAGCCGAAGCCTTGCGCGACCGTGTCGGATTGCACATCGCCGTCGTAGTTCTTGCAGGCCCAGACATAGCCGCCGGACCATTTGAGCGCGGCGGCGACCATGTCGTCGATCAGCCGGTGCTCGTAGGTGATATTTTTCTCGGCGAACTTCGCCTTGAACTCCTCGTCGAACACTTGCTGGAACAATTCCATGAAGCGGCCGTCGTACTGTTTCAGGATGGTGTTCTTGGTGGAGAGATACAGCGGATAGCCGCGCGCCAGCGCATAGCTCATCGCGGCGCGGGCGAAGTCGAGGATCGACTGGTCGAGATTATACATCGCCATGGCGACGCCGGAGGCGGGCGCCTTGAACACCTCACGTTCGATCACCTTGCCGTCGTCGCCGGTGAATTTGAGGGTCAGCGTCCCCTTGCCGGGGAACTTGAAGTCGGTCGCGCGGTACTGGTCGCCATAGGCATGGCGGCCGATGATGATCGGCTGGGTCCAGCCGGGCACCAGGCGCGGCACGTTCTTGCAGATGATCGGCTCGCGGAAAATCGTGCCGCCGAGAATGTTGCGGATGGTGCCGTTCGGCGAACGCCACATCTCCTTGAGGCCGAATTCCTTCACGCGGCCTTCGTCCGGCGTGATCGTGGCGCATTTGACGGCAACGCCGACCTCGCGGGTTTTATTGGCGGCGTCGATGGTGATCTGGTCGCTGGTTTCGTCGCGTTTCTGGACGCTGAGGTCGTAATAAAGCAGGTCGATGTCGAGATAAGGGTGGATCAGCTTGTCCTTGATAAGCTGCCAGATGATCCGGGTCATCTCGTCGCCGTCCATTTCGACGACCGGATTCGTCACCTTGATCTTCGCCATTGAGAGAACCACCTCTTGCGGTTATGCAGCACCGGCAGCCGCGGCACCGCCCATACTACGTGACTACTACGTCATTGCGAGCGAATCGGCGCAATCCGGCTTTCGACGGATCGGGTTCCGCCGCGCCGCCGCCGCAACTCTTCACAGAACTGTTATTGCGCCTTATTGCGGCCTTCACCGCGCTCAACTGGAATTTGGCCGCAATCACGGTAGACTTTGGATGTTGTGCGCTCGTTCCCGCCCATGCGGCGAGCGACGGCACGGCCGCCAGGTGGACCAGGAGGAATTGATATGACCGCCGTCCTACTCAATCGCCGCGATCTCCTCGCCGCTGGCGGTTCTGTTCTGGCAACCGGGGTTTCCGGGCTCCTGCTGCCCGCGAGCGCACAGGGTCTCGCGCCGACGCAGTCGATGTGGGGCGGCTCCAACAACTACCAGAAGGGCGCGCCGATCGTGAACCGGATCGGCAAGGGCGGTTTCCTGATGAGCGGGACCGTGCGCCGCGCCGGCGACGGGGCGCCGCTCGCCGGGCAGCGCATCCAGATCTGGGCGCACACGACCGAAGGGCAGGAGCACGA
>JBFWZV010000055.1:0-20893 GCA_050184975.1 Pseudolabrys sp. | reverse complement strand
TCGACGCCCTATTTCGATGGCTGCCTGCCGATCGAAGTGATGGCCGAGCGTGGACGCGAAACGCTGCGCCACGGCCCGATGAAACCGGTCGGGCTGACCAATCGGCATCATCCCGCCGTCAAACCCAACGCCGTTGTGCAGCTTCGACAGGACAACAAGCTCGGCACCCTGTTCAATATGGTCGGATTTCAGACCAAGCTGAAATACGGCGAGCAGGTCCGGATTTTCCGGACGATCCCCGGTCTCGAAAACGCTGAGTTCGCACGGCTCGGCGGCCTGCATCGCAACACCTTTCTGAATTCGCCGAAACTGCTCGATGCGACGTTGCGCCTTCACGCGATGCCGCGCTTGCGTTTTGCCGGCCAGATCACGGGTTGTGAGGGTTATGTGGAGTCGGCCGCCGTCGGTCTGCTTGCAGGCCGCTTCGCGGCGGCGGAGCGTCTTGGGAACGCGCCTGCCCTGCCGCCGCCGACGACCGCGCTCGGCGCGCTCGTCAACCACATTACCGGAGGCCATATCGATACCATCGACGCCGGCCCGCGCTCGTTCCAACCGATGAATGTCAATTTCGGTCTGTTTCCGCCGCTTGCCGAAACGCCCACAAAGGGCCCGGACGGCAAGCGACTGCGCGGTTCGGAGAAATCCGTCGCGAAGAAACGTGCGATTTGCCGGCGAGCCCTCGCCGATCTCGACGGCTGGATTGCTGCGCAAGACAACAGCCCACGCGCCGACGCCGCCGAGTAGCGCGCTAGCCGAATATTCGCCTTGGATTGCGCGCCGCGCGCCAAAGCAGCCATTGCCGCCGCCATTGTGGAAGCTCGTCCGGAAGCAATGGATTGCTACTGTCCATGTCCATTCGTGCCAAGATCGGCCTTATGACAGCGCACGGCAGCAGCACGGGCAACGCTGCCTGTGGGACATCATCGATCGACGCGAATGCCGCGTCGAGATCGTCCCTGATGTGCTGACGCACGCTGGCCAACGCGACCTTCCATTCCGGAGTCATGCGGCCCGCAAGCCCGTCTTCGAGCCTGGCGCCAAACGCCTTCAGAACGTCGAGCGGCACGAAACACTGCCCGCGCGACAAATGTAGCGGCAGACCACGGAGGCTATCGAGACCGGCAACGGCGAACCCGACATGACGGGCCACTCCGGCGCCGACCTCCACCTCTCCCGCGATTACACGCATGGCGCTCGCGATCAGCTCGCATCGGGTCGCCCGCGCATAGCGTTGCCAGTCGTCCATGATGGCAAACGGCTCGTTGTAGAGATCGAACGTCCGCGCATCGACCATCGCCTGCAGGCCGGCGCGGTCGACGCCGTATCGGTCGAGCGTGTCCATCAGGATGGCCGCGACGGGATGGGCGCGCGCCTCGCCGTCCCGCTTGCCCTCCAGCACGTCCCGCCACCATTGCAGCCGGATTTCGCCGGGCATCGGCTCACGGGCAAGGTCACGGATGCGCGCAAGCTCGATATCGAAGGCATAAAGCGCATAGAGCGCTACGCGGCGATCGCTCGGCGCGAACAGTGTCGCCAGATAGCGGTCACGCGCGAACTCACGGACCTGCGCTTCGCAGTATCGGGCGTTGGCGTCCATCGCGCGAGTGTAGCGCGATGTTCAGTCGACCGCGATCAGCGCGGCGCCGACCCGTCGGCGCTCGCCGAACAGGATATTATATGTACGCACCGCCGCGCCGGTTGGCATGGTGTCTGCCGAAATCGCGAGGCTGCGAAAGCGTTCGCGCAAATGCAGCGTCAGCGGGACCGCGTCGCGCCCGCAGCCGATCAGGACAATATCGATCTGCCCGGCCTGATCGAACACCTGCGCGAGCGTTCGCTCGTCCATCTCGGAGATCGACGCGACCGGCCAGCCCCAAATACCGTCCGGCAAGCAAAGCAACGACCCACGATGCGACATGCCGCCGAAGCGAAATCCGCCGTTACCGTAGGCGTCGATTGACGCCGGCGTCGGCAGATGCGGGAGCTTGCCGGGTGGCCGCTCGGCCATCAGGGCCTGTCGTCCCTCGCGGCATCACGGTTCTCTCCGACACCGAGATAAATCAGGATCGGCGCCGCAATGAAGATCGACGTATAGGTGCCGACCAGCACCACGCCGAACAACATGGTCGACGTGAAGCTGTGGATGGCCTGGCCGCCAAACAGGAACAGCGCGAGCAGCGCCAGCGTCACGGTAACGTGCGTGATGACGGACCGCGACAGCGTCGAATTGATCGAGGCGTTGAGGATCTCCGCCATCGGCATTTTCTTGTAGCGGCGCAGCATCTCGCGGATGCGGTCGTAGATGACGACGGTGTCGTTGAGCGAGTAGCCGAGGATCGTCAAGAGCGCGGCGATGCTGGTGAGATCGAAATCGATCTGCGCCAGCGACATGAACCCGACCGTCAGCACCAAGTCGTGAACGTTGGCGATCATGGCGCCGAGCGCGAACTGCCATTCGAACCGGAACCACAGATAAATCAGAATACCGAGAATGGCGCAGATCAGTCCGATCACGCCATAAGATAGCAGCTCGCTCGATACGCGCGGGCCGACCACTTCGACGCGGCGATACTCGACGCTATCGCCGAGCGCGGCCCGTACCTTGCGCACCGCGGCCTGCTGGGCTTCCTCGCCGCCCGGTTGCTCGGCAATGCGGATCAAAACATCCGTCGGCGCGCCGAACTGCTGAAGCTGCACCTCGCCGAGTTCGAGCCCGCCAAGTGTTGTGCGCATCTGGGCGATATCGGCCGGTCCGGACTTCGACTGAACCTCGAACAGCGTGCCGCCCTTGAAATCGATGCCGAAATTCAGGCCAACGAAGAAGTAGAGAGCGATCGCCACGATCGAGAGCGCTGCCGAAATCGGAAAGCTGATGCGCCGGAAGCGCATGAAGTCGAATTTAGTATCGTCGGGAACAATACGGAGCAGGCGCAACGGGGCCTCCGGTTAGATCGGAACGCGCTGGGGACGCCACCACCACACCCAGTAGGCCACCATCAGCCGCGTGAGCGTGAACGCCGTGAAAACCGTGGTGAGAATGCCAATTCCAAGCGTCACCGCAAAGCCACGCACCGGTCCGGTCCCGATGTAGAACAGGACGGCGGCGGCGATGAAGGTGGTGATGTTGGAATCGAGAATGGTCGCAAGCGCGCGGCTGAAACCGGCATCGAGCGCGTTGAGCGCACTGCGGCCGGCCCGCACCTCTTCGCGGATCCGTTCGTAGATCAACACGTTGGAATCGACCGCGATGCCGACGGTGAGCACGATGCCGGCGATGCCCGGCAAGGTCAACGTCGCATTCAGAAGCGACAGAATGCCGAAGATCATCGCGACGTTGATCGCCACGGCGATATTGGCGAACAGCCCGAACAGTCCGTAGGTCGCGAACATGAAGATGACGACCATCGCGGCGCCGACATAGGACGACAACTTACCCTTCTCGATCGAGTCCTGGCCGAGGCCGGGACCGACGGTGCGTTCCTCGATGATGGTCAACGGCGCCGGCAGCGCGCCCGCGCGCAGAAGAATCGCGAGATCGTTGGCCTGCTGGACGGTGAAGCTGCCGGAAATCTGGCCGGAGCCGCCGAGGATCGGCTCGCGGATCACCGGTGCTGAGATCACCTCGTTGTCGAGCACGATGGCGAACGGCTTGCCGACGTTCTCCTGCGTAACCTGACCGAATTTGCGCGCTCCGGATGTATTGAAGCGGAACGACACGATCGGCTCGCTGGTGCGCTGGTCGAAGCCCGGCTGCGCGTCGGTCAGATCGCCGCCCGAGACCATGATGCGCTTTTCGATCAGATAAGGCTCCTTCGGCGCCTGGGAGCCGCGCAGGATCTCGGACTCCGGTGGCGCGCGCGTTTGCAACGCTTGCTGCGGCGTCATCGACAAATCGACCAGCCGGAAATCGAGCTTGGCCGTCTTGCCGAGCAGTTCCTTTAGCCGCGTCGGATCCTGAAGGCCCGGCACCTGAACCAGCACACGGTCGACACCCTGACGCTGGATCAGCGGCTCGACGGTGCCGAGTTCATTGACGCGGCGCTCGATGATCTGGATCGACTGGTCGACCGCCTGCCGGACGCGCTCGACGATTGCGGGCTCGGTGACGGTGAGACGGATCAGGCCGTTCGACTCGTCGGCCACATCGAGATTGCGCTGGCCGGTGGTGCCGAGGATGCCGCCAAGCGGCTGCGACAGTTCGCGCAGTTTCGTCAGCGCCTGTCCCGCATTCTGGCCTTCGCGGATGCGGACTTCGACGCTGTTATTACCGCGCACGACGAGGCCGGTATAGCCGATCCGCGCGTCGCGCAGCACGCGGCGCATGTCGTCGCGCAACGCCTCGAGCTGCTCCTTGCGAACCGCGACGGTATCGACTGCAAGCAGGATGTGAGAGCCGCCTTGCAGGTCGAGGCCGAGCACGATGTGCCGCTGCGCCCATTTCGGCCAGCCGTCGACCACCTTCGGCGGGAAGAAATTCGGCACCGCGAACAGGCACACGGCCAGCGTCACCAGCAAGATCGCCGCTGCTTTCCACCGCGCTACGTGAAGCATGGGTTAGCGTTCCCTGCGGGTGCTGCGCCGGCCGCCGTCAGGCCGCGCCGCCCTCGTCCTTCACCGGCTCGCCCTTGGCGCGCACGTCGGACAGCATCTGCCGCACCTGGCGGATACGAACGCCTTCGCCGATCTCGATCTCGATCTGCTCGTCGTCGATAACCTTGGTGACCTTGCCAATCAGCCCGCCATTGGTGACGACGGTGTCGCCGCGGCGGACGTTCTTCACCATTTCCTGATGCGCCTTCACCCGCTTCTGCTGGGGCCGCAGGATCAGGAAATACATGATGACGAAGATCAGAACGAACGGCAGCAATGAGGTCAGCATGCCGTCTGCACCCAACGGTGACGCTTGAGCGAAGGCAGGTGTAATCAGCATCGGAGCCTCAAGAGTTGAAACACGGGGCAAGATTGGCGCGAGACCGGGTTGCGTCGGCTCGGCGGATCGCGCGGACTATAGCCGCCGCCGTCCTAATTGCAACGCTCGCCGGGCTCGAAAAGGCCCGAAAATGCCGTTATTTCAATGCTGAAGGTTGCGAGCGCGCCAGCCGTTGGCTAAGAGCAACGCCAATCGGAACGTCCCATGGCCAAACAAAAATCCACTCCGCGCAAGTCCGGCAAATCCAACGCGAGCAAGCCCGCCGCCAAAGCGACACAAACACGACGCAGCCCCGCGCAGGCGTCGGTTGATCGTGACGATGTTCTCCATCGTATCGCCGATGCGCTGGAGCGTCTCGCGCCGCCGCGCATCGCCGAACCGGACTGGCAGTTCGCCGACGCTTTCGTCTGGCATCCGGCCGGCAAGCGGCTCGTTGCGGTGCCGCACGTCAACCGGGTCGAGATGTCGCTCCTGAAAGGCGTCGACCGCATGCGCGACATGCTGATGGAGAACACCGAACGTTTTGCGAAGGGACTTCCCGCCAACAATGCGCTGTTGTGGGGCGCGCGTGGCATGGGCAAGTCGTCGTTGGTGAAGGCTTCGCACGCTGCCGTCAATCAGATTCTGGCAAAAGGCGGCGATCAGTCCCCGCTCAAGCTGATCGAGATTCACCGCGAGGATATCGAGAGCCTGCCCGACCTGATGGCGCTGACACGCGCAGCTTCCTATCGCTTCATCGTGTTTTGCGACGATCTGTCCTTCGACACCGACGACACCTCCTACAAGTCACTGAAGGCTGTGCTGGAAGGCGGCATCGAGGGCCGGCCGCCCAACGTGATCTTCTACGCGACGTCGAACCGCCGGCATCTGCTGTCGCGCGACATGATGGAGAACGAGCGCTCGACCGCGATCAATCCCGGCGAGACGGTGGAAGAGAAAGTGTCATTGTCGGACCGCTTCGGCCTCTGGCTCGGCTTCCACCGCTGCAGCCAGGACGAATACCTCGCGATGGTCGAGGGCTATGTCGGCCACTACAAGATACCGCAAACCGGCGACGCACTGCGCCGCGAGGCGCTCGAATGGGCAACGACGCGCGGCTCGCGGTCCGGCCGTGTCGCCTGGCAGTTTGTGCAGGATTTGGCGGGCCGGCTCGGCGTGCCGCTCGACTCGTAAGGGTTGGTCAGGCGCCGCCGAGATAGCGGGCAGGATCGACCGGAGTCGAGCCTTTGCGAATTTCGAAGTGCAGCTGCGGCGAGGTCACGTTGCCGGTCTGTCCGGCGCGCGCGATGGTCTGGCCGCGCTTGATCGTGTCGCCACGCTTGACCATCAATTCGCTGGCGTGCGCATAGGCCGACACGTAACCGTTCGGGTGGCGGATCAGAACGAGATTGCCGTAACCTTTGAGTTCGTTGCCGGCATAGGCGACGACGCCCTCTTCCGCCGCCTTGACCTCGGTGCCTTCCGGAACCGCGATGTTGATCCCGTCATTCTGCTGGCCGCTCGTCTTCGGACCGAAGCCGGAGATCACTCGACCGCGCACCGGCCAGCGGAACGACGGCATCGCGCCCGCAGGCTCGACCGACTGGGTCACGCCGTCCTGCGCCGGAGCCTCGGGCTTCGCGACATTGGCGGTCTGCGCCGGAATGCTGGTGACCTTCTGGGTCGGCACTGAGTTCGGCCTGGCAATCTTCGGCGCCTGCGGCTGCGGAGCCGGCGCGGCGGCGTAAGCGGTGCCCGGAATAGTGATGCGGTCGCCGATATTCACCTTGGTATTGGCGGGAATGTTGTTCGCCTGCGCGATCTTGCCGAGCGACACGCCATAGCGGCGCGACAGCGCCATCAGTGTCTCGCCGGGCTGAACGACATGAACGTTGCCGGCCGGCTGCGCGCGCGCGGGAACTGCGGCCGGCGCGGCGGGCTGCGGCGCAACGGGCGCCGCCGCGGCAACCGGGCGCGCGGCCTGCTGATCGAGGACGTAGCGCGGAATTACAAGGCGTTGGCCCGGCTTTACGTCGGCTGCGCTGTTGAGGCCGTTCGCCTGAAGGATGGCCGCCATCGGGACACCATGACGGCGGCCGATCGTCTCGACGGTTTCGCCGGCACCGACGGTGATCGGCGTGCCGCCTTCCCAGGTCCAACGGCCGGTGGGCGTCGCTGGCTTCGGTGCATTGACCGAGCCGGTGATGTCGTTACCGGGAACATTCGCCGGCGGCCGATAGGTGCCAAGCCCGCCCGCGCCCTGCGTCACGCCCGCGCCGGTATGGGCGGCAACGGTCTGCGGCCGGCTCGGGGCCGGCAGCGGCTGCGATTGAACGGTGGCCGATGTCGCCGGGCGCGTCGCGACCGAGCCGGTCACGTCACCTGCCGCCTGCGGGCGACTTTCGGACTTGAAGGGGTTCTCGATATCGAAGCGGCCGGAATCCGAGCAACCGGCCATGCCGACCGCGAGTAACGCGAGAAGAGCAACGCGCGAGCCGGAAACCGGGCGCGACGGTCCTGAAAGGCGCGGCATGTGGTTACTCACTGGTACGCAACAAACGTCGGGTTTTAATAAACACGCCGCGAGTAAATAAGGTTTTAAGTTTTCCGGTGCAGCGCCGCTTCAACCGGCGGCAGGCAAAAAGGTCACAGTTCGCGCGCCGGGCCCGGCAACATCGGCACAAAACGCACGGGGATGAGCTTCTCGCGTGTCGCGCCCGTTTCCGATTTGGTAACCCTGAAGATGTGTTGCACGCCGTCGCGAGGACCGACGGGAATAATCATCACCCCGCCCTCGGTGAGCTGATCGAGCAGTGTCTCCGGCACGGTTTCGGCCGCGGCGGTGACGATGATGCGGTCGAACGGCGCCCTGTCCGGCGCGCCGGAGAAGCCGTCGCCGGCGATCACCTCGACATTGTCGTAGCCGTCGGCGGCAAGCCGTGCCCGCGCCTTGTCGGCGAGCGTGCGATAGCGCTCGATGCTGACCACTTCGCGCGCGAGCCGCGACAGCACCGCGGCCTGATAGCCGGACCCGGTGCCGATCTCGAGCACACGGTGGTGCGGCGCGAGGCGCAACTGCTCGGTCATGTAGGCGACGACATAGGGCTGGCTGATGGTCTGCCCGCAGGAAATCGGCAGCGCACGGTCGGCGTAGGCGTCGCGCGAGAAGCCGTCGTCGACGTAACGCTCGCGCCGCACTTCGTCCATCGCGCGCAGCACCGCCTTGTCGGCGATACCGCGCCCGCGCAGCGTTAGCTGGAACTCCATCCGCGCCGCGCCGGCTTTGTCTTGTTGAGGATCGGCCACTGCCCGCTCTCCCGCCGGCCCATGATAGCACGCGCGGCGCCGCGCGAAGCCTGCGTCAGTCGAACAGATCGGCGAGCTGGGTCATGAACGGCTCGTCGGTCAGATCGAGCCGCAGCGGCGTGATCGCGATTTTCTTCTCCGACAGCGCGCGCAGATCCGTGCCGTGGCCGGCCTCGGCGAGCGGCCCGCGGCCAAACGCCACCCAGAAATACGGATTGCCGCGGCCATCCTTGCGCGGCTCGATGCGCAGGAGCTCCTGGTCGCGCTTGCCCTGCGTCGCCACCGCGATGCCGGCAACCTCGTCCGGCACGCAGTCCGGGAAATTGATGTTGACCAGCACGTCGCGCGGCATGCCGGCGTCGAGAATGCGCTTGATGATGTTGGGCGCGAACTGGATCGACGTGTCCCAGTACGGCATGTGCTTGGTGTCGAAGCTGTAGGCCTGCGACAGCGCGAAGGACGGGATGCCGAGCACCGCGCCTTCCATCGCGCCGGCGACGGTGCCGGAATAGAGCACGTCCTCAGCGGCGTTACGGCCACGATTGATGCCGGACAGCACCAGCGTCGGCTTGTCCTTCATGACGTGACGCACGCCCATGATGACGCAGTCGGTCGGCGTGCCCTTCACGGCAAAGTGCCGCTCGCCGACCTCGCGCAGCCGCAACGGGTCGTTGAGCGACAGCGAATGCGAGACGCCGGACTGGTCGGTTTCCGGCGCGACCACCCACACATCGTCGGACAGCGCCCGCGCGATCTCCTCGCAGGCCTTGAGGCCCGGCGCGTGGATGCCGTCGTCATTGGTGACAAGAATACGCATAGACTACTGCTTCGCGATCGTCGTCATGCCGCCCATATAGGGCGCGAGCGCGTCCGGCACAACGATGGAGCCGTCGGCCTGCTGATAGGTCTCCATGACTGCGATCAGCGCGCGGCCGACCGCGACGCCGGAGCCGTTCAACGTGTGGACGTGGCCCTTCACCTTGCCGTCCTTGCCGCGATAGCGCGCGTTCATGCGCCGCGCCTGGAAATCGCCGCAGACCGAGCAGGACGAGATTTCACGGAACATGCCCTGGCCCGGCAGCCAGACCTCGATGTCGTAGGTCTTCTGCGAGGCAAAGCCCATGTCTCCGGTGCACAGCGTGACGACGCGGTAGTGCAGATCGAGCTTCTGGAGCACCTTCTCGGCGCATTCGAGCATGCGCTCGTGCTCGGCCTTGGACTGCTCCGGCGTAGTGATCGAGACGAGTTCGACCTTGGTGAACTGGTGCTGGCGGATCATGCCGCGGGTGTCTTTTCCCGCTGCACCGGCTTCGGCACGGAAGCACGGCGTGCAGGCGGTCAACCGCATCGGCAGCTTGTCTTCGTCGACGATCGACTCGCGCACCAAATTGGTCAGCGGCACTTCGGCGGTGGGGATGAGCCAATAATCGTCTTCGATAATTGGCTTCATCTGCTCCTTGATTGGCGCATTACCTGATTTTAGCAGAACCTTTCCCTGCCATTTTTTCTCCAAGTCTTTTGCGCGAGGTCCAACAAATTTGAATTCGGGCTGACCTGGCTCGCTAAACTCAATTTCAAATTCATCTAAAGGAACCGTTTGTTCAGACCGTGCGATAAACTGATCATCCTTGAACTTCGGTAATTGCGCCGTCCCAAACATCGCGTCATCACGCACTAAAATCGGCGGATTGACCTCGGTATAGCCGTGCTCGCCGGAGTGCATGTCGAGGAACAATTGTCCAAGCGCGCGTTCGAGCCGCGCCAGTCCCTTCTGCAACACCACGAAGCGCGCGCCTGACAGTTTGGCGGCGAGTTCAAAGTCCATCTGGCCGAGCGCCTCGCCGAGTTCGAAATGCTGCTTCGGCGTAAAAGCGTAACCGCGCTTCTTGCCCCAGACGCGATATTCGACGTTGTCGTGCTCGTCTTTCCCATCGGGAACTTCATCGAGCGGCGTGTTGGGAATCTGCGCGAGTTCTTTCTCAAGCGCGGCGGTCGCTTCCTTTTCCGCCGCTTCCAGCTTCGGCATCGACTCTTTCAGCTCCGCGACTTCCGCCATCAGCTTCTGCGCGGTCGCCTCATCTTTCTTCGCCTTGGCCTGGCCGATCTCCTTCGACGCCGCGTTGCGGCGGGCCTGCGCCTGTTCGAGCTTGGTGATGAACTCGCGCCGTGCCTCGTCGAGCTTGATGAGCTTGTCGGCGAGCGGTTCGAGGCCGCGCCGGGCAAGGCCCTTGTCGAACGCCTGCGGGTTGTCGCGGATCCAGCGGATGTCGTGCATGGCGGGACGTATAAACAGAATCGCGGCGCGTTTGTAGCGCCATTATCACCGGCTGTGATGAAAAGCGGAACGCGGCCGCGTCAGGCCAGCGCCAGCTTGATGAATGGCCGCAACTCTTCCGGCACATCCGGGCGCCTGGACATCAGCCCGGCAAGATCCTGGTCCTTGCGCGCCTCGTTGACGAGCTTGACGAAGCTGTTCTCCGAGAACTCCGCGCCGGCATTGGCGGTGACCTTGCGCACCACCGCGCGGTCGCCCGATTCGACCAGCGCCTCGGTGACGACCGGGCGGATCTGCGCACGGCCGGCGATCGCCAGCCGATGGCCCTGCCCCTTGGTTTTGGCGACGCTGACAAGCTCGACATCCGGCAGCACGCCCGACTTCTCGAGGATCGGCCCGGCGACCGCGAGATTGTTGTCGTAGGACAGCCGCACCATTACTTCGGCGGGCGCGCAATCCAGCGCCGACAGCTTGCCGCTCAATTCGATCAGCGCCTTGGAGTCGACGTCCTTGATCAGGGACTTCATGATGCCGTCGAAGGCGGCGATCTGCTCGCCGGTGAAGTTGGACGCGCCGCCGACAAACATGTCCGTCACCTCGCGCAGAATCGCGAGGCGCTGCGCCGCCGTGAGCTTGGCGAACGCCGCTTCAAGATTGGACAGCAGTGCTTGTCGTTCCGGACTCATCACCGTCGAACTCGGCCAGCCCCTTGGCCGGCATTTGCGCCGGATCGTGACAGAGCACAATCGGTCAAAACTCCCCAAAGAATGATTAAAATAGCGGCGAAACGCGCCGAACGGCGGCATTTGCTTGGGAAAATGCGACGGAACTGACGGCTATCCTTGCCGTGCGGTGAACGAATCCATTCGAATTGCCGCCGCGTGCGGCAACGTCAGGTTGTCGAGCTTGCGGCTGTGGTTGCGGGCGCCGACTTCTTCTCGATCATCCGTACCGACCAGATCGAGCCCTCGTAGAGCACCATCAGCGGCACCGCGAGCGACAACTGGCTGATGACGTCCGGCGGGGTCAGCACCGCCGCGATGACGAAGGCGCCGACGATGAAATACCGGCGCTTCTCGCGCAGCATCTGCGAACTGACGACGCCGATGCGGCCCAACAGTGTGAGGATCACCGGCAACTGGAACGCGATGCCGAACGCAAACACCAGCGCCATCATCAATGACAGATATTCGCCGACCTTCGGCAGTAACGCGATTTCGGCAGTGCCGGCGCCGGTCTGTTGCATGCCGAGCGAGAAGCGCACCAGCATCGGCATCACGAAGAAGTAGACCATCATCGCCCCGAGCACGAAAAACACCGGCGTCGCGACCAGGTACGGCACGAAGGCCTTGCGCTCGTGCCGGTAAAGCCCCGGCGCAACGAACATGTAGATTTGCGCCGCCACCACCGGAAACGACAGGAAGGCAGCGCCGAACATCGCGAGCTTGAGCTGCGTGATGAAGTATTCGAGCAGCGCCGTGTAGATGAACTTCGAATTCTCGATGCCGGCGACCCAGGTGAACGGCCACACCAGCACATTGTAGATCTGCTTGGCGAACACGAAGCACAACGCGAACATGACGGCGAAAGCGATCAACGCCTTGATGAGCCGCGACCGCAATTCGATGAGATGCTCCATCAAAGGAGCCTTGCTCGCCTCGATCTCGTTGTCGTCGCGGTCGGCCGTCGTCATGCGCCGCTCCCGGCCTTCTTCTCGGGGACGGCATCAGCCATGCCTCGCTCCGTCTCCTGCGTCGTCTCCGACGGCTCGGGCGGCGGCGATGTGTCGGTGCTGTCTTGCTTGGACACTTCTTTGGGCGCGTCGAGCGACCTGTCGGCCGCTTCGAAGGCGCTGTCGAGCTCCTTCTGCGCCTCGGCCATCGGATTGAAATTGGTGAGATCGGAGGCGCTTGTGCTCAGATCGTCGACCTGCTTCTTCAGGTCCGCGACCTCAGCCTCGCGCATCGCTTCCTGGAACTGCCCCTGGAACTCGGACGCCATGCGGCGGATCTTGCCCATCCAGTGGCCGATCCCGCGCAGCACGCCCGGCAACTCCTTGGGGCCGATCACGATCAACGCGACGACCGCGATGATGATCAGCTCGCTCCAGGCGATGTCGAACATGGAAGATCAACTCCAGACCGCTTCGGTTCAAGCCGCTTCGGCACGCACGGTTCGGACGGGCATATCGCCGATCCCGACCCTGAAAGCCGACGTCTTTGTGACCCGCGGGCTTCGCGCCGAGGCGCGGCTGCCTCAGGTCTCCGAGCGCGCCTTGAGATTGTCGCTGGACGTCGAGGCACCGGCTTTGTGGTCGATCGTCTTGGGATCGGCCTTGGCGTCCGCCGTCTTGTCGTCGTCGGCCATGCCCTTCTTGAAGGCCTTGATGCCCTGAGCGACGTCGCCCATCAGGTCGGAAATCTTGTTGCGACCGAACAGCAGCAGGACCACGACGATTACGACGATCCAGTGCCAGATACTGAAGGAACCCATCCACTCATCCTCCGCAGCGACCGGCTGCTTGTTTTGCTTTGTCCCGCCAAACGGTTAAATGAGAAACTAGGCTCCCGCCCCGGCAAAAACAAGGACTCGAACGCGCGGCATCGTGCCGGATTCCTGCACTTTCCGGACCGAATTAACCGTGTTGGCGCAAATCAGTCTCGGAGCGTCACTCTTCGCGGCGCGACGCCGGCGGCACGAGGCCAAGATCGAGATCGCCGGGTTCGAGCGGATCTTCGTCGTCCTGCAAGGCGGCGTCATCGGAAGGGATCGGCACTGAGAAATCCGGCGGCAGGCGGCCGTCGAGCAGACCCGCGCCTTTGAGCTCTTCAAGCCCCGGCAAATCGCCGACCTCCTCAAGACTGAAATGCGAGAGGAAGTCTTCCGTGGTTCCATAGGTCAGTGGACGGCCCGGCACCTTGCGCCGGCCGCGCGGCCTGATCCAGCCGGTCTCGAGCAGCACATCGAGCGTGCCCTTGGAGGCGACGACGCCGCGGATTTCCTCGATCTCGGCCCGCGTCACCGGCTGGTGGTAGGCGATGATGGCCAGCGTCTCGATCGCGGCGCGCGACAGCTTGCGCGACTCCACGGATTTTTTGGTCAGCAGCCACGACAAGTCGCCCGCGGTGCGGAAGGTCCACTTCTTGCCGACCTTCACCAGATTGACGCCGCGCGTCGCGTACTCGGCCTTGAGCTGCGCCAGCGCGTCACGCACCTTCACGCCGTCGGGCAACTGCTTTGCCAGCACGGACTCATCGAGCGGCCCGGCGGCGGCAAACAGCATCGCCTCGAGAATGCGCAGCTCGTCCGGCCGCGCTGTCTGTTCCGCACTGATGTTGTCGTCCGTCATGTCGCCCGACGCCTGCCCGCTCCGCGGATCGACCCGATCCGTGGAAATTGACTCCTCATCCTGCACAATCACGAGCTTCTTGGCCACGCTCGACATTGACGGCGGCTCCCCCTGATTTTCCTACGCATCATTCCTACGCATCTTGCACGCTATTATTGCTGACGGGCGCCCCGCCGACACGCTTGCGCATGTAAAGCGGAGCGAACGCCTGTTTTTGATGGATCTCGGCGACGCCCTCGCGCACCAGTTCCAGCGCAGTGGCAAACGACGAGGCGAATACAGTCGCCGCCGTCGAGGGCTCCACCACGTAGCTGATGAGGTATTTGTCGAGCGGCGTCCAGTCCGACGTTTCGCCAATCAACCGTTCCAGCGCCGCGCGGGCTTCCGACAGCGACCACACCTTCCGCTTGGCAAAGCGGACGTGCGACAGCACGGTGCGCTGGCGTTGCGAGGTATAGGCCGTGAGGAGATCGTAGAGCGTCGCCGTGTAGTCCGACTGCTTGATCTCGGCGATCGGCTCCGGCGCGCCGCGGCCAAAGACATCGCGGTTGAATTGCGGGCGCTCCATCAACTGCGTCGCCACATTGCGGAAGGCTTCGAGCCGCCGCAGCCGGTTGGCGAGCGCGAGCGCCATGTCCTCGGCGCTCGGACCGTCGGCCGGCGCCTGCTCCGGCAGCAGCAGTCGCGACTTCAGATAAGCGAGCCAGGCCGCCATCACGAGATAGTCGGCCGCCAGTTCGAGCCGTAGCTTGCGCGCGGCCTCGATGAAGATGAGGTACTGATCGGCAAGCGCCAGAATCGAGATTTTTGCGAGATCGACTTTTTGCTGCCGCGCCAGAGTCAGCAGAAGGTCGAGCGGTCCTTCGAAGCCGTCGACGTCGACCATCAGGGCCGGTTCGTCGCTGCCCCGCTCGCCGTCGATGCTGGTTTCGATCGTCTCGTTCATCACGTCGTTCCCGCTCGTCATCAGGCTGTGGCCGGGCTTCCGCCGGCCATCAATTCCGCAAATCGCGCGCGTGCCGCGTCGATATCGAATACATCGGGCGCGCCGCGCGCCGCGAGCGCTGCGTCGGCACGCCGCAAGGCGTTGCCGGACAGTTCCGGGGCCTCCGAAGCAACGGCACGCATCTCGCCGAGATCGCCGTTGCAGTGAAGCACCACGTCGCAGCCGGCGGCGATCGATGCGCGGCTGCGCTCGGCGATCGTACCCGACAGGGCGCCCATCGAAACGTCATCACTCATCAGCAAACCTGTGAAGCCGATCCATTCGCGAATCACTTCGCGCACCATTGTGGCCGATGTTGTCGCCGGTGTGGTCGGGTCGATTGCGGAAAACACAACATGTGCGGTCATGCCCAAAGGCAGCGCCGCGACCGGCCGAAAAGCGGCAAAATCGGTCTTTTCAAGCTCGGATCGGGGGGTATCGACCACCGGCAGACGCAGATGGCTGTCGGCTGTCGCGCGACCGTGCCCCGGCAGATGTTTCAACACCGGCAGCACGCCGCCCCGCATCAGGCCGCGCGCGACCGCAGCGGCGATGTCGGCTACCTTGTCCGGACGGTCGCCGTAGGCGCGATCACCGATCACTGGATCTCCCTCCGTCACCGGCACGTCCGCCAGCGGCAGGCAATCGGTATCGATACCGACCTCGCGCAGATCGCTGGCAATCAGCCGCGCGCCAAGCTCGGCGGCTTCGAGCCCGACTTGGCGCTGGCGGTCGTAGAGCGCACCGTAACGCGCACCGGCCGGATAGGCCGGCCATGCCGGCGGTCCGAGCCGCTGCACCCTGCCCCCCTCCTGATCGACCAGGATCGCCGCTTCACGCCCCAAAGCCTCCCGGATTGTGCGTGTCAGTTCAGAAACTTGAGACCGGCTACTGACATTACGCTTGAACAGGATCGCGGCCCATGGGTCGGCGTCCCGCAGGAAGGTCCGTTCATCGTTTGTCAGCGTGAGACCGGAAACTCCGGCAATGAAAGCGCGCGGCGCCATCGGCGCGGATTAGCCCGCCCCGGAACCGACGGTCAAGGATCGCTGACTTAAATCTTCTGGACGATGCACTGCCCGCCGGCAGCTTTCAGGCTATTGCAGAGTTCGGTCGCCTCGCCTGAACTGGCGAAGGGCCCGACCATCGCGCGGTAATAGACGCCCTTGCTGCCGAGATCGGCGCGACGGATGATCGCCTGCCGCCCGCCAAGCTGACCAGGAAACCGGCCCTGCATGTTGCGGAACGACGCCTGCGCATCTGCCTCGCTGCGTTGCGAGGACACCTGGACCGCATAGCCGCTGCCATTACCGTTGCTCGCGGCCGCCGCAGGTGCGGAGGCGGTACGAACCGCCGGCGCCGGCTGTTGCGGAGCCGATGCGCCGGGCGTCAGCGCCAGCGGCGCGCTCGAAGACACGCGCGGGGCCTGCGACTGCGCCGCCGGACGGGCCACCGGGCGGTCGTCGTTTTGCTCCGCAATTGCGGCGATTGACAACGGACCGTTGCCGGGCCGCGCGGCCGGCTGCGGCGGGGCAACCGCCGCTGCGGTACGCGCGGTCGCCGCCGCGTCGGCCGCCGAGGGAACGCCGGGCTGATCGGGCCGTATCGCAATCGTTTTGATCTTCTTCGGCTCGTAGAGCGCGTTATTGCCGCCGGGCGGGCTCTGCACGGCGGAACCGGTCGTACTGCCGCTGGCTGCACCACCGGCCATCGCTGCAGGTGTCGCCTGCCGGGCAAGATCGACGGGCGCCTCCTCGCGCGACACCAGCCGCTCACCCTGCACCTTATCGCCGATACGGTCATTGATGAGCTTGTTGGTCTGCGCGGTCGTAGCCGGCGGCACGACCTTGCTGGGCGCCGTGTCGGCCTTGATGACGGGCGGTGGCGCCGAACCGGAACCTCCGAACAAAGCCCGGTAGCCGAGCGCACCGGCCGTTCCGATCACGGCAAGAGCAAAGACGCCGGCGATGGCCAGAATGCTGACGCGGCTACGGCGCGGCGGAACGTCGTCGTAATAGAGATCCTGTCCCGGCTGTAGCTGTTCAGGTGCGAAGGTGCCCGGATCGTAGCCCTGCCCATCGTGGAACCTTTGAGCGGCAACCGGCGGTGGGTAATCGGCCGGCGCGTTCGGCTGTGCCGCCAGCGGGAGCCCGTATTGCTGCTGCTGATACGGATCAGCGACCTGCGGCGCTGGCTCGGCCTGCTCGAACGGCGTAAAGGCACGAGGGATATGCGGCTCGCTTGCCCGTTCCTGCGGCGCGTCCGCCGCACGCTGGTTGCGTCCGAATTCGGCAAAGGGATCGGTCTGACCAATAAGACGCGCAAGTTCTGCGAGCGGATCGTTCGCACCGGACGACGCTGACGCGCCTGTCGTCCGCCCGAACGAGTCGTCAGCGCGTAAAGGTTTTCGGTAGCCGTCGTCCGCCATCAGGTCCCCGAATGCTGGCGTCGTTATCGCATGACCGGCATGAATTCAGACCAGTGCCGGCCCGGTCGACGATTTATCGCATCTCTTCCGGCGCCGCGACCCCGAGCAGGGCCAGTCCCGACGCCAAGACACCGGCGACGCCTTGCACAAGCGCGAGCCGAGCCATCGTCACTTCTGGATTATTTTGGATAATGAAGCGTAAATGAGGCAAGTCATTTCCTCGCGTCCATTGCGAGTGAAATTCGCTTGCAAGTTCAAAAAGATAGAACGCTACCCGGTGCGGTTCATGGGCGACCGCGGCGGCCTCGAGCATGCGCGGGTATTGCGCAATATGCCGGATCAGACTGAGTTCGCCGGGATCGTTCAGCGCGTCGAGATGCGCCTTGGCGAGCCAGGCCCGCCGCTCCGCTTTGTCAGTCGGCAGCGCCGAAACAACTTCGCGCGCATTGCGGAACACCGACTGCGCACGAGCATGCCCGTACTGAACGTAGAACACCGGATTGTCGCGCGACTGTTCGATGACCTTGGCAAGGTCGAAATCGAGCGGCGCGTCATTCTTGCGGTAGAGCATCATGAAGCGCACCGCGTCGCGGCCGACTTCCTTCACGACGTCGCGCATCATGATGTAGTCGCCGGCGCGCTTCGACATTTTTACCGGCTCACCCGCACGCAACAGCTTTACGAGCTGCACGACCTTGACGTCCAGCGTCGCCTCGCCGCCGCCGACCGCCGCGACCGCGGCCTGCATGCGCTTGACATAGCCGCCGTGATCGGCGCCCCAGACGTCGATCAGGTTCAGAAAGCCGCGATCGATCTTGGACTTGTGATAGGCGATATCGGAGGCGAAGTAGGTATAGCTGCCGTCCGATTTCATCAGCGGCCGGTCGATATCGTCGCCGAAGGCGGTCGCACGGAACAGCGTCTGCTCCCGATCTTCCCAGTCCTCGACCGGCGCACCCTTGGGCGGCGGCAGCCGGCCCTCGTAGATATGCCCCTGCGCCCGTAGCGCCTTGATCGTCTCGGCGACCTGGTCCTTGGGCTTATTGTCGTCCTGCTGCGCGAACGGGTCGAACTCGCCTTCGATCAGCGACCGCTCCGAAAAGAAAACCTCGGGCACCACGTTGAGACCCATCAGGTCGTTGCGGATTTCGGCGAGCATCATGTCGACGGCGCGTATACGCACGATCGGCAGCCACTCCGCCTCCGACATCTGCTTGAGCTCTTGATTGTAATCCTTGGCGAGCTCTTCGCCGCACTCTTTCAAATAGTCGCCGGGATAAAGCCCCTCGGGAATTTCACCGATGTCGTCGCCGAGCGCCTCGCGGTAACGCAGGAAGGCCGAGCGCGCGAGCACATCGACCTGCGCGCCGGCATCGTTGACGTAATACTCGCGCGTCACCGCGTAACCTGAATAGGCGAGCAGGTTACACAGGGCGTCGCCGAACACCGCGCCGCGCCCGTGACCGACATGCAAAGGTCCGGTCGGGTTGGCGGAAACATATTCGACGTTGATTTTTTCGCCGGCGCCGATGGTGCTCGCGCCATATTTCTCGCCCGCGATAATCGCGGCGCGCAACTCGTCGATCCAGGCCTGCGCCTTCAACGACAGGTTGATGAAGCCGGCGCCCGCGACCTCGACTTTTTCCACCAGAGAATCGGACGCAAGCTGCGCTGCGATCGCTTCCGCGAGTTCGCGCGGCTTCTTGCCGGCTTCTTTCGCAAGCACCATCGCGGCATTGGTCGCCATGTCGCCATGGGTGGGATCGCGCGGCGGCTCGACTACGATGCGAGAGACATCGGGATTTCCGGAAAGCACTGCGGCGCTGGCATGGCGCACGCGCTCAAGCATGGTTGCGAAGATATTGGTCGGAAGGTCCGGCAATGTTCTGGATCTCGGTCGGGGCCGTTTCAGACGGGACGGCTGCGGGCTGCCGCACGGACAGGACAGGAGTCAAAATTGCCTGAAAAGTCCTAATGATTCATCACGGCTGGCTATTACCGCAACTCGGGCGTGTTCGGGAAGAGCCGCGCATGCTCGATCAGTGCAAAGCGGTCGGTCATTCCCGCGATGTAATCGGCGATACGACGAGCCCGGCCCGCACCGTCCATGCCGTCGAGCTCGACGCCCCAATCGGACGGCAAATCGTGCGGCTTGCGGTCGAAGTGGGAGAACAAGTCGCGCACGACCGCTTCCGCATCGCCCATGATTCTCATAACCCGGCTATGCCGGTACATCCGCGGATAAAGGAATCCCTTGATGGCGACATCGGCGGCGGTCATCGCAGCAGAAAAACCAACCAGTGGCGCCGGTGCAGAACGAACATCGTCCACAGAATTCGGCGCCAGCGCGCCAGCGCGGCGGCGCGCCTCCGCAACCACGTCCTCGATCAGCACCGTGATGAGGCGGCGGATCAACTCATGAACGCGCCGCGCCTCGTCGATCACCGCATGCTTGCGATCAATTTCCCTGATGATGTCCTGGATCACTGGCACGACAGTCAAGTCGTTCACTTCGAACAACCCTGCGCGAAGGCCGTCGTCGATATCGTGGGCGTTATAGGCGATGTCGTCCGAGATCGCGGCCACCTGCGCCTCGGCGCTGGCGAAGCTCCACAGTTCGAGATCCTGCACACGAATGTAACTCCCGATCGTCTCCGGCACGCCATGTTCGCGATAACGGCCGACCGGATTGCCGGCGCGATCGGTCAACGGACCGTTGTGTTTGACGAGCCCCTCAAGCGTCTCCCAGGTCAGATTGAGTCCATCGTAAGCCGGATAACGCCGCTCGAGAGCCGTGACGATCTTGAGGGCCTGCGCGTTGTGATCGAAGCCGCCATCGTGGACGAGGCAGGCGTCAAGCGCCCGCTCGCCGGCATGGCCGAACGGGGGATGACCGAGGTCGTGCGAGAGCGCCAGCGCCTCGGCGAGATCCTCGTCAAGGCCGAGCGCCCGCGCGATCGAGCGCGCAATCTGGACCACTTCCAGGGTATGGGTCAGCCGGGTGCGGAAATGGTCGCCCTCGTGAAAGACGAACACCTGCGTCTTGTGGGCGAGCCGCCGGAACGCGGTCGAATGGATGATGCGGTCGCAGTCGCGGCGGAAGTCGTTGCGACTCATGCTAGGCGGCTCGGCGCGTAGCCGCCCGCGCGAGCGGCCGGGGTCTGCCGCATAGGCCACGCGCTCGCATCCGGCCACAATCGCCATGTTTTCAGTCCCTCTCAGGCCTGCCTGGCACGAATTGACGTTCGAGACTTGCGCACTTAACTATCTGGAACCTGCCCTGCCAAGTGACGGACTAGTAACGGGGTGTTGCGAGGCTTACGGGATACGGCTGCGACATGATGACGGACCAGACCGCAAGCGTGACTGTCAGCGAGCGAGCCGCCCGCCGGATCGGCGAGATCCTCAAAGGCGAGGCGCCGGGAGCGATGCTGCGCGTCAGCGTCGAAGGCGGCGGCTGTTCCGGCTTTCAGTACAAGTTCGATATCGAGCGCGCCAGAGCCGAAGACGATCTGGTGATTTCCCGCGACGGCGCCACCGTGCTGATCGACTCCGTCTCCGTCGAATACATTGCAGGTTCGGAGATTGATTTCGTCGACGGCCTGATCGGCGCCTCGTTCAAGGTTCTCAATCCGAAGGCC
>JBFWZV010000054.1:0-21514 GCA_050184975.1 Pseudolabrys sp. | reverse complement strand
TGACCGCGCCGCCGGACTGAAGTTCGGCGAAGCGCCGTGCGGGCCGTCCTGCGACGGCCCGCGTGGGGCGCCTAACTTGCCTTCGCCGCCACCTTGTCCTGCGTCTTGGTGTCGAAGTCGCTGGCGTCGTGGCGTTCGTGAAGCTGCATCGCCGGGTCGCCCGAGATGCGGTTGACCATGCGGCCGCGCTTGACGGCCGGCCGTTCCAGCAGCATGTCGGCCCAGCGGTTCACGTTCTTGTACTCGTGCGTGCTCAGGAACGTCGCGCTGTCGCCGTACTGCCAGCCCTTCACCATGCCGCCGTACCACGGGAAGATCGCCATGTCGGCGATGGTGTAGTCGTTGCCGGCGATATACTTGTTGTCGGCAAGCTGCCGGTCGAGCACGTCGAGCTGGCGCTTCACCTCCATCGCGAAGCGGTCGATCGGATATTCCATCTTGTACGGCGCGTAGTGATAGAAATGGCCGTAGCCGCCGCCGAGATAGGGCGCCGAGCCCATCTGCCAGAACAGCCAGGACAGGCACTCCGCGCGCGCGGCCGGTTCGGCCGGCAGGAAGGCGCCGAATTTCTCGGCGAGATAGGTCAGGATCGCGCCGGATTCGAACACGCGGATCGGCTTCGCGCCGCTGCGGTCCATCAGCGCCGGAATCTTGGAATTGGGGTTCACCGAAACGAAGCCCGAGCCGAACTGCTCGCCGTCGTGAATGCGGACCAGCCAGGCGTCGTACTCCGCGCCCTTGTGGCCGAGCGCCAGCAGTTCCTCGAGCAAGATGGTGACCTTCTGGCCGTTCGGTGTGGCCAGAGAATAAAGTTGCAAGGGATGGCGGCCGACTGGCAATTCTTTCTCAAATTGTGCGCCGGCAGTCGGGCGGTTGATGCTCTCGAACTTGCCGCCGTTCGGCTTGTTCCAGGTCCAGACCTTCGGCGGCGTGTATTCGGACGTGCTGCTCATATGAATTGCTCCTGACCACGGCGTGCGTACGCCCTGATTTAGGTTGCTGGCAACGTCATGGGAAGGGCGCCGCTGCACACAAAATCGTGGATGGCGCTTGGGCGCGGGATAGCCTGGCGGCTTTTCACGATAAGGCAAGATGAGGCGGGGACCCATCCCCACCACCATCGACGGCATCAAGAACTCCGGCACCATGAAGGGCGCGCGCGTCCAAGGCGACGCCCGCTATGACGTCGCCGGTTGACCGAGCAGAAACGCCAGCCGCTCGTCGGCCTTTGCCGGTGCAAATTCCAGAATTTCGGCAGCCACGACGCCCTCGGCGACAAAAGGATCCTCGCTGACGCGGCGCTCAAGGTCGGCGCGCGTCGTGTTATGCGCGAGGATGCCGCCGCCGAGCGCCGGCTTGAGAGTGCCGACCAGCAGAAAGACGCCGTCGTCGAAGTTGCGTTTGATCCAGGCGTTGTGGCCGTCCATGAACTGGCCGGCCTTGGCCTTGTCGCCGGCAAATCGAAGCAGCACGATGAACATTGGGAAACACTCCATTCAGTTGGCGCGCGATGAGCGCGGCTTCGGCGTCACATCGCCGGTATAAGAGGTCAGCCAGTCGTACATGCGCTCGACCTCACGCTCGATAAACTTGTCGTCGTGAAAGGTATTGGCGAGCGTCGCGACGCCCTGGCTCATGGCCAGCACATGCATGGCAAGCGCGTCGGCATCCTGCTTGCGGCCGAGCAGGGTGAACTGCTTGCGGAGCCAGCTCCGGAACAGCGTGAACAGGGCGGCCGCTTCGGCGCGCGAGCCGTGATCGAGCTTGGCGAGTTCGGTGTTGAGCGTGCCGACCGGGCAGCCGAACTGTTTGATGTCTGCGCGATTGGCAATCAGAATATGAATGAAGGCGCGGATGCGGTCGCCCGGTGTCTGCCCTTCGCGCTCCCAGCGCTCAAGCATCCCGCGCGTGTCCGCCAGCCTTGCCTCGATCACGGCGTCGAGAATGTCGTCTTTGGTCTTGAAATAGTAATAGAAATTTCCGCGCGAAATTTTCACCGCGTCGGCAATGTCAGCAAACGACGTGTGCTCGAAGCCGTTGTGATAGAACAGCAGGTCGGCGGCCTCGACGATGTGGTCGCGGGTCGACTTGTCGCGCATATCGCTCCCTCTCATGTCGATGAACGTTGCTCTGCGCGCGCGGCGGCGAGCGTCTGGGCGTTTTGTCCGAACAAAGCGCGCTGGAATTCGCGTTGTTCCGGGCTGCCCGGCGGTGGCGAGTTGCGCGGCAGGTCGGCGCCGACCGCCATGCCGCGTTTTACCGCAGGCCGGGTGCCGACCCGGGTCAGCCAGGCCTGCACGCGCGGAAAGGCCTCGAGATCCTGGCCGAGGTGGGCGGCGAAAGCGGCCCAGGGATAGATCGCCATGTCGGCGATCGAGTAATTGCCGGCGACAAAGCTGCGGCCGGTGAGCCGTCCGTCGAGCACACCGAGAAGCCGGCTCACCTCGTTGTCGTAACGCTTGGTCGCGTAATCGATCTTGACTGGATCGTCGACGAGAGCGGGCGCGTAAATCCGGAAGTGGCTCGCCTGGCCGAACATCGGACCGACGCCGGCCATTTGCCAGAACAGCCATTGCTCGACTTCGGTGCGGCCGCGCTCGTCAGCCGGGTAGAACTGGCCAGTCTTGCGGGCGAGATAGCTCAGAATGGCGCCGGATTCGAACACCGAGACAGGTGCCCCATCCGGGCCTTGCGGGTCGACGATCGCCGGAATGCGGTTGTTGGGAGACACTGCCAGGAACTCGGGCTTGAACTGCTCGCCTTTCACGATGGCGACCGGTTTGGCGTTGTAAGGCAGGCCCATTTCCTCAAGCGCAATGGTGACTTTCCAGCTGTTGGGCGTCGCCCAAAGGTAGACATCGATCGGCGCAGACATTTCGAACTCCGGTGACGTGGCACATTGCCGTATTGGACAGATGTCCAAATAAATAGGACATACGTCCAAATCCGTCAAGAGCGCCCGGATGCGCCTTTGGCGCGGCGGTGGACAAGGGCAGGGGCGGGCTGGCGTTGCCGGTACGGTGCGGCCATCCTGAGCCGGCATCGACGGGTCAGGAACCGATGGCGATCACGATTTACGGCATCAAGAACTGCGACACCATGAAGAAGGCGCGCGCTGTCCTCGACAAGAAGGGCGTCGCCTACGAGTTCCACGATTACAAGACCAAGGGCATCGATAAGGCGAAACTCGAAGCCTGGGCGAAGAAGGCTGGCTGGGAGACGCTGCTTAACAAGGCCGGCACGACGTTCAAGAAACTGCCCGACAAGGACAAAGAGAACGTCACCGAGGCCAAGGCGATCAAGCTGATGCTGGCGCAGCCCTCGATGATCAAGCGCCCGGTGCTGGAACTGCCCGGCGGCAAGCTCGTGGTCGGCTTCAAGCCGGAAACCTACGCAGCGATCAAGTGAGACGTTAATATCTTGTCGTCAGTTCGGTGAGCCATGCCGGCGAAACGTTGACCAGATAGGTCTCCAGTCGCTTGTCGGCGCCGGTCAAAATCAGCATCCCGATCGCGACCAGCATGAAGCCCAATGCGATTTTGCCGCGATGGCCGGCAGACATCATGCGGTCGCGCCAGCGCATCATCGCCTCGCGCGACAGCATGCCGAGCACGAGCAGCGGCAGCGCGGCACCGATGCCGAATACGAACATGACGGTGGCGACGCGGCCGAGATCCTGGCCCTTGGCGGCCAAGATCGAGGCGGCGCCAAGCGTCGGGCCGACGCAGGGAATCCAGACCGCGCCGAGCAGGAGACCAAGGACGAACTGGCCGGCAAGGCCACGCCGCGGCATCCCGTCGTTCTGCGATTGTACCCAGTTGCCGAGCGGCCCGGCGGCGACCGCAAGCCGCGCCTGCCAGGCCGGCACCAGCAGCACGCCGCCGATGGCGATCAACAGGACGGCGGCGCCGTAGCGGAACACATCCTGGTTGAGCCCGATCGCGAAGCCGACGGTGGCGATCAGCAGACCGATGGTGACGAATGAAATGGCAAGCCCCGCGGCAAGCGCCACGGGGCCGAGACGGTGTTCGGTCAGCGCCGCGCCGAGCACGATCGGCAGGATCGGCAGCACGCAGGGCGACAGCGTCGAAAGAAGTCCTGCGAGCAGAGCGAGACCGGCTTCAGCCATTGCGTTGCGCGCGTCCGCTCAGATCGCCTTGGCGAACAGCGCCTCGATCGAGGCCGCATTGGTGTCGCCGCTGGAGCGTCCGACTTCTTTCTTGCCCTTGAAGGCGATCAGGGTGCTCTGCACGTTGACCTTGAATGTCTTCAAGACGTCCTTCTGGCCGTCGAAATCGACCTTGAAACGAACGACGTCCTTGAACTTTGCGGAACCGCCGAGCTTGGTCAGGATCGGGGCCTGCGCGCGACAGGTCGGGCACCACGGCGCGTAGACTTCGACCAGGATCGGCTTGCCGGCCGCTTGGGCGGCTTCAAAGGCCTTTTGATCGAACGGCTTGCTGTCCGCGGCATGCGTGGCGGAGGTGAGCGACAGCGCCGCGAGGGTCGCTGCCACAGAGAGAACGGTTCGGCGTGTCAGCATGGATGGCTCCAGGGGTTGGCAAAGACGTGTGTTTCGTATGACTTGCTCTGGTTAGCTGCCGATCCGTTAGCAAGACTTTCGGCATCGGTGGCCTCACAATCCCGTGCCGGGCCATCACAATCTCGTAGGTCGCTCCTGAACTTGTAATTCTGCGGCTCGTTACCGCTCGCCGGTCGGGCGATTGCAATTCCGGCGATCCCGGCCATGATTCGCTCGCACGGTCAACGTGACATGCCGTACGCGCCAGGAGCCATCATGAGCAAATTAACGCCGATCGAATATGCCGACGCGTCACCCGCGGTGCGAGCCGTCTATGACGACATCAAGACGAGCCGCAACGTCCCGGACGTCAACAATTTCTGGAAATATCTCGCGCACGATCCGGCGACGCTCAAGCGCACCTGGGAGAGTATCAAGGAGGTGATGGCGCCGGGCGCGCTCGACCCGCTGACCAAGGAGATGATCTATCTTGCCGTCAGCGTCACCAATGGCTGCGGTTACTGTATCGCGAGCCACACCGCCGCCGCGCGCAAGGCCGGCATGACCGACGCGATGTTCGGCGAGGTGATGGCGGTGACCGGCATGGCCAATGAGACGAACCGGCTTGCCAACGGCTACCGGGTGCCGATCGATCCTGCCTTCGGGCCCTGAAAGCCCGGAGCGCAACCGCCGGTCCGCACCTCGACACTCCGCCTATGCGTGGGCGGGGGAGCGTTGCCGGTTGGAGAGTGCTATAGCCGTGGGCCCACCGGCACGGTCGTCCGGTGGTGTCGCTGCCGGGAATCCCTGAATGTCGCGCGAAGCCGCCATCGTTGCTTTCGCACCCGTGATCTTTGTCGTGCTGTGGAGCACCGGTTTCATCGGCGCGCGCTATGGCTTGCCCTATGCCGAGCCGATGACCTTTCTCGCCGTCCGCATGGGCTTCGTGGTCGCCGCGCTCGCGGTGATCGCTTGGGTGAGTTCCGCGCCGCGGCTCACGCGCGCCGAGATCGGCCACAGCGCGATGACCGGCATGCTGGTACATGGGCTCTATCTCGGCGGGGTGTTCACCGCGATCTTCAACGGCGTTCCGGTCGGAATCTCGGCGCTGATCCCAGGGTTGCAGCCGCTGTTGATGGCGACCATCGCCAATCTGTGGCTCGGCGAAAAGGTACGTCCGGTGCAATGGCTCGGTCTCGCCATCGGTCTTGCCGGCGTCATGCTGGTGCTGCACGACCGCACGATGCTCGGTTCCGGAACGCTGCTCGGCTGGTCGGCGAGTGTCGTGTCGCTGATCGGCATCACCGTCGGTACCATGTATCAGAAGCGGTTCGGCGGCGGCATCGACTGGCGCTACGGCAATCTGGTGCAATATCTCGCCTCGGGCGCTTTTTTCGTGCTCGCGGCCTTGGCCTTTGAAACGCGATCGATCAACTGGACCGGCGAGTTCGTCTTCGCGATCGTCTGGCTGGTGCTGGTGCTGTCGATTGGCGCGGTGACACTGATGTATTGGCTGATCCGCCGCTCCGCATCCGCCAAATTCGCCAGCCTGTTCTACCTGGTGCCGTCGGTTACCGCGCTGATGGCGTATGCGTTGTTCGGCGAGAAACTCGACGCCATTTCCATTTCCGGCATGGTGGTTTGCGCCCTCGCAGTGTTTCTGGTCAATCGCGCGCCAGCCCGGTCTTAACCGCTCTTCGTTGTTCTGAAAGCATCGAGCGCGCGCTGGCGCGCAGCGGCATGGTCGACGATCGGCGCGGGATAGTGCTTGCCGAGTTCGACGCTGGCTCCGGCGAGTTCGAGCGGCGTCGCGGCCCAGGGCGAGTGAATAAGCTTGTTTGGCAGAGTGGCGAGTTCCGGCACCCAGCGCCGCACATAGTCGCCATCCGGGTCGAATTTTTCGCCCTGCAAGACGGGATTGAAAATCCGAAAGTACGGCGCGGCGTCGGCGCCGCAACCTGCGACCCATTGCCAGTTCGCCGGATTGTTGGCCGGATCGGCATCGACCAGCGTGTCCCAGAACCATTGCTCGCCGTGTCGCCAGTCGATCAGCAGATGCTTGACGAGAAATGATGCGACGATCATGCGCACGCGATTGTGCATCCAGCCGGTCGTCCACAATTCGCGCATGCCGGCATCGACGACCGGATATCCGGTGCGGCCGCGTTGCCAGGCGCGCAGTGCGGGTTCGTCATCGAGCCAGGGGAAGGCGTCAAATCGCGGCTGAAAATTAGCGGTGGCGAGCGTGGGATGGTGACGCAGCAACTGATAGGAAAAATCGCGCCAGCCGAGTTCGCTGTGGAATTTCTCGACATCGCGCCGTGGTGCGCGATCCTGTTCGGCCGCCGTCTGCGCGGCATGGAAGACCTCTCTGGCACTGACTTCGCCAAAACGTAGATGCGGCGACAGCCGCGAGGTCGCGGGCAGGTCGGGACGGTCGCGGTTTCCTGCGTAGCCGTTCGCGGTGTCGAGAAAGTCAGCAAGCCGCGCACGGGCAGCATTTTCGCCGGGCGTCCAGTTGTCGCGTAGTCCGCCGGCCCAGTCCGGCGTTGACGGTTCGAGGTTCCAGTCTTCGAGCCGTTCGCTCTCGATGCGCGGCGCCGGCGATAACCGCTTCGGGGCGGCCAGCGGCAAGGGCAGGGTTCCCAGTGCCCGTACGCGCCGCCAATAAGGCGTGAAGACCCGGACCGGGCCGCCATCTTTCGCGGTGATCTCGCCCGGCTGCGCCAGCAGATTGGCGCGCAGGACGGTTGCCTCGACGCCTGTCGCATGTAGGGCCGTTTCGACATCGCGGTCGCGAGCGTCCGATTCCGGGTCAGCGGCGCGGTTCCAGATAACGGCGCGGGCCCGCGTCTCGCGCGCGAGTCGCGGGATGATGCTGGTCGCGTTGCCCCGACGCAGCAGCAGCCGCTGGCCGAGCCGTTTCAGGCTTGCGTCGAGCGCTCGCAGCGATTGCGCGAGCCACCAACGCGATGCGCCGCCGAGCGGACGGCCTGACGTCTCATCCAAGACGTAGAGGCAGACGAGCGGCTCGCCAGCCTCGGCGGCAGCGGTCAGCGCGGGATGATCGTGCAGACGGAGATCATCGCGAAACCAGACAATGATGGGAGCGCTCATTGCTCCGAAGATACGCCCGGGCCGCTATCTTGGATCACGGCTCAGCACCATCTGCGTCTGGGTGACGATGGCGCACAGCCGGCCGTCGCCGCGCGTGATCCGAGTCTGCCACACCATGGTGCTCTTGCCGCGATGCAGCGGTGTGCATTCGGCCTTCGCCACATCACCGATCGGGATGCCGGCGAAGAAATTTGTCTTGCTCTCGATGGTGGTGGTGGTCTGGCCTGGCTTCAGATTGGCGGTGGTCGCGGTGCCACCCAGATTGTCGGCCAGCGCCATGATCGCGCCGCCATGCATGATCCCAAAACGATTATTAAGCTCGTCGCGCACCGGGAGTTCGGCGGTGACCTTGTCGGCCGAGAGCGACGTGATCTTCAGACCGAGAAAATCGGCGAAGGGTGGCTGCTCATTGGCGCGGCTGTCCATGGCGGGATCCCGATTGAGTCAATGCGAACGCTGACAGCAATAGCGTAACGCGCATGGCGGTCAATCGCGTCGGCTCGAACGGAAGAGGGCGCGGGGAGGCCCCACGCCCTCGACAGAGCTGTTACGCTGTATGCGCCTTATTTTGGCTGCGGCACGATGCGGATATAGGGCCGCGGCGCCTTCCAGCCAGCCGGGAAGAGCTTCTTGGCGTCGTCGTCCGACACCGAGCCGGCGATAATGACCTCGCCGCCCTGCTGCCATTGTGCCGGCGTCGCCACCTTGTGCTTCGCGGTCAACTGAAGCGAGTCGATGACGCGAATGACCTCATCGAAGTTTCGGCCGGTCGTCATCGGATAGACGAGGATCAGCTTCACTTTCTTGTCCGGGCCGATCACGAACACATTGCGAACGGTCTGGTTGTCGGCGGCGGTGCGCTGCGAGGGGTCGCCTGAGGCGGAGGCGGGCAGCATGCCATAGGCCTTCGCCACTTTGAGCTCCGGGTCGCCGATCATCGGATAGTTCGGCGCGAAGCCCTGCGTCTCCTTGATGTCCTCCGCCCATTTCGAATGGCGGTCGACCGGGTCGGCGGAGAGGCCGATGATCTTGACGTTGCGCTTGTCGAACTCCGGCTTGATGCGGGCCATGTAGCCCAGTTCGGTCGTGCAGACCGGCGTGAAATCCTTGGGGTGCGAGAACAGCACCGCCCATTTGTCGCCGATCCAGTCGTGGAAGCGAATCTTGCCCTCCGTGGTGTCGGCTTCGAAATCGGGTGCGATATCGTTGATCGCCAATGCCATGGCAAACTCCTTGTCGAAACTGCGGTATTTTGCGTGCTGCGGCCGCGTTTAGGGCGTGGCCGATGTCGGGCGGAATATAGGCCGGCCGCATGAGCGACGTAAGACGGCAATAGTTCCAAAATTCCCGTTCGGCTTGGAATATCCGTATTCTGAGGCAGGCCGAGCGCGGCAGGTTATGCTTTTCGCCCGCTAGAGTGCAGCGCAGCAGTGGTGTAATTACGACGATGATTGTGCCGGGGCCATCGCGCCGGCTGGGGCCAAGAACTGCAACGATGTTCAAGCGTATTCTGATTGCCAATCGCGGCGAGATCGCCTGCCGCGTCATCAAGACCGCCCGCCGCATGGGCATCGAGACCGTTGCGGTCTATTCCGACGCGGACAAGGACGCGCTGCACGTGTCGATGGCCGACCGGGCCGTCCATATCGGTCCACCGCCCGCCGCCGAAAGCTATCTCGTCATCGACAAGATCGTTGCCGCCTGCAAGACGACCGGCGCCGAGGCCGTGCATCCGGGCTACGGCTTCCTCTCCGAACGCGAAGCCTTTCCGAAGGCGCTTGCCGAGGCCGGCATCGTCTTCATCGGGCCAAACCCGAAGGCGATCGCTGCCATGGGCGACAAGATCGAGTCGAAAAAGGCGGCGGCCGCAGCCAAGGTCTCGACCGTGCCCGGCCATCTCGGCGTCATCGAGAATGAGGTCGAGGCGATGCGGATCGCCGACGAGATCGGTTATCCGGTGATGATCAAGGCCTCCGCTGGCGGCGGCGGCAAGGGTATGCGGATCGCCTTCAGCAAGAGTGAGGTCGCCGAAGGTTTTACGCGAGCGAAATCAGAAGCGAAATCCTCGTTCGGCGACGACCGTGTCTTCATCGAGAAGTTCATCGTCGATCCGCGCCACATCGAAATCCAGGTGCTCGGCGACAAGCACGGCAACGTCATCTATCTCGGCGAGCGCGAATGCTCGATCCAGCGCCGCAATCAGAAAGTGATTGAAGAGGCGCCGTCGCCGCTGCTCGATGAGGCGACCCGCAAGAAGATGGGCGAGCAGGCCGTCGCGCTGGCGAAGGCGGTCGGCTACGACAGCGCCGGCACGGTGGAGTTCGTCGCCGGGCAGGACAAGAGTTTCTATTTCCTCGAAATGAATACGCGGCTCCAGGTCGAGCATCCGGTTACCGAACTCATTACTGGTATCGATCTGGTCGAGCAGATGATCCGCGTCGCCGCTGGTGAAAAGCTCGCGCTGAAGCAGAGTGACATCAAGCTCAACGGCTGGGCGGTCGAAAGCCGCATCTACGCCGAAGACCCGTACCGCAATTTCCTGCCGTCGATCGGCCGGCTGACCAAATATCGTCCGCCCGCCGAGCAAAGCGAGCAGGGCGTTACCGTGCGCAACGACACCGGCGTCTACGAGGGCGGCGAGATTTCGCTCTATTACGATCCGATGATCGCCAAGCTCGTCACCCATGCGCCGACCCGCGAGGCTGCGATCAGCGCCCAGAGCGAGGCGCTCGATGCGTTCACCGTCGAGGGCATCCGCCACAACATTCCGTTTCTGGCGGCGTTGATGGCGCATCCGCGCTGGCGGTCCGGCAAGCTCTCGACCGGTTTCATTGCCGAGGAGTTTCCGGAGGGGTTCAAGGCGGTCGCGCCGCAGGGACAGTCGGCGCGTGTGCTGGCCGCAGTCGCGGCCGCGATCGATCATGTGCTCGGCGAGCGCAAGCGGCAGATTTCCGGGCAAATGAACGGCCGCAGCGTCACCCGCGAGAGCCAGCGCGTGGTTTGGCTCGGCAGTGACGAATATAGGCTCGAGGTGATGCGGACCAATGGCGCGGTTTCGGTGCGGTTTGCCGGAGCGGATGTCTGGCTGGCGCTACGCTCGAATTGGAAACCCGGCGAACCGCTCTGGACCGGCGAGGTCGACGGCACAAGCGTCGCGGTTCAGGTGCGCCCGCACCCCAATAGTTTCGGACTTGCCTTTCGCGGCGTTGAGACGCGCGCCTATGTCTACACCGCGCGCGAGGCCGAATATGCGAAGCTGATGCCGGTCAAGCAGAATGCGGACAGCGGCAAGCACGTGCGTTGTCCGATGCCGGGCCTCGTCGTCTCCATCGCCGTCAGCGAGGGGCAAGAAGTCAAGGCGGGCGAACCGGTCGCCGTCGTCGAGGCGATGAAGATGGAGAATGTGCTGCGTGCCGAGATCGACGGCACGGTGAAGAAAATTCACGCCAAGAAGGGCGACAGCCTCGCCGTCGACGCCGTCATCCTCGAATTCGCCTGAGCGGGCGCGTTCTTACCTGAGCATGACCGGTTCCGAAGACCGGTTCCCACTTTTCGGGATCATGCTCTAGCCGTCGAGCCACGCCACCGCGCGGATCGGCGCTCCGGTGCCACCTTTGATCTTGATCGGAAATCCGATGAAGCGAAACCGGCCCTTGCCGACCAGCTTGTCGAGATTCACGAGTCCTTCCATGTGCGTGAAGCCGAGGTCGCGGCAAACGTGATGCACCTCGAAATTGGGCCGCCCCGGCCGGCCCGGGCTGATCGCCTCGACGCCGAACATGCCGATGCCGCGTTTGCCGAGCCAGGTCGCCGACTCTTTTGTCAGACCGGGAAAATCGGTCATGAAGGCCGGCGTGCCGGCGCAGCGGCGATTGAAGTCCATGTGCAGCAGCACGGTGTCCTTCGGCTTGATCGTGACGCCGGCGGCTTTCTCGGCCTCTTGCAGGTCTTCGATTGAAATGTCCGACTTCAGCGGCTTGTGCGACAGATCGAGGCACACCGCTTCGGTGAAGAAATTCTCCAGCGGCATCTGGTCGATCGTCGCTGCCGCAGGGTTGGCGTCGAAATGGCAGGGCGCGTCGACATGGGTGCCGGCATGATCGCCCATCGCGATCGACAGCGTGGCGGACGAAAATTTGTAGCCGTCGGCGTCTCGGATTTCATCGTGGGTTCCGAACCGGGTGATAACGACCTGCGGATGGGTCGGAAAGCTCGGCATCCGGTGTTCGATGGTGCGGCTGAGGTCGATGAGGATCATGGGTTGGGTCGCCACTGCTGAGAAGGTGACCGACCATAGCGAAGACATCGCGCTGACAGAACCCGTCCCGATTTGCTATGCGTGGCCCATGCTGTATTTCGCCTATGGTTCGAACATGGACCGCGACGCCATGGCGGCGCGTTGCCGCGAAGCGCGGGCGCTCGGCGCGGCGGCCTTGCCCGGTTGGCGCTTCTTCATCGGCGCCGAGGGCTGGGGCTCGGTCGATCCGGCGCCGGGTTGCACCGTGCATGGCGTGCTGTGGCGGCTGTCGTTGCGCGACGCCGCCGCGCTCCACACCTACGAGTTGCTGCATACGGGCCTCTACGACGTGCGCACGCTGCCGGTGCTGCAAAATACCGGCAATGGCGCGAAGCGCGTGCCGGCGATGACTTATGTGCTGCGCCGCCGGGTGCCGGGTGAGCCGAAGCCCGGCTATATCGAAATGATCGTTCGCGCTGCGCGCGACTGGAACCTGCCCGAGCGCTACGTCGCCACGGTCGCCCGCCGCGCCCGTTCGGGCTGGACCGGGCAGCGCACTGCGAAGGCGCTTGCGGGCCGGGCCGTCGGGACGCCATGAGCGGCGAGCGTGTCATCCGTCATCTCAACGTGATCGGCCGCGTGCAGGGCGTTGGCTTCCGCGCCTTTGTCGAGGAGCAGGCGTTTCGCCACCAGGTCGAAGGCTGGGTGCGCAATCGCCGTGACGGCTCGGTCGAGGCCTTGTTAGCCGGCGCGTCCGGCGAGGTCGAGGCGATGATCGCAGCCTGCCACAAGGGGCCACTCGGCGCGCGGGTCGACGCGCTCTATCAACGCGAAGGCACGGACGCGGAACTGGCGTTGCGCGGCATCGATTTGTTCTCGGTGCTGGCGACGGCGTAGTCGACGGTTGCTCCGAACAGCGCTTCGAATTCCTGCCGCAGCGCCAGATCGACATCGTCCATCGTTGCGGTGATACCGAGATCGGCGAGACTGGTCACGCCATAGCGTCGTTCGGAAACGCCGCAGGGCACGATGCCGGCGAAGTGCGAGAGATCGGGCTCCACGTTGATGGCGATGCCGTGCAGCGTTACCCATTGCTTGACACGGATGCCGAGCGCCGCAATCTTGTCTTCGTAACCGTCGCCCTTTTCGGGCCGGCGCACCCAGACGCCGATACGATCCTCGCGCCGTTCGCCGCGCACGTTGAATGCCGCAAGCGTGCGAATGATCCACTCTTCCAGTGTTGCCACATAGCGGCGCAGGTCCGGTCCTCGCCGTTTCAAATCGAGCATGGCATAGGCGATCCGCTGGCCGGGTCCATGATAGGTGAACTGGCCGCCGCGTCCGGTCTCGTGGACGGGAAAGCGCGCTTCGATGAGGTCGCTTTGGCGCGCGCTGGTGCCCGCGGTGTAGAGCGGCGGGTGCTCGACCAGCCACACGAGTTCCGCAGCCTCGCCCGCCGCGATCGCTGCGGCACGGGCCTCCATCGTCGCCACAGCCTCCGGATACGCGGTCAGGCCGTCGCTGGCGCGCCAGTTGACGGCCGGCAGTCCCGCCGGCGGTACCTGAAATTCCAGCTCGTTTCGCACGTTAACCACGCAGTAACCATACCATGGTGACCTCACCATACCGCGTCCCGCGTTGGGGCCGGACTGGGGGGAGTTCGCGCCTTTGCCGAAGCTCGACAATGTATCGCTCGATATCACGGTTGTGCTGGGCACGACCGACATGCCTGTCCATCAGGTCTTGCGGCTCGGCCGCGGCGCCATCATCGAACTGGACGCGGTCGAGGACGACGAGGTCAATGTGTTGGCCAACGGGCTTGCCGTCGCCAAGGGTAATGTGGTGGTCAATGGCAGCCGCATCGCGGTCGAAGTGACGCAATTGCTGCCGCGCCCGCCGGACATGCGCTAAAAGCGGCTTTGAGCCGGTCTGCTGGGGCAGTTTGCGGACTTGTGGCCCCAGACCCTATTTGTTACATCGAGCGCCGCCGCGGGGCACGGGGACTTTCCCCTGCGGCGTATCCCCTTGCGGCCGTGGCGGAATTGGTAGACGCACTAGCTTGAGGTGCTAGCGGGTAACACCGTGGAGGTTCGAGTCCTCTCGGCCGCACCATTGCTTGGGGATCGAGCCCGATTGCGGGCTCAGTAGCGGCGCGACGAGCGGCCGAGTTCGTCCCATTCCCGCTTGGTGAGATAGCGGACCCGCGGCCCGGTCGGGGCCGGCGCGCGATCATGGAAGTCGCGCTGCCGCGATTCGGCCTCGCCGCGGCGACGCGGCGTCTCGGCGGTACGGGGCCGCTCCTGCACTGACGGCGTGTTGACGGTTCGCGGCCAGGATGACGCTGAGGACGAGGTGGCTGAGACCTTCGTGGTCGGCGGTGGACTGCGTTCCGCAACGGGGGCCGGCCGCTGGTGCATCGGGACGGCATGCACGACACGCCAGCCGCGCGCTTTCAGTTCGCGCAGGAGCATCGGAACCGCGAGCGCGGTCGCCGGTTGAACGTCGTGCAGCAGCAACACACCGCGTTTCTTGGCCTCGAGCCGCTGCATTGCCTTGTTGACGATGTCCTCGGGCGTTGCGGTCCGATACCAGTCGTCGGCATCGGCGTCGGTGCTCCACACCGCGATGCCGCGCGCGGCGAGGTGCTGCTCGACGTCGCGCGAACGCAGCAGTCCCGGAATGCGGAAGAACGGCGCCAGAGTCTCGCGCTCGCCGAGCGCGTTCGACGTCGATGCAATCCCGTCGTCGATCTCGCTCTGGGTACGCTCCATCGGCATCTGGTCGAAAGTGAGCGGATGGTTCTGGCTGTGGGTGCCGATGCTGTGCCCGGCTTGAGCGATGGCACGGACGAGGTCGGGATTGGCCTGCGCCTGGCGGCCGACAAGGAAAAATGTCGCCTTCACGCATTCGTCGGCGAGCGCCTTCAGTACGGCTTCGGTGAACGGTCTGGCCGGTCCGTCGTCGAATGTCAGAACGACTTCGTGGTCGTTGAGGGGCAGCGTCTGCGAATATTGCGTGGTTCCGATACGCGGCGACAATTTCGGATCGACGCTGATGACGCGCGAGGTGCCGAGCGCATCGCTACGCGCGCCACAGGATGCGGCCTGCGCCGGCACGGCCGGCAACAGCATCAATGCGCCGGCGAGGGCGCACGCAACGGGCGCGACAGGATACGCTACGCAACGCATTCACAACTCCGTCGCGTCGATCGCAAGATTGACGACGCGGGATCTTTCGAGGGAGACAAGCACAAGAACAAGGAGTTGTTAACCAAGAACGTTGCGTGCGCGCTGTCCCATTTTGGAACGTGCGTTACGCAGTCAGGCTGCGATCAGCGGATGGCGCCGCGGCTGCCGGCCGGCACAATATGAACGACACGGAATCCGCGCCGTTTAAGCTCGCGCAGGAACTCCGGCATCATCGATGCCGTCTGCATCTTGGTGTCATGAAACAGAATGATGCCGCTGCCGAGTTTCTCGATGCGGCCGATGATGAGCTTGGTCTGGTCGGCCGGATACATCTGGTTCCAGTCGCTGGCCCAGGCGTCGGCTCCGAACACCACGATGCCGCGACGTTGCATTTGATCGAGGAGCGTGGGCGTCGAGGCAAAGCCGGGAAAGCGGAAGAACGGCGTCGCCGGCTCGCTGCGGCGCTGCCCGTAGACGGCATAGTCGTCTTCCTCGATGCCGCGGTTGATCTCCGCCTCGGCGATCGCGATCGGCAGGCGGCTCAGAATTTGATGTGAATAGGTGTGATGGGCGACCGTATGCCCTTCAGCGAGGATTCGGCGTGCCAGCGCCGGAAACTGCTCGGCATGCTGACCTAGGAGGAAAAAGCTCGCGCGCACGCATTCGCGCTTGAGCGCGTCGAGCACCTTCGGCGTCGTGCCGGGCCAGGGCCCGTCGTCGAAGGTGAGCACGACCTCCCTGGCGCGAAGCGGAAGCGTGTCGGGAAAATGTCGGCGGCCGACGCGCGGTGTGGTTCGGGCGTCGACTTCGAGAACGCGGCTGGTGCCAAGCGCGTCGGGATTGCCGGGACAGACGCCGGGCTCCGCCTGCGCGAACGTGGCGATCAGCGTCGCAACCAGGACGGCGGGGACAACGGCGCGGAACATGGGTCACTCGGGAGCCGGAAGCGGTTCGCCGCAATTGAACGCAGCCGGTCACGGCCAGCAAGCGTATGTTGCGCCTATGCTTTATGTTCGCCTTAACGGCCGGTTAACCCTGTTTCCGCACTCCGAATTAACCCTGCAAAATTAGCATCGCTCGAAGGTAACGCGCTGTGCGCGGGAGTTGAGTGTGACGGGCGACGCTGACAGCACGGAGGATATCTCCGAGCAATCGCGGCAGGCGCGGCTATCGCCGTTCGCCGCGGCGAAGCCCGGCGCTGCGCCCGCCGCTGCGCCCACCCGTACCGGAATAGCGACGATTGTGCGCTTGATTATCGTGATGGCGGTCGCCGGCGCGATGGTGACGTTCGCCTGCGCCGGCGCCGGCTACCTCGTCGCGCGTCAGCACGACATTCATGACAGTGAACGACTTCGTGCCGCGCTGCGTGCCGGCGCCGAAACGGTCCGTCCGCTGATTCAGAGCGGCGAGCGTTTCGATCCGCGCTTGATCGCTGTCCTTGAGAAGGCGTCCGGTGTCGCGGGACTCAAGTTCGGGCAAGAACCCGGCCCCGAACACGAGAACGTCCAGCCGGTGATGAACGCCGATGGCCGCATCGTCGGTTTTCTGACCTGGCAGCACAGTTACGCTCTGACTGCGATGGCGAAGACCGCGGTGCCGGCGTTGGTCGCGTTCGGGATCGTGCTTCTTGTTCTCGCAGCATTCGCTGTACGCGCTTTGCGCCGCCACATGTTTGCCCAACGCGAGCAGGAGCGCCTTGCGCGCACCCAGGCGGAAACCGATCCGGTGACCGGGTTGCCGAGCGAGCAGTCGATGCTGCACCGGCTTGGCGTCGCGCTGGCCAATCGCGACATCCAGCAGATCGTGAGTTATGCCTTGATCGAGCTCGATGGGCTTCACGACATCCATCGCGGTGCCGGCACGGCGGGCGCCGACGACATCATCGTCGCGGTTGCCAGGGCAATGAGGGAAGCGCTGCCCGACAACGCTATTCTCGGTCGCGGCCACGGAGATCAGTTCGCGATCGTCATTCCGGAGACCGCCGAAGTCACCCGAATTTTGCGCCTTGCACTCGACGCGATTTCCCGACCGCAATGGCTCGGCGGTCTGGTCCGCATCTCCGGCCATGCCGGCTATGCGCAGGCGCCCCGTGACGCGGTTGCGCGCGACGAACTCGTGCGTGTCGCCGGCCGCGCACTACGCGCTGCCGCCCGCAAGGGGCCGGGCACTGTGCTTGGCTACGATCATTCGATCGAGATGTCGTCGCAGGAGATCCAGTTCATTCGCCGTGAACTGCCGCGTGCGATCGCCGCCGGCGAGCTTGAACTGCACTACCAGCCGATCGTCACGCCCGACGGCGCACAGATCACGGGCGTCGAGGCGCTGTTGCGTTGGACGCATCCGGTTCGCGGCAACATTCCGCCGGCCAATTTCGTTCCGGTGGCCGAGCAGATGGGCATCATGGATACGCTTGGCGAGTTCGTTCTGCGACGCGCGGCGACCGATGCCAAGCGCTGGCCGAATTTTTATCTCGGCGTCAATCTGTCGCCGGTGCAGGTCAAAGGCCCGCAGATCGTCGAACTGGTCCGCCATGTGCTGGAAGAGACCCGTCTTGACCCGCAGCGGCTGATGCTCGAGATCACCGAAGGCGTCCTGGTCGAAAATCCGGATGAAATGATCCGCCGCATCGAGGACCTCCGCGCACTTGGCGTACGCATCGCGCTCGACGACTTCGGCTCCGGCTATTCCAATCTCGGCTACCTGCAACGCTTCCCGATCGACAAGCTCAAGATCGACCGCGCTTTCGTGACGCCGCTCGGCCGCACCGCCAATGCCGGCGTCATCATCCAGGCCATCGTCGCACTCGGACGCGCGCTCGGCCTGAAAGTTCTGGTCGAAGGCGTCGAGACCGAAGAGCAGCGCGTGCTTTTACGCATGGCCGGCTGCGACGAGATGCAGGGCTTCCTGTTCGCGAGGCCCGCGCCGGCCAAGGCGATCGACAAGCTCGCCGCCCAGCAATATGCCGCGCAGAATGGCCAGCAGGCGATGCAGCCGCCGCAGGCTGTGCTGACAGCCTAGCGTCAACCTTATAGTCTCGCTCCGGAACGCGCCCTCGAGAGCGCGGGGTGCAAGGAGCGGGCGATGATCCCCAATAGCTGGAGCGGATTCGATTTCGGCCTCGGTGAGGACGCCGACATGTTGCGCAAGTCGGTCGGCGATTTTGCGCAGGATCAGATCGCGCCGCGCGCCGAAGAGATCGACCGTACCAACACCTTCCCGCGCGAACTATGGCCGGCGATGGGCGAGCTCGGCCTGCATGGAATCACGGTGGAGGAGGAGTATGGCGGCTCCGGCCTCGGCTATCTCGAGCATTGCATCGCCATGGAGGAAATCTCGCGCGCGTCGGCGGCGGTCGGACTATCCTACGGCGCGCATTCCAATCTCTGCGTCAACCAGATCCGCCGCAACGGCAGCGAAGCGCAAAAGAAGAAATATCTGCCGAAGCTGATTTCCGGCGTGCATCTTGGCGCGCTGGCGATGTCGGAGCCGGGCGCAGGTTCCGATGTCGTCTCGATGCGCACCCGCGCCGAGAAAAAGGGCGACCGCTACATCCTCAACGGCTCCAAGATGTGGATCACCAACGGCCCGGGCGCGGATACGCTCGTCGTCTATGCCAAGACCGATCCGGAGGCCGGCCCGCGCGGCATCACCGCGTTCCTGATCGAGAAGGGCATGAAGGGTTTCTCCACCGCGCAGAAGCTGGACAAGCTCGGCATGCGCGGCTCCGACACCTGCGAGCTTGTTTTCGAGGACTGCGAGGTGCCGGCCGAGAACGTGCTCGGCAAGATCGGCGGCGGCGTCAACGTTCTGATGTCCGGCCTCGACTACGAGCGCGTCGTGCTTGCGGCGGGCCCGCTTGGCATCATGCAGGCCTGCATGGACGCCGTGCTGCCCTACGTCCACGACCGCAAGCAGTTCGGCCAGCCGATCGGCTCGTTCCAGATCATGCAGGCCAAGGTCGCCGACATGTATGTCGCGATGAATGCCGCCAAGGCTTACGTCTACGCCGTGGCGCGCGCCTGCGACGCGGGGCGTACCACCCGCGAGGACGCCGCCGGCGCGATCCTTTATGCGGCGGAGAACGCCACCAGGCTCGCGCTCGACGCCATTCAGTGCCTGGGCGGCAACGGTTACATCAACGAGTTCCCGACCGGGCGATTGCTGCGCGACGCCAAGCTCTACGAGATCGGCGCTGGCACCTCGGAAATCCGCCGCATGCTGATCGGGCGCGAAATTTTCGAAAAGACCAAGTAGGTCACTGGCCCATTAACTCTTTTTTAACCACGACTCGGCCAGCCTCATGGCCCACTGGGCGAATCATGCGGAGGCTTCAGGCCATGATGCGGGTGCGGCTGAAGGCGGACGGACGGATCGTCGAAATCCTGCCCGACGGCAGCGAGCAGGTCATCGACCACAACGACCCGGCGGCGTTCGTGCGCCATGTGCGTGCGCGGACGGGCATGACGCAGACGGCCTTTGCCGATCAGATCGAAGTGCCGGTCGAGACGGTCCGGAATTGGGAGCAGGGCAAGCGTGCGCCGCGCGGGCCCGCCCGTGCGTTGCTCAAGCTGATCGATCAGGCGCCGGCAGCGGCGTTTGCCACGCTCGGCCGCAAGAAGGCCGGTTGATGGCGCGATAAGCGCGGACGGGATGACCGGGCGCGCTTTCGGTCGGCGAAAACCGGACAAATTCCAGACCGTCCACGCTTGGCAGCGCGCGGCGCGGCAGGCATTCTGCCGCTCTGGTTCAGCCCAAAAAACATACGCCGCGCGAGGAAATGACCCATGCAGCATGTAGAAGCCCACGGTGCCCGGATTCCGATGATCGGCCTCGGCACCATGACCCTGAAAGAAGACGTCTGCGTGCAGGCGGTCAAGAACGCCCTGCAGATGGGTTACACCCACATCGATACCGCGTGGTTCTACGGCAACGAAGTCGAAGTCGGCGAGGGCATCCGCCAGTCGGGCGTCGCCCGCGACAAATTTTTCCTCACTACCAAGGTGCGCGAGACTCATCTGATGGGCGGCAAGTTCCGCGAGTCGGTCGACGATAGCCTGTCCAAACTGAAGCTGCCCTGGGTCGATCTCCTGCTGATCCACTGGAACAACAAGGATGTGCCGCTGAAGGAGTCGATCGCCTCGCTGTGCAAGGCGAAGAAAGACGGCCTCGCGAAACATGTCGGCGTCGCCAACTTCACCACCGCGCTGCTGAAGGAAGCCTGGGAGGTCACCAGCGAGCCGCTGGTCTGCAACCAGATCGAGGTGCATCCCTTCATCAATCAGGACAAGGTCATCGCCGCCAGCAAGGCGAAGGGCATGGCAGTGGTCGCCTATTGCCCGATCGCCCGCGGCAAGGTGCCCGGCGCCGAGGTTCTCGAGAAGATCGGCAAGGCGCATAACAAGTCGAGTGCGCAGGTGTCGCTGCGTTATCTGGTTCAGCTCGGCCTCGTCTCGATCCCGCGCACGGCGACGCCGGCGCATCTGAAGGCCAATCTCGAAGTGTTCGACTTCAAGCTCTCGGATGCTGAAATGGCTGAACTGAAGAAGCTCAACGCCAACAACATGCGCATCGTCAATCCACCGCACGCGCCGGTCTGGGATACTCCCTAACGCAATGCCGGCAGGCGTGCCCGTCATCGAAGCCAATGGCGCGCGCATCCCGCTCGCCGGCCTCGGGACGTGGAGCCTGCGTGGACGCGACTGTGCGCGGCTCGTCGAGCAGGCGATCCGGATCGGTTACCGTCACATCGACACCGCGCAGATGTACGACAACGAGCGCGAAGTCGGCGAGGGGGTACGTGCGGCGGGTAAACGTGGCGACGTGTTTGTCACGACCAAAGTGCAGCCGCAAAATCTTTCGCCGCCGGACCTCGTTCGCTCGGTCAAGGAAAGCCTTGGCCGGCTGCGGATGACCGATGTCGACCTGCTGCTGATCCACTGGCCGAACCCGCGCGTTCCGCTCAGCGAGACCATCGGCGCCATGTGCAAGATGAAAAGCGACGGTTATGCGAAGCACATCGGTGTTTCGAATTTCACGGTCGCGCTGATGGAGGAGGCAGTATCGCTGTCGAGCGAGCCGCTTGTGTGCAACCAGATTGAGTATCATCCGTTCCTGGACCAGTCGGCGGTGATTGCGGCTGCGCGCGGCCACGGCATGGCGATCACCGCCTATAGCCCGATTGCCAAAGGCGGTGTGAAGGGCGATGCCGTGCTCACGCGCGTCGGCGAGCGGTATAAGAAAAGCGCGGCGCAGGTCTGCCTGCGCTGGCTGGTGCAGCAGGGCGTGGTGGTGATTCCGCGCACCAGCAAGGTCGAACGACTCGAGGAAAATTTCGCGATTTTCGATTTTGAGCTGACGCCGGCGGAAATGGCCGAGATTGCCGCGTTGGGCGGCCGCAATCGCCGGCTGACCGATTGGGCCTTTTCTCCCAAATGGGATTGACCGGGGCCA
>JBFWZV010000053.1:0-21581 GCA_050184975.1 Pseudolabrys sp. | reverse complement strand
TAATCGATGCCGAGCCGGCCCTTCACGTCGGGCCGGAAATTCTCGACGACGACATCGGCCTTCTCGACCATGCGCAGGAACGCCGCCTTGCCCTGCGTCGATTTGAGATCGAGCGTCATGCCGCGCTTGTTGCGCTGGAGATTCTGGAAGTCGGAGCCTTCGCGCGGCCCGCCCGGCCCTTCACCTTCCGAGAGATGCGGCGGCGGCTCGATCTTGACGACATTGGCGCCCCAGTCGGCGAGCTGGCGCACGCAGGTCGGGCCGGACCGGACGCGGGTGAGGTCGATGACGGTGAAACGCTCGAGGGCGCGGGAGGCCCTGGTAAACGGCATTACTTCGGCTCCAATCGATCCCTGGGTAGCCCATTTTCCCGGGCTTTTCGGCAGACAATCCCCGATTGGCCCGGCCTTGTCCATCGGGCCACCCGACGGGGCGGACATGCGATTTATTCATCATTCGCCGGCTTTTTCGCAGTCCACGCCTTGAAAAGAACACCCGCGGCTGTCATATGAGGCGCAACGGAACGGCCTCGAATCGGCCTCCGCGGGCTGCGTGCACGAAATTCAAGAACAGATTTCGCCCCGCCTCCGTTCTCACGACAAGCCGACAACCCTGGCCACGCGGGATGTCTGATAACCCCGCGACTCTGCCGGACGCGAACCGCGTCACGGCCGGTTCGCCATATAAGAAAGACACTGTTTGACTTCTTTTCACGACTTCGGCCTCGCAGAGCCGATCAATTCCGCCCTCGCGGATGAGAACTACATCACCCCCACCCCGATCCAGTCGCAAACCATTCCCCTCGTGATGTCCGGCCGCGATGTCGTCGGCATCGCCCAGACCGGCACCGGCAAGACCGCGGCTTTTGCGCTGCCGATCCTGCATCACCTGAACGCCAAGCGGTTCCGCCCCGAGCGCAAAACCTGCCGCGTGCTGGTGCTGTCGCCGACGCGCGAGCTCTCCGGCCAGATCGCCGACAGCTTCGCGACTTACGGCAAGAACATCCGCCCGCTCGACATTGCGTTGGCGATCGGCGGCGTGCCGATCAAGCGCCACATCCGCGCCGTGCAGAACGGCGTCGAAGTGCTGGTGGCGACGCCGGGCCGGCTGCTCGATCTTGTGCAACAGCGCGCGCTGCGGCTCGACGCCATCGAAATTCTGGTGCTCGACGAAGCCGACCGCATGCTCGACATGGGTTTCATTCACGACATTCGCAGGATCGTCTCGATGCTGCCGAAGGAACGGCAGACGCTGTTCTTCTCGGCCACCATGCCGCAGGAGATTACCGCGCTGGCGTCGCAGATGCTGCGCGATCCGGCCCGCGTCGCGGTGACGCCGCAAGCGACAACCGCCGAGCGCGTCAATCAGCGCGTCATCCACACCGACAAGCCGGCCAAGCAGGCGCTGCTCGCCGAGGTGATCAACTCAGAGCCGGTCGACCGCGCCATCGTCTTCACTCGCACCAAACACGGCGCCGACAAGGTGGTGCGCGGGCTCGGCAAGTCGGGCATCACCGCCCATGCGATCCATGGCAACAAGTCGCAGAACAACCGCGAGCGCACGCTTGCGGCGTTCCGCGAGGGCAGCGTGCGGATTCTGGTCGCGACCGACATTGCCGCCCGCGGCATCGACGTCGACGGCGTCAGCCACGTCATCAACTACGACCTGCCGAATGTGCCGGAGTCTTACGTCCACCGCATCGGCCGCACCGCGCGGGCCGGCCGCGAAGGCATTGCGATCTCGTTTTGCGACCGCGAGGAACGGCCCTTTCTGCGCGATATCGAAAGGCTGATCCGCATGGCGATCCCGGCGAGCGGCCACGAAGCCAAATCCCGGCCCGCCGCACCGCCGCCGCAGTTCGGGCCGAACGGCCACCAGCCGCAGCGCAACGGCGGTGCGCAGGGAAAAGGCGATGACAAGGGTCGCAGTCACGGCGGCAACCCGCATCGTAACCACGGCAAACCGGGCCATCGCGGCAAAGGCGGCCGCCCGCGCCACGGCGGCGGCAGGGACAATCAGCTTTCCGCCCTGTCCCCGGTACGCTATGACGCGCCGCAGAACGACCGGCGCGACAAGGCAGCCCACGGCGCCACGCATAACGAGGCGCAGCCAAACGGGCTGGGAAATGTTAGGTTCCTGCACAAACGGACCGGCCCGCGCCGCGGCGCCAACCGCCGGCCCGAGGCGATCTGAGGAGGCTGAATGGCGAAAGAAGAACTGCTGGAATTCGACGGCACCGTCACCGAGGTTTTGCCGGACGGCAATTTCCGGGTGAAGCTCGACAACGAGCACGAAGTGCTCGCCTACACCGCCGGCAAGATGCGTAAATTCCGCATTCGCACCGGTGTCGGCGACCGGGTGATCGTCGAAATGTCGCCTTACGACCTCCAGCGTGGCCGCATCAGCTTCCGGCACAAGGGCGACGCACCGCCGCCCCCCGGCGGCCAACAGCGCAAACCGAACTTCCGGCGGCGATAACTAACTCCGCGCCAGCCGAGAGACGCAGAACCCCGCCCTCGCCGGCGGGGTTTTTTTGCTTGGACGAGCCTCGCCTCACGCCGCCTTGCGGCCGTGATGCGAATGCAGTTTCTCCGACAGCGAGCGGCGGATTTCGTTGAACTCGGGAGAGGCGACGTCGCGCGGGCGCGGCAGCGTGATGCGATTGTCGCCCTTGATCCGCCCCGGACCCGGCGACATCACCACAACGCGGTCGGCGAGAAAGATTGCCTCCTCGATCGAATGCGTGACGAACACGACCGTGAGCTTGGTGCGCTGCCAGATGTCGAGCAGTTCGTCCTGCAGGCGCTCGCGCGTCATGGCATCGAGCGCGCCGAACGGCTCGTCCATCAGGACCAGCTCGGCATCGTTCGCAAGCACGCGGGCAATCGCCACGCGCTGCCTCATGCCGCCCGACAACTGGTGCGGATAGGCGTCTGCGAATTTCTGTAATCCTACCATCTCGATGAAACGGTCGCAGATGTCGCGGGTCTCGGCCGTCGACACGCCCTGCGACTTCGGCCCGAACGCGATGTTGTTGCGCACGGTCAGCCAGGGAAACAGCGCGTAGTCCTGGAACACCATGCCCCGGCTCGGCCCCGGTCCCGGGATCGGCTTGTCCCACATCAGCGCCTCGCCCGAGGTCGGCTGCTCGAAGCCCGCCATGATGCGCAGTAAAGTCGACTTGCCGCAGCCCGACGCACCGATCAGGCAGACGAAATCGCCCTTGTAAATCGTGAGATTCGCGCCGGCGAGTGCATCGATGGTGAGGTCGCCGAGTTGATAGCGCTTCGACACGTTGCGGATTTCGACGATCGGCAGCGCGGGCGCAGGATGAGTATCAGCCATGGTGGTTCGGGCTCCAGCGCAGCAAACGATTGCCGATCATGGTGACGATGCGGTCGGACAGGAAGCCGACGATACCGATCACGATCATGCCGCAGATGACGAGTTCGGTGCGCGACAGCGTGCGGCCATCCATGATGACGGCACCGAGGCCCTGCGGCACGCCGGTCATTTCGCCGACCACGATGACGAACCATGCAAGGCCGAGGCCGAGCCGCAGCCCGGTGAAGATCGACGGCAGCGCCGCCGGCAAGACGACGCGAAAGAACTGCGCGTTGCCGTTGCAGCCGAGCATCGAGGCCGCTTCAAACAGCTTGGGGTCGACGTTCTTTACGCCGAAAATCGTGTTGAGCAGGATCGGATAGAAGGCACCGAGGAAAACGAGCGAAAACGCCGACTTGGCGCCGAGGCCGAACAGGATCATCGACAGCGGCAGCCACGCCGTGACCGGGATCGGCCGCATGATCTGGAAAAACGGATCGAGCACCTGCCGCGCCGCAGGGATGCGCCCGATCAGCATCCCGAGCGGCAAGGCCGCGGCGGCGGCGAGCAGAAAGCCGCCATAGACGCGGCTCATCGAGGCGAGCAGGTGAATGTGTAGCGTCGCCGAGAAGGCATCGTCGTAAATGCCGCCGAAGGCGAAATCGCGCATGTAGATCGCGGTTTCGAGTGGCGTCGGAATCAGACGGGTCCAGTTCTGCGTGGTCGCGACGTGCCACAACAGAAGAAGCAGAAGGGGAACGATCGACGCGACAATGACAGACCACACCTTGGCGGCCCAGCGTTTCACACCTTGCGACAGCGCGCCGGTCGAACGTACCGACTCCGCCGCGCCGGCCCGTGACGGACGCTCAACCTCCGCTCCGCCGGCGACCGGCGGAGCGGATGGGGTGCGGCTCACATAGTTCATGCGATCGCGTTGCAGAAGGTCGGGTTCAGGTACTTGGCCGGATCCGGCAACGTGCGGATCTGCTTGAGCACCAGCATCTGCTGCGCGTAGGTCTTGGCCTGCGTCAGCGTCTTGTCATCGAGCTTCCAGGTGTATTCGACGTTGTCCGCCTTCAGCGCGTTGTCGACCGCCGCGCGCGGCGCACCGAGCTTGGTGACGGTCATGGCGGCCACTTCATCCCGGTTCGCCATCATATATTCGGACGCCTTGCGGTGGATGGTGAGCATGGTTTTCACCAGCTCCGGTTCCTTGGCAATGACCGCTTCCGAGGTCGCGAAGATCATGTTGAGGCCACCCATCGCGGTGCCATACGGGTATTCGACGAGCTGGCCGACGCCGGACGACAGCGACAGGCCGGGACCGGGTTCGGCGCCGACATAGGCGTCGATATCGCCGCGCGAGAGCATCGCGTGCATTTCGCCGAACGGTACGCGGGTCGATTGCACATCGCGGATCGACATGCCTTCCATCCGCAGCCGCTCCATGATGAAGACCTCCTGGGTCGAGCCCGGCCAGATGCCGACTTTCTTGCCTTTGAGATCCTTCACCGTCTTGATCGGCGATCCTGTCTTGGAGATCACGCCCATGCCGCGATTGCAGAACGCGCCGACCACGACCACCGGTTCGCCGGCGGCGGCGCCGAGCGTCGCCGCAGCGATACCGAATGCTCCGAAGGCACAGGAACCCGTGACAACCGCGTTCTTGCCGTCGGTCGGAGAGTCGAAGGTGATGACCTCGATCTTCAGGTCCTTCGGCGCGAATTTCTCGTAGAAGTGCGGCGTCATCGAGTGAATGAGCCGCAGCGAACCCATCTTGATGGTGCGCGTTTCAGCGCGCAGCACCGACGGCATCGCAAGCGCACCAAGTCCAGCGCCAAGCCCGGCGCCACCCGCGGCAAGCAGGTTACGTCTGGTAATCTTCATCTGAACCTCACTGTTCCGGTTATGAGCCCGGCACGCGGTCAACCGCTTTCGTGCTGCATCGCAAGGTTTGTGCCATCGGTTCTGCGCGACGAAGCGGCAAAAAGTTATGGAGATTCACGCGCGCGTCAGGGTTGCGTCGGTGCGGTTGCCTGAAACCAAGGCGATCGCCTGTTCGGCGTGCGCAGCGCTGGTGATTTCTTGGGCGGCGACAACTGCGATTGGCGGTCCCGAGAGGACTCGAACCTCTGACCTTCGGTTTAGGAAACCGCTGCTCTATCCAGCTGAGCTACGGGACCATGCGGCGGGAAAATAGGAAGTTTTCAACCGGTTGGGAAACGAAAAGGTGTCGCTTTGCGCGGCGTTCCTAGCCGTCTCGGCCGCCGACCTCGATGACCACCGCCATCGCCGTATCGCCGGCGGCACAGCCCTGAAACAGGCCGCGGCCGCCGCCACGGGTGGCGAGTTCCTCGATCAGTTCGATGATCGCGCGCAGGCCGGTCGGCGCTTGCGGATGGCCCCAGACCAGCGAACAGCCGTAGTTGTTCATGGCCTTGATATCGGCCCCGGTCTCACGCGCGAAGACGATGTCGTTCACCGCGAAGGGGTTGTGCGACTTGATCGCGTCGAGATCGCCGATCCCGAGCCCAGCCTGGGCAAGCGCGCGCTTCGCCGCCGGCACCGGCGCCTCCGGCATGTGCGCGAGATCGGCGCGAGCAAGGCCGAAACCGAGAATACCGATACGGATGTTGGGGTCACGGGACAGTTCGCGCGCCTTGTCGGGTGTCGTCACGACGATCGACGCATTGCCGTCAGCCGGATGGGTCTGCGCGCCAAACGTGACGGTGCCGTCCGGCATCACCGGCGCAAGTTTACGCAATCCCTCCACGGTGGAGCGGACAACACCCTCGTCGCCCTCGATCGTGCCGACCGATTTGCGAAACTTCGCATCGGGCACTGCGAAGGGCAGCGTCATATAGCGCCTTTGAAACGCGCGATCGTTCGCCAGCGCGTCGCCATACTGTTCGGAGCGGCGCAGCACGACGTCCTCCTGCTCCGCGCGCGACACCTGATATTTGCGCGCGACATTCTCTGCCGTTTGCAGCATCGAATGCCGGCCGAGCGGATCGCAGGAGAAATTGTCGAGAACCCAGTTCTCATGATCCGCCGTGCCGCCGGGCGCGCCGGGGCTCGGATAGACCACATGCGGCCCATTGGAGGTGCGGTCGCAAGTGACGACCAGCGCCGCCGTCGCAAGATCGCTTTCGATTTCCTGTGCGGCAGCGAGCAGCGACCGCGCGCCGGTCGCGCAGGCCTGGCCAATGGTCGGCCCGCCGACACCCTTCGCGCCGATCATGCCGGTCAGCCATGGCAAGCCGTAGAACGAGCTCTTCTGCGGTACGCTGATGCCAAGAACGCCATAGTCAAAGACGACGGGATCGACTTTGCGCTTGGCCAGCTCGGTGCGCGCGACGTGGGCTGCGAATTCCAGGCTGTGCAGGTGAGCGAAACTGCCCTGCCATTTGACGAAAGGCGTCGACCAATAGGCGCCGTATGGAATTTCGGCCTTGTATGCCATCGCGAACTCCGGTCGCGCCCATCAACGCAGAAGCGCAGGCCCAATTCAAGCCGGCATGGTCAGGTGCTGTGCGCCGCCTTCAGGGCGACCTTGTCGATCTTGCCGACCGCGGTTTTCGGCAGTTCTGCGCAAAAACGATAGTCGTGCGGGATCTTGTAACGGGTGAGCCGCGATGCAAGCGCCGCTTCGAGTGTCTGCGCGTCAACACCGCCCGTCCCGCGCAGCACGACATAGGCAACCAAAGCCTCGCCACGATAACTGTCGGGAACGCCGATGACAGCGGCCTCGGCCACGGCGGGATGCGCGCACAAGGCCTCCTCGACTTCGCGCGGATAGACGTTGAAGCCGCCGACAATCGCCATGTCTTTCTTGCGGCCGCGCACGAACAGATAGCCGTCGGCATCGAAAGCGCCGATGTCGCCGGTATGGAGCCAGCCGCCGCGCAGCGCTTCGGCGGTCTCGTCGGGGCGGTTGCGGTAGCCCGCCATGATTTGCGGCCCGCGGGCGCGGATCTCGCCAGCCTCGCCGGTGGCGAGCTTTCGCGTCCCCGTCTCGAGGTCCACGATCTCGACTTCGGTGCCCGGCGCAGCCACGCCAACCGAGCCGATCTTCCGCGCGCCCTGGCGCGGATTGAACGTCAGCACAGGCCCCGCCTCGCTCTGTCCGTAGCCCTCGCAGACCGGACAGCCGGTCGCGCTCTCCCAGCGGCGCAGTGTCTCCTCAGGCAGCGCCGCCGAACCGGAGAAACAGAGGCCGAGCGAGGAAAAATCCGTCGTCGCGAAGGCTTCATGCGCCATCAGGCCGACGAACAGCGTCGGGCTGCCGGCGAACAGCCTGATGCGATGATCCACGATAATACGGAGCGTATCGTCCGGGCGATAGCGCGCAAGGATCGACAATGTACCCCGGCAGTATGGCGCGAGCAGCAGGCCCATGGCGATGGCGTAGGAGTGGTACATCGGCGTGACGATGAGAATGCGCTCGTCGTCGCCGGACGGCAGCAACGCCTCGCGTTGCGACACATTGGTCGATATCGCGGCATGCGTAAGGTTGACGCCTTTGGCGCGGCCAGTGGTGCCGCCAGTGTATTGCAGGATAGCGAGATCATCCGGCTGCGGAAAATCCTTGAGCGCAAGCCCCTCGCCGGCCCATCGATTGAGGCGCGCGGCCGGCCCGACGGCGATGACACGGGCGGTGCCGCATTTGGCCGCAATCGGCTCGAGCGCATCCTTGGCCGCGGCATCGCAGACGATGATCGTCGGCGCCGCGTCCGCAACGATGTCGCGCAATTCGTGCGTGGTGTAGGCGGGATTGAGCGGCACCGCCTGCGCGCCGGCGGCCCAGATGCCGAAGGTGGCGATCGCCGCATCGATCGAATTCGTCATGACGAGCGCGACGCGCTCGCCACGCATGTCGCCCAGTTCGCGGGCCAAGCCGGCCACGCAGGACACATAGTCGCGATAGTCGAGCCGCTCATCGCCACAACGCAGCGCCAGATGCCGCGGCGCCCGGTCGGCGGCGTCGGCCAGCATATGCAGAACGGTCGGGAAAATGCGGGGCATTCGATACGGCACGATGCGAACATTATTGCATCGCCGTCGCTCACGCCAAGGCGGGCGTCACGCTTTGAATCCGATGCGGAAGCCGCCCCAGTGCTTGCCGTTCACCGTCACCGGCGCGGAGGCGTCCTTCATCAGCACGAAATTGCCGTTACCCATGTCGCGGCGATAGGTCTGCAGCAGGAACGGCCTCGTGTTACGCCCGGCGCCGAGGCCGGTGCGGTCGTTGAATATGCGGCGGTTGCGGCAGTTCGCGGCGTTCCACACCGGGTCCGCCCCTTGCGGCTTGGAATAGACCTTGTTGTGGGTCGGCAGATAGCCGTTTCGATCGATGCCCGCGCAGAACACGATGCGCTCGTGCTCGGCCAGCACCGCCTCCTGGATCGGCGCCAGCACCTTGTCGGTAAAGGCGGTGAACTTCGTCATCACCTGCTGCGGATTGGAGCCGGCGACCGGACGGTAGTTCTCGTCGAACAGGTCCGCCATGCTGATGGTTTTGTCGGCGACGGCCTGCTCGAACAGTCCGGAAATCTCGCGGGCGACACGCTGGGCAATGGCGATGATCGGCGTATCCGGCGTCTCGATGCCGCTTTCGGCGATGAACAGCATGAAGTCTTCGCTGATGCCGAGGATGCTTTCAGCGCGTCCGCGCGCATCGGTGAGCTGCCGGTCGGCGTCTTCGGTGATCGAGACGAGGCTGTCGACATTGGCGCTGACCTGCTCGCCGCCCTCGATGTTCTCCTGCACCGGTCCGTTCATCGACTCGATCAGGCTGGCAAGCTCCTGAACGCTGTCGGCAAGCGATTGCAGGCCGCGGGTGGCCTCGGTGGCGTTGCTCGATTCCTCGATCGCGGCCTGAGCGACGCCGGCATTGGTGCGTGCCATCCCGCCGAGTTCGCCAACCGTACTCTGCAGCAGCTGCAAGTTGACGTTGTTGTCCTTGGAAAAGACGCGGACCTGTTCGGCCAGCCCCTTGATCGCGGTCGCGATCACGCCAAAGCCGCGACCTGCGTCGCCCGCCCGCGCCGCCTCGACACTGGCGTTGAGCGCGATCAGCTGAGTTTCGAACGAAATTGCCTGAATGGCATCCGAGGTCTTCTGGACATTGGCGATGATGCCCTGAACCTTGTCGAGCGTCCCGACGATGCCGAGTACGCCTTCACTCAGGCTCTGCATCTTGTCGATGGCGCCGCTGAGGATCCGGGAAATCTTCTCGGTATTTTCGTCGAGGTGACGCCGCGCACCTTCAGCAGACTCACGCGATTGCGTCATCGCACCGGCCAGCGCGCCGTTGTTTTCGGCGGCGCCGTGGGCGGATTCAGCCACCGACTTCACCTTAGCGAGCAGATTGCCGTTGAGGACGCCGAGATCCTCGACAATGCCGCGCAGGTTAGCGATCTCAAGTCCAAGACGGCTGGCGCGGTCGCCGATGTCGGCGAGGCTCGCGGGCGCATTGTCCGCGCCGCCGTCAGGCGCGGCATCGACGAGGCTGTCCGGCCTGATCTGGCGGGCGGTCGCGGTCAATGACTATCCGGCATCAATTCGATTGCGTGGACTGATGTTCAACGCAACGCACATGGCCGCCGACAGGGCGATCATTCCCGATGAGGGGGCCAGCACAATCCGCACCACCCCCGAATCACCGGGGCATGTTTCTATCGATTCAATCCAGTTTCAATAAGTACTTTATGATGAGTCATCACCGGACGAACTGATTACAGTTTCACCCAGCCGGCCGGCGGCTTCTTGCCGGGATGGACCGCGCCGCATTTCTTGCAGGTACGGGCTTTCTCGTCGGCAAAGAACGCCTCGTAGAGCGGTGGCAAATCCTTCACGAGATCCTTCACTTTCACCTCGATGCGATGCACGAGATTGCCGCACGCAAAGCAGTACCATTCGAACCCGTCGACCTGGCCCGGATGGCGCGCCGGCTCCACCACCAGGCCGACCGATCCGGCCTGCGGGCGCTGCGGCGAATGACGCACATGCGGCGGCAGCAAAAACACCTCCCCCTCGCGGATCGGCACGTCGTAGAAATTGCCGTCATCGACGACCTTAAGCACCATGTCGCCCTTAAGCTGGTAGAAGAACTCTTCCACCGGGTCGTCGTGATAATCGGCGCGCTCATTGGGACCGCCAACCACCATCACCGTCATCTGGCCGTCATCGAAGACCTTCTTGTTGCCGACCGGCGGCTTCAGGAGATGCTGATGCTCATCAATCCATTTTCTGAAATTGAACGCCTGCAGGCGGCCGGTCGCCATGATTTTCGCTCCTACAATCGCTTGATCGCTACGCCGCGCTCGATGCCGCCGCGCGGCCGAGCCCGCAGCTTTCGAAGGCCTCGCGCGTCGTCTTTTTCTCGGCCTCGGTCAGCGGCAACATCGGCCGGCGCACGGGCCCGCCGGCCTGACCGAGCAGATCCTGCCAGTATTTTGCATGGGCCTGCGGCTTTTCGGCCGGCCGCGAGCGCCTGAACGCCTTGCGGACGGGATCGAGGCTGTCGCGGATCACGCGGGCACGCTTCACCTCGCCCTTGAAGGCGAGGTCCGTGTAGTCGCGGATGCGGTGATCGTCCTTGGTCTGGAACAGATACGGCGGGTTCGAGCAGAGATAGAGCCGCCAGCCCAATTCGACGATATTGTCGAACCACTCGTCTTCGGACGCGGTCGAAACCAGCAGCTTGTCGCCTACGAGATGCGTGAGCTTGACGTACATCTCGCGCGGCACGCTGTATTTGATCGCGACGATGTTCGGCAGGTCCGCGATCCGCGCGCAGGTTTCCGGCGTCATCAGATAGCCGCTGTCGGGATGGCTCCACATTGCGATGCCAATGTCGACCTGTTCGCTGATGTATTTGTAATATTCGTAGAGCGTCTCGTCCTGGCTTTTGAGGAAATGCAGCACCGGGGCATGAACGACGATGTAGTCGGCGCCGATCGCCTGCGCGTGTTTGGCAAGATCGATCACCGTGTCGATGTTCTGGTCCGAGCAGGACATGATGGTGCCGAATTTGCCCTTCGCCGCGTCGACCGCGACCTCGAAGGTGCGCTTGCGCTCCGCGACCGACATCGCGAAGAATTCGCCCTGCTTGCCCGAAATGAAAACCCCGTCGATCCCGAGGTCGGCGTTCCAGTGCTGGAGGTTCTTCCGGAATCCCGCCTCATCGAGCGTGAGGTCCGGCTTGAAGGGGTTCAAGGCCGCGGCCCAGAGACCCTTGAAGTTCTGCCGCGCGTAGGCCTTGGCGTCGTTCCGGCTGTATTTCACGTTGATAGTCCGTTCGTCCTGATGGTCGTATTCGCTGGTAGCATAGTGGGCTCTGCGTGGGCGGCAACCCGCCGGTGCGCGCGGCCCCCATTTCGCCCCGGACAGCGAAATTCACTATAGTCCGGGGCAATTCCGCCACGGGCGGGCGTTCCGGGTGCGGTAAGTCATGTCATGGCAATCGGCCAACCGTTTCACGCCGGCCCTACCCGCCATTGCGGGCCTGGTCCTCGGTTGCACCATGACAGGCCCGGGCGCGGCGCAGACGAGCGCTACAACCGCCAAGCCTGACTGCCCGCTCGCCGATGTCGGTACCGGCAAGGTCGCATCCGTTCATGACGGCCGCACGCTGCTGCTCGCCGACGGCCGCGAGGTCCGGCTCGACGGGATCGAAGTGCCCGGATCGGCAGACGCACGGGAACGGCTTGCCGCTCTGGCTCAGGGCCGTCAGGCCACACTGAAAGCAGACGTTGCGGCTCTCGATCGCTATGGCCGCGTCGTCGCCTACGTCTTCATCGATGGCCGCCTGCTGCAAACTGAGCTGTTGACGTCCGGCTTTGCAGTCGTGGGTGGGCGGCTCGGCAGCGCTGCCTGCGCCGCCGCACTGCGCGGCGCGGAGCGTGGCGCACGCGAAGCCCGGCGCGGTCTCTGGGCGAATGCCGGGTTCCGCCTTCAATCCGCCGCCAATCCGGCGGACATTTTGCGGGAAGCCGGCCGGTTTACGGTGGTCAGAGGCAAGGTGTTGTCGGTGCGGGAAAGCGGGGCCACAATATATGTTAATTTCGGGCGCCGCTGGTCGGACGATTTCACCGTCACTATCTTGAAGCGGAACCGGCGTTTGTTTTCCGCAGCCCAGATCGAGCCGAAATCGCTGGAAGGCCGCGTCATCGAAGTGCGCGGCTACGTCGAGCAACGCAGCGGGCCATTGATCGAGGCAAGCCGGCCCGAGCAAATCGAGATCGTGCAGTGACGCTTCATCGCCGTAAACCGACCCTGATCCTGGCCGCGCTTGCTCTTGCCGCGCTCGCCGCATGTTCGCGCGTGCCGGAGACCCGCCAGGTGTCGCTGCCGGGCGCTCCGGGCACCGGAGAGCTGCAGACCGATTCCGATCGCGAGCACCAGCGCATCGTCGCATCCTATGGCGGCCAGTATAACGATCCGCGGCTTGAAGCCTTGCTTGCGCGCACCATCGACCGGCTGGTCGCCGCATCGGAGCGGCCGGACCTGAAGTATCGCGTCGTCATTCTCAACTCGCCGGCGATCAACGCCTTTTCGTTGCCGAACGGGCAACTCTACGTAACGCGCGGCCTGGTCGCGCTCGCCAACGATGAATCCGAAATCGGCTCGGTGCTTGCCCACGAGATGGCGCATGTCATCGCCCGTCACGCCGCGCTACGCGAGGACAAGGCGCGGCAGTCGGTCCTCGTGAGCAGCGTGGTGAGCGATGTGCTGGGCGACCCTCAGCTCGGTGCGCTGGCGCTGGCGAAGTCGAAGCTCGCATTGGCGAGCTTCTCGCGAGCGCAGGAATTCGAGGCCGACGGCATCGGCGTCGGAATCGCGGCGCGCGCCGGCCTCGATCCTTACGGAGCGGTTCGCTACCTGAACAACATGCAGCGCAACGCCGCCTTGAAGGCCGGCGGCAACAACGACCAGTTCGACCAGTATTACGTCGAATTCCTGTCGTCGCATCCCGCGACACCGGCGCGCATCCGCAACGCGACCGCCAACGCCAGGCAGTTCAGCGGCCCGGGCAACGGCCGCCGAGATCGCGTCGAATTTCTCGCCGCAATCGACGGCATGGTCTATGGCGAAGACCCCAACGAGGGCTTTGTCCGCGGACGCCGGTTCCTGCATCCCAAGCTCGGATTCACCTTCGAGGCACCGCCGAACTTCACTCTGGAGAATACCGCCGAAGCCGTGCTCGGCGTGCGCGAGGGCGGCGGCCAGGCCATGCGCCTCGACGTCGTGCGCGTGCCGGCCGAACAGTCACTCGCCGACTATCTTCGTTCGGGCTGGATCGACAATATCGACCCGGCCAGTGTCGAAAATTTCGACGTCAACGGCTTCCCGGCGGCAGGCGCAACCGCCGGCGGCGGCGAATGGAGTTTCCGCATCTATGCCGTGCGGTTTGGAACCGAGGTCTACCGTTTCATTTTCGCCGCCAAGCAGATCAGCACCGCGTCCAATCGCGACTTCCGCGCCGCAATTACAACATTCCGTCGCATGACCTTGAAGGAAATTCGCGGCGCCAAACCGCTGCGCGTTCGCATCGTGACGGTCCGCGCCAGCGACACCGTCAACAGTCTTTCGCGCCGCATGGCATTGGAAGGCAATAAACGCGAGCGATTTCTCGCGCTCAACGGCATAGCCGCCGCCGACGGCGTGAAACCCGGCAGTCAGGTGAAGCTGGTCGTCGAATAGACGTGACGACCGGCCGCCCCTCCGCTCGATCTAATTCATCTGGCCGAGCGGCGCGCTCGCCGCCCGAGTCTCGTTGCCAGAGGATTCGACCTCGATCACCTCGACATCGCGCTCCTGCTGCCGGCGGCAGACCGTATACCAGTAGCCGATGGCGCCGAGGATGACGAAGGAGACCACGACCGCTGCGGTCCCGGCCGTCAGCAGCACGAAGAGCGACATCGCCGCCAGTGCCGCGCGAACAACGCGGTCCGGCCAGATCGCGTCGAAGAACTTCGCCTGTACGCTGAAGGTCATGCCGACAGTCGCTACCAGGATCATGTAGCCGGCGCCGAGCTGGGCAAGCCCCGGCTCGATCACGACCGCAGGATGGATGAAGACGCCGGCCATGAGCGTAAACAAGGACATGCAAATCTGCACCGCGCGCCAGAGCGTCGAGTAGAACGAAGCGTTGGCGATTTTCGCAGTGATCGCAGCCGTAATCGAGGTTGGTGGCGTCAATTCGCCGAACACGGCGACGAAGAACGCGAAGAAGTGCACGACCCACGGATTGATGCCGGCCTGCATGAACGGCGGCGCCAGCACGATGGCTACCAGAATGTAGACCGGCGCCGGCGGCAGGCCGGTGCCGAGCACCGCGCCGAAGATGAAGCCCATCAGCACCATGGCGACGAGACTGACGCCGGCCGCCTCCACCATCAGGAAGCCGAGCTTGGTGGTCACGCCGGTAATGACCAGCGCGCCGGTCATGATCGACAACGTCGCCAACAGCAGCGTGATGTCGGAGATCATGTCGATATAAGCGTCGAGAGTTCTCTGAAACGGCCCGATGAACGCGCGCCACGACCAGCCGTCCAGATAGGTGCCGACGATGTGGATGGGCACCATAATGACCGCGACGATGCAGAAAACCTCCAGCGCCGCGAACTGCGGCGGACGGAACCAGACCGCCATCAGCGCGATCAAGCCGCCGACGGTGAGAACGAATGCGCCGAGATTGACCTTGTCGCGCCAGCCAAGCCTCTGCGGACGACGGTCGACCACCATGCGGGCACGATGATGAATTGCCAGCAGATAGACCGACACGGCGACCGTGATGTAGTAGATCAGCCCCGGAACCCAGCCACGCGCCACCACATCGAAATAGTCGACGCCGAGGAACTCGGCCATCAGAAAGGCGGCAATGCCCATCACCGGCGGCATCAGCTGACCGCCCATCGAGGCCGCGCTTTCGATCGCGGCGGCGGTCGCACCCGGTATGCCGGCATTGATCATTGCCGGGATCGTGGCGGAGCCGACAGTGATCGAGTTGGCGGCGCCCGAGCCGCTGACGGTGCCGATCGCCATCGAGCCGACGACGGCGGATTGCGGGATGGCATGGTGCGAGCGCACTGCGACACGTTTCGTCACGCGCAGAAGCGAGTCGATGCAGCCGAAACCGCGCAGCAGGCTCAGCACCAGAAGGAAGACGCCGACGAGGGTGAGCGCGAGCTGCGGCAAATTGGAAAAGATGCCGGTCGCCATTTCGGTGCTGCTCGCGGCGATGACGCGGTTCCATGACAGACCGGCGTGGTAGAACATGCCGGGAATGAAATAGCCGTAGACCGCATAGGCGAGCAGAATGATGTTGAGGATAAGCAGCGGCATGTGCCGCTTGCGCGAATACTCCAGGATGAGAAGCACCATGATGCCGCCGACGATGATGTCCTCGCGGCTCGGAAAACCGGCGCGCTCCTCGCCGATCGCCCGGTACTCGGTGTTCATGTAATAGGCGCAATACAGGCTGAACGCACTGAAGACGGAGACGATCGTATAATTCGCCCAGACCGGCAGTTCCGGATAGAGATCGTTGTTCCGCAGCGCCTGAAGCAGAAACAGGATGTAGCAGATCGGGACCATGGTCATCGCCAGCACCACCGGTCCGCCCGTCGTCGTCCAATAGTAATTGAACATGTAGAGCGAGAATCCGATCGCGGCGACGTAGTAGATGACGTCGATCGCGAGCGGTGGACGGTACGGCTTGGCGGCGTCCGTCATGGCGGACGCGGTGGTCTGAGACTCGGACATGGCTGATCCTGTGCGCTACAAATGGCCGAACGAGGCGGGCGCACGGAGCGCCCGCCTCAGATTCAGTCCCGGCGATTTAAGAGATCGTCAGGAGCTGGATTTGGCGAGATTCGAATCCCAGTCATTGTTCCACTTGCCCTTTTCCTTGAGATATTTCGCAAGTCCGGGGTGGATCGGAACAAGTTTCCAGGTCGACTTCAGGGCCTTCGCCTGGAAGTCAGCCATCTTGCCGCCGGCGATCTGACGGAAGCTCGGATCGAGCTTGCCGAGGTCATCGGCATTCTTCTCGATCACGGTCAGCATCTTGTAGACATCGTTTTCCGGAACGTTCGTGCCGACGTCAAAGCCCCAGTAGAACGGCAGCAGCGCGATTTCCTTGTTTTGCGCTTCGGTCCGCTTGAGGTTCGCGGGCGGCACCATGTCGACGCCGAAGCCGAGCGACTCGAGCTTCTTGATCTCGTCCGGAGTGGGATTGAGCGCAACCCACTCGACCGCAAGCGAGGCCTGGCTCAGCCACGGCGGCGGAGTGACGCCACCCGCGGCGTAGATGATCATCGCCTGGATGGCGCCGTCGTCGAGCTGCGAGCCGGCGGTGGCGAGATCGACCTCGCGGTAGATATGCTTCACGCCGAGCGCGGCGAGCGCGTTTTCCAGATGCTTGCGGGTGTCGAACGGCAGCGGGCCGGTATAGACCGGCTTGCCGGCGAGATCCGACCAGCTCTTGATCTTGTCGCGGTTGCTCGCCTTGATCGCGATGCCGACGTCAAGTGTGTAGGACCAGAACGACTGCACCGGCGTGCGCTTGGCGTGCGCCTTGAAGCCCTTGAAGCGGCCGGAGTCGGTGGCGAACTCCTTCAGCGCGACGTCCGAACCATAGTAACCGTCGAGCTCGCCCATCGCGAAGCCCTTCACGGTGCCCACGGCGCCAGGCGTCGGCAGCACGGTGATGCGGTATTCCGGCATCTGCTTGTTGAGGATGTTGGAGAGGGTGACGAGCGCCTTGCCGCCAGACGAACCGGCCGGGCCGGTTCCCCACTTAATGTCCTTCGGCTGCTGCGCCGATACGGCCGTCGACGCGAGCGCGACCGCTGAAGCGAAAGCGATTGTGGTGATTGTCTTCTTGAGCATGTTGTTTCCCCTGGGATCGTGACGTTCAACCAGCGGGGAAACGACGCGCGCCGTCCCGCCCACTTTCGTTCTCAGACAAGAAACGCAACCCGCAGCCGCTCTTGAAATCGAGCCTGGTTCTTACGGTTGCCCGCCTTGTCGTCGCGTCCGCCTCCCACCGCGGACGACCAAACGATCCGTTATGTGAGCCGTCATGGCAAATCACAAAATGCCGCAGCTGGCCCAATAACGCGGCTATTTCAGCACATTTTTCAGGCGGATAGGAAGACCTTGCGGAAGCGAATGGCGTCCGCGGGCAACCTTCGCGCTGGTGAAAATGCGGCGGACATTTTCGATGATTGGGCAGGAACTGAGTATCCAAAAATGAGAAACCCGGCGTCGCCGCCGGGTTTCCGAACCTTGAAACGTTGCTACGCGCTACACGGGGCGTCCCTTCAGGCCGCTTCGTCCTCAACGGATTCGTCGGACTGGCCTTCCTCCGCCGTCGCCGGCTTCGGACCGCGACGCGGCCCCTTGGCCAGCGCCGCTTCAATTTCCTTCACCGCTTCGGTTTCGGTGATCTTCTGAACCGCCGCGATTTCGCGCGACAGCCGGTCGAGCGCGGCTTCGTAAAGCTGCCGCTCGGAGTAGGATTGCTCCGGCTGGGTCTCGGAGCGATAGAGATCGCGCACGACCTCCGCGATCGCAACGATGTCGCCCGAATTGATCTTCGCTTCGTATTCCTGCGCACGGCGCGACCACATCGTTCGCTTGATGCGGGCGCGGCCCTTGAGCGTCTCCAAGGCGCGCTTCACCAGCGGCGGCTCGGCGAGCTTGCGCATGCCGACCGAGACGATCTTCGCGGTCGGAACCCGCAGAGTCATCTTGTCCTTGACGAAGTTGATCACGAACAGTTCGAGCTTGGCACCAGCAACTTCCTGCTCTTCGATCGCCATGATCTGGCCGACCCCGTGTGCCGGATAGACGATGAATTCGTTGGTCTTGAAGCCCTGACGTTGCGTCGTCTTCTTATTTGCAGACATTCCAGAAGGTACTCCTTCACCGGCCCCTTTGCGGGCACCGGCGGTTTTGGCTGCGGGAGCCGCACCACGGGCGGGCCCGCGACCGGCTTGCGACGTCCGCCGCGGCGCAGCGGACTTCTTGTTGGTCGTCCGGGTCATGCCGGCCGTCCCTTTCTTTGACTTTTGACGCGCTTTTCCTGCCACGGCTGGTCTTGCGTGGGTCTCACGCCCTCTATCCTTGGGGGTCGCTGAAAAAATATGCTCCCAACGGGGAGCGCTTCAGCGGGCGGGGGTTTCGCCGGTTTTTCATCTGATTATGCGCAATATAGCACATTTTCCGCAAAAATCAACGTGTTATGGCGTTGCAATACCGTCATATTTCGCCGATTTCGGCGCAAAGCTGCGTCAAAGGTTAACGCGACGGCACAAGCGGAGATTGAAATCAGGGTCGGGGATTCAATCTTTTCTGGCAATCGCGGCCGGATGCTCAATCGCCCTCGCCCGGGTTCGGCGAAAAATACTTCTCGAATTTACCGGCGACGCCATCGAACTCTTTGCCATCCGCCGGGCCATCCCTTTTGACGGTGATGTTCGGCCAGGTCTTGGCGTATTCGGCGTTCAGTCCGAGCCACTTTTCCAGACCGGACTCGGTGTCCGGCTTGATGGCCTCGGCGGGACATTCCGGCTCGCAAACCCCGCAGTCGATGCATTCGTCGGGATGGATGACGAGCATGTTCTCGCCTTCGTAGAAGCAGTCGACCGGACAGACCTCCACGCAATCCATGTACTTGCACTTGATGCAGTTCTCGACGACGACGTAGGTCACATCAGGCTCCGGCAAAAAAAGCGGCGCGGCCCGCGCTGCGTAGCGCAGCCGCCCTCCGGCTTCAAGTGAGCCGCCGACGGGCCAAATTCAACCGGCACGCGGCTCAAGATCGCGGAACAGCCCCGCGGCGCGATCCGGTCCGCCGCGGCGTTCGCTGAAGCCCTCGACCCGGACGACCCGGACCGCTCGATCGAGCGCCACGGTCAAAACATCGCCGGTCCGCAGCAGATGTCCCGCGGTCGTTATCCGTTTACCGTTGACCCGAACATGACCGGCATCGATGAGTGCCGCCGCCGCGCTCCGTGTGCGCACCACACGCGCGTGCCAGAGCCACTTGTCGATGCGCTGGCGATTGACCACAGGCAAAACGGACGCAGCGTGGATCAGGAGCTGTCCTTGGTGCTGGCTTCGAGCTGCTGCTTGAGCGCGGCAAGTTTGGCGAAGGGCGAGTTCGGATCGGGCTCCTTGCCGCGCCGCTCATCGCCCGCGCGGGCATATATTCGATCACCACGGTCCTGACGATCGCGGCGATCCTTGCCACGATCCGGTCCCTTGCCGCGGTGACGGCGCTCCTCGCGCCGGCCGCCCTCCTGCTCGCCGCGGTCGCCCTTCTCGGTCCGCTGCTTGGCGCGGTCGTAGGGTGCCCGACGCGGCCTCTCGCGGCGGCGCTCTCCCGGTGCCTCGCCCGGTCCGCCACTCTGCCCGGCACCTTGCGCGGCTGCCCCCTCGCCGCCAGCGGCAGCTTCGGCGGGCGCCTGGGCGGGTGCCTGGGTGGACGGCTGTGGCACATCGGAACGCCGACGCGGTCGCTTTTGCCGTGGCCGATGGTCGGAGCGCCCGGCGGGCCGCCAGACCTCGACCATGCCGTCGTCCGGCTCGGCGGGTTTTTCTGCTGCGGGCGATGCTGCACCGTCTTCTGCAGCATGAATTTCAGCAGGTGCAGCATCGCCTGCAGCATCAGAAGCATCGTTTTTGTCCGTAGCTGCAGATTTTGCAGCCGTGGAAGCAGCATCATTTGCAGCATCGGCCACCGCAGGCTCGGTAGGAGCGGACCCCGCCGGCAGGCCGATATCGGCCGCCGGTAGCAGGGATGCGGAGCTTTCGGAGGCGGCCTCCGGCGGATCCGCGTCGACTGCGTCGTTGACCGCCGCTTCGGTGGAGACCGGCGCGGCCTCCGCTGCGGTCGCCGGAGCAGCCTCGGGGGGCGTCGCCGTCGGCTCCGGAAGTTTAGGCCGGCGATCCATGCGGTAGCCGAGCGAGCGCAGGATCGAGGCGAAGTCTTCGCCCGACGCCCCTGTCAGCGACGTCATCGCACCGGTCACGGTGAAGCCGCGCCCGTCGAAGGCGCCGGCGGGCTTTTCGCCGTTCATGCCCTCGCGCCAGGCGAGCGCCGGGCGGATCAGGTCGGCAAGCCGCTCGAGAATGTCGACGCGCACCGCGCGCTCGCCGCAGACGCGATAACCCGCCGTCCGATAGAGCGGCTTTGCGGCGTCCTTGCCGACCGGAATCGAGGTACGGCCGGATGCGGCAAGGTGCAGAAGGTCATCGACACCCTGCACGTCGGGCCGCTCGTTTTTGAGCGCCCATAGCTGCGTCGCGAGCGACCGCGGCGCCGGCTTCAAGAGCAGCGGCAGATAAATGTGGTAGGCGCCGAAGCGCACCCCATATTTGCGCAGGGTCGCGCGGGCAGGCTGATCGAGACCCTTTACCTCGGCGGCGACTTTCTGGCGTTCCAGGACACCGAGCGCCTCGACGAGCTGGAACGCGATGCCGCGCGCAATACCGGTCACGTCCTCGGCCGCCGACAGCGAGAACAGCGGCGCCAGCAATCGCTCGACATACGTTTTGAGCCAAAGATCGAGCCGGGTCTGCACCAGTTCGCGCGGCGGGCCGGTCAGGTGCTCGTCGGCGACAATGCACACCCGTGGCCGCAGCGTGTCGTCGCCGGCGACCAGCTTGCCAACGATATCGCCGTTCCAGCGAACAGCGCCGTCGTTGGCGAGAACGATCTGCTCATTCGGCGCCTGCGACAGCCGCGTGGCACGCGCCTCGATCTCGCCGGCCAGTACCTTTTGCGCGGCGGCGTTGAGCGCCCTGGCCTCGGAGCCGGCCGCCGAGGCATCCGGCGCAAACACAAAACCGTCGAGCCGGCCGATGGCGTGGCCCTCGACCGTCACTTCACCTGATTTTCCGATTTCCGTTTCAAGCATCGCGTTTTCCCGCAACCGGCGCATTAGCACGCTGGTGCGACGATCAATGAAACGTTCCGACAAACGTTCATGCAGGGCATCGGACAGCTTGTCCTCGACGGCGCGCGTGACGCCCTGCCAGTGCTCGGGATCGGCGAGCCAATCCTGCCGGTTCGCAGCGAAAGTCCAGGTCCTGACATGAGCGATCCGGTTGGAGAGCGTATCGATGCCGCCGTCGGTGCGATCAGCCAATGCAACCTGACGGGCGAGCCAGTCGGTCGGGATACTACCCTCCCGCATCAGAAATCCATAGAGGGTGACCGCGAGTTCCGCATGGGT
>JBFWZV010000052.1:0-21961 GCA_050184975.1 Pseudolabrys sp. | reverse complement strand
CGCCCGACGACGGCATCGTCGATTACTACGCCGAGGGCGGCAAGAGCGCGAAGAAGTTCCAGGTCCGCAAGCCGCTCGCCGACGGCACCATGCGCTCGGGCTTCGGCCTGCGCCGTCATCCGATCCTCGGCTACACCAAGATGCACACCGGCGTCGACTGGGCGGCGCCGACCGGAACGCCGATTTACGCATCCGGCAACGGCATCGTCGAAAAGGTCGGATGGGAGTCCGGCTACGGCAAATACATCCGTATCCGCCACACCAACGGCTACGAGACCGCCTACGGTCACATGACGGCCTATGCCCGCGGCATCGAGGAAGGCAAGCGCGTGCGCCAGGGGCAGGTCGTCGGCTTCGTCGGTTCGACCGGCCTGTCGACCGGCGCGCATCTGCACTACGAGATCATGGTCAACGGCCGCTTCGTCGATCCGATGCGCATCAAGCTGCCGCGCGGCCGCGTTCTCGAAGCCGGCATGTTGACGGCTTTCGAGCGCGAGCGTGAACGGCTCGACAACATCATGACGCGCAAGCCGGCGCGGGTCGCCGCGTCGAGCATTCGCTGATCGGCGCAGTCATCGAAGGCGGCATTGTGCCGCCTTCGAATACGTTACGGCTTATGCCGCCTTCGCCAGCTTCCCGTTGAAGGTCAGGCCCTGCTTGTCGGCCGAAATCTCGACCTTCTCGCCATCCTTGACGGTCCCCGCAAGGATCATCTCGGCGAGCGGATCCTGCACCGCCTTCTGGATCACGCGCTTTAAGGGCCGCGCGCCATAGGCCGGATCCCAGCCCTTGTCAGCGAGCCAGTCGCGCGCCGCCGCGTCGAGCGTAATCGTGATCTTGCGCTCCTCGAGCAGCTTCTGGAGCCGCACCATCTGGATGTCGACGATACGGCCCATCTCGGTCTTCTTGAGCCGGTGGAACAGGATGATCTCGTCGACCCGGTTGATGAATTCGGGGCGGAAGCTCGCGCGCACCACGCCCATCACCTGATCGCGCACCGCGTCGGTGTCCTGCCCTTCCGGCTGGTTGACCAGAAATTCGGCGCCGAGGTTCGAAGTCATGACAATGAGCGTGTTGCGGAAGTCGACGGTGTGGCCCTGCCCGTCGGTCAGACGGCCGTCATCCAGCACCTGCAACAGGACGTTGAACACGTCCGGATGCGCCTTTTCGATCTCGTCGAACAGCACAACCTGATAGGGCCGCCGCCGCACCGCTTCAGTGAGCGCGCCGCCCTCTTCGTAGCCGACATAGCCCGGAGGCGCGCCAATCAACCGCGCAACCGAATGCTTCTCCATGTATTCCGACATGTCGAGACGGATCAGCGCGGTCTCGTCGTCGAACAGAAACTCCGCCAACGCTTTTGTGAGTTCAGTTTTTCCGACGCCGGTGGGGCCGAGGAACATGAACGAGCCGATCGGCCGGTTTGGGTCCTGTAGACCCGCGCGGGCACGCCGCACCGCGGTCGACACCGCTTCGACAGCCTCCTTCTGGCCGATCACGCGCTTGCCAATCTGCTCCTCCATGCGGAGCAGCTTTTCCTTCTCGCCTTCGAGCATCTTGTCGACCGGGATGCCGGTCCAGCGCGACACTACCTGCGCGATGTGGTTAGCGGTAACCGCCTCTTCCATCATCGTGCCGGCCTTGCCCTTGCCTTCGGCGGCCTCGATCTCCTTGAGCTTCTTCTCGAGATCGGGGATGCGACCATAGGCGAGTTCGCCGGCCTTCTGGTACTCGCCGCGGCGCTGCGCGTTGGCGAGTTCGACGCGCAACTGGTCGAGCTCGGTCTTGAGCTTCTGCGCACTGGTGAGCTTTTCCTTCTCGGACTTCCACTGCGAGGTCAGGTCGGCCGACTGTTTTTCGAGATCCTTCAACTCGGTTTCGAGATTTTTCAGCCGCTCGCGGGAGCCCGGGTCGGTCTCCCTTTTCAGGGCCTCCTGCTCGATCTTGAGCCGCACGATCTCGCGATCGATCGAATCAAGTTCCTCGGGCTTGGAATCGACCTGCATTTTCAGCCGCGCGGCGGCTTCGTCGACAAGGTCGATCGCTTTGTCGGGCAGGAAGCGGTCGGTGATGTAGCGGTTCGACAGCGTGGCCGCGGCGACGATGGCCGCGTCATTGATGCGCACGCCGTGATGAGCCTCGTATTTCTCCTTGAGGCCACGCAGGATCGAGACGGTGTCCTCGACCGTGGGTTCGCCGACGAACACCGGCTGAAACCGGCGCGCGAGCGCGGCGTCCTTCTCGACGTGCTTCTTGTATTCGTCAAGCGTGGTCGCGCCGATGCAGTGCAGTTCGCCGCGCGCCAGCGCGGGTTTGAGCAGATTGGATGCGTCCATCGCCCCGTCGGCCTTGCCGGCGCCGACCAGCGTGTGCATCTCGTCGATGAACAGCACGATGCCGCCCGCGGCCGAAGTGACCTCCTGAAGCACGGCCTTGAGCCGCTCCTCGAATTCGCCGCGATACTTCGCGCCGGCGATCAGCGCGCCGAGATCGAGCGCGAGCAGCTTCTTGTCCTGCAGGCTTTCCGGCACGTCACCGTTCACGATGCGCTGCGCGAGACCCTCGACGATCGCGGTTTTGCCGACGCCGGGCTCGCCGATCAGGACAGGGTTGTTCTTGGTTCGCCGCGACAGAACCTGAACCGTACGCCGGATTTCCTCATCACGGCCGATCACGGGGTCGATCTTGCCGTCGCGGGCGGCCTGGGTGAGATCGCGGGCGTATTTCTTCAGCGCGTCATAGGCGTTTTCCGCCGAGGCGTTGTCGGCGGTGCGGCCCTTGCGCAGCGCGTTGATCGCGGCATTGAGGTTCTGCGGCGTGACGCCGGCCTTGGCGAGAATCTTGCCCGCCTCGCTGTCCTTTTCCAGAGCGAGCGCGAGCAGAAGACGCTCGACGGTGACATAGCTGTCGCCCGCTTTCTCGCCGGCCTTCTCGGCAGCATCGAACACCCGCGCCAACGCCGGGGCGAGATAGATCTGCCCCGCCCCCGCGCCGGACACTTTGGCAACCTTGGAGAGCGCGGCTTCGACCGCCTGATGGGCCTGGCGCGAATTGCCGCCGGAGCGGTCGATCAGCCCGGCCGACATGCCTTCGGGGTCGTCGAGCAGAACCTTGAGCAGATGTTCGGGCGCGAACTGCTGATGGCCCTCGCGCAGCGCGAGCGACTGCGCCGATTGGACAAAACCGCGGGCGCGTTCGGTGTATTTCTCGAAATTCATGGCATCACTCCCTCGGCCCTGACGGCGCCGGTATGAACGGGCCCCCGAGAGGCACCCGCTGCCGAATATGTGGGTGCAGATTACCAGAGTTGAAGGGGGCAAACCCTTGCGGCTGGTCAATTCAGACCCGCTTCGTTAACAACTCGCGATGGCTGTGGAATCAGGGCGCGTCCGGTCGATCTACCGATACCCGGTGAAAGGGCTTTCGCCGGAGCCGCTCGAGCGGGTCGCGGTCCATCCCGGCCAGACCCTGCCGGCCGACCGGCTCTACGCCATCGAGAATGGCCCGTCCGGCTTCGATCCCTCGGTGCCGGCCTATTTCCCGAAAATCCGATTCCTGATGCTGATGCGCAACGAGCGGCTGGCCGGCCTGCGCACGGCTTTCGACGAGGCGACCCATACGCTCACCATCATGGCCGATGGCCGCGAGGCCGCCCGCGGCGACCTGCGCACGGCGGAAGGCCGGCTCGCCATCGAGGCGTTCTTCCGCCGCTTCATGCCCAAGGAACTGCGCGGCCCGCCCAAGGTGTTGCACGCCCCGGGACACAGTTTCTCGGATGTCGCCAGCAAGGTGGTGTCGATGATCAATCTCGCCTCGGTCGCCGACGTCGAGACGATGACCGGAGCGCCGGTTGACCCGTTGCGGTTCCGCGGCAACCTCTATGTCGAGGGCTGGCCGGCCTGGCGCGAATTCGAGTTGCTCGGTCGTGACATCGTCGTGGGACGCGATGTGCGGCTCAGGGTAGTCAAGCGGATCGTGCGCTGCGCGGCCACCAATGTCGATCCCGGCACCGGCATCCGCAACCTCGACATCCCGCAGACGCTGATGACATCGCTCGGCCACATGGACTGCGGCGTCTACGCAGAAATCATCGCCGGCGGCACGATGGCCGCCGGCGATACCCTGCACCCCATTGAAGAGAAATTGCCGTTCTAGCGCTGCTTGATGCCGAGCATCCGGGCAAGCGCCGGATCAAGCGGCAGATCGCGGCGCGAGGCTGCGGCGCGCGGCTGTTGCGGCGCGGTCACCGGGCGGACGTAGTTGACCCGCACCGGCTCATCGTCGATCTGCTGAACGATACGCTGCGGCCGCGGCGGTGGCTCGGCCTGACGGCGCGGCTCGGGACGGGCCTCGCGAACCGGCGGCCGGCTCTGCAGTGCCGGGCGCTGTTCCGTGGACCGCGATTCGGATTCGATCGCAGCGAGCAATTCCGTGATCGGCGATGCAATGCCGCCTTCGTCGTTGCTGCGATTGCCGGTGCTGGCGTCGCTCGCCCGTGCCGGCGCGGAAGCCTGACTTGCGAGCGCGTAACGGGTCGTCTGTGGCGCACCGACCGGCATCACATAGGCGATGACGCGCCGCTTCGGATAGATGCCGACGCCGACCTTGCGGCCGTGATTGCCGGAAATGATGATCGGATTGCCGCGCGGATCGAGGCCGGTGACGACACCGACATGACCGCCGCGTTTGCCGCGCGTCAGGACCGCAATGGCGCCGACCCTCGGCTCGTTGATACGCCGACCGTAGGATGCGAACGAACGCGCGGCGTCCGAACCGGTGCCGGGATAGCCGACCCGGTGCAGAACCATGTTCATGAAGGTCGCGCACCACAGGCGCGAGCGATTGGTCGGATTGGTTCCGAGATATTTGCGAGCCTCAGTGACAAGCGCCGGCCAACCGAGCATCGGCCGGTGGCGCGCAGCGGAAATCGTGGTGTGCGGAACGCCGGCATCGCCGTCGTCCTGAACGCGAACGATATTCGCCATCGGCCGGCCCGCGCGATGGGCCGCGCGCGCGTTGCGCGACACATGTCGACGCGACTGACGAGCCTGCGCATTCGCTTTCGCGGCGCGGCCTGCGACGGCACGCTGTTGCGTCTCGGCGCCGCGCTTCAACGGGCGGCTGTCAGCCGGAACGCTCAACGCGAGGAGAGCGGTCAAGCTCAAGGCAGTGAGAGCGAGAATCTTCTTGCGCATGCGGAGCCCCTTTGGCGCCCGCCGGGAAACACACCGACGACCGACTCCGCGTAGCACGACAATTTTCGTTAAAACGCACGCGTTCAATTAACGGTGAACCGGCGTGGTGAATTGGTTTACGGCCGCGCACGACCGAGACGTCGCGACGTCGACCCGCCTCGCGCGTAAACCCTAACGCTCGAACAGACTGTCAACATTGCCGCAAAAACGAAAAGGCCGCGCACATGGCGCGGCCCTTTCAATTCCAGTTCGCTCGTATCGCCTCACGGCACGACGTAGGCGATCACGCGGCTCGGCGGATACACGGCCTCGGCAACCCGGTTGTTGTGGTTGCCGGAAATAACGACGACGTTGCCGTTCGCATCGACGCCGGTGACGATGCCAACATGGCCACCGCCCTTGCGCGTCATCACCGCGATGGCGCCGACCTGCGGCCCGGAAATCCGGGTGCCGTAGCGTGCATAGCCGCGCGCGAGATTGCCGCCGCCCTTGTGCCCGGTGCGCCTGAGCACGAGATCCAGGAATGCGCCGCACCACAAGCTGGCGCGGCCGGTCGGGTTGCCGCCAAGATACTTGCGGGCTTCCGCGATCAGCGCGTTCGAGGACGCCGCGGCCCGGGCATAGCCCAGTTCCAGCGGACGTCCGCGCCGGGAACCGACCGTCCCGCGCTCGACCGTGTTCGAGGCCGCCGCGGTGGCCGGTACATACCGGCCGTCATTTCCCATGACGCTGGCCGGAGCAGTCTGGGCCCCGGCGGAGTTGCGATGCCTCGGCCGCGCGTCGGCATCGTTGGCAACAAGGGCCAGTGCGGCGCAGCTCACAATGAGCGCCGTCATTGCCTTCTTCAGTTCCATCCTTCGTAATCCCCATCTCAAAGAAAAACCGGTCATCCGAACGAATCGAATCGAACCGGTGCGCCTATCCGCTAGTCAAACGTGACGATTTTGTGGTGGCCTGATGAAGCAACAGCGTTGAACGATCAAGTCATAGCTGCTATGCGCCGTTAATATTTATGAATTTCAGAATATATAGCCTCTACTTCAAAAAATTACTTCATTAATACATTACGTAATAAAATTACTTCTATATTCGTCTCACGAATACAGAAATCGTGGCGCCGCGCCAAGTCGGCGTCAAGTCGGCACAAAGTTAAAGTTGCACCGCAGCAATCCGAACACTTGGATGCGGTATCAGATACAGCGGCCTCAGACGTCCTCGCCCCGGCTCAGCAGAAACACGGCCTGTTCGCCGAACAGGTTCCAGAACCACCATGGCGCGTTGAGCCGCAACGGAGCCCCCCAGGCGTTGAACGCCACCGACCGCTCGATAACGATGCCGACCTCGGTGCAGAGCTGCCGGAAGTCCTTGATCGTGCAGTGATGAATGTTGGGGGTGTCGTACCAGCTATAAGGCAGGATGTCGGTCTGCGGCATCCGGCCCTGAACCAGCAGCTTCAGACGCACCTGCCAATGGCCGAAATTGGGGATCGACACAATGGCGTGGCGGCCGATCCGCAGCATGTGCTCGAGCACCACGCGCGGATGTCGCGTCGCCTGCAAGGTCTGCGACAGGACCACGTAGTCGAAGGCGTCGTCGGGGTAGTCGGCAAGGTCGGTGTCGGCGTCGCCCTGGATCACGGCGAGCCCCTTGGCGACGCACTGGTTGACGCCCTCGCGCGACAGTTCGATGCCGCGGCCGTCGACATCGCGGGTGTCGATCAGCAGCCGCAGGAGCTCGCCGTCGCCGCAGCCGACGTCGAGCACGCGCGCACCGCGCTCGACCAGATTGGCGACGAACAGCAGGTCGACACGCGAACTCGCCGGCGGGCGGCCGTTGGCGGCATGTGAGACTTCCACCATGGTCAGGCCTTCCCACCGGTCGGGCCACGAACCAATCCCCGTGCCTTGCCGGCGCCCTCCAGAAAGCCGCGCACGATCGCGAACAGCTCCGGCTCGTCGAGCAGAAAGGCGTCGTGTCCCTTGTCGGTCTCGATCTCGGCGAACGAGACGCGCGCGCCCGCAGCATTGAGCGCATGGACGATGGCGCGCGAGTCCGAGGTCGGAAACAGCCAGTCCGAAGTGAACGAGATCACACAGAACCGCGTCGGCGTGCCCTTGAACGCATTGGCGAGCACGCCGTTGTGGTCGGCGGCAAGATCGAAATAGTCCATCGCGCGCGTGAGATAGAGATACGAATTGGCGTCGAACCGCTCGACGAAGGAAATGCCCTGATGGCGCAGATAAGATTCGACCTCAAAATCCGCGTCGAACGAAAAAGTCGGGTTGTCGCGGTCCTGGAATTTGCGGCCGAATTTCCGGTGCAGTGCTGCGTCCGACAGATACGTGATGTGCGCGCCCATGCGTGCGACCGCGAGTCCGCGTCGCGGGTTCGCGCCCTCGATCAAATAGCGCCCGCCGCGCCATTCGGGGTCCGCCATCACCGCCTGGCGGCCGACTTCGTGAAACGCGATGTTCTGCGCGGAATGGCGCGTCGCCGCCGCAATCGGCAACGCGGCAAACACGCGCTGCGGATAGCTCGCCGCCCATTGCAGCACCTGCATGCCGCCCATCGAGCCGCCAGCGACTGCGAACAGACTGTCGATGCCGAGATGGTCGAGCAGCATCGCCTGCGCCCGCACCATGTCGCGGATCGTAATGACCGGCAGCTCCAGCCCCCATGGCTTGCCGGTGGCCGGATTGGTCGAGGCAGGCCCGGTCGACCCCATGCAGGCGCCGACGACATTCGGGCAGATGACAAAGTAACGCTCGGTGTCGATCGGTTTGCCGGGTCCGACCAGGGTTTCCCACCAGCCTTGCTTCCTGGTCACCGGATGCTGGCTGGCCACATGCTGGTCGCCGGTCAGTGCGTGGCAGACGAGCACGGCATTGGAGCGCGCGGCGTTGAGCTGGCCGTAGGTCTTGTAGGCGATCTGAAACGGCGACAGCGAAATGCCCGCATCGAGAACCAACGGCCTGCCGGCACCGAAAACCGCGATCTCGGAATCGCGCGGATTGTCGGCGTTGCGCACGATCGGATTGTGCGCGGCCTCTCCCTGCGTCGGCGAAACGGTGTCCATCGACTCTGGCCTCCGCGGCGAATTTTCCGCCGCTCCACGACAGGCCATAAAAAAACCCGGCCTGAACTGAGGTTCGGCCGGGACCCATTTGTTCCCCGGCCTTTTAGCGAGTTGTTTAACGTGGCTGCAAGCCGGCCGGCTCAAATGACCACGAGGTCTGGTCTTAGTCCCCGGCCATCGTGCCGTCAAGACGAGCGGCTTGCCGGGCGGTCCGCCCACCCGCCCCAACGCCGATATGCCTCGCGTTTGCCTTCGCTGGCCGTCTTTCCTATCAATGCGCCAGACAGAGACCGCATATGTCGAAATCATCCCAACCCCCTTCGCAACCTCCTTCCCTTGCCGATCTGCGCAAGGACATCGACCGCATCGACGAGGGGATGCATAAGCTCCTGATGGAGCGCGGCGACATCATCAGCCGCCTGATCTCGGTCAAGCGCAGCCAGGAAACCGGCTCGGCGTTCCGCCCGGCGCGCGAGGCCGACATGATGCGCCGGCTGGTGAAACGCCACGCCGGCGTGCTGCCGCTCGACACCGTCGAGAGCATCTGGCGGGTGATCATTTCGACTTTCACTTATGTGCAACAGCCATTCTCGGTGCATGCCGATCTGTCGTCGGGCGACGCCGCGATGCGTGACTCCGCCCGCTTCCACTTTGGATTCACTGTTCCCTTCATCCCGCACATGGGCGCTTCCGGCGTCGTCGCCGCCGTCTCCGAGTCGAAAGGCGATCTCGGCCTCGTGCCCGCTGCGACCGGCACGAGCGCGTGGTGGAGCGCACTCGAATTCGACGCCGCGCCAAAGATCATCGCCCGGCTGCCTTTCGTCGAACGCGCCGACCACCCGGCGGCGATGCCGGTGTTCGTGGTGTCGCGGGTCGCCGCCGACGCGATGGCGACCGAAACCGAGGTCTGGAGCGTCCGGGTCGCCGGCTGGAACGCCAAGACAGCACAAGCCCTGTCGGCGGTCGCAGAATTCCTCGCCGTGCCGGACCGCGCCTTCGATGGCGCCGCCCTGCTGGTCACCGTGCCGCATGGCCATAAGCTCGAGGGCACGACCGACGCCCTCGTTAAGGCTGGGGCGACGGTGCGCTCCACGGCCCTCGTCGGCAGCCACGCAACCCGCTATACGGTTGGCGCCGAAAAGTGAGTGAGGCCCCTGACGGGGCAAAACAGGAAATTCGAGGTCAGTCATGTCCGCCCAGCGCCCGCAGCCGCGCCCCGGCGTGCTCGCGATCAAGGCCTATGTGCCGGGCAAGAGCGATGCCCCTGGCGCCGCCAAGGTGTTCAAGCTGTCGTCCAACGAAACGCCGCTCGGCGCGAGCCCGAAGGCGATCGCCGCCTATAAAGCTGCTGGCGAGCATCTTCAGGATTACCCGGACGGCGCGGCGACCGAACTGCGCAAGGCGATCGGCGAGTCGTTCGGGCTCGATCCCGACCGCATCGTCTGCGGCGCCGGTTCCGACGACCTGCTCAATCTGCTGGCGCGCGCCTATCTCGCCGACGGCGACGAGGCCATTCACACCACGCACGGCTTTCTGGTCTACCCGATCGCAACCCTCGGCACTGGAGCAAAGCCGGTCGTGGCGGCCGAGAAGGACCACACCGCGGATGTCGACGCCATCATCAAGGCGGTGACGCCGAAGACGCGGATCGTGTTTCTCGCCAACCCGAACAACCCGACCGGAACCTACATTCCGTTCGACGAGGTGCGCCGCCTGCACCGCGCGCTGCCGCCGAACGTTCTGCTCGTGCTCGACGCGGCCTATGCCGAATACGTCCAGCGCAACGACTACGAGTCCGGCATCGAACTGGTCGCGACCAGCGAGAACGTTGTCATGGTCCGCACCTTCTCGAAGATCTACGGTCTCGCCGCGCTGCGGCTCGGTTGGCTCTACGGCCCGGCCCATGTCGTCGACGCGCTCAACCGCATTCGCGGGCCGTTCAACGTCAACGCGCCGTCGATCGTCGCCGGCGTCGAAGCGATCCGCGATACCGCGCATGTCGACCGCGCCCGCGAGCACAATGCGTTCTGGCTGCCATGGCTGACCGAGGAAATCTCCAAGCTCGGCCTCAAGGTGACGCCGAGCGTCGCCAATTTCGTGCTGATCCACTTTCCCACAACGCCGGGCAAGACGGCGAAGGACGCCGACGCATTTCTCACCAAGCGCGGCCTCGTGCTGCGTCAGGTCGGCGCCTACCATCTGCCGGACGCGCTGCGCATGTCGGTGGGGACTGAAGAAGCCAATCGGCTCGTCGTGAAGTCGCTGGCGGAATTCCTGGGGCGCGTGGCGTGAGTGCGAAGGCGCCGCTCTACAATCGCCTGGCTCTGATCGGCGTCGGCCTGATCGGCTCCTCGATTGCGCGCGCGGCGCGGCTGCAGAACGTCGCCGGTTCCATCGTCGCCACCGCCCGTTCGCCCGAAACGCGCCGGCGCGTCGCCGAGCTCGGCCTCGCCGACCAGGTGGTCGAGACCAACGCGGCGGCCGTCGAAGGCGCCGATCTGGTGATTGTGAGCATCCCGGTCGGCGCCTGCGGGCCGGTGGCGAAAGAGATCGGCCCGCATCTTGCGCCCGGCGCGACCGTCTCCGACGTCGGCTCGGTCAAGGGCGCGGTGGTCGCGGACATGGCACCGCACCTGCCGGACAACGTGCATTTCGTGCCCGCGCATCCGGTCGCCGGCACGGAGTTTTCCGGCCCCGATGCCGGCTTCGCCGAACTGTTCGTCAATCGCTATTGCATTCTGACGCCGCCCCAAGGCACCGACGCGGCGGCGGCCGAAAAGCTCGCGACGTTCTGGCGCGCGCTTGGCGCCAATGTCGAAACCATGACGCCGGAGCATCACGATCTGGTGCTCGCAATCACGAGCCATCTGCCGCATCTGATCGCCTACACCATCGTCGGCACAGCGGAAGAGCTGAGCCAGGTCACCCGTTCCGAGGTGCTGCAATTTTCCGCCGGCGGCTTCCGCGACTTCACCCGCATCGCGGCGTCCGACCCGACCATGTGGCGCGACGTGTTTCTCGCCAACAAGGATGCTGTGCTGGAAATGCTCGGCCGCTTCAACGAGGACATCTCGGCACTGACGCGGGCGATCCGTAAGGGCGACGGCGATGCCCTGTTCGACCACTTCACCCGCACCCGTGCGATCCGCAAGGGCATCGTGCAGATCGGCCAGGATTCGCCGGCACCGGATTTCGGTCGCCCGCACCCGGATTTGCCGCACACGCCGCTGCCGAAGCCCTACGCCGGCGGCGATTGATCGCCGTCAGTTGCCGTGGCGGTGGCCACCATGGCCGCCAGCACCATGACCACCGGCGCCTTGAGCGCCGCCATAGCCACGCAACTGCTGGTACATCGCGATCTGGTGCGGCGACAGCGCGGCGCGCGTTTCCAGATGATATTTGAGGTGTGTATTGCGCAGCGCCGCCTGCGTCGCGCCGATGTCCGATAACGTTTGCGACAGCGACGCCTCGGTGATGTCGCGGCGGGAGAACTTGCCGTCGAGCACGGCTTCCTGCGCGATCAGCCGTTCGCCGAGCGGGATGGCCTCCGCCTTCATCGCGTCGTAGAGCGCCTGCATCTTCGCCTTCTGCGCGGCGTCGAGCTTAAGCCGGTCGGCGAGTTCGAGCACATGGATCGGCCCCGGATAGCCGTTGAGTTCGGCGGCCAGCGCGAAACCCATGCCGCGGCCGGCGCGCAGGTCGGCGATCTGTTGCTCGGACAGCGCCTTGACCGGCCGCTTTTCAAACCCGGCATAGGGCTGCGCCGACTGCGCCACGGCAATAGCGGGAACGAGAGCGACGACGGCAGCACACATAAATCGGGATAGCATCGTGATCTCCTGTCGATCCGGCCACTAGAACAGCGGCGGGATTTCACCAATCTTCAGTGGCCCAAAGAACACCGCGCCGTCGCTGATACGCAACGGCAGCGTGATCGCCTGCCGGCCCTCGACCTGCGCGTTTCCGCCGAGCAGGCCGAGGCCCAGCGTGAAGCCGAAGCCGGTGCGCTGCTTGGTCGCCGCGCCGAGCGCGTTGATGAAGCCCTCGACGCCTGCGACCGCCATATTGATTTGTCCATCAAGCCGCCCGCCCGCGTTGATCGACAGCGTGCCGCTGCCGAGGGCGAGCGTCTGGCCCTGCGCAATCCGCGCGCGTGTCACCTCGATGCGGCCGTCGTTTGCCTGCAACTCGCGAAACCGCGCCGGCCACGGCTTCGGCGAAAAATCGTTCAGGCCGCGCAACGTGCCGGAAATCTCCGCGTCGATCGGCACCGCCGCGAGCGGCCCGGCCGCCGGCGCGCTCAGCTGATCGGCCTTGAAAGCGACATCGATCACCGGCCGGTTCGTCACCGAGCCGTCCGCGAGCCGGCCGTGAATCTCGATGTGCTTCGCCCGCATCATCGCACCGGTTGCGCCCTCGCCTTCCAGCACCGGCGCATCGAGCGCGACCGAAACCCGCTCCGGCGCCGCCGGCGTGCCCCGCACGCTCGACTGGGCGAGCGACCATTTCAGGGTCATCTTGGGCGCGCGGCCGCGATCGCCGATCGTCAGCGGCCCGACATACTCGGCGATCAGCAGGTTCGGCTGATAAATCTGCGCCGCGACATGAATGCTCGACGTCTTGAGTTCGAGCGGCGGTGTAACGCCATGGAACAGCGCGGCGGCGCGGTCGCAGATCAATTCAAAACGGAACGGAAAACCGCCGATGGTCTGCTTGCCGCAGATATACTCCCGGCCGGCCTTGGCCTCGCGCGCGCGCCAGCCGTTGACCGCCGCCTCGCCGTGGCCGACCGCGTAATACCACAGGCCGACCCAGCCGGCGGCGGCGGCGAGCACCAGCAGGGTCAGCACCAGATAGTGCCGGTGACGGCGGCGTTCGGTTCGGTCGGTTCGGCGTCGGGAAGCCATAGTGTCAGGGACCTGCCGATTGCGGCGAATATGCGCCGCCCCAGGGAACCACAAGGGAAAGCCCGCTGTCGCAAGGGTTGCCACCGCCGGGCCGCTCTGTTACGCGAACGCGACTTGCCGGCACTTGTCAACGCCGCCGGCCATCCTCCGCCCGATGAGCACACAAAATTCCCGGAACGGGGACGATTTCTGGGTCTTCGGTTACGGCTCGTTGATGTGGCGGCCGGGCTTCGATTTCAAGGAGCGCGTTCCGGCCCGACTGATCGGGGCCCACCGCTCGCTCTGCGTCTATTCGTTCGTCCATCGTGGCACCGCGGAAAAACCCGGCCTTGTCCTCGGTCTCGACAATGGCGGTAACTGCCGCGGCGTCGCCTACCGGGTCGGCGGCGCGCAACGCGACGCGACCGTCGCGTATCTGCGCGGGCGCGAGCAGGTCACCATGGTCTATCGCGAGGCCTGGCGCACGATCTGGCTGAAGGACGATCCGCGCAGCGCCGCCCGCGCACTTGTCTACACGGTCGACCGCGGCCACCCGCAATATGCCGGCCGGCTCACCCTCGCACAGCAATTGCATTTCGTCCGCCAGGGCCACGGCCGCTCCGGCGTGAACCGTGACTATGTGCTGGATACCGTGAAGGAACTCGACGCGCTCGGCATTCGCGATGACGGCCTGCGCCGCCTCGCCGACATGCTCAAAGGCTCGCACGAGATCCACGCCGCCGGCTAAGGCTCAATCTCGACCGGCCTTGCCCGCCCGTCTATAATTCACCCGTTGTGGCGGTTGGATCGGGGGATTCACAATGCGCCTTGGTATCGTCTGCACTCTGCTGCTCGCCGTCGCGGTGCCGTTCTCGCCTGCGACCGCCCAGAACGACCGGGACCGCACGACGTGCTATTCGCTCGGCACCGAAAACTACAAAGACCCGAAATTCTACGACACAGGCCTCGCCGCCTGCACGCGCATCATCAACGCCAAGCAAAGCAGCACCGCCGTCGCGGCCGCCTATCGCGCGCGTGGATCGTGGAAGGAAAAGAAGGATCAGCTTCAGGACGCGCTGCGCGACTACGACACCGCCATTCGCATGGAGCCGCGCAACGTCGAGGGCTACGACTACCGCGCTGATGTCCACCAGCGACTCGGCGACCATGACAAGGCGCTCGCCGATTACAACATGGCGACGCGGATCGATCCGAGCTACGCCGCCGCTTATTACAGCCGTGGCCTGATCTATGAAAAACAGGGCAAAATCGAGCAGGCGAAATCCGAATACAATTCGGCGCTCGCGGTGCCGACCGTCAACCGCATCGCGCAGTGGGCGCAGGACAATGCCCGCGCGCGGCTGAAGGAACTGTCCGACAAGAAGAACTAGCGCGCCGCGGCTTTCGCCTCGGCGATCAGGCGCGCGGTGGCCGTTTCGACGACGCCCTGAAGCCGCGCGAAAAATTCATCCCGCGGCAATCCGGGCGGGATCGGGTCGAGTACGTCGACGATCACCGTCCCCGGATAGCGCAGGAACGTTCGGCGCGGCCAGAACAATCCCGAATTCAGCGCGATCGGAACGCACGGGACTTCACCAACCTCGTAGAGATAGGCAACGCCGTACTTGTAGCGCGGCTCGGCGCCAACGGCCCTCCGCGTGCCTTCCGGGAAGATCACGATCTGCCGGCCATGCGCGAGTTCGTCGTGCGCACGCTGATTCATCGCGGTCAGCGCCTGCGAGCCGCCGCCGCGATCGACCGGAATCATGCGGCCCTTGATGGTGAACCAGCCGAACAGCGGAATCCATTGCAGTTCACGCTTGAGAATGAAGGTCGGGTCGCGAAACATCCACAGCAGTGCGAACGTGTCCCAGGCCGACTGGTGCTTAGCCGCGGCGATAAAACCGCCCGGCGGCAGCTTGTCGAGCCCGCGAAAGTCGGCGTGAATGCCGGCGAGAATACGCAACAGCACCAGGTTGCTGCGTCCCCAGAGCTTGGCGACCGCGACGATGCCCCAATAGGGCATCAGAAAGGTCGGGATCGCGATGATGAGCCAGAACGCGGTGTTCAGGTAGAAGGCCAGATTGAACGCCAGCGAACGCAAAAAAATCAGCAAGTGGTCGGCCCTCACGCAAGATCGGGGTCGAGCGAAATACGCACGACCGCGAAGACGTATTTAAGATATTCCGCCAAATAGAGCCGCACCATCCCTCCGTTGCTCCACCAGACTTCCGCTTTCGATTTCTCGGCAATGACTGGAAACGCAATGAGCGTCGCGTCCGGCAGTTGGTGGGCGATCTCGGCCATGGCCCGCGGCATATGCCAGTTCGATGTCACCACAATGAGCGACTGAAAGTTCTTCTCGCGCGCCCAGCGCCGGGTCTCGATGGCGTTGCCGAGCGTGTTGAGAGCCGAGTGGTCGAGATCGACGCAGCAGGCGAATTCCTTGGTGTAGATCGGCGTCAGCCGGGCGATCTCCGGGGCGGTGGTCGCGCGGTGAACCCCCGTGATCAGAAGCCGCTTGCCGCGCCCGCTGGCGAGCAACTCCATCGCGTCGGGAATGCGTGCCGCAGCGCCGGTCAGAACGACGACGCCGTCGGCATTGCGATCGAGCCGTGTTTCCTCGGTCGAAATGCCGGAGACGAACCAGACGAAGCCGACCGCGAGGACGATGACGCCCGCGATAACCGCGACCATCGTGAGATATCCAATCCAGCGCGACATTGCGTACAGCATCGTTCAGTCGATTGCGTCCAGCGTGCGGTTCACGGTCTGGCGCGAAGTCCAGGCGGTCACCAGAGCGATCAGCACGATTTGAGCGAGCACCGCAACATAGCCGGCGATCCCGATCGAGAACGTGCCGAACAGCGCCGCCGTTTGTTCGCCCGCCGCAGTGCCGGTCAGCGACCGGCTGAGGGCCCCGGCGAAGACAAACAACGCGAGCGCGGCCGCGCCACCGATGGCGCCACCCTTGAGTCCGAGTATCAGGAAGTGCCTCTCGAAGTTGCGGGCAATAAAGCGATTACGCGCCCCGATGAAATGCAAGACCTCGATGACGGGCTTGTTCGCCGCCATCGCGCCGTGCGTGGCGAAACTCACCGAGAGCACGGTCGCTGCGATCATCAGGACGAGAATAATGACGCCGGCGGCAACCGCCGTTCCCGCCATCGCTCGCATACGCTCGATCCAGCCACGATGATCGTCGAGCGTGGCGCCGGGAACCTCGGCGCGCAGCAGCCGGCGGAGTTCGGCAAGGTCCGGCGCCGCGCCCGAGGCGATCGTCACAACGATCAGACGGGGCACCGGCAACTCTGCGAGCGACAGTCCGCTGCCGAGCCAGGGCTCCAGCAGACGGGTCGACTCCTCTTTCGACACCGCACGCACGCTGCCGACGCCATGGAAGCGGGTCGCCAGCGCAGCCGCCTTCTCAACCGCGGCATCGAGATCGCGGCCCGGCGCCGGCGCGATCTGGATCGTGATTTCACGCGCGACATCGGCTTGCCAGTCGCTCGCCGCCGACTGCACCAGGATGACCGCACCCGTCGTGAGCGAGGCCAGAAAGGTCATGATCGCGACCACCGCGACCAGCGCCCGGCCCGAGATCGTGTTCGGCGGCACGATCGGCGACTCGTTGCGCGGCGCCCGCCCGCGCGGCCGCGGCGCCTCCTGAGATTTGGTCGCCGCTTCGTCGGTCATGGTCGGAACTTTCGCAGCTCTGCCGTCAGTTCAATCATAGATGTGCAAGTGGCCGTCATGCAGCACCAGCCGGCGCGCATCGTATTGATCCATCAAGGCGATGTCGTGGGTCGCGATGACGACCGAGGTGCCCGATTTGTTGAGTTCGATGAACAATCGCAGCAGCCGCTGCGCGAGGCTCGGGTCGACGTTGCCGGTCGGCTCGTCGGCGAGCAACAGTTGCGGCCGCGCGATCACCGCCCGCGCGATCGCGGCGCGCTGCTTTTCACCGCCGGAGAGAACCGGCGGCAACGCCCAAATGCGGTCGCCGAGGCCGACCCAGTTCAGGAGTTCGACGACTTCGTCGCGGTAGCTGGCCTCGTCGCGGCCGATCACGCGCAAAGGCAGGGCGACATTCTCGTATGTCGTCATATGGTCGAGCAGCCGGAAATCCTGAAACACGATCCCGATCCGCCGCCGCAGCGTGGCGAGCGCATCGCGGCTGAGCGATGCCACGTCATGGCCGAACTGCGTGATGAGACCGCGGGTTGGCCGCAGTGACAGGAACATCAGGCGCAACAGCGAGGTTTTGCCGGCGCCGGAAGGGCCAGTCAGAAACTGGAAGGAATGCGGCTCGATCCGGAAGCTGAGGTCGCGCAGGACCTCCGGACCGAGCCCATAGCGCAAGCCGACATTTTCGAATCGGACCACACCCGTCTCCGCATTCGCCGGCCCGCCGCCGGATCTGGGCCCGCGAGGCGCCACGGCACCCGAATCGGCCCCTCCCTGAGATGTCGCTCCAGACCGGCGTTTTACAGGATAATCGTGGCCCCGCCAGCGCCGAAGCCTCGATTTCCAGCGTATATCGGGGCCCGGCGCGGACCGGCATGGTTTCCGGTCCGTTAACGGACGGCTGCTAGGTTTTTTGGGTCACACTTGGCTCAATGGCAATGCTGATCGTCTGTCCGTCCTGCGCCACGTCCTACAATATCAACCAGGCCTCGCTCGGGCCGGGCGGCCGGACTGTGCGTTGCGCGCGCTGCCGAAACTCCTGGCATGCCGGCGGCCCCGAGACGCAGCAGGATCATCAGGGCTTCGTCAACGACGTAATCGCCGAGGCCGAGGCGCAACATGCAGCGCCGCCCTCGCCGCCACCACGCCCGCCAGCCGCTGCAGCACCGCCGCCGGCTGACCCGCCACATGCACCCGACGACTTCGGCGCCGAACCAACCGCGCCAACGGACACGCCCGCTACAGACGGCGACGCGGCGGCAGCAGGCCAGTGGCCTGCCGCCGACGAGCCGCCGCCCGCCGGCATCGATCATCGCGGTCCGGTCGCGCCGCCGCAGCCGGTATCCGACGCGCCCTCGATTGTGCCTCCAGCCGGCCACGCGCCGCTCCGCCGGACGCCCTCGGTTTCGTTCGAGCCGGAGGACGTCGAAGACTTCGCGGCCCGGCGCGAGCGCCTGAAGGTCAAACGCACCAAGAAGCAGCGCGCCTCGAAATGGACCGCGCTCGTTCTCGTCCTGCTCGGATTCAACATCGCCCTGATCGGCGCGCGCAACGAGGTGGTGCGCTATCTGCCGCAGACCGCGTCGCTGTTTTCGATGATCGGGCTCCCCGTGAATCTCCGCAACCTGTCGTTCGAGAACGTCAAGGTGGTGAAAGAAGAAGCCGACGGCACCAGCGTTCTGTTGATCGAAGGCGAGATCGTCAACACCGCCGGCTCGCCGGTCGAGGTTCCGCGGCTGCGTTTCGCCGTGCGCAACGTGCAGGGGCAGGAAATCTACGCCTGGACTGCGCTCGCCACGCGCAGCGCGATTGCGCCGGGCGAACGTCTGCCGTTCCGCAGCCGACTCGCCTCGCCGCCCGCCGACGCGAGCGATGTCATGGTGCGTTTCTTTACCGCGCGTGACGCCACCGCCGGAGCAAAATGATGGCCCGCATCCTGCTCGCCGAGGACGATGAGGCCGTGCGCGGCCTGATTGTCCGGGCGCTGTCGGACGGCGGTCACGACATTATCGCGACGGCGAACGGCTGCGACGCCCTCGACGCACTGGCACAGCAGGACGGACCAGTCGATCTCTTGCTGACCGACGTTCAGATGCCGGAGATGGACGGCATCTCGCTCGCGATGGCGGTCGCGCGCGACCATCCCGCCATCACCATCATGCTGATGACGGGCTATGCCGACCAACGTGAGCGCGCCCATGGGCTCGACGCGCTCGTCCATGACGTGCTGACAAAACCGTTCACGGTCGCACAGGTGCAGCATGCCGTGACCGACGCGCTGGTCGCGGCGCGGCACTAGGGCATGATCCCGAAACGTGGGAACCGGTTTTCGGACAAGATCATGCCCGAAAAAAAGACCGATCTGATTTCTAGAAGTCCTTGAGCAGCCGCTCGATATAGTCGAGCTCGAGCCGCGGCCGCGCGGGATCGGCGAAGCGGCGGCGCAACTCCTCGAGAATTCGCCGCGCGCGCTGGGCGTCGATCTCGCCAGGCACCTTCACGGTGACATCGTCGCCATAGTCGCGGCCGCGCAGCGGCCGGCCGAGCGGGTCGGTGTCCTGTTGGGCGCGCTGCTGGCCGTTGCGGCCGGGCTGGCCGGGACCCGGACCCATCATGCCGTTCTGCTGCATGGTCTGCGCGAGGCTCTGCGCGCCCTTGCGCATCGCATCGAGCGCGCGGCCCTGGCTGTCGACCGCACCGTCGGCGTCGCCGCCGCCGAGCTGGCCTTCAGCCTCTCCCATGGCCTCGCCGGCGTCGCCGAGCTGACCCATCTCGTTCTGACCCTGCTGCCCCTGCTGTCCTTGCTGCCCCTGCTGACCACGCTGACCGAGGCCGTGCTGACGCAGTTGTTCGAGCAGCTTGTTGAGCCGGTCGCGCAGCGCCTGCTGATCCTGCTGCAGATCTCCCATCTGCTGATTGCCCCGCTGGCCCTGCTGGCCGCGTTGCCCGCGCTGCTGCTGCTGCTGGCCCTCGCGGAAGGTGCGGTCGCGCAACTGCTGCTGCTTGCGGATCATGTCGCCGAGCTCGTCGAGCGCCGACATCATGTCGTCGTCCTGATCGCCGCCCTGCTGGCCGCCGCGCCGCGCCGATTGCAGGTTCTCCAGCATCTGCTGGAGTTGCTCGAGCATCCGCCGCGCCGCATCCTTGTTGCCGGAGCGCGCCATCTGCTCCATGCGGTCGATCATGTTCTTGAGATCCTGCGGCGACACCGTGCGCGTGTTGCGGTCGAGCGGACGCGAGAGCTGCTGCGGATTCTTGCGCATCTCTTCGGCCAGCGCCTGCATGAATTTATCGAGAGCGGCACGGAGCTGATCCATCAGCTTCTTGAGCTCTTCCTCGCTGGCGCCACGCTCGAGCGCCTGCCGCAGCGCTTCCTGCGCCTGCCGCAATGCCTGCTCGGCGTCAGAGACATTGCCGTCCTCGATGCGGACCGCCATCTCCCACATCCGGTCGACGACCGCGCGCAGCGCATCGTCGCTGCGGGAGTTCTTCAGGTCGAAATAGATTGAGCGCAAGCCGAGATAGACGCTCGCCTCTGGCGTAAAACGCTCCGGCGCGATGGTCAGCGCATCGAGTGCGGTGGCGACTCGCTCCTTGTCGTTGGCGTCCATCGCGAGATTGCGGCGCTGCTCGATCAGAGCCCGCGCGACCGGCTTGACGAAAATCCGCTGCGGCAGCGTGAATTCGTGCGGTTCGCTCTTGGCTTCGTTGCCGGCTTCGTCGCGCGCCGTCAGCGTGATCGTCACCTCGGCGCCAGCCCACGGGTGATCGCTGAGGTCGTGGATCGTCTGTGCAACGCCGTTACGGGTGCGCGCCTGCGGCAGCACCAGATTGAACGCGGGTGCACCAAACAGCGGCCGTGGCGTCTTCACCTCTGCTGTCCCGGTACCAGCCTGCACCGGCTTTCGGTCGAACAGCGCTTTGGCTTCGGTGACGCCGTAGTCGTCCTCGACCTTGTAGTCGAGCCGCAACGCACCGCGCGCCTGCCGCTCCGGGTCGCGGAACATCGAAATCGTCGGCGGCTGGTCCGGGATTGCCGCAAAGCTCCACACCACGTCGTTGCTGCCTGGCCCCTGCAACGTGACGGTGCCGTCGCCCTTGATGAGATAATGACGTTCCTCGGTGCCTTGCGGCAACGGCGCCGGCGAGGCATCGGCAGAACGCTCGATGCCGCCCTTCGCGGCGATCTCAAACTGAACCTTGCCGGTCGCCCGCACGACGAGTTGGCTGCCGGCCGGCACCGCGATTGGCGCCAAGGACCCCGCCACCGCCGACCGGTTCCTGTCGCCGGGCCGCATGCCGGGCAGCATTACGGGCGGACGCGCAGTGTAGATCGGCGGATTGATCCAGGCATCGATGCGGTAGTTCGCAGGCGTCACGAAACCATGCCAGTCGAAGGCCGCCGTGACCCGCTTCACGCGCTCGCCGCTTGCGGCGAAGAAGGTCGCGACCACGAGCAGCAACACCAGCGCCCGCAGCGCCATCGGATCGCGCAGTGCGATGCGCGGCGACGGCCAGCCTGCCTTCAGCCGTTGCGCGGAGAGCAACGCGCGTTCGATATGCGCGCGCCACAGCGCCTGCGAAACCGGATCATTCTGATTGGCGGAAATCTCGTCGGCAATCGCGGTAGCGGGGCGATGCGGCTGGCCACTGCCGCGGTCGAGCCGGCGCAACCCCTCATAGATGTTCGGGAAGCGCAGCAGCACCAGCGGTACGAGGGCCGCGCCAACGACCAGTGCGAAAACGAACAGCCCGATGAGACGACCGAGCGGCGGCAGCGCGAGCCACAAGCCCGCCCAGGAAAATGCAAGGAACAGCCCGATCGCAGTCGCGAGCCCGGCGAGCGCTGGCCACATCCGCTCCCACAACAGGCTGCCGCGGGCGCGACGCAACGCGCGACGGAGCATCAGTTGTGCTGAAGCCGTGTCCCGATTCAATCCGTCGTCCGAGCCGTCCAAAAACCGCTCCGCATCCGGCAGGTCGAGACTCTCAACGCCGAGAATCTATAAGCACGCTAACACGCAGCCTGCCATTGAGCCACGCGCCCTTTGCATGGGCGCGATCTTTTCCGAAAACTAGAAGCCGCCTTTCGGGACCGCGCCTAAAGCCAATCAGGC
>JBFWZV010000051.1:0-22468 GCA_050184975.1 Pseudolabrys sp. | reverse complement strand
TCTGCCCCATATCGAACATGCGATCGAGAATCGCGGTGTCGATCCGGATATTTTTCGCCGCGGCGACCGCGATCACTTCGTCCGCCGCCGTGCGCATGACGCGGCGTACCTCCGGCATCGCCGTCATGGTCGCGTAGTTCGCCATCGTCAACGCCGATACGGCGTTATAGGCGCAATTCATCAGCAGCTTGGTCCACATTTCGGCGTCGATGTCGGCGGAGATCGTGACCGGCACATCGGCGCGCGCGAACAGCACCACGATCCGTTCCAGCAGCGCGCGCTCAGCTCCGCCAATCACCAGACTGCCGCCGCCGGTATGCACGACATGACCCGGCGAAGGCATCTGCGCGGCGGTGTAAACAAGGGCCGGCACCACAGTCTGCTTCACATGCGCCCGAATCCGTTCGGCATTGCCGACGCCGTTTTGCAGGCTGAGCACGACGGCGTCCTTCGTCAGATGCGGTGCGATCGCCATTGCCGCTGCGTCGGTGTCGCCGCTCTTGACGCAGAGCAGGACATAGCGCGCGCCACGCACGCCCGACGGTTCCGTTGCGGCCCCGACGGGGACGGCGGCGACCTTCCCGGTGCTTTCAAACTTCAGCCCGTCGCGCCGGACCGCCTCGACATAGGCCGGGCGGCCGATCAGCGTCACCGCCGCTCCGGCGCGTGCGAGTTTTGCGCCGAAAAAACTGCCGATCGCGCCGGCACCCATGACGGCAATTCCGGGTAATTCACCGTTTGTCATCGTTTTGCATTGCACTTGGTATTGCTTGTATCTGGTATTGCATCGCACGTTGCACTGCACTGGCCATCGACGCGAACAGGAATTTTTGCTGCAATCGGTCGCCGCGACAACGCGGCTTCGCAAAAGGGGGACGTCATGGGCATTGAGTCACTGATCATCCTGTTGATCGTCGGCGCCGTCGCCGGCTGGCTCGCGGGCCTGATCGTCAAGGGTTACGGCCTCGGCCTGATCGGCAACATCGTGGTCGGCATCGTCGGCGCCTTCATCGCGAGCTTCCTGCTGCCGCGCATTGGCATCGTCATCGGCGGCGGCATCATCGCCGCGATCATCAATGCCACCATCGGCGCGGTGATCCTGCTGGTGGTTCTCGGCCTGATCCGCCGCTAGTTCTTGTTTGAGCATGATCTTTTCCGAACCGAAGGTCCGCGTCGGCGAAAACCGGTACCCACTTTTCGGGATCATGCTCTAGCAAACACCCACTGTCGGCCTATTGGCAGGATGGAGGTTTCCGTCCGGCGAAATATTGCATTGCAACAAGAGTTGGGCCAGAGTGTCGCGGTAGCGATCACACCCATGTCCAACACACCCAAGCGCGACAAAACCTCACGCGATAAGCCTTGGATTTTCCGGACCTACGCCGGTCATTCGACCGCGGCGGACTCCAACGCGCTGTACCGGAAGAACCTCGCCAAGGGACAGACCGGCCTCTCGGTCGCCTTCGATCTGCCGACCCAGACCGGCTACGACTCGGACCACGTGCTGGCGCGCGGCGAAGTCGGCAAGGTCGGCGTTCCGATCTGCCATCTCGGCGACATGCGGGCGCTGTTTGCCGACATTCCGCTCGGCACCATGAACACCTCGATGACCATCAACGCCACCGCAGCGTGGCTGATGGCGCTCTATATCGCGGTGGCCGACGAACAGGGCGCGCCGCGCGCGGCGCTGACCGGGACGATCCAGAACGACATCATCAAGGAATATCTGTCGCGCGGCACTTACGTGTTCCCGCCGCAACCGTCGCTGCGCCTCATCAAGGACGTCGCGATCTTCACCACATCGGAGCTTCCGAAATGGAACCCGATGAACATCTGCTCCTATCACCTGCAGGAAGCCGGTGCGACGCCGGTGCAGGAACTGGCCTTCGCGCTGGCGACCGCCATCGCCGTGCTCGACACCGTGAAGGCGTCGGGAGAAGTGGATCACGCCAAATTCTGCGAGGTGGTCGGCCGCATCTCGTTCTTCGTCAATGCCGGCCTGCGCTTCGTCACCGAAATCTGCAAGATGCGCGCCTTCGTCGAATTGTGGGACGAGATCACCGCCGAACGTTATGGCGTCACCGATCCGAAGCAGCGGCTGTTCCGCTACGGCGTACAGGTCAATTCACTCGGGCTCACCGAGCAGCAGGCCGAAAATAACGTCACCCGCATTCTGCTTGAGATGCTGGCGGTGACGCTGTCGAAGGGCGCCCGCGCCCGTGCGGTGCAGCTGCCGGCCTGGAACGAAGCACTCGGCCTGCCGCGGCCGTGGGACCAGCAGTGGTCGCTGCGCATGCAGCAGATCCTCGCCTACGAGACCGACTTGCTCGAATACGGCGACATCTTCGACGGCTCGAACGCGATCAACGAGAAGGTCGCCGAATTGAAGCGCGAAGCCAAGGACGAATTGAAGCGCATCGAAGAGATGGGCGGCGCGGTGGCCGCGGTCGACAGCGGTTACATGAAACAACAGCTCGTCGAGTCGAATACCGCGCGGCTCGAGGCGATCGAGCGCGGCGAGCAGGTCGTGGTCGGCGTCAACAAGTTCATCGAGACCGAGGCGTCGCCGCTGACCGGCGGCGTCGAGGCCATTCTCACGGTGTCGGAAGACGCCGAGCGCGACCAGCTCGCACGGCTGAAGGCGTGGAAAGCCGCGCGCGACAAGGACGCGGTGGCCGCGGCGCTGAAGGAACTCAAGCGCGCGGCGACCGAAGGCCGCAACATCATGCCGGCCTCGATCGACTGCGCGAAGGCCGGCGTCACCACCGGCGAATGGGGCTGGACGTTGCGCGAAGCCTTCGGCGAGTACCGCGCGCCGACCGGCATCGGCCGCGCCATGCGCAACGATGTCGAGGGCCTCGACGACATCCGCGGCGAGGTCGACCGTGTCTCGCGCAAGCTCGGCCGCCGGCTCACGTTCCTGGTCGGCAAGCCCGGCCTCGACGGCCATTCCAACGGCGCCGAGCAGATCGCGGTGCGCGCGCGCGACTCGGGCATGCAGGTGGTCTACGAGGGTATTCGCCTGACGCCGGAAGAAATCGTCGATGCGGCGCAGAAGGAAAAAGCCCACGCCGTCGGCCTGTCGATCCTGTCCGGCTCGCACCTGCCATTGGTGAAGGACGTCGTTTCCCGCATGCGCGAGGCGGGCCTGACCGACATTCCGGTCGTGGTCGGCGGCATCATCCCGCCGGAGGACGCCGAGGCGCTGGAAGCCGCCGGCGTCGCCGCGGTCTACACACCGAAGGACTTCGAACTGAACCGCATCATGTCCGATGTGGTGCGGATCGTTGATAAGGCGAACGGCGCGAGCAATGTCTAGCCCGCGAGCGCCTTGAGCACCTCGGCCAGCCGGCGCGGACTGACCGGCTTCACCAGATAATCGCTCATGCCGGCGGCGCGTGCGGCCGACTCATCGCTCGCGTCGCTTTTGCCCGAAATGCCGATCACCGGAATGCGACCGGGGCTGCCTGGCAGCGTGCGAATGCGCCGGGTCGCCGCGATGCCGTCGAGGATCGGCAGTGTCACGTCCATCAGCACGGCATCGTAGCTGCCGGCGGCGACCGCGCGCACCACCGCCTCGCCGGTTTCGACAAAATCCGCGCGATGGCCAAGTTCGCCCAGGATCGTGTTCATGACGACGCGGCCGTATGGATTGTCCTCGGCGCAGAGAATTTTGAGGCTGCGCGGCGCGGCGGCGCTCCCTTCGGCCGGCCGCGCCCGGAGCGGCTCGACCGACACCGTGAGGCGAAACGTGCTGCCGCGGCCGGGCGTGCTGGCGACCGTCAGATCGCCGCCCATCGCGCGGGCAATGCGGCGCACGAAGACGAGGCCGAGGCCGGCGCCGCCATAGCGCCGCGCCACATCCTCGCTGGCCTGCGCGAACGGCCGGAACAGCCGCGCGATGTCCTGTTTCGTGAGACCGATACCGCTGTCCGAGATGGCGAATGCAAGCCGCACGCGGTTCCGCGAAGCCGGCTCGACGCTGACGGCCAGCGCGACGCCGCCCCGCTCGGTGAACTTCACCGCGTTGTCGGCGAGGTTTTCCAGCGCCGCGCGCAACCGCAATTCGTCGCCCGCGACCACTGACGGCAGATCACGGGCGATCGCAATATCGACCCTGAGGCCGCGCGCTTCAGCGCGAGCGGCGAGCGCGCGACCGACGGCCTCCGCCAGCCGGCGCGGCGGGAACGGCTCGTGGCGCAGCGTCAACCCGGTCACGTCCGCCTTGGCGGCGTCGATAATCAGCGTTGTCAGCGCCGCGACATGCTCGGCACCGCTCTTGATCGCGGTGGCCCATTGCCGCTCGCGTTCGCCGAGGTCGGACGACGCCAGCAGTTCGGCGAGCGCCAGCACGCCGGTCAACGGCGTACGTATATCGTGGGCGATGCCGGCAAGCGATGCCTCGATGGCGGCGGCCTTTGCTTCGGGCCTGACGGCGGATTTGCGGGCTGGACGCGCGACGGATTTGCGGCGCGGCGCACGCTTTGCCGCCGGCTTCCCGCGAACAATTTTGCCGCGGAGCTTCGTGTTGCGGATCTTTTTGGCCATGCGTCAGCCGCCCTGTTGCGCCGCAGACTGCCATGAACCGCCGATTCCGGCGAGGTCAATCAAGTCCGACCAGACGGCGAATATCGGCCGGCGTTGCCCCTTCGGCGCGCAGTTCGCGCAAACCCGTCGCGCGCGTCGACTTCGACAGCTTGCGGCCCTCCTCGTCGAGGATCAGGCGATGATGACAATAAACGGGCGCCGGCAGGCCGAGCAGCGCCTGCAACAGCCGGTGAACGCTGGTCGATTCGAACAGGTCGAGCCCGCGCACGACATGCGTGACGCCCTGAAGCGCGTCATCGACCACCACGGACAAATGATAGCTGGTCGGCGTGTCCTTGCGGGCGAGCACGACATCGCCCCAGGCTGCGGGATTTGCGGCGATCGTCGTCATGCCCTTGTCGCCGCCGGTTTCCTCCCAGGCGAGCGGCCCGGCGCGGGCCATTGCCGCGTTCATGTCGAGCCGCAGCGCGTAAGGCTCGCCCGCCGCGATGCGCCGCTCGCGTTCAACGGGCGAAAGCAACTTCGCGGTGCCGGGATAAAGCGGCGCGCCGTCGGGGTCGCGGCCAAGCGCCGTTTGCGCAATCTCGGCGCGGCTTTCGAAACTTGGATAGACGAGGCCCATGGTGTCGAGCCGGTCGAGCGCTTCTCGATAGTCGGGAAGATGCTCGGATTGCCGGCGCACCGGCCGTTCCCACGCGATGCCGAGCCAGGCGAGATCGTCATCGATGGCCTGTTCGTATTCCGGCTTGCAGCGCGCCGTGTCGATGTCCTCGATCCGCAACAGCAGCCGCCCGCCCGCGGCCCGCGCCATGTCGGCGTTCAGCAGCGCTGATAGCGCGTGGCCGAGATGCAGATAGCCGTTCGGGCTCGGCGCAAAACGGAAAACGGGTGGCATGCCGTTCCTCTTTAGCGTCCGGCTTGCTAGAGGCATAGCCGATGACCCATTTCCTGCACACCGACGCCGACATGATGGCCGCGCTCGACCGGTTGGCCGAGACCGACCCGCGGCTTCCTGCGGTGCGTACGGTCGCCGGCAGCTTCAGCTTGCGCCGCCGCGAAGGCGGATTTCCCGGCCTGTGCTCGATCGTGTGCGGACAGCAGCTTTCGACGGCTGCGGCCGCAACCATCCGCAACCGATTGTTTGCCGCCTTCGAGCCGTTCCATCACGACGCGGTACGTAGCGCGCGCACCGACAAACTGAAACGGCTCGGCCTGTCGGCGCCGAAGATCAAGTCGATCAAGGCGATCGGCAAAGCGCTCGCCGACGGCAAGATCGACCTCGAGGCGGTCGGCACCATGGAGGCCGACGCCGCGCACGAAGCGCTGGTCGCCCTGCATGGCGTCGGACCATGGACCGCCGACATCTATCTTCTGTTCTGCCTCGGCCATGCCGACGCCTGGCCTGCCGGCGATCTCGCGTTGCAGGAGGCGGCCCGCATCGCGTTCGGCCTGCGCAAGCGGCCGACGGTGAAACAATTCGTCAAGCTCGCCGACCCATGGCGGCCCTATCGCGGCGCGGTCGCGCATTTGCTGTGGGCCTATTATCATGTGGTGAAGAAGCGCGACGGCGCACCGGAGGCGGCGGCTGCGTCAAAAGCGAAACGAAAAGCGAAGCGAAAGAAGCCGGCGCGCAAACCAGCAAAACGCGCCACGACATCCTCAAGACCGAAAGCGAAACGCAATGGCCGGTGAACTCGACGGACCACGGCTCGAACCGAAGTCGGGCACTGCAAAGCAGCTTGTCGTGTTCCTGCACGGCTATGGCGCCGACGGCAACGACCTGATCGAGATTGGCCGCACGTGGCAGGATCAGTTGCCGAACGCAGCCTTCGTGTCACCACACGCGCCGCGCCCTTGCGGTCAGGCGCCGATGGGCCGCGAGTGGTTTCCGTTGACGTTTCGCGATCCGAACGAGCGCTGGACCGGCGTGAATGCAGCGGCACCCGTGCTCAACGCATTTCTCGATTCGGAACTCGGCAGACGCAACCTGCCGCCGTCGGCGCTGGCGCTGGTCGGCTTCAGCCAGGGCACGATGATGTCGCTGCATGTCGGACTGCGGCGACAGGTGAGTCCGGCGGCCATTGTCGGCTATTCCGGCATGCTGGTGGTGCCCGAGGACGTCGCACCCGAACAGTTCATGGCGGAGATCGTGTCGCGCCCCCCGGTGCTGCTGGTCCATGGCGACCAGGACCAGCTCATCCCGGTGCAGGCCCTGCTGCATGCGGCGCAAAGCCTTGCCGCCATGGACATTCCGGCGCAATGGCACATCTCGCCCGGCGTCGGCCACGGCATCGACCAGGAAGGACTAAGGCACGGCGGGGCGTTTCTGGCGAAGGCATTTGGCGGCCGGCCCTGAAGTTTGCCTTGCCTGCGGGTTGCATGACGATAGAATTCGCGTGATACGAGGTCGTCGGGGGCGGCCGGACCATGCGGGTCATGTTGTGCAGGACGGGGGCCGCAAGCGCCGTGGTCCTGCTGGCATCAACAGCCTTTTGCTGGGCTCAGTTCCAAACCTGGAACGAGCAGCGACAAAATTTGACTCCGCAAGGCGTCGATATCCCAATCCCAACGGTAAGGCAGGACGATCCTGTCACTGCACCGCCGCCTGTCCAATACTACATCGGCGGATCGGTTTCCGGACGATCTTCAACGACCGTAGTGCCGCTCAGACTCAATCCTAATCTCTACGACATACAGCAGCTTCAACCACCCAGCCCGCCGACACAGGCAAGCGCCCCCACGCAAACCGCTCCGACCTTCGTGGGAGCTCAGGTGACAGGATTTGGCGCGAATCAGACCGGCATAATTTTCGTTCCGAGTCAGCAATCCACATCACGGCTGGAACCAGTTAGCGTCACGGCACTCAAATTTTATGAAAGCAATCCGCAGCACATTATTTTGAATGGGCTCAAGACCGCGGGCTCTTTGGCCGCTCCGAATTCGGCATCCCTCCTGATGCTGAAAGGCGGCAGCGACACCGCCGATTTGCTACGCGCATACCAGTCCGGTGGCCTGTACGCAGAATATGACAAGGCAATCGAGAAAGTTTATGTGAACGCCGCCGCGCACGCGGGCAGCGCTTTTGGACCGGGAGGACGAATCGCTGCGGGAGTTACCGCCCAAGTATCATGGGACACAGGCAGATGGCTGCAGCCCTGGATCGACTCGAAACTCAAGATTTCCGATGGGATGCTAGCGGTTGATCGTTATTTTGGGATTTCGGGAAACGCGCGAGCACTCAATCAAAGTGAAAAAGCCATTGCCGATTTGCAGTCGCGACTCGACTCACAACGATCTGCCCGGAATTTCTACCCAACGGCTATTTCCAGCGCTCCAACCGCGCCACTCGCACCCGCAACAACGCGGACGCCAATAACTCCGTTTCCGTCCGCAGCCGGACGTCCGATGACCGTCATCGAAGCCTATTCCGCCGGCGTCAATCTGCAGAACTTGCGGCCGCTGACACCCTACGAGAAACTTTCCGCGATCGCGGACGGCGTCGACCCCAAGCGCGTCGATAATCTGCGGGTCGCCGACCCCGGCCGCACCGCACGGACGGTCATGCCGAATGCGTCGGTGGCCAACGTCCCCGTCAATCGCCCGTATCTCGGAGCGGGTCAGCAGGCAATCGACAAGGCCTTTACCCCAGACCAGACGGGAAACAAGCTGGGAACGCCCTCATCCTCGTCCAGCAAAGTCGAGGGCGGCACCAAGCGTCAAAATTTTGCGTCGCTTGGAATCGGCCGGCGCGAGGCTAAGCAAATTCAATCCGTCCGCACGGCGACCCTCGCACCGCCGCAACAGACCAGCGTCTGGGATGCTCCCGGCAAGCCAAGCAAATATGTCAATGCCGACGGCGACAATCGCAAAGCTCGACGCCGCCATAGGCCGGCCTATCGACACTACACTCAAAGTCATCCGGCCGAGTACGACAACTCAGCAGAGGTTGCGCAGTTTGCGCTCATGTTCATGCTCGGTGTCGCGCAAGGCGCCGCGAGTTCGTATATCAATCGCCCGAGAGCGCCGCGCTATGCCCCTGCCTATCGCTCACCTGGACGCACTTGCTTCATAACCGCGGGCCCGGCGGTGTTTGGCGTGAGGGCCTGCTGATTTTATCATTGTAATTGGAGTTCAGAATGTCCGGATCGTTTCGCCTGCCATACAAATCTTTCGTCATCGCTTTGAGTGCGATTCTATTGTCGCCCTCTGCCTTGCCAATCCCGGCCCACGCCCAGATGGGCCCCAAGGAGACGCAAGGAACCATCGGCGGCGCGCTGATCGGCGGCATCGTCGGTGGACTGGTCGGCGGCCGCGGCAGCGGCGCCGTGGTCGGCGCGATCGCCGGCACTGCGATCGGCGGCCTCATCGGCAATCGCATCGGCGCCTCGCTCGACGCGCAGGATCGCGCCGCGCTGGCACGCGCGACGCGCGCGGCCTTCACCTCGGGAAAATCGCAGCACTTCTCCCGCAAGTCCGGCACGCGCGGCAGGGTCGACGTGACGAGTTCGAGCCGCGTCGACGGCAAGCCCTGCCGCACCGTACGCCAGGAAGTCGTGCTCAAGGATGGCAGCGTCCTCACCGATACCGTGAGCGCCTGCCGCGGCCCGAATGGCTGGCAGGTCTGATCGTCTCGCTCGCGTCCTGCTGCTCGGTTTCGTCGTCTGCGCCGGCGTGCCTGCGCCGGGCGTCGCCGAAGCGGTGCGCGGCGAGTCCCGGGAGCTTGGAATCAAGTTCACGGTCCGCGGCGGCACGGACTGGTGTGGCCAGCACATTCGTGTCGCGCTGAACGCCAACACCGCCACGGCGCTGCAAGCGGAATCGGTCGCGTTCCTTCGCATGATCGGCCGCATCCGCGCCGTCGTGCTGTCGCAATGTCCGCAAATCGAGGTCATTACGTTCGAGGGTGCAAGCGCCGGCCAAACGGTGCTCAACGCCGAGATGACGCGGTTAACGAAATGGCGGCGTTTCGTCACCCGCGATGCCGCGACCGGACAACCGATCTGCCCGCCGGCGGTGCCGCAGGACCAGTGCGGCAAACAGGCGGATGCCTATCTCACCGCGGTTCGGCTGTTCCGCGGCGACACGTTCGCCGACACCGAAATCATCAACACCCTCGATGCCGAAAGCGACAATCTCGCGTTCCGCTCCAAGGACGTGATCGGCAAGCTGCGCATCATTACGATATCGGAACTGGCGGACCGGTATCCGACCGCTATCCGGTTCGCCGACGCAATCGCCACGGACATTGCTGCCGCCTGTACCGGCGATGGCCGGGCCGGCGAACTCGCCGCCAAGCTCGATCTCAGCGACGGCCTTGCCCGGCGGTCCGTGCTGTGCCGGACCCCGGGACAGGCAGCCACCCAGAACGTCATTCTCGTCTGGAATACGCAGAAAACGTTCCATGTCTTCAGCCTGTTTGCGGAAGGCCAGGCCAGCAATCACGCCTCGTCCCTCGCCGGCGACCTGATCCGGGCGATTCAACGTCAGCGCTAGCCCCTCCACCCCTCCCCGCTTCACAATTCTGTCACGCCAATCTATAGATTGTCGTCAGGCCGCTTCGCGGCGGCGAATCATCGAGGTACCGCCTCCTTGAACGTCCATGTGTCGCCGAGCGGTTTTCCGGCCCTGGTGCTCAACGCAGATTTCCGACCGTTGAGCTATTATCCGTTGTCGCTGTGGTCCTGGCAGGACACGATCAAGGCGGTCTTCCTCGAGCGCGTCAACATCGTCGCCAATTACGACCGCGCGGTACATTCGCCGAGCTTCGAGATGAAGCTGCCGAGCGTGGTGTCGCTCAAGACCTTCGTCAAGCCGTCGGCACATCCGGCCTTCACGCGGTTCAACGTGTTCCTGCGCGACCGCTTCTCCTGCCAGTATTGCGGCGACCGCGACGACCTCACCTTCGATCACCTGATCCCGCGTTCGCGCGGCGGCCAGACCACGTGGCACAATGTCGTCGCCGCCTGCTCGCCGTGCAATCTGCGCAAGGGCAGCCTGACGCCGGACGAGGCGCGCATGTGGCCCTCGCAGCAGCCGTTCCAGCCGAGCGTGCAACACCAGCACCGCAACGGCCGGCTGTTCCCGCCGAACTCACTGCACGAAAGCTGGCTCGCAAAACACTACTGGCACACCGAACACGAGCCCAGATCGCCGGAACACGCGTATTTGCCCGCGTTTCGCGGCTTAACGATCCGTTAACCGGACGGTCTTGAAGCGGTCACAATCAGCGCCCATATTACTGACTATCGGCGGCGTCGAGTGACGAACTCCGCAGCCGGAAGCGGCCACGATAGGTTTGGCGACGGCGGATGTACCCGCGCCTTCCCCTTCGTGGTCGTACGTTTTTCCAGACAGCCTTGCCGAGGATCAACGGCCGCGCTGCCAGACGCCGCGCAGGCCCCACAGCGCCGCCGCGGCAATCGCGAGCGACAGCAGCACGTTGTAGCCGGCGAGCGAGAGGCCGAGGAAACGCCACGGCGCCTCGTCGCAGCGCACGACGCTGACGCTCTGCAGCTGATTGAGCAGACCACCCTGACCGCCGAGATTGCCCAGCGAGCCCGAGCACTCGGCCGGACCCGGCCACCATTTCCATTCGATGCCGGAGTGATAGACACCGAGGCCGGCGTTCCAGATCATCGCGATCGCGATCACGGCGAAGCCCGCGGCGAGCACCTTGCGGGACGCGCCATATCCGGCGCCGAGCCAGAGCAGCACGGCGAGCGGGATCGCGACGTAATAGGCGACGCGCTGCTCGAGGCAGAGCGGACAGGGCGCCAGCCCGACCACATACTGGAAATACCAGGCGCCGAGCAGCGAGGCCGCGCCGGCGGCGGCGATCAGAATCGCCGCGCTGGCCGCGTCCGCGCGCCGGATTGCCGCTATCTGTGCCTGCATGATGTCCCGGTCCGTTCCGACATTGACGCTGCGCCGCGCCTCACTATGATCCGCGCCAGATTAAGCCCCTGTGGCGGAATTGGTAGACGCGCCTGACTCAAAATCAGGTGATGGCAACATCGTGCTGGTTCGAGTCCGGCCAGGGGCACCAGTCCGTATCGCAATCGACGCCCGGCGGACGATAGGCCGCCGCTTGCGGCACAATTACGGCGTCCGCCGACATTCCGGCACCGGGCGCCGGACCGGATCGACTTTTCATTCCGACCGTCAGGAGATCACCATGAACGAAGACGTGCTCAACACCTCGATGCGCAAGTTCCTCAAGACGGTGGGCGTGACCTCGCAGCGCGAGATCGAGAAGTCGATTCGCGATGCGGTCGCGGACGGACGTCTGAAAGGCAACGAGACGGTGAAGGTGAAAATGGTGCTGTCCATTGATGCCGTCAAAATGTCGCATTCGGTCGACGGCGCCATCGAACTGGAGTGATTTTCGCCGCGTTCGGTTTCACCTTGAACGCATGTTCAGAAAAATTGCGTCAATTGACCGCAGTTCTTGTGCGTCGCGGGTTGCGATTTCCGCCGCGTTGCGTGGCTAGCGTCCGACACTCCAGACATTGATTGAGGAGTTGATCGGATGAAGAAATGGATTATCGGCGCAGCCACAGTGCTGGCCCTTTATAGCTTACCTGCCGCGAATTCGGCGCAGGCGCGGATGGCCAACCCATCGCTCGCGGAAACGCCACTGGCACAGTCGGACGTTCAGCAGGCCCACTACCGTTCGTACCGGCACTATCACGGACGGCAGCATTGGCGACGGCACTACAATCGCTACGGCTATCGCCATCGCTATCGCCACTGCTGGAACGACCGCATTCGCGTGCGCACGCCGGCCGGCTATTTCGTCTGGCGCACGCATCGCCGTTGCGGCTGGCGCTATCGCTACTGGTAAGCCACCGGCGCCACGAGACGCCAAAGGCGGCCCGCGAGGCCGCCTTTTTCATTGCGGTGAACCCTCAGACTGCCGCGTTCGGCCGCGCGAAAGCGGCTTCCATTTCGCGGCGGACCTTGACCGCGGTATCGTTAGCATCGACGACGACATCGCTCCAGCGCAGCGCCTCGCCTTCCGCGATGTCGCGCGTCAACTTGACGTCGTGCGCAAGACCGAGCGGCAGCAGGCCGTTCTTCAGCGAAACATCGGCCGGGGTCTGCTTGCCCCAGACGCAGAAGCCGCCCTCGCCATCCAGCATTTCTCCGGCTTTCAGCGCGCGCTTGGCGGTGGCGACGACGTCGGAGCGGAAGCCGTTCGGCGCACCGGTCGGCTCGCCGCGCAGCGCCGCGGAGGCAACGGAGATGCCGAGCTCCAGCCCAATCATGTGGATCGGCCGGTACAGCGCGGCGTACTTGCCTGAGGCGTCCGGCAGCATCGCGTATTCCTTGAAGCAGCGCCGGGCATAGTCGGTCTCGCCCTCGATCACCACATAAGTGCCGAGCGCGAGATGATGCGGCACGTCGCGGCCGTCGCGGTAGACCGAGGACGTCACCTCGGTGACGCCAGCCTGCTCCAGCACGCCGCCGTCGCTCTTCGGCTTGCAGATCTCGGCGAGTTCGAAGCGTGTCGCCGGCGGAAAGCTCAAGCCCTCCGATTGCGGCACCAGACCGGTCGCGTTGCAAACCGCGCTCATCTCGATGCCCGACTTGGTGCCGTCGACAAACGAGTTGAACATCTTCGGATTGATCGAGTTGCGGTCCTTGATCGCGAGATACTTGTCGAGGATGTCCCAGACATTGTCGGGATTGGATTTGTGGTAGTGCGGCTCGTAGCGCGTGCCTTTGCCGGCGCAGACCACCTTGAAGCCGGCGGCGCGCGCCCAGTCGACGTGCTCGCAGATCAGCGCCGGCTGGTCGCCCCAGGCGAGGCTGTAGACGACGTTCGCCGCCTTCGCCTTGCGCGCCAGGAGCGGCCCCGCCACCACGTCGGCTTCGACATTGACCATGACGATGTGCTTGCCGTTGGCGATGGCCGCAAGCGCGTGGGCAATGCCGGCGCCGGGCACGCCGGTCGCTTCGACGACGACCTCGATACCGGGATGGTCGATCAGCGAACGCGCATTGTCGGTGACGTGAAGGCCTCCGCTCTTGAGCGCATCGTCGGGCGAGCCGGCGCCATACTGCGACGCCGGCCAGCCGGCGGTGGCGAGTTGGCTGCGCGCGCGGCCGACATCGAGATCGGCGACGCCGACGACCTGCAAGCCGCGGGTCAACCGGGCCTGCGCCAGAAACATGGTGCCGAACTTGCCGGCGCCGATCAGCGCGACGGTCACCGGCTTCCCGGCCGCCTCGCGCTCAAGCAATTTTGTATGAAGGTTCACGACACTCTTTCCCCCTTGCGCGGGGAAACAAACACAGCGCCGCCCGGCCGACAAGCCGAGGCCGCCTATTGGCAGAACGCGCTGGTGATGAAAGTGACGGGCCGGCATTCGCCCGGCTTTGCGTCGCGGCGTCCGAGCATCACCGCGGTCGGACATTCTTCGGCCGAGGTAACGTCGACGCTCCGGCCGGACCCGAAACCTTTCGACTTGCACAGCGCATTGGCGGCAGCGACACAATCGGGAGCGCCATTGGCGGCAGGCGGGCAGTTCTGGCGTCCCCGGACGACGCGTGCGCCGGGCAAGCGCGTCACCGCGTCGGCGGCGTCCTTGGCGACATTGGCCGTGGCATTTGCGGTCGCCTTGGCCGCCTGCCCGGCTTCCTCGCCCAAACTGCCAACCGTGGAGCGCGCACTGCGGAAATTAGAGCCGATCGACGACAGCGCCTCGTCGAACCAGCGTCCGACCGTCCCGAGGGCATTCGCCACCGGCCCGTCATTCGTCTTCTGGCCCTGATTGTCCTGCGCCGCGGCGCTCGCAACGCAAGCCGCGATCATCCCGGCGCAAATCAGCGCACGCAGGGCGACAGGACGCCCCCTGAAAGGCTGGGTCGACGGCAAAGCCCTCATCGCGGCTCTTATCCGGCTGAAGCGCGATCGGCGCAAATCACCAATTAAATTCAGAGTAGCCTATGTCACGCCAAGGGCGAAATCATGACATGAAGAGGCTGGATCAGATCAGATAGGCCGATGCGATCAGGCCGCCAACCACCACGAACGCGCCGAGCGCGACCCACAAGCCGAGCCGCCGCTCGATGATAGCGCGGGCCTTCTGGCCGTAGCGATGCAGCAGAAAAGCCAACAGGAAAAACCGCATCGCACGGGCGATCACCGAAAACAGGATAAAAAGCCCGAGATTGTAGCCGGCGAAGCCGGAGGTGATCGTCACGACCTTGTAGGGGATCGGCGTCAGCCCCTTGAGCAGGATGATCCAGGCGCCCCACTCGGCATAAGCGGAGCGGAACGTATCGACCTTGTCGCCATAGCCATAGATATGGATCAGCCACTGCCCGACCGAGTCGTAGAGCAGCGCCCCGATGGCGTAGCCCACGATGCCGCCGGCGACTGACGTCAACGTACACCACGCCGCGAGCGCATAAGCGCGGTCCGGACGCGCAAGCGACATCGGGATCAGCATGACGTCGGGCGGGATCGGAAAGACCGAGCTTTCCGCAAACGACACCGCGCCCATGGTCCAGACGGCGTGGCGTTTGCCGGCCGCCGCCATGCACCAAGCATACATCCGATGGAGCAAAGACTGGGGAGCGGCCGCCTGGTCGGTCATCGAAACGCTTTTACCGGGGATATGTGACTGAAATTAGCGGCCCAATTAGCGGCTCTTGGCCGCCCGTCGACGCTCGAGCGAGACGACCTTGCGGCGATGTGCGGATTCAGCAAGATTTTTCGGGATTTTTTCCGCCAGACCAAACATTTGCTCACGACGGCGCATTTCCGCCCAGACCTGGTTGGGCTCTACACCGGCGGCCACCCAGAGCACAACAAGGTTGTAGATCAGGTCGGCGCTTTCGCGGACAACCGCGTCAGGCTCGCCGTTCATGGCGTCGATGACGACCTCAACGGCTTCTTCGGCGAGCTTCTTGGCCATTTTCGCGCGGCCCGCCCGCAACAGCCGCGCGGTCCTCGATTTCGAGGGATCGTTGGCGCGCTCAGCGATGACGGCGTTGTAGAGCCGACCGACCGAATCAGTCATGGCCCGACCATAACCGATTAAGCCGTTGATTTCGTTAAACCACGGCTCCCGGCGCCGGACGTTGGCCGCTGGTCGTGACATAAGCCCATGAAATGATTCAATTTTCGGTGGTTTACCAGCCCCGTCGACGGCCTGCAGCGCGTCTGGCTTGAGAACCGACCGTGACGCTCGCCGGGCGCGCAGTTCGCCTGCGGCAACGGTCCGCCACCACACCTACATCGGGATATCGCTTTCCATTGTGTCGATGCGCCGCCGCTTCCGAACCCGGTAGACACCCGACGCTTCCCGTATCCGGCTCCGGCCGGATGGCTTGCTCTTTGCATCGGCATGTTCTTTGCTGAGCGATGTCAGAAAATTCGGGTTTGGCCGCGGGCCGCACCGCCGGGTGCGCGGGCCTTCAGGCAAGAGACCAGTTGAAGGGATCAGTGAACATGAGCATTCGAAGCGTATGCCGCGCGGCCGCTGCCGGCATTGTCATGACGGCAATCGCCTGTGGGACGAGCGCGGCCGAGACCAACGTCAAATTCAGTCTGGACTTCAAGTTCGAAGGTCCGTCGGCGCCGTTCCTGCTGGCGCTCGACAAGGGCTATTACAAGGCCGAAGGGCTCAACGTGACGATCGACTCCGCGGCCGGCTCACTCGAGCCGATCAACCGCGTGGCGTCCGGCACCTACGACATGGGCTTCGGCGACATCAACTCTCTCATCAAGTTCCGCGACGCCAATCCCAATGTACCGATGAAGGCCGTGTTCGTCGTTTACAACCGTCCGCCTTTCGCGGTGGTCGGACGCAAGAGCCGCGGCGTCTCGAAACCGAAGGATCTCGAGGGCAAGAAGCTCGGCGCTCCGGCGCCCGACGGCGCCTATGCGCAGTGGCCAATTTTCGTGCAGGCCAACAGCATCGATGCCTCGAAAGTGACCATCGAGAATGTCGGCTTCCCGGTGCGCGAGCCGATGCTGGCCGCCGGCCAGGTCGACGCCATCACCGGTTTCTCGTTCTCGTCCTTCATCAACCTGAAGGCCAAGGGCGTGCCGGTCGAGGACATCACCGTGCTGCTGATGGCGGACTACGGCGTCAATCTCTACGGCAATGCGATCTTCGTGAATCCGAAGTTCGCCGCCGAGAACCCGGCCGCCGTGAAGGGCTTCCTCAAGGCTTTCACCAAGGCATTGAAGGAAACCGTGGCGTCGCCCGCCACCGCGGTCGACTCCGTCCTGAAGCGCAACGACGTCGCCAAGAAAGAAACCGAACTCGAACGGCTGAACATGGCGCTGAAGGATAACATCGTCACCGCCGAAGTGAAGGCCAATGGCTATGGCGGCATCGACACGGCGCGGCTCGAAAAGGCGATCGATCAGATCGGCCTGACCTACAAGTTCAAGGGCGCCAAGCCGAAGCCCGCCGACGTGTTCGACGCGTCCTATCTGCCGCCGGCCGCCGACCGCAAGTTCAACTAGCGGCGCAGAGGCGCGGGGCGATGTCGGCCTTCGTCACGCTCGACGGTGTCCGTCATGCCTATGGCGGCGAAGGCACGGCGCTGGCGGTCGACGGACTGTCGATTTCGGTCAACCGCGGCGAGTTTGCCGCGGTTGTCGGCCCCTCCGGCTGCGGCAAGTCGACATTGATGAAGCTCGCGACCGGCCTGCAATTTCCGCAGGCCGGCCTCGTCGAGGTCGCCGGCGAGCGGGTGAGCGCGCCGGTCAAGATCGCCGGCATGGCGTTCCAGGCGCCGACCTTGCTGCCATGGCGCACGACGCTGGAGAACCTGCTGCTGCCGCTCGAAATCGTCGAGCCGCACCGCAGCCAGATTCGCCGCCGCAAGGCGGAGTATCGCCAGCGCGCCGAGCAGTTGCTGGCCTCCGTCGGCCTCGGCGGCCAGGGCGAGAAATATCCGTGGGAGCTTTCGGGCGGCATGCAGCAGCGCGCCTCGCTGTGCCGCTCGCTGATCCACGAACCGCAGCTCCTGATGCTCGACGAGCCGTTCGGCGCGCTCGACGCCTTCACCCGTGAAGAACTGTGGTGTGTCATTCGCGACCTTCAGGCAGCCAACAAGGTCACTGTGATCCTGGTGACTCACGATCTGCGCGAGGCGGTGTTCCTCGCCGACCGGGTGTTCGTGATGTCGTCGCGGCCCGGCCGCATCATCGTCGAGCGCGAGATAGGCCTCGCCCGTCCGCGTGACCTCGAAGTGACCTTCACGCCCGAGTTCCAGGACATCGTTCACGAATTGCGCGGCCATATCGTCAAGGCGCGGCAATGAACGAAAAACTTCTGATCCGCCTGTCGCCCTGGCTGTTCACCATCGCGCTGTTCGCGATCTGGGAAGCGGTGGTGCGCATCTTCAAGATTCCGGTGTTCTTCCTGCCGCCGCCGACCGCCATCGCTCAAGCCTTTGTCGATTATTCCGGTCCGATCGCACGCAATTCGTGGATCACGCTGGAAACGACGATGATCGGCTTCGCGCTCGCCGTCGGTTTCGGCCTTTTGCTTGGCCTGCTGATCGGCTGGTCGCGCGCCATTTATGCGGGACTTTATCCGCTGATGATCGGTTTCAACGCGATCCCGAAGGTGGCGGTGGTGCCGATCCTGGTGCTGTGGTTCGGCATCGGGTTTATTCCGGCGGTGCTGACAGCGTTCCTGATTTCGTTTTTCCCGATCGTCGTCAACGTCGCGACCGGGCTTGCAACCATCGAGCCTGAACTCGAGGACGTGCTGAAAGCGCTCGGTGCCTCGAAGCTCGACATCATGCGCAAGGTCGGCATCCCGCGCACGCTGCCCTATTTCTTCGGCTCGCTGAAAGTGGCGATCACGTTGGCCTTTGTCGGTTCGGTGATTTCCGAAAGCATCGCCTCGAACTACGGGATCGGCAACCTGATGCTACAGGCGCAGGCGCAGTTCCAGGTGCCGCTCATCTTCGCGGGCCTCGTCGTCCTCGCCGTCGAGGGCATCGTGATGTACTGGGCGATGGTTCTCTTGGAAAACCGCATGACCCGCTGGGCGCAACGCTCGGGCTTCGCGCAGAACTAGCGCTAGTTGCTGCGCGCCTGCTTGCCGAGGATTTCCGCCTTGTCGAAGGCCACCCGCAGCGATTTGAACTCGCCCGGATCGGCGTTCGCCTTTTCCGGCTGCGGGCGCAGGATCGGCGCGAGTTCATCGGCGAGCTCGTTCAAGGGCTCGATATCGTCGCCTTCGCGGACATAGATGCCTGAATAGATTTCGGGCAAGGCGGGAAGCGGCGCGTCGTTCCAGCACTGCATCTGGGTCATACGAACGCGGCCGCGCGTCATGACGAGCGTGCCGAGACCGGCGTCGACTGCGGACGACAGCGACAGCATCGTCGACGCTGTCATGACGAGCTGGCTGTCCCGGCCGATCTTCCGCAGAACTTCGGTGGCAGTGCGATAGCACATGCACTCTTCGGAGAAAGCGACCAGCGGCACCGACCCCTCCGGTTCGATCCTGGTGGCGCCGCTGCGGACCCACACAAGCTGATCCTTCCAGTAGTGCCGCGCGTCGGTCGGCTCCTCCCAGGACAGCGTGACGAGGATGTCGAGGTCGCCACGGCGCAACTCATCGAACATCTTGGACTTCGATCCCGATCGCGAATGATAGCTATATCCCGGCCGCCGCTTGCGAAACTTGGCAAATGCCCATGGCAGCATCGGGCCCGAAAGATCACCGGGCAGGCCTACACGAATTTGCTTCGCCTGCACCGGAGCCCGCGCCGCCATCAGAATCTGATCGTTGATCGCCAGCATGCGCCGCGCATGACTGACAACCTCCTCGCCATACTTCGTCAGGCTGACGCCGGGATTGGTCCGGTCGAAGATATCGACACCGACCAAAAACTGAAGCCGCTTGATCTGCGCGCTGACCGCCGGCTGGGTCACGCCGAGCAAGCGCGCGGCGCGCGTAAAACTCTTCAGATCATAGACAGCGACAAGCGTCCGCAACAAATCCGTCGGGATATTGGTCATACGAAACTTGTTCCCGCCAAATGGAGTGCCGGCACGTCAGGCCCGGGCAGACGATTCATATTCAAAAGTTATCACAATGTGCAAACCCGGCAATTTGCCGAAATGCAATGCTCGCCGTCAAAAACGCAGTTGTGAAATCGCTGCTGCAACGCAAATCAGCGGCGGCGATGCACAAAATGATATCAATTGATGAGCTCTATCGGGGTATGAGCGTATTCGTACTCATACAAACGATACGGTCCGCGGATAATGAATTATCGCGAAGTGTAATGGTCGCCGCGTGACTACTTGATGCGCTCGAGAATGCTGACGTAGTTCGCGACCGCCGCACCGCCCATATTGAAAATGCCGCCGAGCGTCGCGTCCTTGACCTGCAGGTCGCCGGCGTCGCCGGCGAGCTGCATCGCCGTCATGACATGCATGGAAACTCCGGTCGCGCCGATCGGATGACCTTTGGCCTTGAGGCCGCCGGAGGGGTTGATCGGCAGCATGCCGTCCTTTGCGGTCCAGCCTTCCTTGATTGCCCGGGCGCCTTCGCCTTCCGGCACCAGACCCATGGCTTCGTACTCGATCAATTCAGCGATCGTGAAGCAGTCGTGCGTCTCGACAAAAGACAAGTCATCGAGAATCAAACCCGATTTCGCCAAGGCTTGCTTCCAGGCCATGCCGCAGCCTTCGAACTTGAGGATGTCGCGCTTCGACATCGGCAGGAAATCCTGCACATGGGCGCTGGCGCGGAACGCCACCGCCTTCTTGAACTGCAGCGCGGTTTCGACGTCGGCGATGACAAGCGCGGCGGCGCCGTCGGACACCAGCGAGCAATCGGTCCGCTTCAGCGGGCCGGCGACGAAGGGGTTCTTGTCACTCTTCGTTCGGCAGAACTCGAAGCCAAGATCCTTGCGCATCTGTGCGTAGGGATTGCCGACGCCGTTCTTGTGGTTCTTGGCCGCGATCATGGCGAGGGCATCCGACTGGTCGCCATATTTCTGGAAATAGAGCCCGGCGATCTTGCCGAAAATTCCGGCAAAGCCGCCTTCGATTTCCGCCTCCTCGCGGACATAGGACGCCTTCAGCAGATTTCGCCCAATCTCCGGCCCGGGCGTCGCCGTCATCTGCTCGACACCGACCACGAGCACGACGCGCGATGCACGCGCCGCAATCGACTTGAGGGCCTGATGGACCGCGGCCGAGCCGGTCGCGCAAGCGTTCTCGACACGGGTTGCCCGCTTGAAGCGCAGATCGGGCGAGGCCTGCAGCACGAGAGCAGCCGTGAAATCCTGGGCCGAGAAGCCTGCGTTAAAGTGCCCCAGCACAATCTCATCGACCTCGGCAGCAGGAACCCCGGCGTCGGCCAAGGCCTCGTTGGCAGCCCGGACAATCAGGCTTTCCACAGTCTCGCCTTCGAGCCTGCCGAACGCGGTATGAGCCCAGCCGACGATACATGCGGTCATTTTGCGCTCTCCCCGCCGAATTTCTGTCGCTTTCATGAGCGACCAGAGCTGAGGTTACCATATCACAAGTCCGGCAACCCGTGGCTTTGCCTGTGACGCCGGGCTTGGGTTACGTTAGCGAACCGGCCTGCGGAACCGATGGGGTTTGCGGCCGCCATATCAATCGGACCGTATCCAGTGACTTCTGGGCCGAAATACCGCCTTCGACAGCTTTTTCTCGCCATGGCCCTCGCCGCAACCGTTGGCGCGGCCACGACCACGCACGCCGCCGCCGAAGCGCAGCTCCTGATCGACGCCGATACCGGCAAGGTGCTGCACGCGGAGAATGCGACCTACCCCTGGTACCCCGCTTCCGTCACCAAGATCATGACCGCCTATGTGACGCTGCGCGCCGTCAAGGAAGGCCGGGTCAAGCTCGACACCCTGCTCACCGTCTCGCGCAACGCGGTGGCCCAGCAGCCGACCAAGATGGGCTTCAAGGAAGGCACCACGGTCACCGTCGACAACGCGCTGAAGATGATCATGGTCAAGTCGGCCAATGACGTTTCGGTGGTTCTCGCCGAAGGCGTCGGCGGCTCGATCGCGGGCTTCTCCGACCTCATGAACGCCCACGCCAAGCGGCTCGGCATGACGCAGTCGCACTTCGTCAATCCGAACGGGCTGCCGGCGGAAGACCAGGTAACCTCGGCGCGCGACATGGCGATTCTCGCCCGCGCGCTGATCCGTGAATTCCCGCAGTACGATTCCTACTGGCATATCTCCGCGATCCGCTACGGCAAGCGCGTCTTCCGCAATTACAATTCGCTGATCGACCGCTATCCCGGCGCCGATGGCATCAAGACCGGCTTCATCTGCGCCTCCGGTTTCAATCTGGTCGCGTCCGCGACGCGCAATGGCAAGCGGCTGATCGCCGTGGTCCTCGGTTCCTATTCGTCCGCAGTGCGCGCGCGCAAGGCCGCGCAGCTTCTGGAACGCGGCTTCAACAGCGCGGGCCTGTCGTGGCTGACGCCGTCGCTCGGCAGTGTCGAGGCGCTGGTCCCGGTCGATGCGCGGCCGCCGAACCTGCGCGATGAAATGTGCGGCGGCCACCGTCGCAAGCCGGCCTCGGAGGACAATGACGAGGAAGAGGCCAATGCCGCCGATCCTGCCTCCTCGCAGGCGCTCGGATTTTCCGGACTGAAACCCGCCACCGAGAAATACGTTCTGCCGGCGGCGACCTCGGTGGGCGAGACCGTCGTGGTCTTTACCGGCCCTGCGAGCAAACCGGACACCGTCGACGCTGCCGCCTCGGCCAAGCCGAAGGCGCGCAAGAAGCGCAGCAAGTCGCAACAGGCTTCGAGCGGCGGATCGAAGAAGAAGAAATCAGCCGAATGACCGTAACCGTCAAGGCGACGGCGCGGCGCGGACCGCCGGAGCCGATCCCGATGACGGTGCTGACCGGGTTCCTCGGCGCCGGCAAGAG
>JBFWZV010000050.1:0-23332 GCA_050184975.1 Pseudolabrys sp. | reverse complement strand
GAGGAACTCGGCGCGCGGGTGAAGGCCGGCATGCGTCACGATCTGCCGGTGCCCTATTACTACATGGAAAATCAGGAGTTTCGCCGGGAGTTACTGTAAACCCCGCACCATTCGGGCGTTTCTTGACATTTCGCCGTCGCCCGCTAGGTTCCCGGCCAACAATCGAAGTCGAGGTTTTTGAATATGGCTAAAGCCGTCAGTCTGAAGGTCAAGCTGGTTTCGAGCGCGGACACCGGCCACTACTATGTGACCAAGAAGAACTCGCGCACCATGACCGATAAAATGGTCAAGAAGAAGTACGATCCGATCGCGAAAAAGCACGTCGAATATCGCGAGTCCAAGATCAAGTAATCGCGGACGCACGGGTTGCCGGATGGGCGCCGCGAGGCGCCCTTCGTTTTTTTGCGGTCCTGTTTGTGGAAGTTCAGAAGACGACGGTGGCCATGGTGGCCGGCCGGAAGCGGCGTCATGAGGAGGCCACTCGCACCGCTTCCCGGCCGGCCGAACCCCACGGACCCAGGAGATGCGGCGGACCTGAGCACTCCGCAGGGTACTGGTGAAACTGATATTGGGTGCGCGAACCGCGACCGCGCCAATATGCCAAGGTTAGACCAAGCCACAGGCCGAATAAATCGGCCGACTAAGCTGTTGGAATCGCCCTGCTATTCGAAGCGGCCTATGCTGCCGTCCACAGACGACGGTCGGTCGCTGAGTCGCGTGCTCAGGCGGCGTCCGGCACCACGCGGTTGCGGCCATCGCGCTTGGCGCGATAGAGCGCCTGGTCGGCGCGCTTGAGAACGGCTGCGGCGTTGTCCTCGGCGCTGTTGAGTGCCGCAATGCCGATCGAGATCGTGACCTCGATCGACTTGGCGCCACCCTCGATCGGAAACGGCTCGCTCGCGATCTTGCGGCGCAGCCGCTCGGCAACCATCGTCGCAACGGCCTTGTCGGTCTCCGGCATCACCACCACGAACTCCTCTCCGCCATAACGGCAAGCGAGGTCGATGTTGCGGATCGACTTGCGCATCCGCAGCGCGAATTCGCGCAACACGTCGTCGCCGGCGTCGTGGCCGTGCGTGTCGTTGATCGCCTTGAAGAAGTCGATATCGAGCACCAACGCGGAAATCGGCTTGCCGCGCGCGGCCGATTGTTCGACCAGCGTGGTCAGATGCGTTTCCATATAGCGGCGATTGTAGAGTCCGGTCAGCACGTCGGTGACGGCCGCCTCGATCGAACTTTGCACGTTGTCGCGCAGCCGCTCGGTATAGCGCTTCTTTTTGATCTGGGTACGCACGCGCGCCAGCATTTCGCTCTTGTCGATCGGCCGGATCAGGTAATCGTTGACGCCGATCTCGAGCCCACGCACGAGCTTGGCGTTGTTGTCGGCTTCGGTCACTGCCAGCACCGGAATGCTCCGGGTGCGCTCAAGCGAGCGGATCTGGCTGCACAACCGCAAACCGTCGAAATTTTCCAGCCCGAGCGACACGATGAAGAGGTCGTAATTGCCTTCGGCCGCGTGAAACAGCGCTTCGGCCGGCTCGGGCTCGACCTCGACCGTCTGCTCGGTCGACAGCGCCGCGACGAGACGTTCGTAGGAACCGGGCCGGTCGTCGACCACGAGCACGCGCCCGTTGCGGCCGGTATCGGCGACCGCCTCGATCTCGGGGCTCTGGATGCCGATTTCCTTCGACGTCACCGCGCGCATGCGCAGTTCATCCGTCACCATTTTCAACCGCGCCAATGAACGTACGCGCGAAATCAGCGCGACTTCGGACACCGGCTTGGTGAGAAAATCATCAGCACCGGCCTCAAGCCCACGCAGTCGGTCGGACGGCTGGTCGAGCGCCGTGACGATTACGACCGGAATATGATGCGTCGCCGGGTTGGACTTGATGCGCTGGCAGACCTCGAAACCGTCCATGTTCGGCATCATGACGTCGAGCAGCACCAGATCGCATTCCGCGCGCTCGCAGATCGCCAGCGCGTCGGGCCCATTATAGGCGGTGATGACGTCGAAATATTCCGCCGATAGCCGCGCTTCGAGCAGCTTCACATTGGCGGGGACGTCATCGACAACGAGGACACGGGCGGTCATTTCTGGGACTCACGCATTACCGATAAAGTGACGGACGGTTTCGATGAATTTGCCCACCGAAATGGGTTTCGACAGATAGGCCTCGCAGCCCCCTTCGATGATCCGCTCCTCATCGCCCTTCATGGCGAATGCGGTCACAGCGACCACCGGGATGGCTTTCAGATCGGGATCGTCCTTCAGCCATTTGGTCACTTCCAGGCCGGACACCTCCGGCAACTGGATATCCATCAGGATCAGGTCCGGCCGGTGCTGGCGCGCGAGATCGAGCGCCTCGATGCCATTGCGGGTGCCAACGGTCTGGTAACCATGCGCCTCCAACAAATCGTTGAAGAGCTTCATGTTGAGCTCGTTGTCCTCGACGATCAGGACGGTCTTGCCCACCCGTGGCCCCTTCTAGACGCGAAAGCCGCCACGGAATTCTCGGCTTGCAAGCCCGTCGCCTCGCGCGCCGCCGTGGGGCATGATCTGCACCGTAGTTCCGATTCATTACGGAAAGGCAAATAGGTGGCTCGAAACCGGCCCTCCTCGCTCACCCGCGAAGTTGCAGAACACGTGGCGATTCAGGCGCTTAGCTTCATCGCCGGGGAGCCCGAGCGGCTCGGTGGCTTCCTGGCGGCGACCGGCATCGGCCCCGACAGGATTCGTGCCGCCGCCCGCGAGCCGGGCTTTCTTGGCGGCGTGCTCGACTACCTCACTGGCGACGAGGCCATGCTGCTCGCCTTCGCGGACGAGGCGAGCCTTGCGCCGGACCTGATCGAGAAGGCGCGCATGGTGCTCGGCGCCGGCGACTGGGAGCGGGAGACGCCGTGATGGCCGCAATGACCGGCAGCAAGGCGGTGATGACGCCGGGCTTCTGCCGGGATTGCCTCGCCGAGGCCGGCGCGGGAAGCCGTTGTATCGCCTGCGGCTCGCCCCGCGTCGTTCGTCACGCCGAGATCGAGTCGCTCACGATTGCTCACATCGACTGTGACGCCTTCTACGCCACGATCGAGAAACGCGACGACCCATCGCTGGCCGACAAGCCGGTGATCGTCGGCGGCGGTCAGCGCGGCGTGGTTTCCGCCGCCTGCTACATTGCGCGCACGTACGGCGTGCGTTCGGCGATGCCGATGTTCGAAGCAAAACGCCGCTGTCCGCACGCCGTCGTGGTCAAGCCGAACATGGCGAAGTATGCAAAGACCGGCCGTGACGTGCGCAAGGCGATGTTTGATCTCACACCGCTGGTCGAGCCCCTGTCGATCGACGAGGCGTTTCTCGACCTCACCGGCACCGAACGTCTGCACGGCATGAGCGCGGCCAAAGCACTGGCGCGCTTTGCGCAGCGTGTCGAGCGCGACTTCGGCATTACCGTGTCGGTCGGCCTGTCGGGCAACAAATTCCTCGCCAAGATCGCGTCCGATCTCGACAAGCCGCGCGGCTTTGCGGTGCTCTCGCCCACCGAGGCGGCGGCGTTTCTTGCGCCAAAGCCGGTCAGCTTCATCTACGGCATCGGCGCGGCGAGCGCGGCACGGCTTGCCGCCGACGGCTTTCGCACCATCGCCGATCTCCAGCGCGCGACGGAAGCCGACCTCATCGATTATTATGGCGAGGAAGGTTTGCGGCTTGCGCGGCTTGCCCGCGGCCACGACACCCGCCGCGTCAATCCCGAGCGCGAGACCAAGAGTGTTTCGTCGGAAACGACGTTCATGCGCGACGTTTCCGATTTCCGCCCGCTCGAACAGTACCTCTGGGATTTGTCGGAGAAGGTATCGTCCCGACTCAAGGCAAGCGAACTCGCCGGCGTCACGGTTACGCTGAAGCTCAAAACCGCCGATTTCAAAATCCGGACCCGGTCGCGCACGCTGGCGCAGCCGACGCATCTGGCGAGCCGCATCTTCGCCGAAGGCCGCGCGATGCTTCAGAAAGAAACCGGCAAGACCCGGTTTCGCCTGATCGGGATCGGCGTCAGCAATCTCGAAAACCACGCCGGCGACGCACTGGCCGACTTCCTCGACCGCCGCGCCGCCGATGCCGAACATGCGGTCGATCGGCTACGCAAGAAATTCGGCCGCGACGCCGTGGTCAAGGGCATCGCCTTCGACGAGGACTAGATCGCTCGGCTAGTTGCAGGCCTTCGCCGTCTTCATTTCCAGCGACGTCATGGTGCCGGCAATGGTGAAATCGGTGTAGTCGAGCACGAGCGCGCGGGAAATTCCGTTCTCATAGACTTCGAACGAAATCGCATAGACCGGCGTCTGCTCCTCGCGCTTGCCGTCTTTTTTTCTTTCGAAATAGCTGATCGTCACGGGCCAGCGCGCGAGCCCCGCCAGTGCGGGGATCTTGGCGGCGGCATCGTCCGGCGGCTTGTCACCGTGTTCGATTTTCTTGCCGATCACCGTGAGCGTGTCATAGAGCTTCTCACCGGTTTCCGAGCCGTCATAGACGACGACTTCGAGGACCGGCCTGCCGGCGCGAGCCGCCTCGATGATGCGGCGCATGTGTTCGGTCGGGAACACGACATCTGCGGGCAACGACACCGATTTCTGTTTCGGCTTAGTCAGCTTGACCGCAAGCGCGCTGCTGCGCCGCTCGGCATTGCCGTCCACGGTGTCGACCGCCTGATCGTTGAGACGATTTTCAGAGCTGAAGCGGAACTTCTTCGCTGCGCCGTCCTCCCAGGTGGTCGAGCGCAAATCGCTGAGCGCAATCTTGCCCTCGCCCGAGGAGAGTTCCGAAACTTGCCGAAACTGCAGATCATAGCCGGCGCAGGCGCTGCCGGAAAAATCGTAGAGAATGCGGCCGCGCACGCCTTCGATGCTGCCGGTGCCGCGGGTACGGATCATGCGCAGGTCATAGACCGCGCGATGCGGTGCCAGCGCCTCCCCCTTCGCCGCCGGCGCAGCCAACAACCTTTCGGCGGACGCAACCCCGCCCAGCAGCAGCCCCGCGAGAACGGCAACACGCAACGCCGCCGATGGTAATGTCATCAATGTCATCTCCTGCCGCCGCTTTCGGAATCGCCCGCAATGCATGAAGATAGGCACTCACCCGCGATCCGGCAACGGACCCACCCTTGCGCTGCGCGGTCCGATCGGCAATCAATCGACGCGGACCACCGGAGATCCTTATGGCAGCCATCGAACAAAAGCTCACGGCACTCGGGATTACGCTGCCGACACCAGCGAACCCGATTGCAAACTACGTGCCGTTTGCGCGCAGCGGGACACTGCTGATCGTCTCCGGCCAGCTCTGCCTCGGCCCCGACGGCAAACTGACCGCCAAGGGACAACTTGGCGGCACGGTATCGACCGACGATGGCCAGAAGGCGGCGCGAGCATGCGCGATCAACCTGCTGGCGCAGGTCAAGGTCGCGTTAGGCGATCTCGACAAGGTTTCTCGCGTGCTGCGGCTCGGCGGCTTCATCAATTCGGCAACGGGTTTTTTCGATGGCCCGAAGGTCATGAACGGCGCATCCGACCTGATGGTCGAAGTCTTCGGAGACAAGGGACGACACGCCCGCACCACGGTGGGTGTCTCGGCGCTTCCACTTGACGCCGCCGTCGAGGTCGAGGGCTTGTTCGAGGTGACATAAGACCCATGCCCGGCCTTGACTGGCTGACCGCCCGGCCGATCGCGCATCGTGGCCTGCATGATGCTGCACACGGGGTGATCGAGAACACCGCCTCGGCGGTCCGCGCAGCGGTCGCGGGGAACTATGGCATCGAGGTCGATCTCCAGATCAGCGCCGACGGTGAGGCCATGGTGCATCACGACGACACGCTCGGGCGGCTGACGGAGGGCAGCGCGCGGCTCACCGACCTGACCGCGAGCGCGCTCAAGGCCGTGTCATTCAAGGCGACATCCGACCGCATCATGACGCTCGGCGAATTGTGCGATCTGGTCGCGGAACGGGTCGTGCTGGTGCTCGAGCTCAAGAGCCGTTTCGACGGCGACCGGCGGATCGCGGAGCGAGCCGCGGCCGTCCTGGCCGGTTACCGGGGACCGGTCGCCGCGATGTCATTCGACCCGGTGCTGGTCGAAACCATCCGCACCACCGCGCCCGGCCTCGCCCGCGGCATCGTTGCCGAACGTCGGTACAACCATCAAGAGTGGAATGCGCTTCCCGCCTATCTAAAGCAGCGGCTGGCATGGCTCCTGCACGCCCCGCATACACGGCCGCAATTTATCGCCTACGCCGTGCGCGATCTGCCGGCCGCTGCGCCGTTGATCGGCCGCTATCTCTTTGGCCTGCCACTGCTGACGTGGACGGTGCGCAGCGAACAAGACCGAGGCGCCGCAGCACGGTGGGCCGACCAGATGATTTTCGAAGGATTTCGGCCATAAATCGACGCTACCACCGACGCCCAATCATTTAGGCACCATGAGTAAATCGACTCTCCATATCCGCCTGGTGCCGGCCGTTTCGCAGGTCGGGGCCGACGACTGGAATGCCTGTGCGGCGGACTCCGTCGAAAGTTATCCTCGTCCAGTAAGCGAGGCTCTTCATCAAGTAGATGAGGATAATGAGGACAACTTATCCCCGTTGCTATCAACACGAGGATATTTTGGTAACCCATTCATTTGTCATGAATTTCTATCTGCATTGGAAACGTCCGGCTCGGTTGGCGCCGCCACCGGCTGGCTGCCCCGTCATGTGATCGCCGAGACCGCAGACGGGACGGTGCTGGGCGCCATACCCTGCTACATCAAGAGCCACTCTCGCGGCGAATATGTCTTCGATCACGGCTGGGCCGACGCTTTCGAGCGCGCCGGCGGCGACTATTACCCCAAGCTCCAGGTTTCCGTTCCCTTCACGCCCGTTACCGGTCCGCGGCTGCTTGTGAAGCGCTCGCCGCAGGCCGACGACGTTCGCGGCGCGCTGGCGGATGCGCTGATCGCTGTGACAGCACAGAACGGCCTATCTTCGGCCCATGTCACATTCCTTCCCGAAGCCGAGTGGCGGCTGCTCGGCGAGCGCGGGTTCCTGCAACGCACCGACCAGCAATTCCACTGGAAGAACGCCGGCTACGCGAGCTTCGAGGACTTTCTTGGCCAACTCGCCTCCCGCAAGCGCAAGGCGATCCGCCGCGAGCGCAAGGATGCGCTGGCTGCCGGCATCGAGGTTTGCTGGCTGACCGGTTCCGAGCTGACGGAGAGCGTCTGGGACGCTTTCTTCGCCTTCTACATGGACACCGGCTCGCGCAAGTGGGGCCGTCCCTACCTCACCCGCGAGTTCTTCTCGCGGATCGGTGAAACCATGCGCGAGCGCATCGTGCTGGTGATGGCCAGGCGCGGCGGGCGGTGGATCGCCGGTGCCATCAATTTCCTGGGATCCGGCACCATTTACGGCCGCAACTGGGGAGCGGTCGAGCACCACCCCTTCCTGCATTTCGAGCTTTGCTACTATCAGGCGATCGATTACGCGATCGCGCACAAACTCGACCGGGTCGAGGCAGGCGCCCAGGGCGAACACAAGCTTGCCCGCGGTTATCTGCCGACGACCACCTATTCGGCCCACTACATTGCCAATCCGGCACTGCGCCGGGCCATCGCCGACTATCTCGAACGCGAGCGCCGCTATGTCGCGGTAGCGCAGGAAGAGCTTGCGGCCTACGCACCATTCCGCAAGGATTTGGCCGGACAGGATTAGCTTCAATCCGCTGAATGAGCATGACCCGGGGGGCGCCGATGCCGAGCTACGACAACAACAATATCTTCGCCAAGATCCTCCGCGGCGAGTTGCCCTGCCACAAAATCTACGAGGACGACCGGGTTTTCGCCTTCCTCGACATCATGCCGCGCGCGCCGGGCCATACCCTGGTGCTGCCGAAGGCGTCGGCGCGCAACTTGCTCGATGTCGAGGCCGGCGATCTCGCCTCGGTCATGACCGTCGCTCAGAAAATCGCCAAGGCGGCCATGTCGGCCCTCGGCGCCGACGGCATTACCATTCAACAATTCAACGAAGGCGCCGGTGGACAGGTCGTTTTCCACCTTCACGTCCACGTCATTCCGCGCAAGGCCGGTGTGCCGATGAAGCCGCCAGCGAGCGAAAAGGAAAAGCCGGAGGCGCTGGCCGACATAGCAAAAAAACTGTCTGCAGCGGTCGCCGCTGGCTAGCCGGCGTCAAGGCGTCGTTGGTTCAAGGCAAACGTGGTCTTTTGTGATGTCGGGCACCGTCCGGCATCCGACCATTGCCATTGTGTATTCCAGCTCGGATTGCAGGAGGTCGACTGCTCGCCGGGCACCGCGCAGGCCGCCCGCCGTCACTCCATAGAGCGTTGCCCGGCCGGTAAAACAGAAATCGGCACCCAAAGCCTTGGCGACGATCAGATCCGATCCACGGCGAATTCCGCCATCGAAAAAAAGACGTACCTGGCCGCCGACCGCCGGCCTGATCCCGGCAAGCGAGTCGAGCGCGCCTTGCATGCAGTCAAGTTTATTGCCGCCATGATTTGAAATCGTCACGGCGTCCGCACCGGCCTGCACTGCGCGCAAGACATCGTCGGAATGGACGATCCCCTTCACGATGAGAGGCCCCTTCCAGAATTCGCGAACTCGGTCGAGGTCGCGCCAGGTCTGGGCGTTCGACCAGTTCGCGACATAATACGCGGCCACTTCCCTGGCATTGCCGCCGCGCGGCGCGTGCCGGGCCCAGCTCTCGAGCTTCGGCAAGCCGCCGCCTCGCAGATAGTCCGCGGTCCAGAATGGATGCAGCAGCGCGTCCAGAAACAAACGCGGAAAGGTTCGCAACGACGGCCCCGTCGCCATCGAGACGCCGGTACGTGCGATGACGTCCGATCGCGGCGCAACCGGATAGTCGACCGTATAGACCAGAACCTTGACTCCGGCATCGCGCGCCTGCGCCATCATCGTTTCGGTGACATCAGGCCGGTGTGCGCCGTAAAGTTGATACCAGGTGTGATCCGGTGCGATCCGGCAGATCGTCTCAATCGAAGCATGAGAGGCGCCCGACAGGATGAAGGGGATGTTGGCGGCACGCGCCGCCTCTGCCAGACATTCATCGGCGCGGCGGCGATAGATGCCGGCGATTCCGACCGCCGAGATTCCAAACAGGCTGGCGTACTTTGTTCCGAACAAATCGACCGCGGTGTCGACCGGCGTCGGACCGGTCAGAACCCGCGGAACGAGACGATATTTACGGAATGCATCGACATTTCGCCTGATGCCGCCGCCGTCGCCCGCGCCGGTCTCCAGATAATCGCCGACAAAGCGCGGAAGCCTTCGTAACGCGAGGTGCCTTAAGTCTTCGATATTGACTGCCCTGTCGATCAAACCCATCGGCGCTGCCTTCGACCAAAATTGAGGCGTCACTAAAACGTCCGCAACCGTTACGCTAACCAGCGAACCAATATCCGCCAATCAACAGTGCCAACTCACCCGCTGCAACCCCGGCGAACACCGAGCGGCGTACCAGAAGATAGACAGCGAAGCCAACGACCGCCGCGCCGACGCGGACTCCAAGCGGCATCAGCACGAGCGCCCCACCGGGAAACAGGATGAGCTTTGCCACGACGCCGGCCAATGTCGCGGTCGCAAGCGCCCGCGACAGAATGACGAGTTCGGAGTCTTCATTGAGTCCGCGGGCGAGGACGAGCCCAAGCGCACGCCAGATCTCGTTCGGCAGGAATCCGACGAGGACAAGTACGGCATAAGGCCAAAAATCCGCCACCACGCCGGTCAAGTCATCCCTCCACGCACTCTGTGAACGCCGTAGGCGATAAGTCCGCCCGCGATTCCGGTCCACAACAGGTCGAGCTCGACCTCCAGATAAGCCAGCACCGGCCCGATCACGAGCCCGAGCACAAAAGCGAGCTTCTCGATCAGGGCGCGGCTGCCCCGCACGGTCGTGATCAGGAACGCAATCGGCGTGAGGAAAAGCAGCATCGCTGCAAACAGCGGCGGCAATCTCGCGGCGAGAAAAAAACCAGCGACTCCGAATACGACAGCGGTCGCGAGATAGCCGATTGACAACCCATTGCAGTAGGCGATGCGCCGATCGCGCGACATGCCCGGCAACACGCGCATCGATTCGACCCACATGCTGACGGAGGTGAAGTGCGCCGGCAGCACCAGCGGCGCAATACGCCGCTTCTCATCGCGCAACAGCGGCAGCAGCGCCACCACCATCGGAAACAGCCGCACGCCGCTGAGCCAGACCGCGACCGCCGCCTCGATCAGCGCCGCGCCACTACCAAGTGCTGTGATTAAAATAAGTTGCGCCGGCCCCGCCCAGATGATCAGCGTCGACGCGGTCAGCCACCAGATCGAGAAGCCGTAGTCATGGGCGAGCGCACCGATACCGACATACGTGCCGCCGAGCACCGGAAAGAACACCGAGATCCAGGCGTGGCGGAGTGCCGCGACAAAGGCCTGCGCATTGGAACGGTATACGGGAGCGGCGGCATCGGGAGCGGAGGCCATCGCGTTTCATGTCCCACAGGGTCACGGCAGGCGCAACGGCGGCGCGGCGTGGTCACGCGCATAAGAGCTCCGCAAAAACGAAGGCCGGGCACTGCCCGGCCTTCTCCAGTTTCTTTGAATACTGCGCCGTCAGGCCTTGACCAGCGGCACCTTCGGCACCGTACCGCGGCCGCCGCCATCGCCACCGCCGTCCCCCTTGGGCCTCGGACGCGGCAGCGACCGGCGCTTCGCCTTGCGCGGCTTTGCCGGCACCTTGTCGGCCTTCGGTGTCACCGGACCGTCGAGGAACTCGAATCCGAGCTTGTCGCGACCGTTGTCGTCACGCTCGACGACGACACGAACATGCCCGCCACCCTTGAGCTTACCGAACAGCACCTCGTCAGCGAGCGGCGTCTTGATGTGTTCCTGGATCACGCGCGCCATTGGCCGCGCACCCATGAGCTCGTCGTAGCCGTTAGCGATCAGCCAGCGGCTCGCTTCCTCTGACAATTCGATAGTGACATTGCGGTCGGCGAGCTGCGCCTCGAGCTGGAGCACGAATTTCTCGACCACTTTGGCGATCACTTCCAGCGGCAGGTGCGAGAAGGTCACCACCGCGTCGAGTCGATTACGGAACTCCGGAGCGAACATCCTATTGATCGCCTCGGTGTCGTCGCCTTCGCGCTTGGTGCGGGTGAACCCGTAAGCCGACTTGGCCATATCGGCCGCGCCCGCATTTGTCGTCATGATGAGAATGACGTTGCGGAAGTCGACCTGCTTGCCGTTGTGGTCGGTCAGCTTGCCGTGATCCATCACCTGCAACAGAACGTTGAACAGGTCGGGATGCGCCTTCTCGATCTCGTCGAGCAGCAGCACGCAATGCGGATGCTGGTCGACGCCGTCGGTCAGCAAGCCGCCCTGGTCGAAACCGACATAGCCCGGAGGCGCACCGATCAGGCGCGACACGGTGTGGCGCTCCATGTATTCCGACATATCGAAACGGATCAACTCGACGCCGAGCGTCGAGGCGAGTTGCTTCGCCACCTCGGTCTTGCCGACGCCGGTCGGGCCGGAGAACAGGTAGCAGCCGATCGGCTTTTCCGGCTCGCGCAGTCCGGCGCGGGCGAGCTTGATCGAGGCCGACAGCGACTCGATCGCCTTGTCCTGGCCGTAGACCACGGTCTTCAGTGTCGACTCCAGATGCTCGAGCACCTCGGCGTCGTCCTTCGACACGGTCTTCGGCGGAATGCGCGCCATGGTCGAGATCGTCGTCTCGATCTCCTTGACACCGATTGTTTTCTTGCGCCGGCTCTCAGGCAGCAGCATCTGCGCCGCCCCCGACTCGTCGATCACGTCGATCGCCTTGTCCGGCAGCTTGCGGTCATGGATGTAGCGCGCGGAAAGCTCCACGGCCGCCTTGATGGCGTCGTTGGTATACTTGAGTTTGTGATAACTCTCGAAATACGGCTTGAGGCCCTTCAGGATCTCAATCGCGTCCGGAACCGTCGGTTCGTTGACGTCGATCTTCTGGAAGCGGCGCACCAGCGCGCGGTCCTTTTCGAAATACTGCCGGTACTCCTTGTAGGTGGTCGAGCCGATGCAGCGGATCGTTCCCGAGGCGAGCGCGGGTTTAAGCAGGTTCGAGGCATCCATCGCACCGCCGGAGGTGGCCCCCGCGCCGATCACGGTGTGGATCTCGTCGATGAACATGATCGCGCCGGGATACGCCTCGATCTCCTTGATGACCTGTTTGAGTCGCTCTTCAAAGTCGCCGCGATAGCGCGTCCCGGCGAGCAGCGTGCCCATGTCGAGCGCGAACACGGTCGCGCCCTTGAGCACGTCCGGCACCTCGCCATTGATGATGCGACGCGCGAGACCTTCGGCAATCGCGGTCTTGCCGACGCCGGCCTCGCCGACGAACAGCGGATTGTTCTTCTGGCGGCGGCACAGCACCTGAATCGTGCGGCTGATCTCGGCATCACGTCCGATCAGCGGATCGATCTTGCCGTCCTTCGCCTTCTTGTTGAGATTGACGCAATAGGCTTCGAGCGCGTCACCCTTCTTCTTGCCCTCGTCGCCACCTTTGACATCCGCTTCTTCTTCGGCTGCGCCCCGAACCGGACGCGACTCCGTCATGCCAGGCCGCTTCGCGATACCGTGGCTGATGTAGTTGACCGCGTCGTAACGCGTCATGTCCTGCTCTTGCAGGAAATAGGCGGCATGGCTCTCGCGCTCGGCGAAAATCGCGACCAGCACATTGGCGCCGGTTACCTCCTCCCGGCCCGACGACTGCACATGAATCACCGCGCGCTGGATGACACGCTGAAATCCGGCGGTTGGCTTGGAATCTTCCGCGCCGTCGGTGATGAGATTTTCAAGCTCGGTTTCGAGATAGCCGGACACGCTGCGCCGCAGCTTGTCGAGATCAACATTGCAAGCGCGCATCACCGCGGCGGCGTCGCTATCGTCGATCAACGCCAGCAGCAGATGCTCAAGCGTCGCATATTCGTGATGGCGCTCATTGGCGAGGGCCAAGGCCCGATGCAACGACTGCTCGAGGCTACGAGAGAATGTCGGCATTAGCTTTCCATTGTTCTTTGTATTGGGCGCTTCCCGGTTCCGTCACTTTTTCTCCATCACGCACTGTAAAGGATGCTGATGTTTGCGGGCAAAGTCCATCACCTGCGTCACTTTGGTTTCGGCCACCTCGTAGGTGTAGATGCCGCACTCCCCGATTCCGTGGTGATGAACATGCAACATGATTCGGGTCGCCGCCTCATGGTCTTTGCCGAAGAAGCGCTCCAGAACGTGGACAACGAACTCCATCGGCGTGTAGTCGTCGTTCAGGATCAGCACGCGATACATGCTCGGCCGCTTGGTCTGCGGCTTCGTCCGGGTAATGACGGCGGTGCCGGGACCGCTGTCGTCGCCCTGCCGCTTTTTGTTGTCGCCATCGTCGGCCATCCGCGCCGGGGCTCCAATTCGAGTCAAATTTTCAGCATCGACGTGCATGATCCCGTCCGCACACCCGCGAGCTCAGCGCCGGCGGGCTTCGGAGGCTCCCCGGCGGCCAATCTCAAGCCGACCTGCGACCATCATAAGGGCCGCTCCAGCGGCATGCCAAGCCGAACAGGAGCCGATCAACTGCCCCGTTCCGGTACACCCGAGGCATCGGCCGACTGCTCGGCAAAGCGACAAATAGCTATTCCTTAATCGTTCGCAACCGCCGGCGTGCCGAAACGGCTCCAATTTTGCGCCAAATTCAAACGCCAAGGCTCATGTGATCTCAACTCGCGCATCTCAGATTCGACACGCTTCGTCGTGGCCGTCGAACGAATCGGGGGGTCTCTATGCGCGCGTTTTCATTGCTCCGGACGTTGTCACAATTTCTGCAAGATCGGCGCGGCGGCGTCGGGCCGATGCTCGCCATCGCCTCGATCCCGCTGATCGGGTCGGTCGGCGCGGCAATCGACTACACCCGCGCAAGCGCCGCGCGGACCGCCTTCCAGGGCGCACTCGATGCAACCGCACTCATGCTGTCGAAAAACGCGGCCACGCAAACTCCCGCACAACTGCAAACGGCCGCGAACTCCTACCTGAACGCCATTTTCTCCCGCCCCGACACCTCAAGCGTCGCTGTCACCGCGACCTACAGCACCACCAACGGTTCCTCGATCACCCTCAACGGCACCGCCGTCACGGCGATGAGTTTTTCGGGGCTACTCGGTGTCAGCCAGGTCAACCTCGCAGCGTCTTCGACGGTCAACTGGGGCAACACGCGGCTGCGGGTTGCGCTCGTTCTCGACAATACCGGTTCGATGTCGAGCGACGGCAAAATGGCCGCGCTGAAAACCGCGTCGCAGAACCTGCTCAACCAGCTCAAGGACGCCGCGGCCCAGCCCGAAGACGTTTACGTGTCGATCGTGCCCTTCAGCAAGGACGTCAACGCCGACCCCGCCAACCATGCGCAAACGTGGGTGCGCTGGGATCTGTGGGAGAACTACAACGGAAGCTGCAGCAACAGCAACTACAGCACAAAGAACAGCTGCGTCGCGAACAACAAAATCTGGACGCCGGCATCGCACGACACCTGGAACGGTTGCATGACCGACCGGGACCAGAACTACGACACCACGAATACGGCGCCGACTGTCGGCGGGACGCTGTTTCCCGCTGAACAATATGGTTCGTGTCCGGTGCCGATTCTCGGGCTGAGCAACGATTGGACCGCGCTCGGCAACAAGATCACATCGATGACACCGGCCGGAAACACGAACCAGCCGATCGGGCTGCAATGGGGCTGGCAAACGTTGAGCGCCTCGCCCTTCACCGTTCCAGCGTTCGATTCCAACTATCAATACAAGCAGGTCATCATTCTGCTCACCGACGGCCTCAATACTCAAAACCGATGGTCGACCAGTCAAACCTCGATCAACAGCCGGCAAAAGAAGATCTGCGACAACATCAAGGCCGCCGGCGTTACGATTTACGCGGTTCAGGTCAATACCGGCAACGATCCGACCCAGTCGGTCCTGCAAGACTGCGCCAGCGACGCTTCAAAATTCTTCCTTCTGACGTCGGCCGGGCAAATCATCGCCACGTTCGGCCAGATCGGCACCGCGCTGTCGAACCTGCGGGTGGCGATGTAGATGCGCCTGGCATCGCAACACACACCATCGGTACCAGCCAGGCGGAGATCGCAATGACGCTCCAATCGGTCGCCAGTTACGTCAGGCGAATTTTCTCGAAATTCGCAGCTGCACGGTCCGGCAACGTCGCGGTCCACTTCGCCATCGCGATTATACCGATCGTCGGCGGAGTCGGAGCCGCTGTCGACTACAGCCGCGCAAACTCGGTCAAGGCCGCGATGCAGGCAGCGCTCGATTCAACCGCGTTGATGCTTTATCGCGACGCGGCCAGCCTGACGCCGCTGCAACTCCAGACCAAGGCGCAGAATTACTTCCTCGCGATGTTCGATCGCCCCGATACCAACAACGTCGCGCTGACGGCGACCTACGCCTCGGCCGGCGGATCGAGCGTCGTCGTCAACGCGACCGCCGACGTGCCCACCGCAATGATGGGAATCGCCGGCATCAACCACCTGACGATCAAGGGCACTGCGACGTCGGCCTGGGGCAGCCAACGGCTGCGCGTCGCCCTCGTGCTCGACAACACAGGCTCGATGTCGAGCAACGGGAAAATGGATGCGCTCAAGAGCGCGACCAAAGGCCTGCTCACCCAGTTGAAGAACGCAGCCAACGTCAACGGCGACGTCTATGTGTCGATCATTCCGTTCAGCAAGGATGTCAATGTCGGCTCCGGCAACGTCAACGCGACGTGGATCGACTGGACGAGTTGGGAGGCGGTCAACGGCACGTGCAGCGCAGATACCTGGTATGTCAAATACAAGAGCAGCGGGTCGTGCCAAAACGCCGGCGGTACCTGGACCGTCAACAGCCATTCCAACTGGAACGGCTGCGTTACCGACCGTGGCCCGTCAGGATCGTCGCCAGGAACCTCGACCTGGGACCAGCGCGTCGACGCGCCCAACGGCACAGCGAATTCCATGTGGCCGGCCGAACAATTTAATAGCTGCCCGGTCGCCATGATGGGCCTGAGCTACGATTGGACCAGCATGAACAGCCTGGTCGATCAAATGCAGCCGGCCGGTAACACGAACCAGCCGATCGGACTCGTGTGGGGCTGGCAATCGCTGGTCGGCGGCGGCCCGCTCTCGGCACCGGCAAAAGACAACAACTACACTTACAAGGAAATCATCATTCTGCTGTCGGACGGACTAAACACGCAAAACCGCTGGTCCAGTTCGCAATCCTCCGTCGACGCGCGCATGTACAACAGCAGCGGCGCCGGCACGTGCGCCAATATCAAGGCGGCCGGCGCGATCGTCTACGCCGTGCAAGTCAATACTGACGGCGACCCGCTCTCGACCATCATGCAAAACTGCGCGAGCGATACTTCGAAGTTTTTCATGCTGACGTCGGCCAATCAGATCGTCACGACATTCGGTCAGATCGGGACCAATCTCACGCAGCTTCGTGTCGCGAAATAGTTCGTTAAGTACGTCGCTTTCAACAACACCCCCGCGATCGGGTTTGCCTGCGCATTTTGTCGCAGATGGCGCTCTTTACAGTTTTTGTTGAGCATTCGGCCGAATGATCTCCGAAGCCGCGGAAAGTGGCGGTGGCAATCGATGGATCGGCCATGCACCGGACAATTACAAGACTGATCGGCACCATTAGGGAGCTGGCTCGCAACCGGCGCGGCAACGTTGCCGTGACCTTCGCCATCGCCACGCTGCCAGTCATCGGCGGCGTCGGCGCCGCCGTCGATTATAGCCGCGCCAATTCGGTCAAGGCGGCGATGCAGGCCGCCCTCGACTCCACCGCGCTGATGCTCGCGCGCGACGCCGCCTCGCTGACCAGCGCCCAGCTCCAGACCAAGGCGACCAATTATTTCAACGCCATGTTCAATCGGCCCGACGCCAACAGCGTCACCATCACGGCAACCTATTCGTCGAGCGGCGGCTCGGAAGTCGTCGTCAACGGCCAGGCCAATGTGCCGACCGCATTGATGCAGGTCGCCGGCTTCAGCTACATCACGGTCAAGGGCACCGCGACGTCGAAGTGGGGCATGGACCGGCTGCGCGTCGCGCTCGCGCTCGACAACACCGGATCGATGGATTGGGATGGCAAGATGAGCGCCCTAAAGACCGCGACCAAGAATCTGCTGTCGCAGCTCAAGAGCGCCGCCTCCACCAACGGCGACGTCTACGTTTCTATTATTCCGTTCGCCCGCGTGGTCAATGTCGGCAAGACCAACAACGGCGCCAACTGGCTGGACTGGACGGACTGGGAATCCCTCAATGGAAGCTGTAGCAAATCGAAATACAGCAACCAGGCAGATTGCGAAGCGGCAAAGAAGAAATGGACCTCGTCGGGCAAGAGCGCTTGGAACGGATGCGTTGGCGACCGGGGCGATTCCTCGGGACCGAATTCGGCAAACTACGACCAGAATTCGATCGCGCCATCGAGTTCGATTACGGCATCGAAATTTCCACCGTGGCAGGACGATCCCTATTGCCCGGTGGCCATGTTGGGTCTGACCTACGACTGGGACGCATTGGAAGATCTGGTCGACGATATGGACCCTGCCGGCGGCACCAATCAGCCGATCGGCCTCGTCTGGGCCTGGCATTCGCTCGTCGGGATCGGTCCGCTCTCCGCGCCTGCGAAGGACGCCAACTACGAGTACAGTGAGTACATCATCCTGATGTCGGACGGTCTCAACACCATCGACCGCTGGTACGGCAACGGCTCCAGCGTCTCGACCTCGGTCGACAAGCGTATGTACGACTCGAGCGCCGGCGGTTCCGGCACCTGCGCGAACATCAAGGCGTCCGGCATCAAGATCTACGCGATCCAGGTCGATACCGGCGGTGACGGCGAGTCCTCCATCATGAAAAACTGCGCCAGCAGTTCCGACATGTTCTATCGCATCACCAAATCCGGCGACCTTGTTTCGGTGTTTTCGGCGATCGGCACCAACCTCAGCAAGCTGCGGGTCGCCAAATAGCGAACCGGTCGCCGATTGCACTAACGCGGCATTAACGACGACGCCGAAGAACTATTCGGCATTTGCAGCATTTCGCGCAGGCCGCGTTAACCAGCCAACATCCTGATCGGCCGAGCGATTGGCCGTTTGCATGGATTCAAACCTTACCGGCACCTGCGCCAAAGTGGCGCGGCGATAAACCAGCCTTTTAAGGGGTGGCACTAAAACTGCACCGGAATTCAACCGACTTCCGGTGGGTGTCATGTTCAAGAGCTGGAAAAACAAGACCTGGGGCAACATTTCGCGCGCGCTCCGCGCGTTCAACACATCGGGTTCCGGCAACGTCGCTGTGACTTTCGCGATCGCCACGCTGCCGGTGATCGGCGGGGTCGGCGCCGCCGTCGACTACAGCCGCGCTAATTCGGTCAAGGCCGCGATGCAGGCCGCCCTCGACTCTACCGCGCTGATGCTCTCGCGCGACGCCGCGGCGCTGACCAGCGCGCAGTTGCAGACCAAGGCGACCAATTACTTCAACGCCATGTTCAACCGGCCTGACGCCCAGAGCGTCAGCATCACCGCCACCTATTCGAGCAGCGGCGGTTCACAGGTCGTCGTCAACGGCCAGGCCAATGTGCCGACCGCACTGATGCAGGTCGCCGGCTACAGCTACATCACGGTCAAGGGCACCGCGACCTCGAAATGGGGCTCGGAGCGGCTGCGCGTCGCGCTGGTGCTCGACGTCACCGGGTCGATGTCGTCGGACGGCAAGATGGACGCGATGAAGACCGCAACGAAGAATCTGATCGATCAGCTCAAGGGTGCCGCCTCTGTCAACGGCGATGTCTATATCTCGATCGTCCCGTTCAACAAGAACGTGAATGTTGGTTCGTCCAATTACAATGCGAGCTGGATCGACTGGACGGAATGGGACGAAGACAATGGCGACGATGTGAGCACTGTGGTTTGCACGAAAAACGGCAAAAAGACCAAATGCTCGACATCAACAACCTGGGTTCCTGACAATCACAACACATGGAACGGCTGCGTCGCCGACCGCGGTCCGAGGTCGGCGCCCTCAACCTGGGATCAGGTCGTCACTCTTCCCGATACCACCGCGGACTCGAAGTGGCCCGCCGAGCAGTATTCTTCCTGCCCGAAGGCGATGCGAGGACTGAGCTACGACTGGACGGCAATGAAGAGCCTTGTCGATTCATTGCAGCCGGTCGGCAATACCAACCAGCCGATCGGTCTGGTCTGGGGCTGGCAGACGCTGGTCGGCGGCGGGCCGTTCACGGCGCCCACCAAAGACTCCAACTACAAGTACAAGGAAATCATCATCCTGCTGTCGGACGGCATGAACACCCAGAACCGCTGGAACTCGAGCCAGACACCGATCGACAACCGCATGTACCAGACCGGTAATGGTTCCGGCACGTGCGCCAACGCCAAGGCTGCCGGTATCGAGATCTACGCGATCCAGGTCAACACCGGAAACGATCCGACCTCGACCGTGATGAAGAACTGTGCGAGTTCCTTGGAGAAATTTTTCGTGCTGACGTCGGCGAGCCAGATCGTGGCGACGTTCAATTCGATTGGCACGAACCTGACCAAACTGCGCGTCGCGAAGTAACGCCCTCGCACCGCAAGCAAACGAAAGCCCGGCCACTGCGGCCGGGCTTTTGCATTTCCGAGTGAGTACGCGACTGAACGAACGCGATGACGCGACGCTTACGAACGCGACAGAACCGAATTACTTCGCCTTCGGCATGGCCGCTTCGAACGGCTTGAAGGCTTCCTTGGCGAAATCGGCGTAGAGCTCGCTGATCTTGGTCGCCTCGGCGACGAAGCCCTCATAGGCGGTCTTGGCATAGGCGGTCTGGACCTCGATCGCCTTGTCGAGCGACTTGGCGCCGAACAGCTTCTCGAGCGCTGCGGTGCCGTCCTCGAACGCCTTCTTGGAGTAGTCGGCCATTTCGACGGCGATCGCCTGGCCGGTCTTCGACATCGCGCCGAACGACTTCATCGCGGTGTCCATGTTCTCTTTGCCGACCTGCTGGAAGTCTTCGAAGTTCTTCATCATGGCTTCATCCCTTTCCCGGCTCGCGTATGGGGAGCCTCTCGTGAATTAGGTTGCACCCGAATTGCGGGCTTATGACTTAACTATACTGCACTGCACAATTTTGTCAATGGTTTTTTTGCAACGCAAAAAACACTGAAAAATCTGGGTATTACCGTAAGGGATTGTAAACCCTGGCGGCCTACCGTCGTAAACCGTGTTGCAAGCGCGGCCGCCCAAGAGCGGCCGTGGGTGCTATTGGGGACCACCCATCACTGGGGTTCGCTTCGAAGCGTGTCACGGGGAGCGCGATGCTGCGTGCGGGGGTAGACCGCCTGCGTTTTGGTGTTGTCGGACTGTCGGTTCTGGTTGCGGTGACTGCGGTTGCCACCAGCCCGGCCGAGGCCCGCCGCAAGCGCTCGACCTACAACCCGCCTTATGCCGCGATGGTCGTCGACGCCAATAGCGGCGCCGTCATGCACGCCAGCAACGCAGACGCCAGACGCTATCCGGCCTCGCTGACCAAGATCATGACCCTCTATCTGCTGTTCGAGCAGCTCGAGGCCGGCAAGATCAAACTCTCGACCGAACTCGAAGCCTCCGAACACTCGGCTGGCCAGCCGCCGTCCAAGCTCGGGCTGAAGCCCGGCGAGACCATTTCCGTCGAGAATGCCATCCGTGCGCTCGTCACCAAATCGGCCAACGATGTCGCGGTGATGGTGGCTGAAGCCGTGGGCGGCAACGAGCCAAATTTCGCCCGGATGATGACGAAAAAAGCTCATGCGCTGGGCATGAAGCACACCCACTATCAGAATGCGTCCGGCCTGCCGGACGACGACCAGGTCACGACCGCGCGCGATCAGGTGCTGCTCGGCCGCGCCATTCAGGAGCGTTTCCCGAAATACTACCGCTACTTCGCGGCCCGCAGCTTTACCTTCCGCGGCCGCACGATGCGCAATCACAACAAGCTGCTCGGCTCGGTCGCCGGCGTCGACGGCATCAAGACCGGTTACATCCGCGCCTCCGGATTCAATCTGGTCACCTCGGCGCGACGCGGGCCGCGCCACATCGTCGCCGTGGTGCTCGGCGGCCGCACCGGCTCCTGGCGCGATGCCCGCATGCGCCAGCTCGTCGCGGCTCATATCAACAAGGCGGCGACCAAACACACGGCGCCACCAATCGTCGATCGGTTCGAACCGGAAATTCCACCCAAGCGTCCCGACAATGCGGTCGTCGCCAACGCTGCGACGGTCATGCCGGAACCGGCTCCAGCCACGCGACCGGCGCCGCCCGCGGGGTCCGCCGCTCCCATCAAGGCCATTGCCGTTAAAACAGTCGTTGTACGCACGGCCAATACGGCCAGTGCCGGACCGCTCGCGGCTCCCGGTTTCGCAGCACCGACCAGGGAAGTCAGGGTTACGACCGTTACTACGGTCAAGACCGAACCGGCGCCCGACACCGGAACGAGCCTGCAGACCACCGCCAGCACCAAGCTCGCGCTCGCCGCCGAAAATCGTTCGGCCGCGGCGCGGCCGCGTGGCAACTGGATGATCCAGATCGGCGCGTTCGACGCCGAAGCGGAGGCCAAGCAGCGGCTGTCGCTCGCGCAGACCAAGGCCGCGGGAGTCTTGAAAGATGCCGACGCCTTCACCGAGAAGGTCGAAAAAGGCAAGAAGACGCTTTACCGCGCCCGCTTCGCGGGCTTCGTCGAAAAAGATCAGGCCGAGAATGCCTGCAAGCACCTCAGACGCGGGGAAATTCCCTGCATGCTGCTGAAAAACTGAGGGCGATAACAATGACAGGACGCGTCGAACCAGGAGCCGCTGAGATGTACGGGAGTACTCAGCGATGCCGCCGCGTAAGAATTTCCTTCGCCTCGTTGATACGAGCAGCGAGATAAGTCGAGCCCCCCTGGTCGGGGTGGAGCTTCTTCATGAGCGTCCGGTGCGCCCGCGCGATCTCTTCGCCGGACGCGCCCGGCTCCAGGCCAAGGATTTGGTAGGCCTCCTCTTCCGACATTTTTCCGCTGGACGTCGCGCGCCGCCCCGCTGCCGGATCTCCCTGCGCGTGCTCACGCCAGCCGGCATCCCGGCGGTCAAGATACGCAACTAGCAGCGCGCTGCTCTCTTCGTCGAATTCCGGGATCAGGCCGGCGAGCGTTTCGACGTCGAGACTGTCGAGCGTCGCTCCTCTGCGGCTGCCCTCCAGAATACGACCGCGCATCGCGCCGCTGTCGTGATCGAGTTCCATTTCGATAAACCGCGAACGAACCTGCGACATCCGCCCGGCGGATTTCTGCGTGCGCGCCTCGAATCCAGCCGGACCGAACGGAACCCAGCCAAGCAAGCCAAGCCCAAACGCCCCGAGCGCAACCGCGAAATCGATCCGCCCCCGCAGACCCAAGAACACGGCGAGGCCGAGACAGACAATGCCACCCGCGATCTTGGTGACGCGAGCGGCGATCCTCGGGTCGACCTTCGATATGAACTTGAGCGCCCAAAGGGCGAGCACAAGCACCAAAATGCCGATGATGAGAGTCGGCATGGCTATTTCATCTGCGACAGCAGCAACTGCGCGCCGCGGTCGCGCTTCGCCGACAGGTCGGCGAGCGCCTTCTTGCCGCCCGCCGCATAGGCCGCGACCGCGCGCAGCAGATCGCGCAACTGGTCGGCCGCGCCCGCATCGAAACGGCACCAGGCACCGCCCGACAGCCGCGCGATCTCGCGATAGGCGTTCTCGGCGACCGGGTCCGGGCCTTCCTGAAACATGAAGACCGGGAGGCCACGCAATCCGAGTTCGCCGGCGCTCGCGCACAGGTGGTCGATCGGCTCTTCCATCGCATCGCCGACATAGACCAGGGCTTGCACGCGCTGCCGGTCATTTTCCTGTTTGGCGTGTGAAAGAACGCGATCAATCTGGGTGTGGCCACCCTGGCAGCCAATGCGTGACATCAACTGGGCAAGCCGGTCGCTGTCGGCGACCCAGCCCGACGCGCGGCACTCGTTGAGACCGCGGAAGTAGACGAGCTGGATGTCGAGACCGCCAACACCCGCTGCCTCGCGAAACATGTCGGCCTGGAGAACGCAGGCCGTGTCCCACGTCGGCTGCCGGCTCATGGTGGCGTCGAGCGCGAAGATCAGCCGGCCGCGAACGCCGGCCGTGGCGGGACCGAGCGAGCGGACCTTGTCGAGAAACGCCTCGATCTCCGG
>JBFWZV010000049.1:0-24993 GCA_050184975.1 Pseudolabrys sp. | reverse complement strand
CGGCTTTCCAGCGCGCGAAAATCTCCGGGTGTTCCTTGACCCGCGCGCGGTTGTCGTATTCCGCCTCGTAATCGATCGCCATGCCCAACCCCGCTCGAACGCGACTTGTCGAAATTTGGCCGGACATTGCTGCATAGTTTCGGCCACGGCAAGCCCGAGTTTTGGGACGGGCGTGGTCGCATTTGTCGTCACCGCAAAAGGCGATAGATTTTCGGTCATGACCCGGATCATTCAGCGACCGCTCGACATCCCGCTCGACGGCCGGCAGTCGGAAACCGCCCTGATGGTGGCGCGCGGCACCGCGCGGCTCTTGCTGTCGCACGGCTTTTCCTGCGTGCAGGAACTGCCGCTCGCCTCGGGACGGCGTGCCGATCTTGTCGCGCTCGACGGCGGCGGCGAGATATGGATCGTCGAAGTGAAATCGTCAGTCGCGGATTTTCGTGCCGACCAGAAATGGCCGGAGTATCGCGCGCACTGCGACCGGCTGTTCTTTGCGACCGCAGCCGAGGTGCCCGCCGAGATTTTCCCGCAGGAGGCCGGGTTGATCGTGGCGGATGCCTATGGTGCGACGGTGCTGCGCGATGCTCCCGAACACCGCCTGCCGGCGGCGACACGGAAAAGCGTCATGCTGGCTTTCGCGCGCGCGGCGGCGCTGCGCCTGCAGGCGCTTGCCGATCCGAACGGGCCCTATGGCGAGGTGGTTTAGCGGGGGGCGCGTTTCGCCAGAATACGCTGGAGCGTGCGCCGGTGCATGTTGAGACGACGCGCGGTTTCCGAAACGTTGCGGCCGCACAATTCGTAGATGCGCTGGATGTGTTCCCAGCGCACGCGATCAGCCGACATCGGATTTTCCGGCGGGTCGATGTCCTTGTGGCTCTGTGCAAGCAACGCGGCGACGACGTCGTCGGCATCGACCGGCTTGGCCAGATAATCGACCGCGCCGAGCTTTACCGCGGTCACGGCGGTCGCGATATTGCCGTAGCCGGTCATGATGATGCCGCGCGCTTCCGGCCGCCGGCGCTTGAGCGCCGAGATCACATCGAGCCCGTTGCCGTCGGAAAGCCGCATGTCGACCACCGCGAAGGCCGGCGCACTGCGCTCGACCTGGCGCAAGCCCTCCGCCACCGATTCGGCGATGGTCACCTCGAAGCCGCGGCCCTCGATTGCCTTGGCGATACGTTGCAGAAATGACTTATCGTCATCGACGATCAACAACGTGCGCTCGTCCGGGATTGTTTCCCGGTTCGCTGAGGCGTCGCTGATTTCCATCGAAATATCCATGGTCGGGGTGTCTTGGCGCCCGCTCGTTCGGTGTAGCGTGTGATTGTGTAGCGAATATAGGCGTCGATGCCCTGCATTCCTACCCTAAATATCCTGATTTTCAGGCGGGAGTGCCGGCAGGATTAATGGCCGAGCGTTCGAAATCGGAACGGCTCCAACGCAAGGTGACGATGGCGCCGCTCTGCGGCGGCAACCGGTTCGCGACGTCGAGTGAAGCGGCGGTGCGTTCCAGCAGCGTTTTTGCAATGAAAAAGCCGAGACCGAGGCCCTGTGCTTCGCTGTCTTCGCTTATGGAGTTGCGTGGGCGCGTCGTCACATAAGGCTCGCCGACTCGATCGAGAATATCGGGATCGAAGCCGGGGCCATCGTCGGCGATGGTGACCGAAACGGTATCGGCGTCCCAGGTGGCTTCGACCGTGACCCGGGTGCGGGCAAAATCCACCGCGTTCTCGAGAATGTTGCCGACGCCGTAAAGAATCGCCGGATTGCGATCGCCGACCGGCTCGGTGCTTGTATTGCGCGCGAGCGTTACATCGATCTCGATGCCGAAATCGCGATGCGGTGCGACGACTTCCTCGATCAGTGTCGACAGCTTGACGCGGTCAAACGGTTCACCGCTGGCGGAAAGCTCGGTGAGTTTGGCGATGATGTCGCGGCAGCGCGTCGCCTGCTCGCGCAACAGGCGGATGTCTTCGGTATGCGGGGAGCCCTGTTCGATCGAACGTTCGAGTTCGCGGGCGATGACCGAGATCGTTGAAAGCGGGGTCGCCAGCTCGTGGGCCGCCGCGGCGGCAAGGCCGTCGAGCTGTGACAGGTGCTGTTCGCGCGTCAGCGCCAATTCTGTCGCGGCGAGAGCATTCGCGAGTTGACGCGACTCCTCGGTGATCTGCCAAGCGTAGACACTGATGAAGCCGAGTGCGAGCAGGATCGAAAGCCACACCGCCATCAGATAGATCGACGGCAGTTCCAGCGGCTGATCGGCTTCCCATGGTAGCGGGTGGTGGACGAACAGAAGCGCGGTCGCGCAAAGAACGGCAAAGCCGCCGAGGATCAGCGTGTGCCGCGGCGGCAGCGCCGTGGCGGAGATCAGGACCGGCGACAAGAACAGGAAGGCGAACGGGTTTTGCAGCCCGCCGGTGAGATAGAGCAGCACCGCAAGTTCGGCGATATCGAAGGCGAGCAACCAGGCGACGCGGTCGGGGTCGAGCCGCTGGGTGTGGTGAAAGCGCAGCCGCAGCGCGACGTTAAGCCAGGCCGACAGGGCGATGACCGCGAGACAGGTCCAGAATGGGAACGCGAATTCGAGGCCGAGCTCGACGACCAGCACCGCGGTGGTCTGCCCAACGATCGCCAGCCAGCGCAGCCGAACCAGCGTTTCGAGACGCACGGTGCGGCGCGGACGATGCTGAGCGGTGCCGAAATCGAGCATGACGATCATCTTATCGCCGGCGCCCGGGCACTCAAATCATTGTCATCGGCGGCTTTTCGTCCGGGGCTTGCGCAAAGCCTCGCCGCGCGTCACATCCAGACCGGAACTGGATCAACCATGGACGCCATCGCGACTTTCGCCGTCAAGGTCGAGCGCCTGAGCAAGCTCTACAAGGGCGTGGTCGCCGTCGACGGCATCAGTTTCGCGCTCGCGCGCGGCGCCGTCACCGGCCTGCTCGGCGGTAATGGTGCTGGAAAGACCACGACAATCGCGATGATCATGGGGCTGGTGACGCCGACATCGGGTGAGGTCAGCGTGCTCGGCGCGCGCATGCCGCAGGAACGCTATCGCGTCCTGCATCGGATGAATTTCGAGAGCCCCTATGTCGACATGCCGATGCGGTTGACCGTGCGGCAAAACCTCTCGGTGTTCGCACAGCTTTACGGCGTCGAGGATGTTACGGGCCGGATCGCTTCGCTCGCGGCCGATCTCGACCTCGGCGAGTTTCTCGACCGGCCGACCGGAAAATTGTCGGCGGGGCAGAAAACGCGGGTTGCGCTGGCCAAATCGTTGCTCAATACGCCGGACGTGCTGCTGCTCGACGAGCCGACCGCGTCGCTCGACCCCGACACCGCCGACTGGGTGCGTGGCCGGCTCGAGGCGTTCTGCCGGGCGCACAATACGACGGTGCTGCTCGCTTCCCATAACATGTCGGAGGTGGAGCGGCTCTGCTCGCGGGTCATCATTATGAAGAAAGGCCGCATTGAGGACGACGATACGCCGATGCGGCTGCTTGCACGCTACGGACGCCGCACGCTGGAAGAAGTGTTCCTTGATGTCGCGCGTGGCCGCGAACGGGAGGCGGCGCAATGACGGCGGTCCATGCGGGCCAGGCGTTCTCGGTTCGCCGCGTCGCCGCCATGGTGCGGCGCTACTGGTATCTCTTGAGTGCGTCGTGGCCGCGCATCCTCGACCTGATTTACTGGCCGACCGTGCAAATGCTGATGTGGGGCTTTCTTCAGCTCTACGTGTCGCAGCATGAGGGCTTCTTCGCCCGCGCCGGCGGCGTTTTCATTGCCGCAGTGTTGCTGTGGGACATTCTGTTCCGCGGCCAGCTCGGCTTTTCGATTTCGTTCCTCGAGGAAATGTACGCGCGCAACCTCGGCAACATCATGATGTCGCCATTGCGGCCGATCGAACTCATCGCCGCGCTGATGATTATGAGCGTGGTGCGATTGTCGATCGGCATGATCCCGGTCTCCTTCATGGCGATCTGGTTTTTCGGCTTTAACCTCTGGGGGTTGGGTCTCGCCTTGGCCGCTTTCTTCGCCAATCTGATACTCACCAGTTGGTCGATCGGTATTTTTGTCGCCGGGCTGCTGCTGCGAAACGGGCTCGGCGCCGAGAGCCTCGCCTGGACCATCATGTTTTTGTTTCTGCCGCTCACCTGCGTCTACTATCCGGTCGCGGTGCTGCCGGATTGGCTGCAGTGGTTTGCCTGGGCGCTGCCGCCGACCTACGTCTTTGAAGGCATGCGCGCGCTCGTCATTGATCAGGTGTTCCGCGCCGATTTGATGATCGAGGCGCTCGCCTTCAACGCCGTGCTGTTCGCACTCGCATCATGGATATTCCTGCGGCTGCTGGAGAGCGCGCGGGCGAGCGGGTCTCTTATCCAGACCGGCGAATAACCCGTAATATACTGAAATCGTTTGATTATCGGGCGCGGCGGCCAGTAAACCGAAAATCCATGACAGTTTCTTATATTGACCGCATGGGCAAATCGGGACACCCTGCTGCACCGCAAAACGGGCCGGGGAAGACGTCATTGCCGATTGGTGAATTCGACGGGGCCGCCGGCCTCGAAGGCGACGGGCCTTTGTTGCTCGCGACGCCGCTCTACTGGATGTACGAGATGGGTCACGCCGCGCTTAATCCTGCGCGGGCCATGGCCGACGCGACCCGGCTCTATTTCAAGAACCCGACCAATCCGCTCGCGCACACCACCTACGGCAAGTCGATGGCCGCGGCGGCGGAGTTGTTCGAGCGCTCGACGCGCCGCTACGATCGTCCGGCCTGGGGGATCGACTCGACGCTGATCGGCGCCGAGCGCGTTCCGGTTCAGATCGAAACGGTATGGGAGCGGCCGTTCTGCCGGCTGCTGCACTTCCAGCGCCAGTTTACGCGCGTGCCGCGCCGGCCGCAGCCGAAACTGCTGATCGTCGCGCCGATGTCCGGCCACTACGCAACACTCTTGCGTGGCACCGTCGAGGCATTTCTGCCCAATCACGAAGTCTATATCACCGACTGGCGTAACGCCCGTTCGGTGCCGCTCTCGGCGGGCCGCTTCGATCTCGACGACTACATCGACTATGTCGTCTCGATCCTCCACATGCTCGGTGGCGACTGCCATGTGATCGCAGTGTGCCAGCCATCGGTGCCGGTGCTGGCGGCGGTTGCGGTCATGGAGGCGAAGAACGATCCTTACGTGCCGCATTCGATGGTGCTGATGGGCGGCCCGATCGACACCCGGATCAATTCCAACGCGGTCAACAAGCTGGCTGAAACTCGCGGGCTCGACTGGTTTCGCAGTCACGTCATCACCAAGGTGCCGTTTCCGCATCCGGGCTTCATGCGCGACGTTTATCCGGGCTTTCTCCAGTTGCACGGCTTCATGAGCATGAATCTCGACCGGCATCTCGAAGCGCATCGCGACCTGTTCATGCATCTGGTCAAGGGCGACGGCGATTCCGCCCAGAAACACCGCGAATTTTATGACGAATATCTGGCGGTGATGGACCTTTCCGCCGAGTTCTATCTGCAGACGGTCGATACCGTGTTCATCCGCCACGCGCTGCCGAAGGGCGAGATGACCCATCGCGGCATGCCGGTCGACCCGGGCAAGATCACCCGTGTCGCACTGATGACGGTCGAGGGGGAAAACGACGATATTTCCGCGGTCGGGCAGACCGAAGCCGCGCAGCGGTTATGTTCCGGCATTCCGGACGACCGCAAGACGCACTACGTCCAGCCGGCCGTCGGCCACTATGGCGTTTTCAACGGCTCGCGGTTCCGCGCCGAAATCGCGCCGCGCATCGCCGATTTTGCCCTGAGCAACAATGGCGCAGTGCGCGCCAAAGCGGGCAACGGCTCGAAGCCGGTGGACCGCCCGACGCCGAAGTTTTCAGTTGTCAAGAATTGACGGTTCCGCGCGCGTCGTTACAACTTTGTAGCGTCGGCTTGCGTTTTGCTTGAAGCTCACCGAAATCGCGCTTCGCCTGCCGTCAGCCTCTCCGCGACCGGAACCGGTGTCATGCCTTTGCGCGCTCTGCTCAGACGTAGCGATCCGCAGCCGCAGACCATTACGGTCGCATTCGAGCAGTCGATCTATCTGGTGCGCCTTGCTCGCAACCGGCAGGCGCGCCGCTACACGCTGCGCATCAATGCGGCAACCCGCGAAGTGCTGTTGACGCTGCCCCCGCGCGGAAATCTGCGCGATGCGCAAGCCTTCGCGGAAAAACACGGCGGCTGGATCGCATCGCGGCTCGAACGCATCCCGGAGCCGGTGGCGTTCGCCGACGGCACCGTCATTCCGCTGCGCGGCGAGCCGCATCGCATCGTGCATCGACACGGCGCGCGCGGCACGGTTTGGGTCGAGATTGTCGGTGGCGAGCGGCTCTTGTGCGTTGCCGGTGACGCGCCGCACCTTGCGCGACGAGTGCATGATTTTCTCAAGCGCGAGGCGCGACGTGATCTTGCTGCGGCGAGCGCCCGCGCGGCCGAGGCGCTCGGGGTCGCCATCGCCCGCATCGCGATCCGCGATCAGGTGAGCCGCTGGGGATCCTGTTCGGCGACTGGCGTGTTGTCCTATTCGTGGCGGCTCATTCTCGCGCCGCCGCATGTGCTGGAATATCTCGCCGCGCACGAGGTCGCGCATCTCGTCGAGATGAATCACTCGCGCAGGTTCTGGCGGCTGGTCGAACGGATTTGCCCTGTGTTCGTCCGCGCCAAGCATTGGCTCGATGCGCACGGTTCCGATCTGCATCGCTACGGCGCGCAGCGCGGTCAGGTCGGGGCAGGCAGCCTCGCAGCGGCGGAGTAGAGCCGCCTCGTGCTGCGCCCCGGGACGTTCGCCCTCACGGTTCTGCTCGCCGCGCTGACCGGCATCGGTCCGCTGACGACCGACATGTATCTGCCCTCGCTGCCGGATATCGCGCGCGATCTCGGCGCGTCGACGGCGCAGACGCAGTTGACGATCTCGACCTACCTCATCGGTTTCGCAATCGGGCAGGTGATCTGGGGGCCGTTCGCCGACCGCCACGGCCGCAAGCCGGTCATGCTCGTCGCAATCGGAATTTATATCATGGCGTCGCTCGTGGCATCGCTCGCGCCGTCGATCGATGTGCTGGTCGCGGCGCGGGCGGTGCAGGGCGTCGGCGGCTCCGGCGGCATCGTGCTTGCCCGAGCCGTTGTCCGCGACCTCTATTCGGGGGCGCGTGCTGGTCGGGAAATGTCGGTGATCGGCGCGGTGATGGCGCTGGCGCCGGTCGTCGCTCCGGCGATCGGCGGCGTGCTGGAAACCGCGTTCGGCTGGCGTTCGACGTTCTATGTGCTCACTGGCGGCGGCTTTGCGCTCGCGCTGTGGGTCTTGCTGCTGCTGCCGGAGACGTTGCAAATCCGGGCTGCCGAAGCGGTGTCGCCGGCCTCGATCCTGCGCTCGTTCCGCGTGCTGGTGCGCAACCCGTCTTATCTCGCACATGCGGGCCTGTCGGTGCTCAGCTTCGCCGGCCTGTTTGCGTGGATCTCAGGAACCTCCTTTGTGCTGCAAGGTATCTACGGCCTCAGCCCGTTCGCATTCGGCTTCGCCTTCGCCGCGGGTTCTGTCGGCTACATGGCCGGCACGGTGCTCGCCGCCCGCATCGTCGGGCCGCTGGGGCTCGACCGCACCATGGGGATCGGTAGCGTCATGCTTGCCGCTGGCGGGCTTTGCATGGTCGCGGCCGTTGCGACCGGCCATGCGTCGGCGCTCACGCTGGTCGCGTCGGTTGCGATCTACCTTGCCGGCATGGGGCTTGTCTTGCCGCAGGCTGCCGCTGGCGCGCTGACGCCGTTTCCGGAGCGCGCAGGCGCGGCGTCCTCGCTGCTCGGCTTCATCCAGCAGAGCGTCGCCGCCATCGTCGGCGCGGTGGTGGGACTTGCGCTCGGCGCCAATGCGTGGCCGCTCGCGATCGCAATAGCACTGATGGGCTGCCTTGCCCTGCTGCTGTGGGCGATGACGCGCGACGTGCGCACGCGCATGGTCTAGCGGTCAGCGTCGTCCAAACAGATTGTCGAGCAGCCAGCCGTCGAGCCCGCGCCGTGGCGCGGCCGGCTCGCGCGGCGTCTCGGGGGCGGTGTTGCCGCCGGCATTGGCAAGACTCCTGATCGCAGACAGCAACCCGCCGCTGCCCGGCACCGGAAGCTCGGCGACCGGCACCCCCTGATGCGAAGCGCGCATGAAGCGGCTCCAGACTTCGACCGGCAGGCCGCCACCGGTGACCTTTTTGGTCGGCGAGTTGTCGTCATTGCCGAGCCAGACGCCGGTGACGAGGTGCGGCGTGTAGCCGAGGAACCAGGCGTCGCGGAAGTCCTGGCTGGTGCCGGTCTTGCCGGCGGCCTGCCAGCCCGGCAGGCTCGCCTTGTGCGCGGTGCCGATTTTCAGCGTCTCCTGCATCATCGCGTTCATCGCGGCGGCGGTGTCGGGATCGATAATGCGGCCAAGCGGCCGGTCGCTGCGCTGGTAAAGCACTTTACCTTCAGGCGTCGAGACCCTTTCGACAACATGCGGAATGACGGCAAGCCCGCCATTGGCGAGCGGTGCATAAGCGCCGGTCAGTTCGAGCAAGGTTACTTCCGAGGTGCCGAGCGAGATCGAGGCATTGGGTTCGAGCCGCGAGGCGATGCCGAGCCGGTGCGCGGTGCGGATCACGGCCATCGGGCCGACTTCGAGGGTGAGACGCACCGACACCGTGTTGAGCGACATCGCCAGCGCCTGCGTCAGCGTGACGTCGCCAAAATACTCGTGCGTGTAGTTTTCCGGGCTCCAACCCTTGAGCTTGATCGGCTTGTCTTCGCGCACGGTGTCCGGGGTCAATCCGCGCTCCAGCGCCGTGAGGTAGACGAACGGCTTGAAGGCCGACCCGGGCTGGCGGCGCGCGGACACCGCGCGATTGAACTGGCTCTCGGCGTAATCGCGGCCGCCGACCAATGCGCGGACCGCGCCATTCGGCGTCATCGAAATCAGCGCGCCCTGGCTGACATTGCCTTTGGGTCCTTTGGCGGCGAGCTCGTCAGTGAGCGCCCGCTCGGCCGCCGCCTGCAAGCCGGCATCGATGGTGGTGACGACAACGAGATCATGGTCGATATGGCCGACGAGCTCGTTGAGAATATCCATCACCCAGTCGGCGACGTAGTTGACGGAGCCGGTGTTGGCTTGAGCGACAATCCGCGGCGGCCGGGCGAGCGCGGTGCGCTCGGTCGCGATATTGATGAAGCCGCAGTCCTTCATCGCCGCCAGCACGATACGGGCGCGCTTTTCGGCGCCATCGTAATTACGCGTCGGCGCAAGCCGTGATGGCGACTTGACGAGGCCGGCGAGCAACGCGGCCTCGGCGACAGTCACCTGCCGCGCCGACTTGCCGAAGTAACGTTGCGCAGCCTGCTCGATGCCGGTCGCGCCGGAGCCGAAATAGATACGGTTGAGATAGAGTTCGAGGATTTCCGTCTTGCTGAATTTCCATTCGATCCAGAACGCCAGCAGTGCTTCCTGGAGCTTGCGATGGATCGTACGATCCTGGGTGAGAAACAGGTTCTTGGCGAGCTGCTGCGTAATCGTGGAGCCGCCCTGGCTTACGCCCCGATGCAATAGGTTTGCTATCACCGCGCGAGCGATGCCGAACGGATCGACGCCGAAATGCGAATAGAAACGGCGGTCTTCGATCGCGATGAAGGCGTTCGGCAGGTGAGGCGGAAGTTGCCTGAGCTTGAGCACCTCCCCGGCAGCGTCGCCACGAACCGCAAGCGGCGCAGCGCGGCGGTCGACAATATGAATTGACGGTGGTCGTTTCGGAATTTCCAGCGATTGGATCGGCGGCAGATGGGCGCCGACCCAGACGACGATACCTGCGGTCGCGACGCCGCCCCAGATCGCGAGGACGAGGCTCCAGTAGGCGAGGCGGGCGATCAGCAGGCGGCGCGGACCACCGCGCTTTTTGCGCCGACGCTTGCGCGGAGAGGAATTGCGCTGCGGGCGCTCGCCGGCAGGACGGTCGGCCGGATCGACGCGCAGGTCCGGCGCTGCATCGAACACCGGTTCGCGGCGCGTGCCTGAAGATTGCCGTCCCGGCATGACTCGTCCCGTACTCGCCGGCGGCATGGGCCGTCCGGTCTCCCCGCGGGCGACGCTACGGAGGGCGATTTAAGGGGCCGTTACCGGCGCAAATGCGGCGGCAAGCCGCTGAAAATCAGGCGTTTTTTGCCGCCTTGGTGGGGCCTTCGCCGCCCGCGAACATCCCGAGCAGCGCCCGCTTGATGGCCGCCTGCCGGGTCGGCGAGGTGATCTGCGCGCCGAGCAGGTCGGTCACATAGAAGACGTCGACCACCCGCTCGCCGAAAGTCGCGACATGCGCCGAGGCGATGTTGAGATTGAGTTTCGACAGCGTGGCGGTGAGTTCGTAAAGGAGGCCGGTGCGGTCGAGCCCGGTCACCTCGACCATGGTGTAGCGGTGCGACCACTGATTGTTGATGGTAACCTGCGGCTCCACGACGAACGCCTTGATGCGGCCTTTTGGCGCCGCGCGTTTCGCCACCACTTCGGGAAGCCGCATGTCGCCGCGAAGCGCCTTCTCGATCGCCTCGGCGATGCGGCCGGCGCGGCGCTCCTCGTCCTCGTCGCGTTCGAACTCGCGCGACACCGAAATGGTGTCGAGCGCAAGCCCGTCGGTCGTGGTGTAGATCTGCGCATCGACGATGTTGGCGCCGGTGGTGGCACAGGCGCCGGCGACGATTGACAATAGCCAAGGATGGTCGGGGGTCAGGATCGTCAGCTCGGTGACGCCGCGCACCTTGTCGAAGCCGAACTTGGTGGCAGGGCGTTTGCCGGTCTGCTCCGAGGCGCGAACGAAACGCGCATGTTCGATCTTGTGGGGCAGGTCCACCTTAAGCCAGTAGGCGGGATAGAGACGCGCCATGTAGGCGTCGATGTCGTCGGCCGGCCAGTCGCTGAGCGCCGCGCGTAAATCCTTCTGCGCGATGGCGACGCGCTGGGCACGGTTGACCTCCGAGAAGCCGCCGGTCAGCACCGGCTCGGTCTCGTAATAGAGCGTTCGGATCAGTTGCGCCTTCCAGCCGTTCCAGACGCCGGGCCCGACGCCCCGGATGTCGGCGACGGTCAGGATGGTCAGAAGTTTGAGCCGCTCCAGCGACTGGACGACATTGGCAAAATTCTCGATGGTCCGCCGGTCGGACAGGTCGCGCGACTGCGCGATGGTCGACAGCAGCAAGTGATGCTCGATAAGCCAGGCGACCGTCTCGGTATCGCGGGTCGACAGCCTGAAGCGCGGACCAAGACGCTTGGCGATCTTCATGCCGGCGATTGAGTGGTCCTCCGGCCGGCCCTTGGCGATATCGTGCAGGAACAGGGCGACATAGAGCACGCGGCGATTGTGCGGCTGAATCGTCTTGATCAATTCGTTGACGAGCGGCGTGTCTTTGTTCGTGCCCTGTTCGATTTCGCTCAGGAAGCCGATGCAGCGCAGCAGATGCTCGTCCACCGTATAGTGGTGGTACATATTGAACTGCATCATCGCGACGATCTTGCCGAAGTCGCGGACGAACTTGCCGAGCACGCCGGCCTCGTTCATGCGCCGCAGCACGGTTTCCGGATCGTTTTTCGACGTCAGGATGTCGAGAAACAGTTCATTAGCTTCCTTGTCGTTGCGCAGATCAGCGTCGATCAATTTGAGAGAGCGGGTGATCGCGCGCAGCGCGTCCGGATGCAGCGCCAGATTGTGTTTCTGTGCCAGATGGAAGATGCGGATCAGGTTGATCGGCCGCCGTTTGAAGACTTGCGCATTGGCAATCGTGATGCGGTTGTGGTCGACGACGAAGTCATCGCTCTCGGCGAGCTGCCGCCGCCGCGCCGGGCGCAGCTTGGCCATCATGCGGCTCAGGACCGGAACGCTCTTGGCGTGGCTGTCTTCCAGCTCCGCGCACAGGATTGCGGTCAGGTCTCCGACATCCTTGGCGACCAGGAAGTAGTGCTTCATGAAGCGCTCGACATCTTTCAGCCCGGGATGCTCGGTGTAGCCGAGCCGTACTGCGATCTCGCGCTGGATGTCGAACGACAGCCGTTCTTCGGCGCGGCCGGTCACGAAGTGCATATGACAGCGCACCGACCACAGAAAGTCCTCGCAGCGGCGGAACTGCTGGTATTCGGCCCGGTCGAACACATCCTGTCTGATCAGTTCGTCCGGCTCGCGCACGCGATAAACGTATTTCGCAATCCAGAACAGCGTGTGCAGGTCGCGTAGCCCGCCTTTGCCATCCTTCACGTTCGGTTCGACCAGATAGCGCGACTGTCCGGCGCGGCGGTGACGCTCTTCGCGCTCGGCGAGCTTGGCGGCGACGAACTGGGCGCCGGTGTTCTGCACCACGTCGCGGTCGAACCGCGTCACCATGTCGTCGAACAATTTGCGGTCGCCGAACAGGAAGCGCGCTTCCAGAATGGCGGTGCGGATCGTCATGTCGGCGCGCGCCTGCCGGATGCATTCGTCGATCGAGCGGGTGGCGTGGCCGACTTTCAAACCGGCATCCCACAGGCAGTAGAGGATCGATTCGGCGACGGACTCGCCCCAGGCGGTCTGCTTGTAGGGCAGAAGAAACAGCAGATCGATGTCGGAGCCCGGCGCCTGCAATCCGCGGCCATAGCCGCCGGTCGCGACGATCGCCATGCGTTCGGCTTCCGACGGGTTCTGCGAGGGATAAAGGTGCTTGCGGACGAAGTCGTAAAGAAGGCCGATCAGGCTGTCCTCGAGCCGGCAGATCCGCTCGGCACAGCGGCGGCCGTGACGGTCTTCCAGCAGCAGTTGCTCGGCGCGGGCGCGGCCATCGGCGAGAGCCGTCTTGAGGTGCTGCGCAATGGCGGCGCGCAAGGCCGCTTCGTCGCTGCCGTGGGTGCGGGCGAAGGCCTCGAATTCGGCGCCGATGGCGTCGAGATCGACGAGGCCGCTGCGGCTCGACGGCTCGCGCGCGGCAGCGTCATGGCGGTCGAGGGCAAGGGAGGACATGCAACACCCGGATAGCGGAGGCGGCCGGCGCTGTCACGGCGCAGACCGCGCGAATTTCCGACACGGGCCGTGCCGCACGGGCAGTGGCAATCGCCTCGGAGCCCCGATTTATCGAAATAAGTTTCTGATTTTCAAGCTGGAACTCGCAGTTCTTGGATTATTATTGTTGCCACCGCGAGCGACACTTGGACGTCCGCGGGTGACAATGTGGCCGGGCCGGCTGCTATGGTTGGCTGGATAGTCGGGGATCAGAAACGCCATGAGAAGCCTGCAACTGTGCCGCTGCGGCGAGCCGCTCGAATTTGCCGAAATCGCCAATCCGAAACCGACCGGAACGGAGGTTTTCCTGAAGGTGCTGGCCGCCGGCGTCTGCCATAGCGACCTGCACATCTGGGACGGCTATTACGACCTGGGCGGCGGTAAGACGCTAAAGCTCGCCGATCGAGGCGTGAAGCTGCCGCTGACGATGGGCCACGAGAATGTCGGCGAAGTCGTCGCGGTCGGCCCGCAGGCGCGCGGCGTCAAGGTCGGCGACAAGCGGCTGGTGTTTCCGTGGATCGGCTGCGGCCAGTGCGGCGTCTGCAAGCGTGGCGACGATCAGCTCTGCATGTCGCCGCGCTTCATCGGCGTGTTCCGCGACGGTGGCTATTCGACGCATCTGATGGTGCCGCATCCGCGTTACCTGGTGAACTACGGCAAGATGAAGCCGGAGTTCGCCGCGCCGCTCGCGTGCTCGGGGCTCACTGCCTATGGCGCGCTGAAAAAGCTCGGCTCTATCATCAAGACCGAGCCAGTCGTCGTCATTGGCGCGGGCGGTCTCGGTCTCATCTGTATCGCAATTCTGAAAGCGATGAAGGGCAAGGGCGCGATCGTCGTCGATATCGATCTTGCCAAGCGCGAGGCGGCCAAGCGCGCTGGCGCGCTTGCCGTGATCGATGGCAAGGCGCCGGACGTGCTCGATCAGGTCAAGAAGGCCGCCGGCGGCGCGGTGTGGGGCGCGGTCGATTTCGTCGGCGCGGGTAGCACCACCAAGATGGCGTTCGACAGCATCGCCAAAGGCGGCAAGGTGATCGTGGTCGGCCTGTTCGGCGGCGACGTCACAATCCCGGTGCCGTTCTTGCCGATGCGTGCGGCGACGCTGCAAGGCTCCTATACCGGCAGCCTTGCCGAACTGAAGGAACTGGTGAAGCTGGTGCGGCGAATTCCCTTGCCGCTGGTGCCGACGGCGACCACGGGCCTCGACAACGGCCAGAAGGTTCTCGACAACCTGAAGGCCAACAAAGTGGTCGGCCGCGTGGTGCTGACGCCGGCGAAGAAATAAAGCGCGCACGGAAGGAGCTTTCCGATGGATGCCGGCGAATTGCGGGCGATGCAAAGCCCGATCAAGGACCGCTACCGCAACGATCCAAAGGCGGCGGTCATTACGCTTAAGGCCAGGGGCCGGCTCGACGACCAGAACATCGCCTGCAAGGTCGAGACCGGCCGCGCGCTCGCGGTGGCGGGCCTGCATCCGGCGACCGGGGGCTCCGGCATGGAACTCTGTTCCGGCGACATGCTGCTCGAGGCGCTGGTCGCCTGCGCCGGGGTTACCTTGAAGGCAGTCGCGACCGCGCTGGATATTCCGCTAAAATCCGGCGAGGTGTCCGCGGAGGGCGATCTCGATTTCCGCGGCACGCTCGGCGTCGCGAAGGACGCGCCGGTCGGCTTCGCGCAGATTCGTTTGAGGTTCGCGGTCGACACCGACGCTCCGCAGGACAAGCTCGACCAGCTCCTGAAACTGACCGAACGCTATTGTGTCGTGTTTCAGACCATCAAAAACGGTCCGCCGGTCGAGGTTGTGCTGGCGCGCTCCTGACGGTCGCGCATGCGAGTTGTGCGCCGCGTGCGCTTGACCGCGCCGCAATGGTTGCCGACAAGGGGCCAACGCCCCCAGTCCTACATGCGACTCTTCCATGACCGTTGAGATGCCTTTCGCCGCAGTGCTCGCGATTCGCATGGCGATAACAGCGGTATTCGTGCTGGCGGCGACGCTTGCGGCCGAACGGGCCGGCCCGCTGGTCGGCGGGTTGATTGCGACGCTGCCGCTCGGCGCGGGACCGGTCTATGTTTTTCTGGCGATGGACCACGACGTGCAATTCATCGCCGACAGCGCGGTGACGACGCTCGCCATCAACGCCGCCAATGTCATCTTTGCGCTGGCCTATGCGAAATTCGCGCAGCGAAACACGCTGTCGGTCAGTCTCGGCGGCGCCTTCGCGATCTGGCTCGTTCTGGCGATCGCGATTGATTCCATGCCATGGACCTGGGGGCGCGCCGCGCTCGCCAACCTCGTCGTGCTGCCGATCTGCCTGTGGCTCGCCCGTCCACTGCGGTTGACGGCCGTGCCGCGCGTGCCGGCGCGCTGGTATGAGCTTCTGGCGCGCGCGGTCATGGTGGCGTTGCTGGTCGGTGTGACGGTAACGCTGAGCTTCCGGATCGGCGCCGGTTCGAGCGGCATTCTCGCCGTATTCCCGATCATTCTCATCAGCATCATGCTGATCCTGCATCGCCGCGTCGGCGGTCCGCCGACGGCCGCTGTGATGGCGAACGGCGTGCTTGGCCTTGTCGGCTTCGCGATTGCCGCGACGGCGCTGCATTTCACGGCGCTGCCGTTCGGTTCGGCGATTGCGCTCACGCTGGCGCTGTCGATTTCGGTCGGGTGGGGGCTGTTGGTGTTCGGCGCGCGCCGCCGTGGCGTTCCGGTGTAGCACAGCATGCTGGCCGATCCGATCTTCTGGTACGGGCTTGCACTCAAAGTGGCGCTGACCGCCGGCATCGTGGTCGCAGCTTCGATACTGGTCGAGCGCAGCGGACCCTTCATCGGCTCGTTGATCGCCTCGCTGCCGACGGCGGGCGGCGCGGCGATGATCATTCTTGCCGTCGAGCATACGCCCGCCTTCATCGCGCAAAGCGCGGTCGGCAATCTGATCGCCAACGCTTCCACCGCGGTGCTGGCGCTCGTTTATGCGGCGCTGGCGCAGCGTCGGTCGCTCGTCGTTTCGCTCGGCGGCGCGTTCGTCGTCTGGTTTGTCGTGATCGCGCTGTCGCGGTTGATCGAGTGGACCGCCGTCAGCGCGGCCGTGTTCAATGCCGTCGCCTATCCGCTGGCGATCTGGCTGTCGCGGCGCTATCGAGTCGACAGCGGCGGCCGCGGCAAGGTCACGTTGACCGGCGCGGATCTCGTCTGGCGTGCCACCATCGTCACTGTCGTGGTCATTGTGGTGACGACGGCAAGCCACTCGATCGGCGCGTTGACGTCGGGCATTTTCGCATTTTTCCCGGTAGCGTTTGGCGCGTTCCTCATCATCCTGCACACCCGGCTTGGCGGCCCTGCTGCCGCGAGCGTCGCCGCGCATGTGCTGACGCCGCTGATCGGGCTCGGCTTGAGTTTCGTCGTCGTGCACCTGCTCGCGGAACCCATCGGCGTCTGGTGGTCTTATCTCGCGGGGCTGTCGGTCGGCATCGCCTGGAATGCGATGCTGTGGCTCGTTCGCAACCGTATGCCGCGCATCAGTCCGGCGGGTTGAGTTTCCCTTTAAGCGCATAGAGCGCTTCGATCGCCTCGCGCGGCGACATGTCGTCGGGATTGAGCGCGGAAAGCGCCGCGACCACCTTGTCGAGTAGCGTCTCTTCGGCAGACGCCGACTTGTGCGCGACGGGTGCGGCGAACAATGGCAAGTCGTCGAAGCCCTTGGGTGTCGCCCGATCTTCGGCTTCGAGCGTCGCCAGCACGTCCTGCGCGCGGGAGATCACGCTGGCGGGAAGCCCGGCGAGCTTCGCCACCTGGATGCCGTAGGAGCGATCGGCCGCGCCCGGCACCACCTCGTGCAGGAACACGACGTCGCCCTGCCACTCCTTCACCCGTACCGTCGCATTGTGCAGCCGTGGCAGCCGCGCCGACAGTGCGGTCAGTTCATGATAATGCGTCGCGAACAGCGCGCGGCAGCGGTTCGCTTCGTGCAGATGTTCGACGGTGGCCCAGGCGATCGAGAGACCGTCGAAGGTCGCGGTACCGCGGCCGATTTCGTCGAGGATCACAAGCGCTCTTGGTCCGGCCTGGTTGAGGATCGCGGCGGTCTCGATCATCTCGACCATGAAGGTCGAGCGCCCGCGGGCGAGATCGTCGGCCGCGCCCACCCGCGAGAACAGCCGGTCGACCACGCCGATATGCGCCGACCGCGCTGGCACGAAGCTGCCGGCTTGAGCCAGCACCGCGATCAGTGCATTTTGCCGCAGGAACGTCGACTTGCCGGCCATGTTCGGGCCGGTCAGAAGCCAGACGCAGCCGCCGTCGCTGTCACCCGGTGCGGACAGGTCGCAGTCGTTGGCGACGAACGGCGTGCCGTCGCGTGCCAGCGCCTGCTCGACCACGGGATGACGGCCGCCTTCGATGACGAAGGCCAGGCCGTTGTCGATCTCAGGGCGGACATAGCTGCGCTCGGCGGCAAGCGTGGCAAGGCCGGCCGCGACATCGAGGATCGCGAGCGCTTCCGCGGTCTGCTTGATCTCGCCGCCCTGCGCGACCACAGCGCCGGCGAGGTGCTCGAAGATGTCGAGTTCGCGGCCGAGCGCACGGTCGGCTGCGCTGGCAATTTTCGACTCAAGTTCGCCGAGTTCGGTCGTGGTGAAGCGCACCTGTCCGGCAAGCGTCTGGCGATGAATGAAGGTCGCGTGGAGCGGCGCGGTCATCAGCTTGTCGCCGTGCTGCGCCGTCACCTCGACGAAATAGCCGAGCACGTTGTTGTGGCGGATCTTCAGCGTCCTGATGCCGGTGTCTTCGGCATAGCGCGCCTGCAGCGCGGCGATGACACGGCGGGATTCGTCGCGCAGCGCGCGGGCTTCGTCGAGGCTCTGGTCGTAGCCTGTTCGGACGAAGCCGCCGTCTCGCTTCAGTACGGGAAGCTCGTCGGAAAGTGCGTGGGCAAGCTCTGCCGCCAGCGCCGGGTCCGGCTTGCGGCAGGCGGCTGCGGCGTCGGCGATTTCAGCCGGCGCATTTCGAAGCACCGCGAGCCGCTGCGCGACGGCGCCCGCCGCGATCAACCCGTCACGGATGGCGGCAAGATCGCGCGGCCCGGCGCGGCCGACTGCAATGCGCGCGAGCGCGCGGGCGAGGTCCGGCGCGGCATTGAGCATCTCGCGGAGTTCGCCGCGCAGCGCGGCATCGTCGAGCAGCGCCGCAACGGCGTCGTGCCGGCGGGAGATCGTTTCGACCTCGGTGAGCGGTGCTGAGAGCCGCTGGGCGAGCAGGCGCGAGCCTGCCGAGGTCACCGTGCGGTCGATCGAGGCGAGCAGCGAGCCGCGCCGTTCGCCACCGAGCGTGCGCATCAGTTCGAGATTGGCGCGGGTCGCCTGGTCGATCGCCATCGTCGCGCCGCTTGCCTCGCGCTGCGGCGGCGACAGCGGCGGGCGTTTGCCGATCTGAGTGCGCTCGACATAGGTGACGCAGGCCGCGGCGGCGGTCAATTCGAGCCGCGTCATCGCGCCGAATGAATCCGCGGTGGCGATGGCGAAGAAATCCGACAGCCGCCGCTCGGCGGTCGCGCCGTCGAAGGCGTCGCGTGCCAGCGGCGTCACCGCAGGCAGCGAGCGCCACAGCTCGACCAGATCGCCGTCGGCATAGAGCGTATCCGGCACGATGATCTCGCCGGGTTCGATGCGGGCAATCTCGGCGGAGAGCCCTGTGCGGCTGCTTTCGGCGATCCGGAACTCGCCGGTCGAAATGTCGATCCAGGCCAGTGCGAAGCGGTTCTCCTCTTTGTCGGAGGCCTTGGCGCGTGCGATCGCCATCAGATAGTTGTTGCGATGAGCGTCGAGCAGCGTGTCTTCGGTCAGCGTGCCCGGCGTGACGAGTCGCACGACGTCGCGGCGCACCACGGCTTTGGAACCGCGTTTCTTCGCCTCGGCAGGATCTTCGAGCTGCTCACAGACCGCGACGCGGTGACCGAGCGCGATCAGCTTGTGGAGGTACTCCTCGGCGCGGATCACCGGCACGCCGGCGAGCGGTACGTCGCGGCCGAGATATTTGCCGCGCTTGGTGAGCGCGATACCGAGCGCGCGCGAAGCAACCTCGGCATCCTCGAAGAACATCTCGTAGAAGTCGCCCATCCGGTAAAACAGCAGGCAGTCCGGATTGGCGGCCTTGATCTCGACATACTGCGCCATTGCGGGAGTGACGCGGCCGGCATCCTCCGCGGCGCCGTCGGGCATCTCGGGCGTTTCAGGCTCGGAAAATCCGGCGGGTTTGGCGGCAACCATGGCGCGCACGCTAGCAGATGCGGGCCGGCCTTTCATGCCGCGCAGCCGCGCCGCCCACAGCGAAGGACGGTCGATTCACAAGTGCGATCAGTTATTTGACGAGCTTCACGCCGGTGATGGCTTCGAGGTTCTGATAGTCGACCTTGGCGCGGTCAGCCTTCGGCAGGTTCATTTCATCGAGAATGCGCAGCGTCTCGCGGATATAGAGCGTGCCCTTTTCGGGATCGAACGGGCAGTCGGAGGCAAACACCACCTTGTCGAGATCGTAGAACTCAAACCCGCATTTGGTCGCCGGCGCGCCGCCGAACACCGCGGTATCGACATAAAAGTCGTGTTTGAAGTAATCGAGCGGCCGCTTCTTCAGCGACTTGAGTACGGCGCCGAGGTCTTCGTCCGAGGTTCGTGCGCCGAGCTGGTCCCAGCCGTAACCGACGCGACCTTCCAGCATCGGAACGATGCCGCCGAAATGGTGGGTGATGATTTTCAGTTTCGGATGCCTGTCCATGATGCCCGAGAACACGAGTCGCGACATCGCTGCGGCGGTCTCGTAGGACCAGCCGAGCGCCCACCAGATTTCATAGCGCGACTTCTTCTCGGCGAGATAGTCGGGAAAATTGGCGGCGCGGACCGGGTGCAGCCAGATCGGCTTGCCGGTCTTCTCCATCTCGGCAAAGAAATCGGTAAAAGCCGGCTCGTCGAGCGGCCGGCCTGAGACGTTGGTGTAGATCTGCACGCCGAGTGCGCCGGCTTTGAGCGCGCGCTGCGCCTCTTTAATGCCGGCGTCGGGCGCCGCCATCGACACCTGCGCCACCCAGCCGGGGAAATGGTCCCTGTGCTTGTCGCAAATCTCGACAAAGCCGTCATTGATCAGCTTCGCGTACTCGTCGAGTTCCGCGCCTTGCGTGAGGATCTCAAGCGGAGGCATCGGATAGGACAGGATCTGCGCATAGTCCTTGTATTTGTCGACGATCTTGCGGCGGATATCGAGGTCGTAGATCGAGGGCACGCCGCGCATACGCTTGACGATGTCGCCTTTGCCGCTCGATTCGAGTTTCTCGAAAATCTTGCCAGGAATGAAGTGGGTATAGGCGTCGATGCGCATGGGGGAGTCTCCGTTCGGGAAATAGTCAGGCGGTCGAATCGCGAGTCGCTTGCGCGGAGCGCGTGCGGCCACGCAGAACTTCACGAGCGAGCGCGAGCGTCGCAAGCGCCGCGCCGGCTGCGATCACATAAGAAGCTCCGGTGAACATTGTCGGTTGCACCAGCAGCAGGAGCGCCGTCACGCCATAAGCGAAACGGAAAGGCGTGGTGACCGGCGCCCAGCAATGGCCGACCACGGCGACGGTACCGAGGAAAATGCCCGTCAGCGCCAGGGCGAGATGCAGCACGACCATCGGAGGCGAGTCGTTCATGATCAGCGCCGGTGTGTAGACAAACATGAAAGGAATGAAATAGGCGCACCATCCCATCGCGGTCGCCCGCCAGCCGGTCTTCCATTGGTCGGATTGCGCGATGGTGGCGGCGGCGAAGGCGGCGAGCGCGACCGGCGGCGTCAGCATACCGAGCATGCCGTTGAACAGGACAAACAGATGCGCCTGCATGGCCGGGATGCCGGACTGCACCAGCGCCGGCGCAGCGAGCGTGGCGAGAATGATGTAGACGCCGACGGTCGGCAGTGGCAGGCCGAGAATGAAGGCGGCAATAGCGGTGATGACCAGCAGGAGGCCGAGACTGCCGCCGCTGATGGCGAGAAGCTGCTGGGTCAGCGAAAAGGCGACACCGGTGATCGCCATCGCGCCGATCAGGATGCCGGCGATCGCGGTGATCGCGATGATGTCGACGACCGCGCCGCCGGATGAGACGACCGCGCCGGTGACCTCACGAATATTCAGCCGGCGGCCCTTGTGCGGAACGATCATCGCCAGCACGCCCAGGATGGCGGTCGCCGACAACGCGGCGAACTCCGGTTCCCAGTTCAGCCACAGCAGCCCGACGATCAGCACCGCAAAAGGAATCAGGAAATGCCAGCCGTCGCGCAGCACGGCGCCGATGGTCGGCAATTCGCTTTTCGGTTCTCCAACGATGCCGAGCTTGACGGACTCAAGATCGACTTGAATGAACAGTGCCGCGAAATACAGGAATGCCGGGATGATCGCGGCCAGCATCACACTCGAATAAGGCACCTGAAGATATTCGGCCATCAGGAATGCGGCCGCGCCCATCACCGGCGGCGCAATCTGGCCGCCGGTCGAGCCGACCGCTTCGACCGAGGCCGCGACATGTGGCGGGAAGCCGGCGCGCTTCATCATCGGGATGGTGATGCTGCCGACGCTTGCGACATTGGCGACTGCGCTGCCCGAAATCATGCCGAAGAACACCGATCCCACCACCGCGACCTTGGCGGCGGCGCCGCGGAACTGTCCCATCATCGCGCGGGCGAGATCGGTGAAGAAATCCGAGCCGCCGCAGCGGCCAAGTAATTGCCCCATGATGATGAAGGGCACCACCACCAGCACCGCGATCTGCAGCGTGCCGCCGAGCAGCGCGTTGGTGTCGATGCCGAGATAGACGACGAGCCGGCTCAGCGCGACCGGCCGGCTGGCGAAGGTTTCCGGCAGCAGATAGCCGAACAGCGCGTGGGCGCAGAGCAGCAGAACGATGATGACCAGCGACAGGCCGGTGACGCGGCGGCTGGCTTCGAACACCGCGAGCACGATCGCGGCGGCTATGATGATGCCGTACCAGGGGCGGGCAACCAGCTCGACAATCAGCGACTGATAGCGGACCGCGACATAGAGACAGCAGCCGAGCGCGGCGGCGGCCAAAACGGCGTCGATCCAGCCGACTGGCGAGACCTTGTCCTTGTCGAGAATCTTCGCCGCAACCGCTTCCTCGCCGGCCGGGCCGGAGCCGAGCGGAAACGACAGAAACGTCAGCGCCAGCGAGCAGCCGAGCACGGCGACCAGAACCTGTTCGGTGAAAAGGCCGATCTGCAGCCGGCCGGGGATGTCGAGAATCCAGCCGGCGACCATGACGACGATCGCCGTCTTCAGTATGGTCATTACGATATCGAGCGGTTTTTGTGGCATGGCCGGTGGCGACTTCAGCTAGTAGGGACAGATGACGTTCACCAGCGCCTGGCGCTTGTCGTTGACAACGGCGTCCCGCGCGCGGGCCAGTGCATCCGGAAGGTCGCCGGGCCGCTCGACCCGTTCGGCATGGGCGCCCTGCGCCGCCGCCATCGTATCGAAGGCGGGCGATGGCGAGAGATCCGCCAGCATGCGGCCGTCGTTCTCGCCAGCCGTGCCATCCTTGAACATCGCGAGCGTGGAGCGACGCACAGCGCCATAGCGGCTGTTATTGAAGATGACGGTCAGGATCGGCAAGCCATGTGCGCCGGCGACCCAGTGGCCGACGGTCGGGTTGCTGAACATGTAGGCGCCGTCGCCCAGCGTGGCGACGACGAACTTGTCGGGCGCGGCGAGCTTGGCGCCGAGCGCCGCGCCGAAGCCCCAGCCAAGGCCGCCCGCAGGTCCGAGCGCATAGAATGTGCCCGGCTTCTCGCGCGGACAGTGGTCGGGGCGCAGCGGATATTCGTTGAAAATGACCGCGTCGGTTCCGACCGCTTCGCCGATGACGTGGCTGAGATATTCCGGCGAAATCTTCTCGCCGGCGGCGGAATCCTTGGCGAGTTGCGCTCGCCGCAATCGCATGCGGTCCGTCAGTCGGCCGCGTCTTGCGGCGATGCGGGCTTCCGCCATTTGCAGGCGTGGCTCAACCGCGGCGGCAAGCGCGGCAAGCGCATTCGCCGCGCTCGATGTCACGGTGAGGTCGCTCGGAAAGCTGCGCATGGGATAGCGCGAGAAGATCGGATCCTCCCCGATTTGCGCGACATGGCAGCCAGCCGGCGGATGCTGAAGGCTCGGAATCCAAGGCGCATCGATCTCGATGGCGATGACGAGATCGGCTTCGGCCAGCAAAGTGCCCGGCTCGGTGCCGAAATGCATCGCATGGTTCGAAGGCAGGCAGACGCTGCGGGGGTTCTGCGTCACAACGGGAATGGCGCAGCGTTCGGCGAGCTTGGCCAGCGGTTCGACGGCTTCCGGTGCGAGCATCGACGTAATGATGAGCGGTCGCTCGGCGGTGGCGATCCAGTCGGCAAGCGTCGCGACGGCACGCGGATCGGGATGCGGCGTGGCGGCGATCGCCCGCGGCCGCACCGGTCCAATCGGCTCGTTGAGCGGGGCGGACAGCGGCTCGCGTGGCAGCACGAGATAGACGGGCCCGCGCGGGCTCGTCATCGCCACCTCGCAGGCGCGGCTCACCACATCTGCGATCTGTCCCGGCATGCGCAGCTCGTAGTCCCATTTGACGAATTCGCGCACCATGCCGGCCTGATCGAACATCTCCTGCGCCCAATGGATCGGCCGCGAGCGCGAGCCGAACGATCCCTTTTCCGTGATCGGCGTGCGGCCTGCGGCGAGGATTAGCGGCACCTGGTCGCGGGCGAGGTTGGCGAGATTGTTGACGGTGTTGGCGGTGCCGACGCTGACATGGACCATGACGGCCTGCGGCCGGCCGGTCATCAGATAGGCGCCATGCGCCATCGCCACCGCGAGGTTCTCGTGCGGCACCAGCACCGGCCGCGGCACCTTGGCATTGGTCTTCTTTGCGCGGCCGAAGGCCTCGACGATCGGTGGAAAGTCGGTGCCCGGATTGGCGAAGAAATATTCGGTGCCGTGGTCGGCGAGCGCGCGCAGAAAGGCTTCCGCGGCGATCGCCTGCCGCTCTCCGCGTTGCATCGGTGCAACGGCCATGCGATCGCCGCCCCGTTCAGTGCTTACTTGGTTTCCTTGATGCCCTTCTCGGCGTAGTAGGCCTTCGAGCCGTCGTGATAGGGCACGTCGATGTCGGTGAACATCACCTTGACGTCCATTCCGCGGAACAGGGGATGAGCCTCGCCGAGCGCCGCCTTGTTATTGGCGATCAGGTCGGTGATCTGCTTCACGCGCTCCGCCGACATCTTGGACGAGGCGAAGATCGTGTAATTGTACTGCATGATGTTGATCGGTTCCTTGACGCCGACGAAGCGCGGCGAGGGTTCCGCCTTCGCGATGTAGGCGGTGCGGAACTCTTTCTTCAGCGCAGCGAGCGCCTCTGGAGTGTTTTGCAGCGAGATGTAGCGGATCTTTGCGGCGGCATCGGCTTCATGAGTCTTGGCGGCGCCGAGCGCGAAGGTGGTGATGTCGGCGCGGCCGCCGACGAACTCTTCGACGCCACGCACCAGGTTCGGCACCATGACCGGCTTGAGGTCCTTCACGCTCAGGCCTTCGGTCGCGAGCATCGCGTCGACAGTCTTCTTGATGATCTCCTGGCTGGTGAAGCCATAGGCGACGGACTTGCCCTTCATGTCCTTGATGGTCTTGATCGGCGAGTCGTCGCGCACGAACAGGCCGACCTTGATCGGGAACACCACCGCGATGGTGCGCAGATTCTTGTTCGGGCGCTTGTCGAAGGTGCCGACACCATTGTAGGCGTCGTACAGCTCTAGCGTGTTGGCGAGACCGAGATCGATTTCGCCGGAGTCGACCAGCGGAATGCCGGCGCCGGTACCGCTCGACGGCTGGATGCGGACCTGGAGGCCGCCTTTTTCCGTGAGAACCTTGG
>JBFWZV010000048.1:0-28947 GCA_050184975.1 Pseudolabrys sp. | reverse complement strand
ACCAGCGCCTGAATGTCACCGACCGCGATCGGGTCGATGCCGGCGAACGGCTCATCGAGCAGCATATAACTCGGCCGCGAGGCCAGCGCGCGGGCGATCTCGACGCGGCGGCGTTCGCCACCCGACAGCGCGATCGACGGCGTCTTGCGCAGCCGTGCGATATTGAACTCCTCCAGCAGCGCGTCGAGATCGGTCTCGCGGCGGCGTTTGTCGGGTTCGACCACTTCGAGCACGGCGCGGATGTTGTCCTCGACATTGAGGCCGCGGAAGATCGACGCCTCCTGCGGCAGATAGCCGATGCCGATGCGCGCGCGCTGATACATCGGCAGACCGGTGACGTCGTAGCCGTCGAGTTCGATACGGCCGCGATCCGCCGCGATCAGGCCGGTGATCATGTAGAACACCGTGGTCTTGCCGGCGCCGTTGGGCCCGAGCAGCCCGACCGCTTCGCCGCGGCGGACATAGAGCGTGACGCCCTTGACCACCTTGCGCTGGCCGAAGCTCTTCTCCACTGCATGGGCGGCGAGATAACCATGCCGCGCGCTCGGCTGCGCTTCGCCGCGCGTGCGCGCAGCGCGCTGCTGGGCGATCGCCTGCGGATCCTGGGCGCGCGCGGACGGCGCCGGCGCATTGAGCGATGTCGGCTGCACGCGGGCGCTGGCGGGCGCCCGGCTGCCCGACTGAATCGTGATGGCTCGCCGAAACAGCGATACGATTTTCACGTCTTGCTCCGAGACGCCTTTTGCCACAGCCACGCCGGGCGTACGACCCTACCTGATTCCCCGGCCGCAAGCCGGACGTTCTGTGGACTGCCGTGCGAGGACGATGTCAATGAACGATATCAGTTGAGCCGCAGCGGTTCACCCGGCGCGCGCGAAGCGGGACGGCGCGGCTCCTGCCGCTGCTGTTGTGGCTGCTGGCGCTGCAGCGGGTTGACCTGCGGCACCACCGATCCGTTGCTGCCCGGCAGAAAGAGACCCTGGACCCGGCCGTCTCCGCCCTTTCCGGGAAACACCTTCGATACCCCGGTATTGAGATCGACTACCAGCCGCTCGCCGCGCAGAACGTTCTGCCCTTGCGTGACGACGACATTGCCGATGAGCGTCACGGTATTGGAGGCCATTTCAAATAACGCGGAGTCGCCGGTGGCAATCTGGTCGTTCTGCGTGACGACGACACCGCCGCGTGCTTCCAGTCGTTTGATTTTCTGCTCGCCTTGAGAACCGGCGCCCGGCGCTGGCGCTGCGGCCGCCGCAGATGCCGCGCCGCCGGGTGTGTCTTTGTCCGGCTCGTAGAAAACCACCAGCGTCCTGCAGCGCAGCTCGGTATCGCCTTGCACCACCTGGACATCGCCGGAAAAGGTCGCGACCTTGTCCTTGTCGCGCACTTCGAGGCGCTGCGCCTCGATATGGATCGGCTTGTCCTTGTTGGTCGAGAACCCTTGCACCGCGTTGGGTGGCCCCGATGCGGCCGGCCGCGTCTGCGCCGACAACGACGCAGCGGACACCACAACAACCGCAACAGCAGCGAACAGCGACACCACACCTTGATGCATTATCGCGACCTCGCCGGCGCGGCCTGAGTGGTCGCCGAGGGTTGCGCGACGCCGGGCTTGGCCGGAAACAGCGAACGATTTTCCGACTTCAGCTTCATCGACACCCCGCCATCGAACAGCAGCAGCGCGCCGGACTCCTTGACCTCGAGCCGCTTGGCGTTGAGCGTTCCCTGCAACATCTTCACTTCGACCGGCTGCTCGGTCACGATGTTGCTGGTGCGGACGTCGACCACAGCGTCATTCAGCCAGACCGTATAAGTGTTGGCGTCGAGCACGACATTCTTGCCGAGCTTGAGAATTTCGTTCTTGGAGTCAAACACGCCGTCGCGCGCCGTGACGTTCGCCGTGCTCTTGTCCTGCATCTGGATCTTGGCGCGGACGTCTTGCATTTCCACGACTTCCGGATTGTTGATGTCCTGCGATGCCCGCGCCGCGGTCAGTTCATAGGCGCGCGAGTCACGGGTAAAGCCGGTCAGCTTCGGTAACTCCATGGTGATCTTCGAGCCCGACACCACGACATCGTTTGGGGCCGCCGGCAGCTTCGCCGACAGTAATTCAGCCGGATTGAGCGCGCGCCACGACATCATGGCAAATACAATGATCCCGACCACGGCCGGAACCGTGACGCGCATGATCCGCACATGCCGGCTGTGGCGACGCGCTGTGCGGAACAGCCGCTCTCGGTCGCTACGGCCGAGCGTCCAGTAGGCGCGCGCTGTGGCGGTGTCCGGTTGCGCGGCGGTCAGAGGAGTCATGCCCTCGGCGGCTCCTGTTCATCCATGCCTTCGTCGTGACGCGGCAGCCTGAAACGTGGAGCGGCCGGAATTATGGCCGCCGCCGGCACGCACAAACGCAACCTATACCGAGTGCGAAAAGATGTCCTCCGCTGCCCAGCCGGCCAGATCGAGCCGGACCCGATGCGGCAAAAAGTCGAAACAGGCGGCGGCAAGCTCTGTCCGGCCTTCCCGCGCCAACATGGCGTCCAGCCGGTCCTTCAGCGCATGCAGGTGTAGAACGTCGGACGCGGCATAGGCGACCTGGGCATCTGTCAGATCGTCGGCGCCCCAGTCGGTCAACTGCTGCTGCTTCGACAGATCGACGCCAAGCACCTCTCGCGAGAGGTCTTTCAGCCCATGTTTATCGGTATAGGTGCGGGCCAGCCGCGAAGCGATCTTGGTGCAGTAGACCGGCGCCGGCATCACGCCGAAGGTCTTGCAGAGAATGCCGAGATCGAAGCGCGCAAAATGGAAAATTTTCAGGATCGAGGCGTCGGCGAGCAGCTTCTTCAGGTTCGGCGCGTCGGGCTTCGCCGCCGCGATCTGCACCACGTCGGCCGAACCGTCGCCCGGCGAAAGTTGTACCACGCAGAGCCGGTCACGGTTGGGATCGAGACCCATGGTCTCGGTATCGATCGCGACCGCACCCTTGTAGGCGCCGAGGTTTGGCAGATCGCCGCGATGCAGGCGGATGGTCATTGCGCGCCGAAGTTCCGGGTTCAGGTCGCTGGTGCCCAGGAGAGGACTCGAACCTCCACGGTGTTACCCGCTAGTACCTGAAACTAGTGCGTCTACCAATTCCGCCACCTGGGCAAAGGCTTTGGACTTGCGGGACTAGGTACGGTTGCCCTCCCCGCTTGTCAAATCATCATCGCTTCGGCCCTATACAGTACCCGGACGATGCGGTATTGCCCCGACGGTCAGGGTTTCAGCGCCGGATTGCCGAAAGCGACATCCGAGAATCACCCCATGAAAATCCCAAGCGACAGCCTCATCACGGTCTTTGGCGGTTCCGGCTTCCTCGGCCGCCATGTGGTGCGGGCGCTGGCGCGGCGCGGCTATCGCATCCGCGTCGCGGTGCGCCGGCCCGACCTCGCCTTTCATCTCCAGCCGCTTGGACGGGTTGGCCAGATCCACGCCGTACAAGCCAACCTGCGTTATCCGGCATCCGTCGAAGCAGCAGCCCGCGGCGCCGGCGCCGTGATCAATCTGGTCGGTCTGCTCTATGAGGGCGGCCGCCAGCGCTTCGACGAGGTTCATACCCTGGGCGCCGAACGGGTGGCACAGGCCGCGGCGAGCCACGGCGCGAGCGTCGTCCATGTTTCGGCGATCGGCGCCGACGAGCACTCGATGTCGCAATACGCGCGCTCGAAAGCGGAAGCGGAAAAGCGCGTGCTCGCGGCAAGCCCGGACGCCGTCATCATGCGGCCTTCGATCGTGTTCGGACCCGAGGACGACTTCTTCAATCGCTTCGCCGCGATGGCCCGGATGTTGCCGGCGCTGCCGTTGATCGGCAGCGGTCACACCAGGTTCCAGCCGGTGTTTGCCGGCGACGTCGCGACCGCAGTCGCCGATGCCGTCGACGGCAAGGCGCGCGGCGGCGCTGTCTACGAACTCGGCGGACCGTCGATCTACAGTTTCAAGGAACTGATGGAGTTCGTCTTGACCACCATCGGCCGCAAGCGCGCGCTGGTGCCGCTGCCCTTCGCGATTGCCAAGCTCAAAGCCGGTATCCTGCAGTTCATGCCCACGCCGCCGCTGACGCCGGATCAGGTCGAGCTGTTGCGCACCGACAATGTCGTTTCGGACCAGGCGAAGACCGAAAACCGCACGCTCGCGGCGTTCGGCGTCGCGCCGGAATCGATCGAGGTGATCGTACCGACCTATCTGTGGCGCTTCCGGAAGACCGGACAGTTCCACGGCCGCACCGCCTGAACGACATTCCATGCCCGTCATCACCAATGTCGAAGACCTGCGACAGCTCGCGCGGCGCCGGATTCCAAAGGCGCTTTTCGATTATGTCGATCGCGGCTCCTATGACGAACTGACCTATGGCAGCAACCGCAGCGATCTCAAGGCGATCCGCTTCCGCCAGCGGGTGTTGATCGACGCCGACAACCGCTCGCTCGGCACGACAATGCTTGGCGAGAAGGTGTCGCTGCCGGTCGCGATCGCGCCAACCGGACTGACCGGGTTGCTTCACGGCGACGGCGAAATGGTCGCCGCGCGGGCCGCCGAAAAAGCCGGCATCCGTTTCACCCTCTCGACCATGTCGATCTGCTCGATCGAGGATGTGCGCGAAGCGACCACGCAGCCGTTCTGGTTTCAGCTTTATGTGTTCCGCGACCGCGGCTTTTCCGAAGAGGTGATCGCGCGTGCGCACAAAGCTGGCTGCACGGCGTTGTTCGTCACCGTCGACCTGCCGCTGCGCGGCCAGCGCCATGCCGATATCAAGAACGGTCTCGAAGTCCCGCCGCGGCTGACAGCGCGCAACGCCTTCGACATCGCCACCAAGCCCGCCTGGGCGCTCAGCGTGCTGATGGGCAAGCGCAAGTCGTTCGGCAATATCGACGCCTATCTCAAGCGCAAGGGCGGCGTCTGGGCCGCCGGGCGCTGGGCCAACGACAATTTCGACGCCTCGCTGTCGTGGCGCGACGTCGAATGGGTCCGCAAATTGTGGCCCGGCAAGCTCGTATTGAAAGGCATTCTCGACCCCGCCGACGCACGGATGGCCGCCGACCTCGGCGCCGACGCCATCGTGGTCTCGAACCACGGCGGCCGTCAGCTCGACGGAGCGCCCTCCACCATCGTCGCGCTGCCGAAGATCGCGGACGTCGTCGGCCATCGCATCGAAGTGCTGTTCGATGGCGGCATCCGCACCGGACAGGACGTGCTGAAGGCGCTGGCGCTCGGCGCGCGCGGCTGCATGATTGGTCGCGCCTATCTCTACGGGCTCGCGGCGATGGGCGAGGCCGGCGTCGCCAAGGCGCTGAGTATGATCGGCGACGAACTGCGGGTGAGCATGTCGCTGACCGGCGTGCAGAATATCGGCGATGTCACGCGCGAGATTCTGTTCGACCGCGATATCTCGAACTATTAACCCGCAGATTTTCAGCCGAAGTAGATTGCGAACAGACCGGCGCTGCCGAGCAGGATACGCCACCAGGCAAACAGCGCGAAGCTGTGCCGCTTGACGTAATGCAGGAACGATTTGACGACGATCCAGCCTGCGATGAACGAGCAAATAAAGCCGATCGCGATCAGCGGCACATGGTCAAACACAAGATCAGAACGGCTCTTGTAAAGCTCGTAGGCAAAGGCGCCGACCATGGTCGGCATCGCCAGCCAGAACGAGAACTCCGCCGCCGCCCGTCTGTCTGCGCCGAACAAAAGCGCGCCGACAATGGTCGCGCCCGAGCGCGACGTGCCGGGCACCATGGCGAAGCACTGGATGAGGCCGATCGCGAAATACATCCAGAGCGGAAATTCGGTGGCGTCGTGATGGCGCGGATTGAGATTGATGCGGTCGACCCAGATCAGGATGAAGCCGCCGATAATCAGCATCATGCAGACGATACGGATGTCGAACAGCACCGCCTTGATATAACTGTGCGCCAGCGCACCGATCACCGCGGCGGGCAGGAACGCGAGCAGCACGCCGATGACGAAGCGTGCCGCCGGCCAGCTCGTAAACATCTGGCGCGCGAGCGACAGCAGGCGGCCGAAATAGATGGTGAGCAGCGCGAGGATGGCGCCGAGCTGGATCAGAATGGCGAACGACTTGCCGAAATCGTCGTCGCCCCAGCCGAACACATGCTCGAGCAACAGCAGATGGCCGGTTGACGACACCGGCAGGAATTCGGTGAGGCCTTCCACAACGCCGAGGACGGCGGCCTTGAAAAGGTCGAGATGCGAAGCGATGACGCCGGACACGGCGGCCTTGATCGCATCGAAATTCATGCGGCGCTCCGGGAGTGACGGCGTTCGGGCTCGCGCCGCTTGTGACGCAACCGGTGTCGGGGAGCAATAAGAAAGGCGGTTATGCCAACAGTTTGCCGTCTGTCGGCGGCTTTCTATAGTGCGTCATGTGAGTCCTTCCCGATCTCCTCGCCGGCCCGACTGGGCCGCAATGCCGCCGGGACCGCATGCTGACCCTGTTTCACCAAGCGTTGTGTCCGTTGTCGCGTTTCGTCCGACTTGCGATCGGCGAGTACCGGCTGGAGGCGCGGCTCGTCGAGGAACGCGCCTGGGAACGGCGGCGGGAGTTCCTCGAACTCAATCCGGCCGGCACAGTTCCGGTGCTGGTCGACGATGGTCAGCCACCGATCTGTGGCGCCGGCGTCATCGCCGAGTATCTGCACGAAACGCGCGGCAACAGCGGCGAAGCGCTCTTCCCCGCCGACGCCGGACATCGCGCCGAGGTGCGGCGGCTCACCGGCTGGTTCAACGACAAGTTCCACGCCGAGGTCAGCGGGCTCTTGGTCAACGAGCGCGTGTTCAAGCGGCACATGACGCTCGAACAGGGCGGCGGACCGCCCGACACCGACGCAATCCGCGCCGCGCGGCACAACATTCGCTATCACCTCGCCTATGTCGGCTGGCTGGTGCGCACGCGCGACTGGCTGGCCGGTGACGAATTGACCTTTGCCGATCTGGCCGCCGCAGCGCATGTGTCGGCCGCGGACTATCTTGGCGACGTGCCATGGGCCGAGGACGAAGCGGCAAAGGCCTGGTATGTGCGGGTGAAGTCGCGGCCGTCGTTCCGGCCGATCCTTGCCGACACGCTCGCCGGCGTGCCGGCGGCGGATCATTACGCCAATCTCGATTTTTGATTCTGCGGCGCGCTCTTTGCGCCGCCGCTCAGGATAGCTCTTCGACCGCCGCGATCAGGCGCTCGATATCTTCAGGCCGCGACAGTCGGTGATCGCCGTCCTTGATCAGCGTGAAGACGACATCGTCGGTCGCAAACCTCGTCAACAATTCGGCGGCATGGCCCCACGGCACGTCGGTGTCCTGTACGCCTTGCAGAATGCGCACCGGGCAGCCAGTCTCGATCAGCCCGCCGAGCACCAGATGCTTGCGGCCATCCTCGATCAACGCGCGGGTGATGATGTACGGCTCCTCCGAATAGTCCGACGGCCGCGCCCATGAGCCCTTCTCTTCGATCTCGCGCTTGATCTCGGGCGAGAACTCCTTCCACATCAATTCTTCGGTGAAATCCGGCGCCGGCGCGATCAGCACCATGCCGGCCAGTGGTGCGATATCTTGCGGCGCGGCGTCCTTGTGCTTCTTGAGTTCGCGCGCGAGCAGGAGCGCCATCCAGCCGCCCATCGACGAGCCGACCACAATCTGCGGTCCCTTGGCGTAGCGCCGGTATACGGCAAGACTCTCCTCCAGCCATTTGCCGATGGTCCCGTCGACAAACGCCCCTCCCGACTCGCCGTGGCCGGAGTAGTCGAACCGGGTCACCATTCGGCCTTTGGCCGCGCCCCATTGATCGAGCGCCTCGGCCTTGGTGCCTTTCATGTCGGATTTGAAGCCGCCGAGCCAGAAAACTCCCGGCGCTTCGCCTTTGCGTTGGCGCACGGCGATCCGCCGCGCCTGTGCATCGCTGCCGACGGTGAATGTTTCGGGCGGAGAATCGGATAATGACGGGTTCATAAGGATAAACTCAATGACGGCAATTCCGGGACGATCACCGGGACTGTTTCACCGGAATGGACCTCCGCACGCAAGGGGGGCCGCAGCGCAGTGACGACCGCGACCAAACCGCCGCCGAACCGCCGCACGCTCGCCGGCGCAACCGTTCTGCAGCTCGTTCCGGCACTGCGCGACGAGCCGGCGGCGCACGCTGCGGTCGACGTCGCGCTGATGCTGCTGCAATCCGGCGCACGCGCCATCATCGCCGGCGAGGGCGGCGCGCTGGTCGGCGAACTGCGCGCCTTCGGCGGCGAATGGCTCGACATGAGCGTCGACACGCTCAATCCGCTCACCATCAAGCGCAATGCACGCTCGCTCGCTAAACTGATCGGCAGCGAACGCATCGACATCGTTCATGCCCATTGCGCAAGCGCGGCATGGAGCGCGCGCGAGGCGATTGCAAAACTTCCGGTACGGCTGGTGACGTCGTTCCCCGACCGTCTCGCCGCCGATTCCTGGTGGCGCACCCGCTTCGAACGCGCGCTCGCGCTCGGCCACAAGGTCATCGCACCATCGAGCTACGTCTCGCTGGCGATGATCGACCGCTACAAGATTACGCCGGACCGCATCTCCGTCATCCCGCGCAGCATCGATACCGCGACGTTCAGCCCGGCCGCGACTTTTGTCGAGCGCACCGCGGCGCTGCGCCGCGCCTGGAGCGTGCTGCCCGACGTAAAGATCATCGTCGTACCGGGGCGCGTCGTGCCGTGGAATGGCCAGATTGCGCTGATCGATGCCGCACGCCACCTCGTCGCCAATGGCGATCGCAACCTCGCCATCGTCTTCGCGGGCGACGACCGTGCCGACCGCCGCTATCGCGACAGCATCGTTCAACGCGCCCGTGCCCAAGGCATCGACACCCTGATCCGCCTGCCGGGCCCCTGCGCCGATATGGCCGCAGCCTTTGCCGCGGCAAGTGTCGTCGTGGTGCCGGCGATGAGCCCGCCACTGACCGGGCGGCACGCCGTCGAGGCGCAGGCGGTCGGCAGGCCGGTCGTGGTTCATGCCGTCGGCGTGCTGCCGGAAAACGTCCTCAGCCCGCCGCGTATCAACGAGCAACTCCGCACGGGTTGGGTGGTGCGGCCCGGTCAGCCGGGCGAGCTCGCCCGGGCAATCGGCGCAGCGCTCAAGCTCGACCCCACCGCAGCAGAGGCGCTGGGCGCCCGCGCCCGGCAGTTCGCCGAGTTCATGTTTTCGCCGCAAAGCGTTGCTGAAGCTATACGCGGCGTTTATACGTCGTTGTTGGCGCGCGATCCGTGACCCTGTTTGGCGGCCAGGGATCGGGCGCCGGGGGTGCGGTTCATGTCGAGTCTTCCCGTTCATGGGATGCCGGAATACCCACCTCGCCGGGGCGGGCTCCGCGAAATTTCAGCAGAAACCGGACGGCCGGCGCCGCGACGCAGCGCCGATGCTTGCACCGTGCTGATCGTGGTGCCGGCGCTCGACACCGGCGCCGCCGATGCCGGCGCGGTCGAGCTGACGCGCATTCTGTCCGCGGCCGGGCATCAGCCGATCGTCGCTTCGCGCGCGGGGCGACTCGTTGCCGACGTGACGGTGGCAGGCGGCGAGTTTGTCGCGCTCGATACCGACACGACCAGCCCGCTGGCCATTCTGCGCACCGCCGCCAGACTCGTTAAGCTCGTCCGCGAGAGAGACTGCGTCGCCATTCACGCGCTCGGGCGCGCGTCCGCGTGGTCGGCCTGGATCGCCTCACGTATCACCCGCAAGCCGCTGCTGACGAGCTGGTACAAGGGCTTTCGTGAGCAGAACGTTTTCAAGCGGCTCTACAATCGCGTGATGGTGTCGGGCAGCCGCGTCATCGCGGTCAGCGAGCAACTCGCGCAACTCATAAACGACCGCTACGGCACGCCATGGGAGCGCATCGCGGTTGTGCCGTTGAGCATCGACCTTGCAGCGTTCGATCCAGACTCGGTGTCGCGCGAGCGGGTCGAGACCATGCGCCGCAACTGGGGCGTCAACCGCGACGCCAAGGTCATTCTGGTGACCGGGCGCATTCTCCGGCGCAAAGGGCACCATTGCGTGGTGCGCGCGGCGCAACTGTTGAAGGAGCGCGGCCTGAAGAACTTCCTGTTCGTGTTCGTCGGCGAAGACCGCGGCCGCACGCACTACACCGGCGAATTGTGGGACCTGGTGCTGGAAACCGGAACGGTCGATGTGATCCGCATGGCGGCACCGGTCGCCGACATGGCGGCAGCCTATGCAGCCGCGAGCGTCGTCGTCTCGGCAGCGGTGCAACCCGAAGGACTGCAACGAGCGATCCTCGAAGCCCAGGCCATGGCGCGGCCCGTCATCGTCTCCGATCTCGCGGCCGGGCCCGAGATCGTGCTGTCGGAACCTTCGGTGCCAGCGGACCGGATGACCGGACTTCGCTTCCCGGCCGGCAACGACGCGGCGCTGGCGGCGACGCTGCTGCGGCTGTTTGCGATGCCCGAAGCGACCCGCCGCGCGATCGGCCAGCGCGGCCGCCAATGGGTATGCGGACATTTTGATCGCGATACCGTGGCGGCCCAGATGCTGCGGCTCTATTCCGGCGTCACCGACGGTCGCATTGCTGCGCCAAAACGTGCCGTTTCGCAGGCGAATTGATCCTATTCGATGGTATCCAAGCCACCCTGTCGCAATTTTTTGGCCGACGGCAGCGGAACCGCGTTGACTTATCCCCGGTTTGTTCCAATCTCTCAGCGTTCCGGCGCTAACCGCACCGCCGAGACTGAACCAGCTTTGTGCAACAGCATGAGGAGACCGCAGCCATTCGTCGTCCGATGAAAGCAGCGCCTGTCGTCCAGAAGGACGGCCCGCGCGTTAACGAGGAGATCCGCGTCCGCGAGGTCCAGCTTATCGACGCCGCTGGTCACAACCACGGCCCCACCCCGATCCAAACCGCGCTCGAGATGGCGCAGGCGGCCGGACTCGATCTGGTCGAGATCGCACCCAATTCGACCCCGCCGGTCTGCAAGATCCTGGATTACGGCAAGTACAAATTCCAGGCGCAGAAGAAAGCGGCAGAGGCACGCAAAAAGCAGAAAGTCGTCGAGGTCAAGGAGATCAAGCTCCGGCCGATGATCGACGATCATGATTATCAGGTGAAGATGCGCTCGATGCAGCGTTTCTTCGAAGACGGCGACAAGGTGAAGATCACCCTGCGCTTCCGCGGCCGCGAAATGGCGCACCAGGAACTCGGCTATAAATTGCTCGATCGGGTCAAGGTCGACACGGCCAAGATCGCCAAGATCGAATCCGAGCCGCGCTTCGAAGGCCGGCAGATGGTAATGATGCTGGCGCCGCGCTGAGCGCTTGGCGCCGCAAGACATGAGAATATGAGAAGGCCGCGATCCCGTCAGAGCATCGCGGCCTTTCGTTTTGTTACCTGTGCCGTCCCTAGTGAGACTTCGACACGAGATGCGGCCGCTGCGCGCGGGCGCGCCGCCGTGCCGCATGGCCGAAACTGCCGAGCACATTGGTGCCGACGGTCCACGGCACGTTGGCGCCGCTGACCACCGTGACGAGCTTTTGCAGCGGTAGCCGCTCGATTTCCTCGCGTGGCCGCGAAACAAAAAGTTCGGCGTGGTAGAGGCCTTCGGCCTCGTGACCGCGGGTGTCGATGCCGCGCTTCTCGACCGCCATGATGGCGGCTTCCATTTCCTCGCGATTGGCAAAGCGCCGCTGCACGAATGTCGCGCTTTCGAACTTCTCGGTCACCAAGCCGAACTCGGACAAGGTCTTTTCGATCTCATCGAACGGGAACATCCGCAACACGAAGGAAATTACCCATGGCTTGCGGCCATTGCGCGTTGCCTTGGCGACCCGCTCGAATGTCTTGGATGAGACATAGCCGACACAGCCGGTCGAGATGATGATGTCGACATCGGCGAGAGCCTCAGCCTCTTCAGGCGTCGGATCGCGATTCTCATAGTCCGCCGCAATGCCGAGATCGGCGGCCCCAACGGCCTGCGCGTAGCGAACCGCGTTCGCCGAGATGTCGAGCGCGATCACATTGACGCCTTCGAATTCCGGCCAGGAGGAGTAGAAATTGCGGTCGAGTTCGAGCAGGTCGTCGCTCTCGACCGACTGCAGCGCCGGCGAGGTGTAGCGCTTGCGCAGCGTCTCGTAGCGCAGGCCGTATTTCATCAGCGCGCCATTGACGGCGTAAGACGAACCGATGTCGAGAACGGTCACCGGCTCGGATTGCTGTGCAGCGCGGGCGCGGATGATCTGCGCAAAGACCGGCTGGGCGAGATGCGGAATGACGTAGTCGAGTTGGCCGAGATATTTGAAATAATTGCGGGGATCTTTAGAAGTGTAGAGGGTGCTGAAATCGACTTTGATTTCGTTGATGTCCGCGAAACTTTCGGAAGGCTTCGCTGATTTCTCCATAGGTTTGATGTTCTGCACGGCGATTTCTCCATCGAGATCGGTGCCGACATAGTCGAATTGCCGACAAACTAGGTGTTCGGGCCGAATTCCGGGCCAAGTTTTCTGATGACGACTTGATGATCCCACTTGATATAGGACGGAGAAGCGCGGAATTGAACCCTGAGAACTGCGCTTAATCAGCGCAGCCGCGAACGAAATGAAAAAATTTTTGTAAAAAACGACCGAATTCGGCCGGATTGAGTCAGCGACGCTCGGCTTCCCATCGTCCCACGCACTCACCGCTCGACGATCGGCCGCGCCATGTCCCGCTGCCGCTGCGCGCCGACAATCTGCCGCTGCCGCTCGCGCTTTGACCGCCCTTGCTGATCGAGACGTTCACCGCGCCGCTCGTCGCAACCGCGCCTGACAATTCGAAGCTGCCATCGCCGTCATAAAGCAGGCGACCATTCTCGATCCGGAAGTCATAACGATAGCCGCGGTCGCAATCGCCCTTTTCGGTGACGATCGACACGCTCCAGCGTCCGTCGAAACCCGTAGCGGCCAGCGCTGGCGCGGCGAGCACCAAGGCGGCGATCAGGATCAGTTGCATGGCAGATCTCCACAATCCTCCCCGATGGCCGGCTTATCGCGGCTAACGTTCATTTATCGCCGGCGGAAGGCCCGAATCGAGGCCTATGACCTCATAACCGGGCTCCAATGACCCGCAGTTGTCATTTTCCACAGCCTCTGCCATAACCCCGCCCTCGCCGACCGGCTGTAAAGGGCTGCCGTGGCGGCGAATTTCGCTCAATTCCGAGCACGCGCCCTGGGGTTTCGGCCCCGGGCCTAAAAACCGGCTGCGTCGGACCCGTTCCGTCGTCGATGCCGATCAGGAGAGCCAAATGCCCAAGTTGAAGACCAAGTCGGGCGCCAAAAAGCGCTTCAAAATTACCGGCACTGGGAAGGTGAAGTACCAGCAGTCCGGCAAACGCCACGGCATGATCAAACGCACCACCAAGCAGATCCGCGAGCATCGCGGCACCGCTGTGCTGTTCAAGACCGACGGCGACAACATCAAAAAATACTGGATGCCGAACGGCTGACGGTATCCGTTTCAGACACCACCAAATTTTCAGAGTTAGAGGAGATCAGCCATGGCTCGCGTCAAGCGCGGCGTCACCACGCACGCCAAGCACAAGAAAGTTCTGAAAGCCGCCAAGGGCTTTTATGGCCGGCGCAAGAACACCATCCGCATCGCCAAGCAGGCGGTCGACAAGGCGAACCAGTACGCCTTCCGCGATCGCAAGCGCCGCAAGCGCACTTTTCGCGCGCTCTGGATCCAGCGCATCAACGCGGCGGTGCGCCCGTTCGGCCTGAATTATTCGAAGTTCATTGCCGGGCTCGACAAAGCAGGCATCGTCGTCGACCGCAAGGTGCTCTCCGATCTCGCGATCCGCGAGCCGGCGGCCTTCCAGGTTATCGTCGAAAAGGCCAAAGCAGCGCTGCCGGCGGCCTGACGCCGCAACGGCGGTCGCCGTTTGGAGCGACGGATGATCGATGCCGCTTACGTTCAGCGGATGGCGCGATACAACCGCTGGCAAAACGAGAACCTCTACGGCGCCGCCGGCGCGCTCTCCGACGAGGAGCGCCGTCGGGACCGCGGCGCTTTCTTCGGCTCGATCCATGGCACGCTCAGTCATCTGCTCTGGGGCGACCGCATCTGGATGCACCGGTTCGCGGGCTGGCCGAAGCCGGATGGCGGCATCAAGGAGTCGCCTTCGCTCGTCCCCGGCTGGGATGATCTCAAGCGCGCGCGTTCTGACAGCGACTCGAGACTGATCGCCTGGGCTGACGGCATCGACCCCGATTGGCTCGCTGGCAAGATGACTTATTTCTCGGGCGCCATCGGCAAAGAGGTCACAAAGCCGATGTGGCTGCTCGTCACTCACCTCTTCAATCACCAGACTCACCATCGCGGACAGGTTCATGCCATGCTGACGCAAGCCGGCGCCAAGCCGCACGATACCGATCTGCCCTTCATGCCGGAGTGACACGGGTGACCGATCTCGAACAGCTCGGACAGGATCTGATCGCCGCGATTGACAAGGCCGGCGATGAAGCCGCGATCGAAGCCGTGCGCGTCGCCGCGCTCGGTAAAAGTGGTTCGGTCACGGGCCTCCTGAAGACACTCGGCGCGATGTCGCCGGACGAGCGCAAGACACGTGGCGCAGCGGTCAACGCGCTGAAGGACCGCGTCACCGCCGCGATCAACGCGCGCAAGGATGTGCTGAAAGGCGCGGCGCTCGATGCGCGGCTCGCCAGCGAGACGGTCGACGTCACGCTGCCGGTGCGCGACACGCCGGCCGAGACCGGCCGCGTCCATCCGATCAGCCAGGTCATCGACGAATTGACCGCAATCTTCGCCGACATGGGTTTCGCCGTCGCCGAAGGCCCTGACGTCGAGACCGACGATTACAACTTCACCAAGCTGAATTTCCCGGAAGGCCATCCGGCGCGGGACATGCACGACACGTTCTATTTCCCGCAAAAGTCGGACGGCTCGCGGATGCTGTTGCGCACCCACACCTCGCCGGTGCAGGTGCGCACCATGCTGGCGCAGAAGCCGCCGATCCGCGTCATTTGCCCCGGCCGCACCTATCGCAGCGACTCAGACCAGACCCACACGCCGATGTTCCATCAGGTCGAAGGCCTCGTCATCGACAAGTCCTCGCATCTCGGTCACCTGAAATGGATTCTCGAGGAATTCTGCAAGGCGTTCTTCGAGGTCAATCACGTCAAAATGCGGTTCCGCCCGTCGTTCTTTCCGTTCACCGAGCCGTCGCTGGAAGTCGACATCCAGTGCAAGCGCGACAAGAACGAAGTGCGCTTCGGCGAGGGCGACGACTGGATGGAGATTCTCGGCTGCGGCATGGTGCATCCGAACGTGCTGCGCAACTGCGGCCTCGATCCCGACGCCGTGCAGGGCTTCGCCTGGGGCATGGGGATCGACCGCATCGCCATGCTGAAATACGGCATGCCGGACCTGCGGCCGTTCTTCGAGGCCGATGTGCGCTGGCTGTCGCACTACGGCTTCCGCCCGCTCGATTTCCCGACTTTGGCCGGAGGGCTGAGCGCGTGAAATTCACCCTCTCCTGGCTGAAAGAACATCTTCAGACCGACGCCTCGCTCGACGAGGTCGTCAAAACGCTGACCATGATCGGCCTCGAGGTCGAAAGCGTCGAGGACAAGGCGACGCAGCTTGCGCCGTTCGTGATTGCCTCGGTGATTTCGGCCGAGAAGCATCCGAACGCCGACCGGCTGCGCGTCTGCATGGTCGACACCGGGACCGGCCAACCCGTTCAGGTCGTCTGCGGCGCGCCCAATGCGCGCGGCGGCATGAAGAGCGTGTTCTCCCCGCCCGGCACTTACATTCCCGGCAAGGATATTACGCTGTCGGTCGGCAAGATCCGCGGCGTCGAGAGCCACGGCATGCTGTGCTCGCCGGCGGAACTGATGATCTCCGACGACCACGACGGCATCATCGATCTGCCGGCCGACGCGCCGGTCGGCAAGCCCTACGCCGCCTGGGCCGATCTCGGCGATCCCGTCATCGAGATTGGCCTCACGCCGAACCGCCCCGATTGCACCGGCGTCGCCGGCATCGCCCGCGATCTCGGCGCCGCCAATATCGGCACGTTCCGCGACGGCGCCGGCAAGCCGGTCAAGGGTGAGTTCCCCTGCCCGGTCAACGTGACGCTCGACTTCGGCCAGACACCGTCATTGTGCCCGGCGTTCGGCCTGCGCCTCGTCAAAGGCATCAAGAACGGCCCTTCGCCGGACTGGATGCAGAAGCGGCTCAAGGCGATCGGCCTGCGGCCCATCAATGCGCTGGTCGACATCACCAATTACATCACCTTCGACCGCGGCCGGCCGCTGCACGTGTTCGACGCCAAGAAGGTCAAGGGCAATCTCACCGTCCGCCGCGCCAGGAACGGCGAGACGCTGCTCGCGCTCGACGGCCGCACCTACGAACTCGACGAAGCAACCTGCGTGATCGCCGACGAGAAGGGCGTGGAATCTCTGTCCGGCATCATGGGTGGCGAGGAGTCCGGCTGCGACGAAAGCACCACCGACGTGCTGATCGAGTCCGCGCTGTGGAATCCGCTCAATATCGCGCAGACCGGCCGCAAGCTCGGCATCAACACCGACGCGCGTTACCGCTTCGAGCGCGGCGTCGATCCGGCCTTCATGCTGCCCGGCCTCGACCTTGCGACACGCATGGTCATGGAGATTTGCGGCGGGACGCCGTCAGAGATCGTCGTTGCCGGCGAAGTGCCGAACCCCGAACTCATCATCGACTTCCCGCTGACCGAATTGACCCGCCTCACCGGCCTCAAGACCTCGCAGCCCGAGGCCCGCCGCATCCTTGAAAAGCTTGGCTTCTTCGCCGCCGGTCCCGGTGACCTGATGAAGGTCGCGGTGCCGACCTGGCGGCCGGACGTGCATGGCAAGGCTGACATCGTCGAGGAACTGGTGCGGATCATCGGCGTCGACAACGTACAATCGACGCCGTTCGGACGCGACGACACCGCGCGCAAGCCGATCCTGACGTCGATCCAGCTTCGCACCCGCAAGGCCAAACGTGCGCTCTCGGCGCGCGGCATGGTCGAGGCCGTCACCTGGTCGTTCGTTTCGAAGCACGAGGCGACCACATTCGGCGGCGGCGGGGCCGAACTCGCGCTCGCCAATCCCATTGCGGCGGAATTGTCCGACATGCGGCCGAGCCTGCTGCCCGGCCTGATCGCGGCAGCTCAGCGCAATGCCGACCGCGGCCTCAACGACGTCGCGCTGTTCGAGGTCGGACAGATTTTCAAAGGCGACAAGCCGGAGGACCAGTTCATCGCCGCGACTGGCGTGCGCCGCGCACTGGCGAAGGCCAGCGGTGCCGGCCGTCACTGGTCCGGTGGTAACAGCGGTGTCGATGCGTTCGACGCCAAGGGCGACGCGATGGCGACACTCATTGCCGCCAGCGCTCCTGCCAGCGCGCTTCAGGTCGTACCGGGCGGGCCGGCCTGGTTTCATCCCGGCCGCAGCGGTACCATCCAGATCGGCCCGCAGAACGTGCTCGGCCACTTCGGCGAGTTGCATCCGCGCACGATTCAAGCGCTCAAGGCCGAAGGTCCGCTGGTCGCCTTCGAAGTGATCCTCGACAAAATCCCCGAGGCCAAGGCCAAGCCGACCCGCGCCAAGCCGATGCTCGAACTGTCGGCATTCCAGCCGGTCGAACGCGACTTCGCCTTCGTCGTCGACAGCGCGGTCAAGGCTGCCGACATCGTGCGCGCCGCGCAAAGCGCCGACCGCAAGCTGATCGCCGGCGTTTCGGTATTCGACCTCTATGAAGGCAAGGGCATCGATCCCGGCAAGAAATCGGTCGCCATCGCGGTGACGATCCAGCCGCGCGAAAAGACGATGACCGACGAGGAAATCGAGGCGCTCGCGTCGAAGATCGTCGGCGAAGTCACGAAGAAGACCGGCGGCACGCTCCGCAGCTAACCCCGGCGTCTTCGGCGCGACGGCTTCTCAGGCTCGGGTTCTTTCAACGCGCCGATCTTCTTCAATGCCGCCTCCGCCGCGCGGATGCCGGATTCCCAGGCGCCGCCGACCGTGCCCCACAGCGTTTCGTGAACCGCCTCGCCGGCGAACCACAGACGCTCCCGCAGCGGCTCCATCATCACCCGGCGCGCGTCCGCACGGCCGGGCGCCGCGGCGGAAAACGCGCCGAGCACATAGGGCTCATGGTTCCAGCGCGTTACGGCGCTTTTGCGGACATTCTCGCCGACGTCGTTGCCGAACATCGATTTCAGCCAGTCCCGCGCGAACGCCAGCATCGCCGCTTCGCCCTCGGCCGCAAGCTCGCGTCCGAAGCTGCCGGCAACATCAACGGTGCACAATGAGGAACCGCCGATATTCGCGAGCAACGCAGCGGTCCGTGGCCCGGCCGATTTCTCGATGACCAGATCGTCGCGGTCGAGCCCGAACGGATTGCCGGGAATGTCGAGCGCGATGTGGTCGTAGCTGCCGAGCGACAGCGCAGCGAGCGCGGCGAGCTGGCGCTTCGGCAGTTCCGGCGTGAACGAAAGCCTGCCACCGGCAAGCACGCCGGTCGACGCCGTCACGATCGCGGTGCGGGCGCGAAATTTTCCCTGCGCCGTTGTAACGACAATGCTCCTGTCCCAATCAATGTCTTCGACCGGCACCGATAGCCGCACCGGCAGCCCCGCCGCCAGCTTCGCCAGCAGCGTGCCGTAGCCTTCGCGGATGAAGGCGTCGCGGCCGCGTTCGGCGGCGCGCGCCATGTCGGAGGCCGAGACCTGCGCAAGCTCCTTGCCGGTGCTGTAAGGGCCGATCGAGAATTCGATGGTTGGTTTCCAGTCGCCAAGATCGGCCGGCAATGCGTTTGCCGCCGGCATGTCTCCCTTGGCGCGGCCAGCCTCGACAATGGCGCGATTGGAGCGAACCAAAGCGGCGAAATAGTCCTCAAGTTCCGTTTCGCGCGCGGGCCGCGGTGGCACCCGCAGCCGCAAGCCGCGCGGTGCGTCGTAGAGTTCGAGACCGGCCCCCGTCACAAGCTGCGCCAGCGGATTGCTGTTCGGCAGGTGCAGCCAGCGTGCGCCGCGATCGAACGGAACGCCGAACATCGCATTGTCGGTGACACAACGCCCGCCGATCCGGTTCGACGCTTCGACGACGACACAGCGGCGTTTGGCGGCGATCACGCGCCGCGCCGCCGCGATTCCGGCCGCCCCGGCGCCGACGATCGCAATATCGACGTCGGCGAAACCTTGCGCACGTACGACTGCGGGCGCCGCGACCGTAGCGGACGCAGCAGCGGACCCTGCAAGGAAATGGCGGCGGCTAATCCTCGACATGGTATCCGAATGTTTGACGATTGCGGCATCACAGTGCCCCAAGGCCCGTGTCACCGCAATTCCTATGGCTAACATACGGTTACAACCGCAAGTCGGATGAACCAAATTGCAATGAGTCTTCACTACATTGCCGCGTGGGAGAAAACGTGCGCGGGCAACGGAACGCCGGCGCATCATGGGGACACAACAATCATGGGTTGGGCGCTCGACGGGGTCGGGCAACTGATTGCCCGCTATCTGGAAAAGCCGGCGCCAGGCTATGAGCCGTTCACGCCGAGCGAAGCCGATGCGCTGCGCGAGATATTGCGGCCCGGCGACGTGCTCCTCGTCGAGGGCAACAATCACATTTCCGGCGTCATCAAGTATCTGACCCAGTCGACCTGGTCGCACGCCGCGCTTTATGTCGGCCCGATCGGCGACCGCGCCACCGAGAAAGGCGAGCCGCTGGTGCTGGTCGAGGCCAATCTCGGCCAGGGCGTCGTCGCTGCGCCGCTGTCGAAGTATGCGCGATATCACACCCGCATCTGCCGGCCGGTGGGGTTGACCGACGAGGACCGCGCGCGCGTTTGCACCTATGCGAGCGAGCGCATCGGCTTCGACTATGACCTGAAGAACATCCTCGATCTTCTGCGCTATCTGTTTCCGCTGCCGGTGCCGCAGCGCTGGCGGCGGCGCATGATGGCGCTCGGCTCGGGAGACCCGACCCGCATCATCTGTTCGGCGCTGATCGCGCAGGCCTTCGAGAATGTCCGTTTCCCGATCCTGCCGACCGTCACGCGCAGCGAAGCGGCCGCCGAGGAAATCCTGGAAATCCGCCACTCGTCGCTCTACGCGCCGCGTGATTTCGACATCTCGCCCTATTTCGAGGTGGTCAAGCCGACCATTGTTCGCGGCTTCGACTATCGGGTCATGAACTGGGCCGACACCGCCGGGCTCGAAGAGCCCGAAGACCTGATCCCGCCCGCCACGCAGCCGGCGACACTCAACGCGGCCTGAGCGCCCCCTCGTTTGATCGCCATCTTGCCGCCGGGCTCGCGCCATCCTAACTGTGGCGGATGCTCGACGCCGTTTCCAAGGCCTTCGGCCAGATGCTGCGCCCGCCGCTGCGGGCCGTTCTGTTCAAATCGATCGGCTTGTCGCTCGTTCTCATCCTGCTGATCGGCATCGGCCTGCAGCGGCTGTTCGTTGCCCTCGCTGGCCAGGGTGCGGTGTGGGCGGAAGGCACCTGGACCGGCGCGCCGCAAGCGTTGTGGGACGCTCTGGTCTGGGTTGTCTCGATCATGGCGAGCCTCGGCATCGTCACCGGCGCGGTGTTTCTGATGCCGGCGGTAACCGCCGTTGTCGGCAGCCTGTTCGTCGATGAAATCGCCGAAGCGGTCGAGCGCGAGCACTATCCCGCCGAGCCGGCCGGACGCGCACTGCCCTTCGTCACCGCGATTTTTGAAGGCATCAAGGTGGCGCTGCTGGCGCTGGGCGTCTATGTCCTCGCGCTGCCGTTCGTGCTGTTTGCCGGCCTCGGATTTCTGATTTTATTCTTCGCCAATTCCTATCTGCTCGGCCGGGAGTATTTCGAGCTTGCCGCCATGCGGTTTCGTTCGCCGGAGGACGCCAAGGCGCTGCGCCGCGCCAACCGCGGCTACGTCCTGATCGCCGGCACGCCGATCGCGCTGGTGGTGTCGATCCCGGTGGTCAGCCTGATAACGCCGCTGTTCGCGATGGCCTATATGGTTCACGTTCACAAGCGGCTGTCGGGGCCCCGGCCCGAACTGATCGAGCCGTCGCGGCCGCGCACTTAAGCCCGTCGCTAGGCTTTCGGCCTCAGGTCGATCACGCGCTTGGCCTTGCCCATCGACCGCTCGATCGTGCCCGGCTCGACGGTTCTGATATCGCTCGTCACGCCGATCAAATTCTTGATGTGATGGGCGAGATCGTTGTTGCACGACGGCCAGACATCCTTGATGAGGCCCGGCCGCGCTTCCACAACAACAGTCATGGTGTCGAGCCGTCCGTCGCGTCGCAGTTCGATGACAAAATGCGGCGATAGCCGCTCGTCCTTGAGAATGATTTCTTCGACCTGGGTCGGGAACACGTTGACGCCGCGTACGATCATCATGTCGTCGGCACGGCCCGTGACCTTCTGCATCCGGCGCATCGAGCGCGCGGTCGCCGGCATCAGCCGGGACAGGTCGCGCGTGCGATAGCGGATGACCGGCATCGCTTCCTTAGTCAGCGACGTGAACACCAGTTCGCCGGTTTCGCCGTCGGGCACCGGCTCGCCGGTCGCCGGATCGATCACCTCCGGATAGAAGTGATCTTCCCACACCACCATGCCGTCCTTTTCCTCGACGCATTCGACCGAAACGCCAGGGCCGATGACTTCCGACAGTCCGTAATTATCGATGACATGCATGTCGAAAGCGTCTTCAAGCTCCTCGCGCATCGCCGCCGTCCAAGGCTCGGCACCGCACATCGCGATTTTGAGTGACGAAGCGCGCGGATCGACGCCCTGCACGCGGAACTCATCGAGGATCGCGAGCAGATAACTTGGCGTCACGAATATGATGTCCGGCTTGAAATCGCCGATGATCTTGACCTGCCGTTCGGTCATGCCGCCCGACACCGGGATGACCGTCATGCCGAGCCGCTCGGCGCCGTAGTGAAAGCCGATGCCGCCGGTGAACAGGCCATAGCCATAGGCGTTATGGACCAGCATGCCGGGACGGCAGCCGGCTGCGCGCTGACAGCGCGCCATCACATTCGCCCACATGTCGAGATCGTTCTTGCTGTAGCCGACGACCGTCGGCTTGCCCGTCGTGCCGGACGAGGCGTGAATTCGCAGAACCTGTTCGCGCGGGATCGCAAACATGCCGAACGGGTAGTTGTCACGCAGATCGTCCTTCACGGTGAATGGGAATTTTCTCAAGTCTTCCAATGATTTGAGATCATCAGGGTGGACGCCTGCGGCGTCGAACTTCGCCTTGTAGTGGGGAACGCTGTTGTAGGCGTGCGCCAACGACCATTTCAGCCGCTTGAGCTGGAGCGCGGAAATTTCATCGCGCGAGGCGCGCTCGATCGGATCGAACGTCTCGCGGCGAGGCGTCAGATCGGCGCCCTTGAATCGCAAGCCCGGCATGGCGTTCCCCCTCGTTTTGACCGAGAGGCTACATCTTGCGGTTGGCTGCGTTCCAGTGCTTTTCGAGATTGGCGATCAGCGCCGGACTGAAGTGGCAATAGGCCTGTTCGCGGCAATAGACCGCCATGTAGCGGCGGAAGGTGTCGAGCGGCTCCTCGCCGACCCGGAACGCCCGCCGGTTACCGGCCGCACTGACGACGCCGGACGCCGTATAGTCCTCGACCACCTTGGCGAGCGCGCTGTCGACCTCGCCGGGCGGCACCACCATGTCGCAGACCATGCGGCCTTCCGGCGTGTCGCAATCGAGCCGCTTGCCCATCATGATCGCCTGCCGCGCGATGCGCGGACCGACAAAGCGGGGAAAGCGCAGATTGGCGACACCGGGAATGATGCCCTCCTTGCGCGCGGGCAAGGTCATGTAGGCGTCGCTGCCGGCAACGACGTAATCCATCACCAGCAGATACTGACAGCCGCCGCCAATCGCGAACACGTCGACGCCCGCCATCCACGGCTTCTCGCGGGTGCCGCCATGCACCTCGTCCGGACTTGCCGCGCCCATGGCGAGGCCGCGCATCATCTTGTTGACGATGCCCATATCGCGAACGATGTACCAGAGGAACGGAATCTTGCCGCGATAGAGATGGGTCAGATTGATGCCGCTGCAGAACACTTTACGGCCGGCATATTTGGGGTGATCGACCACGCCGCCGCGCAGGATGCCGACATCGCTCTCCGGATCGAGGATCGCGATGTCAGCGGCGGTCTCCGTGTCGGCCAGCGTGCCGTCGTCTTCAGCGTTGAGGTAGCGCGGATTCTGGATGGTCACGACCGCGGCCTTGCCCTGCCGCTCGAGGCGCGCAGGGCCGAAGTCGATCAAACCGTCGCGGATGAATTTCGCGGTCTGCTCGATGGCCTCCGGCTTGGCGCGCAGCATCGCTTCGCACAGATGCATGCCGTTGGTCTGATCGGCAAGCACATGGGCGAGAAAGATACCCTGATCGACCTCGACGCCGTCCTTCTCGCTCTGCATCAGTTCGGATTCAGCATCGACCTGCTTCTGCGTCGGCGTCAAACCCGGAACCAGCCTGCTCGCCGCATAGGCGAGCTCGTCGACGCGAACGAAGTTCGAAAGATTTTTCGTGAGCTTGCGATAGATCGCATCGGCGTGTCGATTGAGAAACGTCTCGCGTGCCGAACGGCAATCGAGCAGAATCAGTTCCGCCGCACGCTTCTGCTCCCCACTGCGTTTCGCCTTCGTCGGCAGCTTGGCGAGGAAGGAAGCGCCCGTCCGCCAGTATTTCGTCGCAGCCGCGGCGTCACGCTTAAAATTGCCCGTGACCTTGAGCCCGGCCTTCATCCAGGCCACGCCGGCTTTGTCCGGAAGACCCGCCTGTCCGAAGATGATCTTCGGATCGCTGTGATCGACGTTCTTGCTCCTGAGGCTCTTCGATCCTTCCATCACGCTCACTCCCGGCTTTTATTGCGCGACCGAGCTATTTAACCACCGTCTTGCCCGGCCACTTGCAGATGTCGCTGATAATACATCGCTCGCACAGCGGCTTGCGAGCCACGCACACATAACGGCCGTGCAGGATCAGCCAATGGTGCGCATGGCGCTTGTAATGTGCCGGAATGACCCGTTCGAGGTTTTGCTCCACGTCAAATGGCGTCTTGCCGGGGGCAAGGCCGGTGCGGTTGCCGATCCGGAAAATATGGGTGTCGACCGCGATGGTCGGCTCGCCGAAGGCGATGTTCAGTACGACATTAGCGGTCTTGCGGCCGACGCCCGGCAACGCCTCCAGCGCCTCGCGTGAGGGTGGCACCTCACCGCCATGATCGGCGATCAGCTTCTGCGATAGCGCGACGACGTTCTTGGCCTTGGTGCGAAACAGGCCGATGGTCTTGACGAGATCGCGGACTTTGTCCTCGCCGAGCGCCACCATTTTCTCCGGCGTGTCGGCGAGCGCGAACAGCGCCGGCGTTGCCTTGTTGACGCCGGCATCGGTTGCCTGCGCCGACAGCACAACGGCGACCAGCAGCGTGAAGGGGTTGACGTGGGTGAGTTCGCCTTTGGGCTCAGCCTTCTCGGCCTTGAAGCGGCGGAACGCCTCTTCGATTTCTTTGGGAGTCCATGGTTTAACCGCAGGCGGTGCCTTGGTTCCGGCAGGCTTGCGAACTTTGGCGGGACGCGCCGGCATTGCGGCCCTCGCCTGTTTCTTCGTTCCGCGTTTTGTTTTTTTCTTTGCCATAGGTCGTACCCGCCGCGCACGGTATACTGCCGCCATGACCTCGGACAATCTTTCCGCTCTGGAAGGCGCGCCACCGATCTTTGCGGCCATCATCACGCCGCACCGCTCGCTCGGCTCGACCGGCTTTCTGATCCTGATGGCAGCGGTCGCCGTAGTCAGCTTCGGCGCCGGCATGGCCTTTCTGATGATGGGCGCCTGGCCGGTGCTCGGTTTCTTCGGGCTCGATGTCGCGCTGCTCTACTGGGCGTTCCGGATCAATTACCGCCGCGCCAGCGCCTTCGAGGAGATCACCGTAACGCCGGAATTCATGGCCGTGCGCAAGGTGAGCCATCGCGGCGAGGTAAAGGAATGGCGGGCCAATCCGCTCTGGGTACGGCTCGAACAGGATGTTCACGAAGACTACGGCGTTGAGCGGCTCAGTCTTGTCTCTCGCGGCGAAAGGGTCGCGGTCGGCGGCTTTCTGGGGCCGGAAGAAAAGGTGACTTTTGCCCACGCGCTCGACCGCGCGTTGGCGCAGGCGAAGCGCGGCCCGGACCGTTCGGCCTCTCAATAAACGCCAGAAATCGGGTGGTTTGGCGCTGGCCGGAACCCTAGGTTTCCGGCCATGATGACCGCAACGCAAACCGTTCCGAACACCATGCCCGCGAAAAAGCTCGCGCTTGCCAAATCCCTGCCCGGCTTCGCTCCGTTGTCGACGGCAGCGGCCGACTACGACATCGTGCGCCGAGCCATCGCCCATATCCGGGGTAACTGGCGTACGCAGCCGGAGGTCGAGGACATCGCCGACGCCGCCGGCGTCAACGCGACCGACCTGCATCATCTGTTCCGCCGCTGGTGCGGCTTGACGCCGAAAGCGTTTCTTCAGGCGCTGACGCTGAACCATGCCCGCGATTTGCTGCGAGGCCAGGCCAGCATTCTCGATGCGGCTTACGAAGTCGGCCTGTCCGGCCCCGGCCGGTTGCACGATCTGTTCGTCACCCACGAAGCGATGTCGCCCGGCGAATGGAAGGCCGGCGGCGAAGGACTGATGCTGACCTACGGTTTCCATCCCTGTCCGTTCGGCATGGCGCTCGTCATGACGACGCCGCGCGGCCTCGCCGGCCTCGCGCTCGCCGACGCCGGCAAGGAGCGCGCCGCGCTCAACGACATGAAGTCGCGCTGGCCACGCGCAAAATATGTCGAGGACTTCGCGGCGACGGCGGCCACCGCGCGGCGCATCTTCGACACGGGGCTTTGGAAGCCGAACCAGCCGCTGCGCATCGTTCTCATTGGAACGGATTTCGAGATCCGTGTCTGGGAGCAGCTGTTGTCGATCCCGATGGGTGGCCTCGACACTTACTCGGGCATTGCCGACAAGATCGACGCACCGAAGGCGGCGCGCGCGGTCGGCGCGGCGGTCGGCAAAAATCCGATCTGTTTCGTGGTGCCGTGCCATCGCGTCGTCGGCAAGGACGGCGACATCACCGGCTACCACTGGGGCATTACCCGCAAGCGCGCAATGCTCGGCTGGGAAGCGGGCCAGGCGGCAAGCGCGGCGTAGGGCATGATCCCGAAAAGTGGGAACCGGTTTTCGGACAAGATCATGCCTCTGAAAAACTACGCCGCGAGATCCTTCTTGTCCTCGACGGTCGAGTCAGCATTGAGTCGGTAGACGATCGGCGCGCCGGTGCCGATCTCGCGCTTCAGGATGCCTTCGGGCGACAGCCGCTCCAGCACCATCACCAGCGCACGCAGCGAATTGCCGTGCGCCGTGACCAGCACGCGCTCGCCGCGCAACACACGCGGCTGAATCTCGGTGACGTAATAAGGCAACGTGCGCGCCAGCGTGTCTTTCAGGCTTTCGCCGCCCGGCGGCGCGACGTCATACGAACGCCGCCAGATATGCACCTGCTCCTCGCCCCATTTCTTGCGGGCGTCGTCCTTGTTGAGACCGGAGAGGTCGCCGTAGTCGCGCTCGTTCAGCGCGAGATTGCGGATGACCGGAACCTTGGCGAGGCCCATCTCTTCGAGGATCAGCGTATTGGTGCGCTGCGCGCGCTTCAGGTCCGAAGTAAAGGCGACATCGAAGGCGAGCCCCTGCGCCTTGAGCTTGCGGCCGGCCTCGCGCGCCTCGGTGACGCCCTTCTCGGTCAGGTCGACGTCGCGCCAGCCGGTAAACAGGTTCTTGAGGTTCCATTCACTCTGGCCGTGGCGCACCAGCACGAGAAGCCGCTCACTCATCGCAATCGTTCCTGACTTCTAGATCGAACCAAGGCCGAGCACGTCGGCCATCGAATAAAGCCCCGGCTTCTGGCCGCGCGCCCAAAGCGCAGCATGTAAGGCACCGCGTGCGAAGATCATGCGGTCTTCCGCCTTGTGGGTCAGTTCGATGCGCTCGGCCGGCCCAGCGAACATGACTGTGTGTTCGCCGACCACGGTGCCGCCGCGCAGCGTGGCGAAACCGATGTCGCCGGGATTACGCTGGCCGGTGTGGCCGTCGCGGCTGCGAACTGAACGCTGGTCGAGACTGACGCCGCGACCTTCCGCCGCCGCGCGGCCCAAGAGCAACGCGGTGCCGGATGGCGCATCGACTTTCTGGTTGTGATGCATTTCGAGAATTTCGATGTCGAAGCTGTCGTCGAGCGTCTTCGCCACGCGCTTCGCGAGCGCCGCCAGCAGATTGACCCCGAGGCTCATGTTGCCGGACTTGACGATCACCGCCGACTTCGACGCCAGCACGATCTTGGCCTCGTCGGCGGTGGACAGTCCCGTGGTGCCGAGCACGTGGACCTTGCCGCCTTTGGCGGCGAGGTCGGCGTAATGCAGCGACGCCACCGGCGCGGTGAAGTCGACGATACCGTCCGCCTCCGCGATTGCCTTCGCGGCGTCGCCAGTGAGCTTGACGCCGTTTTCGCTGATGCCGGCAAGCGTGCCGGCATCCCAGCCGATCAGCGGCGAGCGGGCATCTTCCAGCGCGCCGGCGAGCGCGAGACCCTTGGTTTCGGCAATGGCCTTGACCAGCGTGCGTCCCATGCGCCCGCCCGCGCCGGCCACCACCAGCCTCAGATCGCCCGACATGTTTCCCGCTTTGCCGCTCTTGTTCTCGGCCATAGAAGCCACTCCCGGATCGAGGCCGGTATAGCGGGCCGTCCGGATTTAGGAAAGGCGCGGCGGCTCAGCCGCCCGGCTGCGGGCCGTCATAGCCTTCGACCACAACAATATCGGCATCGGCATTGGCCATCCGCGCCGCCTTCAACCCGGCGTATTCGGGTGACCGATAACAATCCATCGCGGCCTGGTAGCTCGGAAATTCAATCACCACGACGCGGCTCTTGACCGCGCCCTCGACCGTTTCAGTCTGACCGCCGCGGGTGACGTACTTGCCGCCGAACTTACTCAGCGCGGCCGGCAGCCCGGCGACATAATCATTCTTGTAGCCATCGGGGTTTTTCACCTCGACCAGCGCGATCCAGTAGCCTTTCGCCATGGCGGTCACTCCCGGTCAGTTCTTTTTTGCGCTCACGATTTCAGCAACGATCGCCTGCGCCGCGGCCTTCGGATCGGCAGCTTCGGTGATCGGCCGGCCAACCACCAGATAGTCGGCGCCGGCCGCGATCGCCCTGGCGGGTGTCATGACACGCTTCTGGTCGCCGGCGGCAGCGCCCGCAGGGCGGATGCCCGGCGTCACCAGCGCGATCTTCGGCCCGACAATTTTGCGCAGATTGGCGGCTTCCTCGGCGGAGCAGACAAGACCGTCGATTCCGATCTCGGCCGCCTGACGTGCGCGCTGCGCGACCAGATCGCCGACACCGAGACGATAGCCGGCGGCGGCGAGATCGTTATCGTCGTAGGAAGTCAACACGGTCACCGCGAGCACGCGCAGCGGCGAACCCCGCTTGCCGGCAACCGCAGCCTTCATCGTCTGCGGATAGGCATGCACGGTCAGAAACTGCGCGCCGAGGCTGGCGATGCTCTCGACACCCTTCTCTACGGTATTGCCGATGTCGTGCAGCTTGAAATCCAGGAACACCTTCTTGCCTGCACCGATCAGCTCCTGCGCGAACGACAGGCCACCGGCGAAGCCGAGCTGGTAGCCGATCTTGTAGAAGCTCACCGCGTCGCCGCAGCGCGCGATCAGATCGCGCGCCGCCTCGACCGAAGCGAGATCAAGCGCGACAATCAGGCGGTCTTTGGCGTCCATCGGCTGCCCCTACGTCATCAGCCGCGCAGTGTCGATGAGCTTCTGTGCGAC
>JBFWZV010000047.1:0-29558 GCA_050184975.1 Pseudolabrys sp. | reverse complement strand
GGCGGCCGCGCCACAGCAGACCCGCACGGCTTTCACCAATGCGCCGCAGCGTAGCGGCAACCTGCTGAGCGGCGCGCAGCCGGTCGTGCCGACGGGCAGCTTCGAGAGCCGCTGGTCCGGCCTGCGCCGGTAATTCCGGCGCCGATCCTTGCCCGCCCGCAAGCCCAAGCCGAAGACACGCACGTCAAAATCAAAAGCGGCCAGGCCCGAGAGCTTCGTCTATGTGCTTGGCACTGTCGGCAAGGACGGCCGGCGGCTCACTTATGTCGGCTGGACCACCGACGTCGCCCGCCGCCTCGCCCGCCACAACGACGGCACCGGCGCCCGCTCGACGCGCGGCCGCATCTGGGTGCTGCTCTACTCGGAACGCTGCGCCAGCCGCCGCCACGCGATGAGCCGCGAATGGCACATCAAGCGCGACAGATCGTTCCGCAAGGGGCTGGCGCTGACCTTGAAAAACTCACCCTGAAAACATGAACGCCGGGCGATGCCCGGCGTTTTTTGTCCGCAGTCCAACGGCGATCAGAACTTGCCGTGGCAGTGCTTGAACTTTTTGCCGGAGCCGCAGGGGCACGGCTCGTTGCGGCCGACCTTGCCCCAGGTCGTCGGGTCGTTCGGATTGCGGGCGGCCTCCGCGCCGTTGCCGCTCAACGCCGGCGCCAGCGTGGCGTCGGCCAGCGCGAACTCGTCCTCGCCGGTCATGGGATCGACCTTATGAGCTTCCATGTAAGGCAGTTGCGCCGCCTCGTCCGGCGACGGCGACTGCACGATCTCGACGCGCATCAGTTGCGCGGTGACCGCCTCGCGCAGGCGGGAGATCATGGTCTCGAACAGATTGAAGGCTTCCGCCTTGTATTCGTTGAGCGGATCGCGCTGGCCGTAGCCACGCAGGCCGATCACCTGCCGCAAATGCTCAAGCATCACGAGATGCTCGCGCCAGAGATGGTCGAGCGTCTGCAACAGCACCGATTTTTCGACGTAGCGCATGACGTCCGGGCCCCATTTGGCGGCCTTTGAAGCCATCCACTCGTCGGCCCTGCGGTTGATGCGCTCGCGCACCTCCTCGTCGGCAATTCCTTCTTCCTTGGCCCAGTCCTGCACCGGCAATTCGAGCGCAAGCGTATTCTTCAACGCTGCATCGAGGCTCGCGGTGTCCCATTGCTCCGGATAGGCGTCCGGCGGGATGTGCTTGGCGACCAGTTCGTCGACCACCTCGTGGCGCATGTCGGCGATGGTCTCTTCGGCATTATCCTCGCGCATCAGGTCGAGCCGCTGCTCGAAGATGACCTTGCGCTGGTCGTTCATCACGTCGTCGAATTTCAGGAGGTTCTTGCGGATATCGAAGTTGCGCGCCTCGACCTTCTGCTGCGCCTTTTCAAGCGCCTTGTTGATCCACGGATGGACGATCGCTTCGTCTTCCTTGAGGCCGAGCTTGGTCAGCATGCCGTCGAGCTTGTCCGACCCGAAAATCCGCATCAGGTCGTCTTCGAGCGACAGGAAGAACTTGGAATGGCCGGGGTCGCCCTGACGGCCGGAGCGGCCGCGCAGCTGATTGTCGATGCGGCGGCTCTCATGGCGCTCGGTGCCGAGCACGTAGAGTCCGCCGGCGCCCAGCGCCTTCTCCTTGAGCCGCGCGACCTGGGCGCGAATGTCGGCAGCGCGGTTGTCACGCTCAGCACCTTCGAGGCCGGTCAGTTCCTGACGAATACGCATGTCGGCATTGCCGCCGAGCTGAATGTCGGTGCCGCGGCCGGCCATGTTGGTCGCGATGGTGATCGCGCCGGGCACGCCCGCCTGGGAGACGATATAGGCTTCCTGTTCGTGGTATCGGGCATTCAGGATCGCGAACACCTTGGCCTTCGAGGCGCCTTCGTCGCCCGAGTAGAGCTTGGCGAAAGCATTGGGATCGGAGAAGTCGTGCTGCTCCCAGCCCTGCTTGCGCAGCATCTCGGCGAGTTGCTCGGATTTCTCGATCGACGTGGTGCCGACCAGAACCGGCTGGCCGCGCGTCTTGCAGTCCTCGATCAACGTCGTAATCGCGCGGTATTTCTCGGCGGTGGTGCGATAGACCTCGTCGTCGTCGTCGATGCGCGCGAGCGGCATGTTGGTCGGCACTTCGAGCACGTCGAGCTTGTAGATGTCCATGAACTCGTCGGCTTCCGTCAACGCGGTGCCGGTCATGCCGGCGAGCTTGTCGTACATGCGGAAGTAGTTCTGGAACGTAATCGAGGCGAGTGTCTGGTTTTCCGGCTGGATCGGCTGGTGTTCCTTGGCCTCGAGCGCCTGATGCAGCCCTTCGGAGTAGCGGCGGCCCGGCATCATGCGGCCGGTGAACTCGTCGATGATGACCACTTCGCCGTTGCGGACGATGTAATCCTTGTCGCGCTGGAACAGCTTGTGGGCGCGCAGAGCCTGATTGACGTGATGGACGACCGAGACATTCTCGACGTCGTAGAGCGACTGCGCCTTCAGGAGACTGGCTTCGCGCAGCAACTGCTCCATCTTCTCCATGCCGGCTTCGGTCATGGTGACGGTGCGCTGCTTCTCGTCGACTTCGAAGTCGGGCTTGTCCAGCTTCGGAATGAAAGTGTCGATGGTGTTGTAGAAATCCGAGCGGTCGTCGAGCGGACCGGAGATGATGAGCGGCGTGCGCGCCTCGTCGATCAGGATCGAGTCGACCTCGTCGACGATGGCATAGGAGTGGCCGCGCTGGACCATGTCCTCCAGCCGGTACTTCATGTTGTCACGCAGATAGTCGAAGCCAAGCTCGTTGTTGGTGCCGTAAGTGACGTCGCAGGCATAGGCCGCCTTGCGCTCCTCGTCGTCCATGCCGTGGACGATGACGCCGGTCGAAAGGCCGAGGAAGTTGTAGATCTGGCCCATCCACTCGGAATCGCGCTTGGCGAGGTAGTCGTTGACGGTGACGACGTGGACGCCCTTGCCGGCAAGCGCATTGAGATAGACCGGCAGTGTTGCGACCAGCGTCTTGCCTTCGCCGGTCTTCATTTCGGAAATCCGGCCTTCATGCAGGATCATGCCGCCGATCAGCTGCACATCGAAATGGCGCTGGCCGATAGTGCGCTTGGCAGCCTCGCGCACGGTGGCGAAGGCCGGCACCAGAATATCGTCGAGCGACACGCCTTCCGCGATCTGCTTTTTGAAATCCGCGGTACGCGCCTTGAGCGCCTCGTCGGACAGCGCAGCGATCTCTTCCTCCAGCGCATTGATCTCCGCGACGCGGGGCTGATAGGTGCGAATGCGCCGATCGTTGGCGGAACCGAACAGCTTGCGGGCAACAGCGCCGAGCATGAAATTTCCTTAATCTTCGACCTTCGAACGGGCGGCGCGCCGAGACGCGGACGAGCCGGTCGTGACATCAGACGCTGCGGAAATACGGCACATTTCAGGCAATTAGAACGCGCGCGGCCCGCGCGACGAGCCGTGGGAGACATAGGAGGGGGTCGGAATGTTGTCAATTGCCGCAATTTCCACTCACGCGGTCGTTAAGCATGCGGCGGTGTTCACCCGTTGCAATGATGTGATGGTTGGGCGACAAGACCTTCGCTGCCCGCTCCGAGGGCATCGGAATCCCCTTAATTTCAAGGACAACATCATGTTGACCCCGACGAAATCCGGCCCGGCGCTGCCGCTGCGGGCGGCCATTGCGCTCGCCCTCGCGCTGACGATCTTCGGCGCCTTCGCGGCCGCTCCGCCCGTGCGCGCGCAGGCCGACCCTGTGATCGCGAAAGTGAATGGCGTCGAAATCCGCGAAAGCGATCTTGTCATCGCCGAGGAAGAGGCGGGACAAATTCCGCAGATGACGCCCGAGGCCAAGCGCGATTACCTGATCTCCTTCATGACCGACCTGGTGCTGGTCACCCAGGCAGCGGACGCCAAGAAGCTAGGCGATACGGCCGAATTCAAAAAGAAGCTCGAGTTTCAGCGCAACAAACTTCTGATGACCAAACTGTTCGATCAGACTGGCAAGGACGCACTGACCGAAGAGGCGATGCGCAAGGTTTATGACGATGCGGTGAAGCAGATTCCGGAAGAACAGGAAGTCCGCGCCCGCCATATCCTGATCCGCGCCGACGCCAAGGACGAGAAGGCGGTCAAGGATGCCGAAGCCAAGATCAAGGCGATCATCGCCCGGCTCAACAAGGGCGAGGATTTCGCCAAGCTCGCCGGCGAACTGACCGAAGACCCTTCTGGCAAGGCGAACGGCGGCGATCTCGGTTACTTCACCAAGGACCAGATGGTTCCGGAATTTTCCACCGCCGCCTTCGAGCTGGATGCCGGCAAGATTTCGGGCCCGATCAAGACGCAGTTCGGCTGGCATGTCCTCAAGGTCGAAGACAAGCGCAAGAAGCCGGCCCCCGCCTTCGAGGAAGTGAAGTCGCAAATCGAGACCTTCGTGGTCCGCAAGGCACAGGCCGAGCTGGTGCAGAAGCTGCGCGCCGAGGCCAAGATCGAGCGCCTCGACAAGAAGGCCGAGCCGGCGAAAACCGAAGAGAAGAAAGAAGAGCCGGCGAAGAAATAAGCCGAGACAGATCTTCGAAAAATTTGATGACGGCCGGACAAATCGTCCGGCCGTTCTGCTATCTAGGGTCACTCCGTTTCATCGGGTGACACCATGTCCACAGCCGTTTCCCCCCTCGCCCCCACGCATGTTCCCGATCTGCCGCCGGTCGCAGGCGTCCGGCTCGCAACCGCCGCCGCCGGCATCCGCTACAAGGGCCGCACCGATGTCCTGCTCGTTCTGTTCGACACCGGCACCACGGTCGCCGGCGTCACCACGCGCTCGAAGTGCCCGTCGGCGCCGGTCGAGTGGTGCCGCGACAAGCTGAAAGCCGGTAAAGCACGCGCGCTGGTGGTCAACTCCGGCAATGCCAACGCCTTCACCGGCAAGACCGGACGCGACGCCTGCAAGTTCACGGCGGCGATCGCGTCGCGCGCAGCCGGCTGCAAGCCGGCGGACGTCTTCCTTGCCTCGACCGGTGTGATCGGCGAGCCGCTCAAAGCGGAGGCGTTCAACGGCGTGATGGACGGCATGGTCGCCGCGGCACGGCCCGAGCTGTGGCCGGACGCGGCCAAAGCGATCATGACCACCGACACGTTCCCGAAGGTGGCAACCGCGAGCGTCAAGATCGGCAAGGCCAAGGTAACGATCAACGGCATCGCCAAGGGTGCCGGCATGATCGCGCCGGACATGGCGACGATGCTGGCCTTCGTCTTCACCGACGCCGCGATTTCGGCGCCGGCGCTGCGTGCGCTCGTCGCCGAGGCGACCATCGATACCTTCAATGCCGTCACGATCGACGGCGATACCTCGACCTCGGATACGCTTCTGATATTCGCTACCGGAAAGGCCAAGAACGCGCCGAAGATTTCACGCGCATCCGACCCTCGTCTGAACGCGTTCCGCAAGGCGCTCGACGGTCTTCTCGGCAATCTCGCCGAGCAGATCGCACGCGACGGCGAAGGTGCGCGCAAACTGGTCGAGATCACCGTGGAAGGCGCGGTGTCGAAGACCTCGGCGCGGCGTATCGCGATGTCGATCGCCAACTCGCCTTTGGTGAAGACCGCCATCGCCGGCGAGGATGCCAACTGGGGCCGCGTTGTCATGGCGGTCGGCAAGGCCGGCGAGCCGGCGAACCGCGACAAGCTCTCGATCTGGTTCAACGGCATCCGCGTCGCCCATAAGGGCCACCGCGATCCGGCCTATGACGAGGCGCAGGTCAGCGCTGCGATGCAGAAGCCGGAAATCAGCCTGAAGGTCGCACTTGGCCTCGGCCGCGGCCGCGACCGCGTGCTGACTTGCGATCTCACCAAGGAATACGTCGCCATCAACGGCGACTACCGGTCGTAGCCGCGCCTGAAAACGAGCGATTTTATGCGGCGGGCGGGTCTTTTCGCGGTGCCATTGAGGGCGCCTTAACCACCCGCCGCCTACAGTCCAGGCCGAGGACGCATGAGCAGTCGAATCGTTCTGGTGGCCGCCTGCGCCCTTGTCGATACCGACGGGCGCGTCCTGCTTGCCGAGCGCCCGGCCGGAAAACCGATGGCGGGCTTGTGGGAATTTCCCGGCGGCAAGGTCGAAGACGGCGAACGGCCGGAACAGACCCTGATCCGTGAACTGAAGGAGGAACTGGGGATTGCCGTCAGCGAAGCCTGTCTCGCGCCGCTGACCTTTGCGAGCCATGCCTATCCCGACTTTCACCTCTTGATGCCGCTTTATATCTGCCGGCGCTGGGAGGGAACGGTTGCCGCGCAGGAAGGGCAAAATCTCTCCTGGGTCAGGCCGAACAGACTGCGCGACTACAAGATGCCGCCGGCGGACGAACCGCTGGTCGCCCATCTGATGGCGCTGCTCTAGATCCCGCGATGGTCGAAGTGAACAACGCGATGACAAAGCTCAAGACGTTGCTCGCCCAATTCGCCGCCAATCGAGGCGGCGGCACCGCCATCGAGTATTCGATTATTGCCGCCGGCATTGCATCGGCGATCGTCGCCGCAATCGCATTAACCGGCACGTCGGTCGAAGCGCTCTGGACAACAGTCACAAACGCATTCTGAAGGCGGCACTAGCGTCCGGTCTTCTCGCCGGCTGACCGCTCCATCGTTCCCAGTGCATCGGCGAGCCGCTGCTGTGCCGAGCCGGGCTTCAAGGGCTTCTGTTGGCTCTCGTGCGGCGCCCAGCCGGTGAGCCAGACCGTTTCGAAGGTCGCGCGGATGCGACCATCGTTGTCGCTGAATCGATCGGCATAGATTTCGCCCAGACGCACGAGGATCGCCCGCCGCAGCGGCGCGCGTCGGCGCTCGACCAGCGCATTGGTCGCACCCATGCGGCGCAGATCCTGCATGAGATCGAATATCGTCTTGTAGCGAACCGTCACGCGGTCGCTGTCGACGACCGGCAGCGCCAACCCGGCACGCTGCAGCAGTGCGCCGATGTCACGCAGGTCGGCGAAGGGCGCGACCCGCGGTGACGCGCCACCGTCGATCTCGCTTTCGGCCTGGGCGAAGGCCTGGCGCAGCTCGGTCAGTGTCTCGCCGCCCAGCATGGCGGCAAGCAACAAGCCGTCCGGCTTCAGCACACGGCGAATCTGTGCAAGCGTCCCCGGCAGATCGTTGACAAAATGCAGCGCGAGCGCGGACACGACGAGATCGGCCGACTCCGGCGCGAACGGCGTCCCCTTTTCATCAACGAGCTCCTCGCGGTCGCCCCAGCCCGCCGCAACAATCGAGGCTACCTTGCCGCCTTGCTTCAGCGAGCGGCGTACTGCATCGGTCGGCGTACCGAGATCGGCGGCGCACTCGAAATCGCGCACCACCGCCTGCAAACGCTCGGCGAGTTCATCGGCAGCGCGGTCGACGAGGAATGTCGCCGGCCCGAGCGCCTGCGCGCGCTGTCGTCGCGTGGCGAGCAGCGTCCGGTCGAAGATGGTGGGGCCGCTTGGCATCTGTTAGCCTTGCAGTATGGACGAGGCGCTGGCGTCAGGCAAAACGGGATACCCGCGCGCTGCGAGAATGCGCGGCGCGATCGCGACAATGTTCCGCCTGGTACTGGACGTTGCGCTGCCGCCGCTCTGCCCGTCCTGCCGCGAGCCGCTCGGCGATGGCGCGGGCCTCTGTGCATCCTGCTGGTCGAAGCTCGCGATGATCGAACCGCCCTATTGCGCGCGGCTCGGCATTCCGTTCACCTACGATCCCGGCCCCGGCCTGTTATCGATGGAAGCGATTGCAAGCCCCCCGGCCTACGACCGCGCCCGCGCCGCGGTGCGCTATGACGATGTCGCCCGCGCGCTGGTTCATGCGTTCAAATACGGTGACCAGCTAGACCTCGCGCCGCTGATGGGCCGCTGGATGGCGCGTGCGGGGGCCGAACTGCTCGACGGCGCCGATACACTCATTCCGGTGCCGCTGCACTGGCGGCGGCTGTGGGCGCGGCGCTTCAATCAGTCGGCGGCACTGGCCAAAGCATTGTCGGCGATCGGCGGCGTGCCGGTCTGTCACGACGCCCTGAAACGGGTGCGAGCGACCGCGCAGCAGGTCGGCCTGTCGAAAGCCGAACGCGCCGATAATGTCCAGGGCGCGTTCAGGGTTCCCGCGGAGGCCAAAGCGCAGGTCGCCGGACGGCGGCTGGTGCTGATCGACGACGTGCTGACGTCGGGAGCGACCGCCGATACCTGCGCCAAGGCCCTGCTGCGAGCGGGCGCCGCCCACGTGGATGTACTGGTATTCGCGCGGGTTGTGGCACCGGTATCGACGCCCATATAACAGGCATGGTTTGTTAACGGCTCCTGATAGAATCCCCCGATGCCCGCAATCGACATCTACACGACCCGCTACTGCCCCTATTGCCGAGCCGCCAAGGAGCTGCTCGACCGCAAGGGTGCGGCCTATAACGAGATCGATGTCGGCGGCGACTACGCGCTGCGCGAGACGATGATCCAGCGCGCCCGTGGCCGCACCACCGTGCCGCAAATTTTTGTCGGCAAGGTTCATGTCGGCGGCAGCGACGACCTGCATGCCCTCGAGCACGCCGGCAAGCTCGATCCGCTGCTTTCCGGCGAGGGACAGCCGGCATGAGCGGCAGTGGAACCTTCAAGGCGGCGATGATCGCGATGCGCTCCGGCGTGACGCCGTCCGAGAATATCGAGACCGCTGTCCGGCTGATCGGCGAGGCGAAAATCGCCGGCGCGGACTACGTGCAGACGCCGGAAATGACCAACATCATGGAGGTCAAGCGCGAGCGGCTGTTCAACACGATCCGCGACGAAGACGCCGATCCGACGCTTGCCACGCTGCGCGAACTCGCGCGCAAGCACGGTATCTTCATCCATATCGGCTCGCTGGCGATCAAGCTCGCCGCCGATCGCGCCGCCAACCGCGCTTTCGTCATCGATCCGAAGGGCGAGATCGTCGTCCGCTACGACAAGATTCACATGTTCGACGTCGATCTCGAAGGCGGCGAGAGCTACCGCGAGTCGCGCAGCTACCGGCCCGGCGACATCGCGGCGACCACCGACCTGCCCTGGGGCCGGCTCGGCATCACCATCTGCTACGATCTGCGCTTTCCGGCGCTCTATCGCGCACTCGCCGAAGCCGGCTCGGTGTTCCTCGCCATTCCGTCCGCTTTCACGCGCAAGACCGGCGAGGCGCACTGGCACGTGCTCAATCGCGCCCGCGCCATCGAAAATGGCTGCTTCGTGTTCGCCGCCGCGCAAGGCGGCAAGCACGAGAACGGCCGCGAAACCTACGGCCATTCGCTGATCGTCGACCCGTGGGGCAAAGTGATCGCCGAGGGTGGCGAGGAGCCGGGCGTCGTCATGGCGGAGATCGACCCGGCGCAGGTCGCCGCCGCCCGCGCGCGCATCCCCTCGCTCCAGCATGGCCGGCGTTTCGAAATCGTCGAACCGATGGCGGAGCCGGCGTATCTGCATGTCGTGCGGAGCAAGCCATGATCCGCTATGCGCTCGCCTGCGAACAGGGCCACAAATTCGAGAGCTGGTTTCAGGATTCCGCGGCTTACGACAAGCAGGCCAAGCGCGGCTTCGTGACTTGCCCGCATTGCGGCTCGGCCAAAGTCGAGAAGGCGATCATGTCCCCGCGGCTGTCGGCAACGGCCAAGAAACGCGGCAAGCCAATGCCAGCACCGGTCGAGCGGAGCGCGCCGGACAAGGCGCCGGTCGCGATGATGTCGCCACAGGAGCAGGAGTTCCGCGCCAAGCTCAAGGAATTGCGCGACCATCTAACGAAGAACGCCGACGATGTCGGCAGCAAGTTCCCGGAAGAAGCGCGCAAGATGCATTACGGCGAGATCGAGCACCGCTCGATCTATGGCGAGGCCTCGCCGGACGAAGCCAAGGAACTCGCCGAGGAAGGCATCGAGTTCCACCCGCTGCCGGTACTACCGGACGAACGGAACTAGCGTTCAGCACAGATACCGGGCAACCGCCTTTTCGTCCCAGTCGATTCCGATGCCCGGACGATCCGGTATCTCGATCAAGCCATTGCGGATCGGGAACGGATCCCGCAGGATTGGGTTGGCCCAGTCCTGCCACTCCAGCCAATGCGCGGTCTCGCTGGCGCGCAGAAGGTGCGCGGCGACTTCCGGGTAAAGATGGCTGGATACCTGAATGCCCGCGGCCGCGGCAATCGGGGCACTGCGCAGCCAACCGCTGACCCCGCCGATCCGCATCAGATCCGGCATTACGTAGTCGCAGGCGCGCGCCTGCACGGCATTGAACAGTTCGCGCGGCCCGTAGAAATTTTCGCCGATCTGCAGCGGAGTGGCGAGTTCAGCAGCGAGTTGCGCGTATCCGGAGATGTTGTTGTAGGTGATGGGTTCCTCGAACCAGTAAAGTCCTGCGTCATCGAGCGCGTGGCAGCGCGCGAGCGCGTCACCAAGCGAGAGCCCCTGATTGAAATCGACCATCAGCTTGACGTCGTCGCCGGCGCCGCGGCGCACTTCGGCGATGGCGACGAGATCGTCGGCGAGCCGATCGCGCCCAAGCCGTAACTTCAGCGCGGTAAAGCCACCTTCGGCGCAGAGTTCCTCGGCTTCGCGCGCAAGCGTTGCCGTTTCGGTCAGCCACAGGCCGTTGCTGTTATAGGCCGGAACGCCACCGACGGAGCTGCCGAGCAACACGGCAAGCGGCTGCTCGGCGGACTTGGCGAACGCATCCCAGATTGCCATGTCGAGGCCGGACACGGCGATCATGGCGATACCTTCATAGCCGACGAGATTGAGTGACTTGCGGTTGCCCTGGAAGTCGCTCAGCGGCGCGAGGCGCCGGCCAGCCATCGCTTCCGCGAGCACGCCGAGCATCGAGACGATGGCGCGCGCGGAATTCTTCAAATAAGGCTCCAGATAGGCCCGCCCCGTCACGCCTTCCGAAGTGTAAAGATCGATCAGGATCAACGGCCAGTCGCGGAATTCGCCGACCCGCGAGACCACCGGACGGCGCAGCGGCACCGACACCACGCGGGCTTCGAGGGACTGAAACGTCAGTTCTGCAGCCATGGCTCACCGCCGAAGCGTCGCTGGTGCACCGCCAGATGCAAATGATCTCGCCCCAACCCATGACTGATGTAAATTCACTCTTCAGTATACCGGGAGGAGCGGTCCGATGCGGCGCTCGAAGGAAGAAACGCGGCGACTGATCCTCGACGCCGCGTATGGACTGTTCTGGCGACAGGGATTCCTGCGCGTGTCGATGGACGACATCGCAGCGCGTGCGAAGATCACCAAGCGCGCGCTCTACCAACACTTCACCAGCAAGGATGAATTGATCGCCGCCACACTGGCGCAGTCGAGCGCACTGGCACTTCAGCGACTAAGCGGTTTCGAACGACCAAAAGACGCCGCTACGCTGATCGACGCTTTCTTTCGTCAGTTGACCGAATGGGCCGCAAAGCCGCGCTGGTCGGGCGCCGGCTTTACCCGCGTTGCAATCGAGCTTGCCGACCTGCGCGGTCACCCCGCCCGCGCAATTGCGCGCAAGCACAAGGCCGCGGTTGAGCAGTGGATCGAGCAGAGCATCGCCGCAGCTGGAACCGCCGCGCCCCGTCGCCGCGCGCGGGAAATCATGCTTCTGATGGAAGGCGCTATACTTCTCATGCTGATTCACGGCGACCGCAGCTACGCAATCAGCGCCGCACAGGCCGCAAAGACATTGGCAACGTCGCAATGAACGCCGCTCAGATCAATGCGCCCACAGCAGTAACAAAACCCCGACGACAATCAGCACGATGCCAATCGCCTCGCGTGGCGTGGTCGGCTGCTTGAAGACGAAGCGCGATACCGCTTGCGCCATCAGGACTTCCACCAGCGCCAGCGTGCGCACGCTCGCCGCGCTGGCGATGGCAAAGCCGAGAAACCAGAACTGCGATGCGAGCGCACCTAGGAAGCCGGCGAGCAATGACGGCCGCCAGGCTTTGAAGATCGCCCGCAGCACGGCCGGATCGCGAACCGCGAGATAGAGTGACAACAGCGCGGCCTGAAGGCCGAGCCCAACCACCAGCGTCAACGTCGCGGTGAGCACGAAGTCCGGATTGTCGAGCGACAGGATCGCACCACGAAAACTGATCGCCGACAGCGCGAACATGGTGCCAGCGCCGATGCCGAGCAGCAGCGGCTTCGTGCTGACCTGCGTCATCGCACCGGGCTTGAGCGACATAATGACGACGCCGGCGGTGGCGATCAGGATCGCCAGTGCGATCGGCACGGTCACCGTATCGCCCAGCACGATCAAACCGAACAACGCGACCTGCACCGGTTCGGTCTTGATATAGGCGATCGCCACCACGAAGGAACGCTCACCCATCGCCGCCAGCATCAGCGCGGTCGCCGCCACCTGTGTGCCCGCGGCCGCGGTCACCCAAGGCCAGTAGTCGGCCGGCAGGCGCGGCAGCGGCTTGCCGGTGATGGCGAGCACCCCGATCAGAAACAGCACCGCAAAGGGGAAGCCGAAAAGAAACCGCACATGGGTCGCGCCGACGGTGCCCAGCGTCGCGGTGAGTTCCCGCTGCATCGCGTTGCGCGCCGTCTGCGCCGAGGCGGCAATCAGCGTGAAAACAGCCCAGAGCCAGCTTGCGACGATCATGGAGTATCGGGGTCGGGTGAAATGCGGCAGCACGGTGCCGCTTTGCCCTAAAGCGGTCAATCCGCCATTGCAGCATGACCCTCCGCGCTGCCGGAATGGCGCGCGGCCATGAAAGGAGCGTCACTCTCGAAACCGGAGGCCGCCAATGACCTTCCATCAGACCAAGGACTACGATCGCGACTTCGCTGTGAAGACCGCCACCGAGGCACGACAGGGCGTGACCGGGCATAATGTCCGCTTCGTGCTGGTCGCCAGTCTCACCGCGATCATCATCGCATTTACGATGATCTACGTCGCCACGTTCGTCTAGATACGCGAAGCGACGAGCGGGATGCAGTCAGGCCGGCGCGAGGTTTCGCGCCCGGCCGTCGGAGGTATATTCCGTCACCGCGCCGTTCTCGTTGTCGATCAGAAGAAACAGATCGAAATATCGGATGGCCGGCTCCGACCCCGTGCGTTTGATGACGGCCTGCCGCCATTCTTCGTTGTGCGCCTTTTTGGCCGCCTCGACCGACGGCCAGATGTAAACGCCGCCGCCGGTCTTGCCGTCGAGGCTCAGGAGGAAGTGCTTGCGTTTGAGTTCGGGATTGGCACGCCACTTGTCGATGACATGGCGGGCGTCTTCCATCACATCGTCGCGCGACTGTCCGGCCGGCGACTTGAACTCGACCAATTCGAGGATCATGCGGCTCTCCTCCCCTATTCCGGACGCTGCGCGACCAACATGTAGTTGACGTCCATGTCGGACGACAATTGCCAGCGGTCGGCGAGCGGATTGTAGATCACACCCCGTTCGCCGGTGACGCGCAGGCCGGATTTTTCGATCGCGGTCTCAAGCTCGACCGGCGTCACGAACTTGTCCCACTGATGCGTACCGCGCGGCAACCAGCGCAGCACGTATTCGGCGCCGACGATGGCGAGCGCGAAGCTCTTCATGGTGCGATTGAGCGTCGCCATGAACAGAAGTCCGCCCGGCTTCACCATCGCCGCGCAGGTCTCGACGAACAGGCCGACATCGGCGACGTGCTCGACCACCTCCATCGCCAGCACGATGTTGAAGCGCTCGCCGGCGTCCGCGAGGTCTTCCGCGGCGGTCACGCGGTAATCGATCGAAAGTCCGGATTCTTCCGCGTGAGTGCGCGCGACGCCGATATTGTCCTCCGAGGGATCGGCGCCGAGCATCTGCGCGCCGAGCCGCGCCAGCGGCTCCGACAACACCCCGCCGCCGCAGCCAATGTCGAGGACGCGCAGGCCGGCAAGGCAATCGAGCTTCTTCGGATCGCGGTTAAAACGCACGGCGGCGTGATCGCGGATATAGGCGAGCCGGACGGGGTTGAATTTGTGCAGCACCGCCATCGGCCCGCGCGGGTTCCACCAGGTCGCGGCGAGCTTGGAAAAGCGCTCGACCTCGCTGCGATCCACGGTCGGGGCGGTTTTGGCGTTCACTGTCTGGTCCTTCACCCTACCGGCGAGCCGCTGTTGCGGCCTTATCGGGCCGTCGCTATGTATACGCGCCTTTTTCGACCGGCGCCCGGACTAAATCCGGCGCGGTTCGCAGTCTCAAGGATACGACCGGAATTGCGATGGCCCGGCTGGTGATGAAATTCGGCGGAACGTCGGTCGCCGATCTCGACCGCATCCGCAATGTGGCGCGCCACGTCAAGCGCGAGGTCGATGCCGGCCATCAGGTCGCCGTCGTCGTCTCGGCCATGGCGGGCGTCACCAACCAGCTCGTCGCCTGGTGCCGCGACGCCGCGCCGTTGCACGACGCCCGCGAATACGATGCCGTGGTCGCGACCGGCGAACAGGTCACGGCCGGGCTGCTCGCTATCACGCTCGAAGGCATGGGCGTCGACGCCCGCTCCTGGCAGGGCTGGCAGTTGCCGATCCTCACCGACGGCGCGCATGCCTCGGCGCGCATTCTCGACGTCAACGGCGCCGAACTGGTTAAACGCTTCAAGGAACGCGGCCAGATCGCCGTGATCTCCGGTTTCCAGGGCATGCACAAGGAGACCGGGCGCATCACCACGCTCGGCCGCGGCGGCTCGGATACATCGGCGGTCGCGATCGCTGCGGCGATCCAGGCCGACCGCTGCGACATCTACACCGACGTCGACGGCGTCTACACCACTGACCCGCGCGTGGTGCCGAAGGCGCAGCGCATGGAAAAGATCGCCTACGAGGAAATGCTGGAGCTTGCCTCGCTCGGCGCCAAGGTTATGCAGGTGCGTTCGGTCGAGCTCGGCATGGTCCACGGCGTGCGCATCTTCGTGCGCTCGAGCTTCGACAAACCCGAGGACATCGACCCGCATTCCAACAACCCGCCCGGCACCCTCATCTGCGACGAGGCAGAAATCATGGAACAGCAAGTTGTCACCGGCATCGCCTTTTCGAAGGACGAAGCGCAGGTCTCGATCCGCCGCGTGCAGGACAAGCCGGGCGTCGCCGCCGCGATCTTCGGCCCGCTCGCCGACGCCAACATCAATGTCGACATGATCGTGCAGAACGTCTCCGCCGACGGCGCGACGACGGACCTCACCTTCACCGTGCCGGCGTCCGACTACCAGCGCGCCTGCAACACCATCGAGAAGGCGAAGTCCGCGATCGGCTATGAGCGGCTCGACGGCGCGACCGACGTCTCCAAGATTTCGGTGATCGGCATCGGCATGCGCAGCCACGCCGGCGTCGCCGCCAAGGCGTTCAAGGCGCTGTCGGAAAAGAACATCAATATCCGCGCCATCACGACCTCCGAGATCAAGTTCTCGGTGCTGATCGACGCCGCCTATACCGAACTCGCGGTGCGCACGCTGCACTCGCTGTACGGGCTCGATAAGGCTTGAGGCTCCGGCTTCCGTCCTATTCGATCTGATTGATCCCGAGCTCGGTCAGCAAGGCACCGAACTCCTTCGAGGTATCGGCCATCTGTTTGGCGAACTCCTCGGGCGAGGACGGCGTCGGAATGGTGCCCGATTTTTCCATGATCGACTTGAACTCCGGCGAGGCCACGGCAGCGCGCACATGTTCGTTGAGCTTGGCCAGAACCGGCTTCGGCACGCCGTTCGCCGCGCAGACGCCCCACCAGCCGTAGTTGACGATCGGCAGGCCCTGCTCCTTCAGCGTCGGCACCTCCGGCGCGACTGCGAGACGCTCCGGACTGGTCACGCCGATCACCTTGATCTTCTTTTCGCCGGCGAGAGGCATTGCCAACGCGATCGGGCTGACAGCGAAATCGATGCGTCCGGCCAACACTTCTTGCAGCGCCGGACCGGTGCCGCGGAATGTCACGCCGGTCATGCTGAATCCCGCGATTTTCTCGAACTGTCGGGGCAGAATCTCGGTGACCGAGCCGGTTCCGACCTTGCCGTAGTTCAAGGCGCCCTGCTTCGCCTTGGCATGCGCGATGAAGCTCTTGATGTCGCTCGCGGGCGAGTCGGCCGGCACGGTAAATGCGTAATAGGCTTTGGTGATCAGCGAAACCGCGGCGATGTCATCGAGCTTGTAGGTCGCCTTTTTGTAAAGCAGCGCGTTGACCGGATCGATATAGGAGCACAACAGGATCGTGTGGCCGTCGCGCGGCTGCCTGAGCATCTCGTTGAGCGCGATCTGCCCCGCGGCGCCGGTCTTGTTTTCGACGATCACCGACTGGCCGATCGACTTTTGCATCTTGTCGGCGATGATGCGCGCAGGCACGTCGCTCGGGCCGCCCGCCGGAAAGCCAACCAGGATCTTGATCGTGCGATTCGGAAATTCCTGCGCGGATGCCGAGACGATTGCGCCCGCAAGCGCTGCGGCAGCTATCGCCAGAACTGACGACTTCATGAAGTCCTCCCCGTGAGTATCGCGATGCGCCGACGGGTTCGATGCCCGTGGTCAATTGCATCAAGGTTATGCGATAAGCATTGCCGTGGCGAGCGGCGCTTCGCTCACGACTGGGACGCAAGGCGATGACGCCGGACGAGATCAAGCAGCGCGTGACCGTGGGCACGCTGTCGTTTCCCCTCACCGACTTTACCGACGACGATCAATTCGACCCGAAAGCCAGCGCCAAACGGCTGGAGTGGCTGGCGAATTACAGCGCGGCGCCGGTGTTCATGGCCGGCGGAACCGGCGAGTTCTTTTCGCTCGCATTCGACGAGTTCAGCGCGGTGATCGCTAACGCCGTTGAGGTCTGCGGTGGGCGGCAGCCCGTCATTGCCGGCGCCGGCTATGGGACCAGAACTGCGATGGCCTATGTGCAGGAGGCCGAACGGTGCGGCGCCGCCGGCATTCTCCTGATGCCACCCTATCTCGTCGAAGCTCCGCAGGCCGGGTTGCGCGCGCATATCGCCGCGGTCTGCCGCGCGACCCGACTCGGCGTCATCGTCTATAACCGCGCCAATTGCCAGCTTGCGGCGGACACTGTTGCCGCGCTGGCGGCGGAATGCCCCAACCTGATCGGCTTCAAGGACGGTGTCGGCGACCTCGTACAGCTCGCAGCGATCCGCGCGGCGGTCGGCGATCGGCTGGTGTTTCTCAACGGCATGCCGACCGCGGAAACCTATGCGCGGGAATTTCGCGCCGCCGGCGTCCCGGCTTACTCATCGGCGATTTTCAATTTCATCCCGCGGACGGCGCTACAACTTCACGAGGCGATCAATGCAGACGATCACGCACGCTTCGAAGCCTTGTCGAGATCGTTTCTTGTTCCTTACGTGAAACTGCGCAATCGGCAACCCGGTTACGCGGTCAGCATCGTCAAGGCGGGCGCACGCATTGTCGGCAAGAGTGCCGGCAAGGTGCGTTCACCGCTATCGGAACTGACGAACGCGGAATATGATGAGCTGGCCGCGTTGATCGCTGGCCTCGGGTCGCAAGACTGACACGCAAGACTGACACGAATGAAACGACGGAGACCGTGATGACGAAACCGAATGTTGCGGTCATCGCTCCCGGCGGCATGGGCGCCGCAGTCGGCGCGCGGCTGGCCGAAAATGGCTTGACGGTCATCACACTGCTCGACGGCCGCAGCGCGGCGAGCGCCAAGCGCGCCAGCGCCGCTGGCATGGCGCCTGCGACGGACACGGATATCGCCGCTGCCGACATCGTCCTGTCGATCGTGCCGCCCGGTCAGGCCGAGGCGCTCGCCGACCGGCTGCAGCCGGCGTTGCGTGCGGCAAATCACAAACCGGTCTATGTCGACTGTAATGCCGTCAATCCGGACACCGCGAGGCACATTGCCGCCACCATCGCCGCGGCGGAGTGCCCGTTCGTCGATGGCGGTATCATCGGCGGCCCGCCGCGTGCCGGCTATGATGGGCCAAGCATCTATGTCTCCGGCCCTGACGCGCCGCGTGTCGAAATTCTCAAGGACTATGGCCTGAAGATCCGCACCATGCCGGGTCCGATCGGCGATGCCTCGGCTCTGAAGATGTCCTATGGCGGCCTGACCAAAGGCCTGATCGCACTCGGCTCGGCGCTGGTGCTCGCGGCAGAACGCGCCGGAGTGGCGGATGCCCTGCGCGCAGAACTGTCGGCATCGCAGTCGCCGATGTTCAGTCAGCTGACGCGCGGCGTGCCGGACATGCTTCCGAAAGCCTATCGCTGGGTTGCCGAGCTTGAAGAGGTCGCGCGCTATGTTGGCCCCGGCGAAGAGGCCCGTATTTTTGAGGGCATAGCCGCGCTTTATGCGCGGCTGGCCACCGATACCGATGGTGACAAGACCGAGGCCAAGGCGCTCGTGGACTTTTTTGCCAGACGCGAATCGCCGGGCCGCGGCTGACCGAAATCCGCCGGCGCGCGGGGCCGGCTCGGAGGTTATCCCGCACTGCGGCGCGGATTTGGCTGGCTCCCCCCGCTTGGCTTGCCCCTTGCATCCCCCATTCGCTATAGCCTCAGCGTGAATGCGGCCGGGCAGGTCGGGCCAGCCGGTCGCTTTCCGTACATGTTCGGGCCGTAGGCAAGCCGTGGCACGAGGCCACGGCACAGGAAACGACATCATGCGTGGCGCGCTCGGCGGTCCGCGCGTGCTGCTTAGACGGCTCCGCGAGGTAATGGCGGAGCCGGTCAGCGCGCAGGAACGCCTCGACAAGATCGTGGTGCTGATCGCCGCCAACATGGTGGCGGAGGTTTGTTCCGTCTACGTGTTGCGCGTCGACGGCACGCTCGAATTGTATGCCACCGAAGGTCTCAAGCGCGAGGCGGTCCACCAGACCGTCATGAGGGCGGACGAAGGCCTCGTCGGCCTCGTTGCCAGCGAGGCAAAGCCGGTCAACCTCTCGGAAGCGCAGGAGCACCCGGCCTTCTCGTTCCGCCCCGAGACCGGCGAAGAAATCTACCATTCCTTCCTCGGCGTGCCGGTGCTGCGCGCCGGCAACACGCTGGGCGTGCTGGTGGTGCAGAACCGCGCCAGCCGCACCTATACCGACGAGGAAGAAGAGGCACTGCAGACGACGGCGATGGTGGTCGCCGAGATGATCGCTTCAGGCGAGTTGTCGGCGCTTGCCCGCCCCGGCGCCGAACCGGTTGCCCGCCACAGCCAGCATGAATCCGGCATCGCGCTGTCGGACGGCATCGCGCTCGGCCATGTGGTGCTGCATGAACCGCGCGTCGTCATCACCAACGTGATCGCCGACGACGTACCGAAGGAGTTAAAGCGTCTCGACGCCGCGATCGCCACGCTGCGCGCCGACCTCGACCGCATGCTCGAACACGGTGACGTCGCCGACGGCGGCGAGCATCGCGACGTGCTCGAAGCCTATCGCATGTTCGGCCACGACCAGGGCTGGCTGCGCCGCATCCATGAAGCCGTCACCACCGGCCTGACCGCGGAAGCGGCGGTGGAGCGCGTGCAATCCGACACCCGCGCGCGAATGCTGCGCGCGCAGGATCCCTATTTGCGCGACCGGCTGCACGACCTCGACGATCTCGCCAACCGGCTGATGCGCGTGCTGATGGGCCGCGACCACGCGCCGTCGCGCGAGCAACTACCGGTCAACGCCATTCTGGTCGCCCGCTCGATGGGCCCGGCCGCGCTGCTCGACTACGACCGCAAACGGCTGCGCGGCCTGGTGCTGGAGGAAGGCAGCACGACGTCGCATGTCGCCATCGTCGCGCGCGCGCTCGGCATCCCCGCGGTCGGTGAGGTGCCGAACGCGACGGGTCTGGCGGAGCCCGGCGATGCCATCATCGTCGACGGCACTTCCGGCCACGTGCATTTCCGGCCGCCGCCGGATATCGAGGCCGCCTATGCGGAGAGGGTCAAGCTGCGCGCCCGCCGGCAGGCGCAGTACCGCGCGCTGCGCGACCGCCCCTGCATCACCAAGGACGGGCAAGAACTCGACCTGATGATCAATGCCGGCCTGCTGATCGATCTGCCGCATATCGAGGAAACCGGCGCGAGCGGCATCGGCCTGTTTCGCACCGAATTGCAGTTCATGACCGCAAGCTCGTTCCCGCGCACCAACGAGCAGTACCAACTCTACCGTTCGGTGCTCGATGCTGCAGGCGACCGCCCGGTGACGTTCCGCACGCTCGATATCGGCGGCGACAAGGTGCTGCCCTATATGCGCAATGTCGAAGAGGAGAACCCCGCGCTCGGCTGGCGCGCGATCCGCCTCGGCCTCGACCGGCCCGGCCTGCTGCGCAGCCAGATCCGCGCCATGCTGCGCGCGGCCGGCGGGCGGCAGCTCAAGGTCATGTTCCCGATGATTGCCACGGTCGACGAGTTCGACAAGGCCAAGGCACTCGTCGAAGCGGAGCTTACGCATCTGCGGCGCCATGGCCATTCGCTGCCGGAACGTGTCGACATCGGCACGATGCTGGAGGTACCGGCACTGCTGTTGCAGCTCGATGAAATCCTGGAGCGGGTTGATTTTCTCTCGGTCGGTTCCAACGACCTGATGCAGTTTCTCTACGCCGCCGACCGCGGCAATGCGCGCGTCTATGAACGGTTCGATCCGCTGACGACGCCGGTGCTGCGTGCGCTGAAATCGATCGTCGATAAAGGCCGCGCCCATAACAAGCCGATTTCGTTGTGCGGCGAGATGGCCTCTCAGCCGCTCGCCGCTGTGGCGCTGGCCGTAATCGGCTATCGTTCGATGTCGCTGTCGCCGTCGGCGGTCGGTCCGGTCAAAGCGACGCTGCTCGACCTCGATGTGAAGAAAGGCCAGGCCGCGATCCTGCCGCTGCTCGACAAACCGGTCGGCAGCGTATCCATTCGCGACGAGCTGAAGAACTTCGCCGCGGCCGAAGGCCTCCAGGTTTAAACGTCCACCCCGCCATGCTGCCGCAACAGAAGCTCGACGCTCTCCTCAATCGCCATGCGCTGGTCGAAAGCCAGCTCGCCAGCGGCGTGACCGGCGAGGACTACGTCTCGCTGTCGCGCGAGTTTTCCGACCTCGCCCCGGTCGTCAACATCATCAAGGCCTATCGCGCGGTCGTGGCCGAGATCGAGGGGCTCGACGCGCTGGCCGCCGATCCTTCGACCGACGCCGAGATGCGCCGCATGGTGGCCGTGGAACGGCCCGAACTGCAGGACCGTAAAGAGCGGTTCGAACAGCAGATTCGCATCGCGCTGTTGCCGAAAGACGCGATGGACGAGCGTAACGCCATTCTGGAAATTCGCGCCGGCACCGGCGGCGACGAGGCCGCCCTGTTCGCCGGCGATCTGTTCCGCATGTACGAACGCTACGCGTCGTCGCAGGGCTGGAGAACCGAATTGCTGTCGGCCAGCCACGGCACCAAGGGCGGCTACAAGGAAATCGTCGCCGAGATTTCCGGCCGCGGCGTGTTCGCCAAACTGAAATTCGAGTCCGGAGTCCACCGCGTCCAGCGCGTTCCGGACACCGAAGCCTCCGGCCGCATTCACACCTCGGCCGCGACCGTCGCCGTGCTGCCGGAAGTCGAAGACGTCGATATCCATATCAACGAGGCTGACCTGCGGATCGATACCATGCGCGCCAGCGGCGCCGGCGGCCAGCACGTCAATACGACCGACTCCGCGATCCGCATCACGCATATTCCGAGCGGCATCGTGGTCGCGGTGCAGGAGGAACGCTCGCAGCACAAGAACCGCTCCAAGGCCATGGCGATGCTGCGCGCCAAGCTCTACGACGCCGAGCGCACCAAGCGCGACGCCCAACGTTCTGCCGAGCGGCGCGGCCAAGTCGGCTCCGGCGACCGCTCCGAGCGCATTCGGACCTATAATTTCCCGCAGGGCCGCGTCACCGATCACCGAATCAATCTGACGCTCTACAAGCTACCCGAGGTGATGGAAGGCGAAGCGCTCGGCGAACTGATCGACGCACTGGTCACCGAGCATCAGGCCGAACTGCTTGCCGCGGAAGGTTTCTGATGGCGCGCGCGGTCGCAGGACTGCGCAGCGGAATGCCGCTGATGCGCGCGGTGGAAACGCTCATTCAAGCGTTTCGCGCGAGCGGTGCCGACGCACCGCAACTCGACGCCCGCATCCTGACGTGCCAGGCGCTCGGCATCGACCGCGCACGGCTCGTCGTCGACGCCGAGCGGCTGCTCGATGCACGCGAGATCGATGCCATCGACGCGCTTGCGGGGCGCCGCATCGCCCACGAGCCCGTGGCGCGGATCGTCGGAACAAAAGAATTCTGGAGCCTGCCGCTCGCCGTCGACGCCTCGGTGCTGGTGCCGCGGCCGGACACCGAGACAGTCGTCGAAGCCGCGCTGGACATTGTCACAGCAGGCGGCGGAAAGCAGCGACCGTTGCGCATTCTCGATGTCGGTACCGGCTCGGGCGCCTTGTTGCTCGCGCTGCTGAGCGAACTGCCGGCCGCGACCGGCATAGGCACCGACATCGGCATTGGCACGTTGAGGGTCGCGCGCGGCAACGCCGAACATCTATCGCTTGCGCCCCGTTGCAACTTTGTCGCCTGCGACATTGGCGCGGCGTTGCGTGGCGGTTTCGACCTCGTGGTATCGAACCCGCCCTATATTGCGAGCGGCGACATCGCCACGCTTGCGCCGGAGGTGCGCGACTACGATCCGAGGCCGGCGCTCGACGGCGGACCCGATGGGCTCGCCGCCTACCGCGCCATTGCCGCCGACGCGATGCGGCTACTTGCGCCGGGCGGCGCGTTGGTCGTCGAGCTGGGTGCCGGCCAGGAAGCCGACGTCATGCAGTTGTTAACGAATGTCGGTCTTGCTGTGCCACGGGCGGCAAGAAAGGACCTGAGCGGCCTCCCGCGCGCACTTCCGGCCTTCCGGGAAGTTCGTCCGGTCCCGTAGCAAGGGCATTTCATGACTTCTGCGCATCCGGAAAGTTGGAAAAAAGCACTTGGAATGGGTTCCGGAAACGACTAGCTTCCGGTCACGGAATCGACCCGAGACGGTCGCGCCGCGTCAGACGAGAACCAATCTGGATAGGTTCCGGGCGGTGGCCAGCGGCCAAAGCGAATGCCGATGAGCTGGGCAATTAACGCCTGATCTTGCAGACGAGTTCGCTCCTTTCGGGTCAAGATGCTTCACCTGTTACGCGCATTGGTTCTCGATAGAGACAAACGATGCGCATGATGAAAGGTCGGCAATGCCGCGGCGATATCGCGGTGACGGGGCTGATGCAATTATCACGCTGACGATTGAATGACCTCGAACAAACGCAACGGCCATCCGCCGCGGCAACTCCGCGATTGTGAAGTCGTTATGTCGACATGTGAAGTTGTAAGCCGGCGGGCTTTGACGCATTGAAAAATTTGATCCTCCGTGCGGCAAGGCCGGAAGCGGTCCAAGCCGAAGCGAAAAGGTGAGTGACGGAAAGACATGAGAAACGGTCAGAAGCGCATGCGGGGCCGCAACCACCGCAAGAGTCAGAACCCCCTGACGAGGGTTTATGAGTCGAACGGTCCCGATGTGAAGATTCGCGGCACGGCGAATCATGTCGCGGAAAAATACATTCAGCTTGCCCGCGACGCGCAGGGCTCCGGCGATCCGGTCGCGGCGGAAAACTACTATCAGCACGCCGAGCATTATTTCCGGCTGATCGCGGCGGCGCAGGAACAGTTCCGTCAGCAGAACCCCTACTACAACCAGCAACAGCAGCAGCCGTCCGGCTTCCCGAGCAACGACGACAGCTTCGACGACGGCGACGACGAGGGCGCGCCGGCCGGCGCGTCGAATGAACCCTTCATGCCGCGCGGTGACCAGCCGCAGCCTTACCTGCCACGCGACGCGCAGCCATTCCCGCAGCAGGGCTTCCAGCCGCAGCAAGGCGGACGGCCGCACCATCAGCAGCCGCAGCACAACCAGCCGCGCAACAACAACGATCATCAGGATGTCGGCGGCCTGCCCTCCTTCATCACCGGTGGCCAGCAGGCGGGCGGCCAGCATACGGCACCGGGAGACGGCCAAAACGGTCAGGGCCAAGGCGGCCATGGCGGCCAGGGCGATCGCTTCGGCGGACGTCATCGCCGCCGCCGTCATCGCGGCCCGCGGCCCGACATCGGCGGCGAACATCAGCAGGGCATGGCGAACGAAGGCGGCGACGACACGCCGCCGCCGGCCGGCGAATAAATTCGATCAGTCGTCGATAACCGTGCGCGCCGCGCCCCCGGGCGACGGCGCCAGCGCGGGCTCGAGCGCGGGCACCAGCCGCCGCTTGACCTTGCGCGCCGACACCGGCCGATACACCTGCTTGCTCGCATCGACGAGATAGACGCCGGCGAACGGCGCCGACAATGTCGCGCCGGTGCGCTCCCACGCCACCGCCGAGCGCAGAAACCAACCGCGCGCGATCGGCGGCACGTAGAGCGCCTCCGACCAGGACAACGGCGTGAACCAGGCCTCGCGCAAGAGATGCGTGATCTGCGAGCGCGAGTACGGCCGGCCGTGCCCGAACGGCGTCGTATCCATGCGCGCCCACAGGCCGCGCCGGTTCGGGATGATCGCCAACAGCCGCCCGCCGGGCGCCAGAACGCGCCAGACCTCGCGCAACAACGCCGCCGCGTCGCGCGACATCTCGATCGAATGCACCATCAGAACGAGATCGACGGCTGCGTCGGGCAATGGCAGTTCATGCTCATCGACCAGCGCGGCGAGCGCCGGCCGCGACGTCGGCCATTTGATCGCACCCTGCGAGGCCGGCATGAAGGCGAGACAGCGCTCCGCTTCCCCGCGGAACAGGCCGAGGTAGGGTGTCGCATAACCGATGCCGAGCACGCGCTTGCCGCGGGTATCACGCCACAGAGCACGCACGCCACGGCCGATGAAACGCCGCGCGACGACGCCAAGGCGCTGACCGTAAAAATTTCTGAGGTCGACAACGTCGTTCGACATAGCCAATATCTACCATGAATAATGCGGCAAAACGCTTAATGACGATGTCATCACGATCTGCCATGCCACCGATACGTGTTAAGGCTCGACGAACGCTACTTTGAAGGAAGCCCGATGCCCGCTGAAATCCGCCTGTTTCGCTGCCTCCAGGATAATTACGGCGTTCTCATTCACGATCCCGCCTCAGGCGCCACAGCCGCCATCGACGCGCCCGAGGCGGCGCCCGTCGAGGCCGCGCTGAAAGCGGCCGGATGGAAGCTCACCGACATTCTGGTCACGCACCATCATCACGACCACGTCGGCGGCATCGAGGAACTCAAGAACAAATATAAGTGCCGCGTGGTCGCGCCCGCAGCCGAGGCCGCGAAAATTCCTGCTGTCGACGAGACGGTCCGCGAGGGCGACAAGGTTTCCGTCGGCACGCTCGGCGCCAATGTCATCGAGACGCCCGGCCATACGCTCGGGCATATCGCCTACTGGTTCCACAACGATAAAGTCGCCTTCGTCGGCGACACCCTGTTCTCGATCGGCTGCGGCCGGGTGATCGAAGGCACCATGGCGCAGATGTGGCAGTCGTTGAAGAAGCTGCGCGACCTTCCCGACGACACCGCGATCTACTGCGGGCACGAATACACGCTCGCCAACATCAAGTTCGCGGTCAGCGTGGAGAGCGACAACAAGGCGCTACGTGCCCGTGAGGCGCAGGCGAAGCAGCAAATCGCCGACGGCAAGCCGACCATCCCGGTGACGATCGGCGAGGAAAAAAAGGCGAACACATTTCTGCGCGCGGATGTGTCGGAGGTCGCTGCCGCCGTCGGCATGGCCGGCGGATCGGCTGACAAGGTCTTTGCCGAAGTGCGCGAACGCAAGAACAAGTTTTGACGGGCGATGGCGACACCGACCGCCGCCGACATCATCAGGCTGCTCGACCTCAAGCCGCATCCCGAAGGCGGCCACTTCCGCGAGACTTTTCGCGACGAGACGGCGCCGGGCCAGCGCGCCGCCTCGACCGCGATCTATTTTCTGCTGGCACGTGGCGAGCGTTCGCACTGGCATCGCGTCGACGCCGCCGAAGTCTGGCACTATTACGCCGGCGCGCCGCTCAAGCTCGAGATCGTCGACGGGTCCAAGGAGATGATCGTCCGGCTCGGGCCCCATGTTCACGCCGACGAGTTCCCCCAGGCGGTGGTGCCAGCGCGCGCCTGGCAGGCAGCGGAAAGCCTCGGCGACTGGTCCCTTGTGGGCTGCACGGTCGCGCCGGGCTTCGAGTTTTCACAATTTGAACTCGCGCCGAAGGGCTGGTCGCCGGCCACGAAGCCGCGATAAGCTCACGACCGCGCACCTCCACAACAACAAGACGAATCGACGATGGCTGCAACGAACGGCACACGCGGGATGATCGCGGTCGACAAGATGGGCTGCAAAATCCTGTTCATCGATCCTGAAAGCTACGAGACCGAAACGGTCATCGACGGCTTCCAGCGTACCGTGCATGAACTGCTGGTAGTCCCGGAGACCGGCCTCGCCTATGTTCCGATTTTTGGCGACGGCATTCATGGACGCAATCCGAACCCCGGCCATACGCTGTGGGTGATCGATCTCATCGGACGCAAGCTCGCCCACGGCATCGACCTGCGGCCATTGAGCGCGCCGCACACGGTCCGGCTCGGCGCCGACGGCTTCATCTACATCACGTGCGAGAACAGCGCGAAGGTCGCGGTGATCGAGCAAGGAACCCACAAGGTCGTCGGCACGATCGATTCCGGATCGACCAATGCGCATCGTCTTGCCATCACGGCTGACGGCAGCCGTCTCTATACCGACAACGAAGAGGATGCGACGGTGTCGGTCATCGACGTGGCCAATCGCAGGCTCCTCGGGAAGATCAAGACGCCACAGGCAATCGCCGGCATCGCGGTGTCGAACGACAGCCAAACGGTGGTCGCGGTCAGCGACGAGACCCCTGTGATCTATTTCATCGACGCCGGGACGCAGGCCTTACGCGAACTGCCGCTCAAAGATGTCCCGAAAGCGGCGCAGATCGCGCGCTACAGTAATGACGGCAAGCTACTCATCGTCACGAGTCTTAATAGCGACACGGTCAGCCTGATTTCGACCGCGAACCCCGGCGATCAAACGGCGATCACGGTCGGCCGTCAGCCGATGGATTTCACCATCCGCGGCGGCGACCTCTTCGTCGCCTGCCAGGGCGACGGCAGCATTCACATCGTCGATATTGCGGACCGAAAGCACAAGACGAGCTTCAAGGCCGGGACCGGCTGCGAGTCGATCGGATTTTTCTGAGATCCTGCCAGGCTCAGGCAGCGCGAACGTCTTCGAGGAAGGCGTCGATCAACTTTCGCAGCTTGTCGGTCGCGGTCGCCGAAGCATCCGAGGCCTGATCGACGCCCTGCGCCGCGGAGGCGGTGCGCGCCACGGCGGCAGCGAGATTTTCGACGATGGTGTGAAGGCCGGCGGTGCCGCCGGCGACATCGCGAATCGTGCGGGTGATGGTTTCGGTGACCTGCTGCTGTTCGGTCACCGACGCCGAAATCGTGGTCGCATGCGAACTTGCTTCGCCGCTCGTGCGCGTAATGACGCGGATCGCCGAAACCACGTCGGCGGTGCGCTTGCGGACGTCCTCGATCCGCGCGGCGATGCTCTCGGTTGCCTTGCCGGTTTCCGCGGCAAGTTGCTTGACCTCGGTCGCGACGACCGCAAAGCCGCGCCCTGCGGTTCCCGCCCGCGCCGCTTCGATGGTGGCGTTGAGCGCAAGCAGATTGGTTTGCCGCGCGATCGTCTCGATAAACTTGGCGACCTCGTCGATCGTCTCGGCCGTCCGAACCAGCCCGTCGATTACTTCCGAGGCGGCAACCGCGCGGCCTGCCGCCTGTTGAATTGCGCCTTCCGCCTGCACGATGCTGCGCGCCATCGCATGAAAAGAGTCGGTCAACTGACCGGCGGCCGTGGCGACATGCGCGACGTCGCTCGACACGACCTGCGAGACTTCCGCCGCCTCGCTGGCACCAGCGCGATTGTCGGCGGCCGCAGCGTTGAGTTGCTCGGCGGCGAGGCGCATGATTTCGATCGCCCTGCCGTTGCTCTCGAGCGCGTCGAGCACGTCAGCGCGGAACCTCTTGACGGTCGCCTCGAGCGTCTCGCGGCGCAGATCGCGCTCGGTGGCATCCTTGAGCTTGTCGACTTCGAGCTGCTGACGGGCGAGCGCATGCTCGCGGAAGATGGTGAGCGCAGAGAGGATCTTGCCGATCTCGTCGTCGTGTTTCTGATCCGGCACCGGCGTCGCATAGTCGCCGCCTGCCATGCGGCCAATCACGGCGATGACCTCGTTGAGCGGACGGCGGACGGTCAAATTGAGCAGCAGCCAGCCGCCGGCAAGCATCAGCACGACGGCGACGACAAGCCCCATGATGACGATATTCTTGGTCACCTCGGCAGCCGCGCTAAGACGGTCGTTGGCGGCATCGGCGCTGGCACGCACCGCATCATCGAGCTTGAGAACAAGCTGCTGGACCACATCGGTATTGCTGCGGATCGCCAGAAGACGATGCACCAGCGCATCCCGGTCGGCGCTCTCGATGTCCTGGGTAATTTCCCACCACGACCGCTGGATTTCGGAGACCGACTTGCTGAATTGATCGCGCTCTTGCTCCGACCAGAAGTTTTCCGAGATCTTGAGAATGATGAATTGGAGCGAATCGAATCGCAGGATCAGTTTCTCGCCAGCGGTAAGAACTTCCCGCCTTTCCTCCAGCGACAGTTCGAGGCCCAGCGTCGAGAAGGAGTTGACCGCCTGAAGCAGGATCACGGCCGCTTGATGGATGGCATCGTAATTACGTTCGGCGGCGCGATGCCGGTCGTTCTGCGCAAGGAGCTTCGCCTGTTCGTTCAGACTGACAGTCACGATGGCCGTCGCGGCCAGCGCGCAGGCGACGAAAATCGCCATGATGCGCTGGCGCAAGCCGATCGTAGGCGCGTTTCGCCGCAGTCCTGCAGCGGCCTGCCGAATTTTTCTGAGCGGCAGCATGCTCGAAGCGGTCAGCTCTTGTGTTCTTCGACGACCGCGGCAGTGATCGGGTTGAAGTAGACTTCGACGCGCTTGCCGTCTTTGTTGCGGCCGTAGATCTCGTAGCACGAGCCCGCGATCTTGATGTTCTTGTACCGATATCCACGGTCGGCGATCTTCGCGCGGAAATCGGCTTCGCTGAGCCACTTCGATTTGGGTTCGGACGTGCAGGGCGGCGCGGCAATCGCCGAGCCTGACGACAACAGCAGTGCGACCACGGCAGTTCTGACGATCATGTCGGATCTCCAAAAAGTCAGGGCATCGCTGACGTCAGAAGATCGTTTTGGGCGGTTAACGCGCCATTAACCGCCCGGGTAAATCGGCTCGGAACCAATCACTTTTCTTCGAGTGTCGGCACGGGATACCCGCAGACATACGGCCGCACGCAACCGCAGGGGTAATTCCGCCGGCTTTTCATCGATGGCCGGCATAACCGGCCCGGTGACAGCTAGGTGAAATACTGACCGCCATTCGCGTGATCGTCGAGCCAGTGATCAAACCCGCCTCGTCGGAGGCAAGGAACACCACGCAGCGCGCGATCTCCTCCGGCTCGCCGAGCCGGCCGATCGGGATCTGGGGCAGGA
>JBFWZV010000046.1:0-29714 GCA_050184975.1 Pseudolabrys sp. | reverse complement strand
CGCAGGTTCGCTCACCACCGCGGGCGGGCCCAATGTCGCAATCGTCGGTTCCGACGAAGCGATCGCGATTTCGAACCGCACCTCCGCGATGATCGATGTCGCCCAGGTGCAGGGCAATGTTCACGCCGAGTCGGTGCAGAAGGTCGGCGAGCTCGCCGACAAGAACCCGCACGAAGCCGTTTCGATCATCCGCAGCTGGCTCCACGAGGACGTGGCGTAACACATGGTCACGATCAAAGAAGACAACGGCGAACGCGAAGATAATATCGGCGAACTCGTCGCCCAGCTTGCGCATCGCTCGCAGGGCGCAAGCACTCATCGCCGGCTGACCGGGCCGGAACGCGCCGCTGTGCTGATGCTGGCGCTTGGCGAAAAATACGGATCGAAGATTTTCAGCATGCTCGATGACGACGAGCTGCGCGAAATCTCGATCATCATGTCGACGCTGGGCACCGTCCAGTCCGAGATGGTCGAGGAACTGCTCTTGGAATTCGTCGGCCGGATGTCGGCGTCCGGCGCGTTGCTCGGCAATTACGACGCGACCGAGCGGCTGCTGCAGAACTATCTGCCGCCCGAGCGCGTCCATGGCATCATGGACGAAATTCGCGGGCCGGCCGGCCGCAACATGTGGGAGAAGCTCGGCAACGTTCAGGAAGAGGTGCTCGCCAATTATCTGCGGAACGAATACCCGCAGACGGTCGCGGTGGTGCTGTCCAAGCTGCGGCCCGAACACGCCGCGCGCGTGCTCGGCATCATGCCTGAGGACTTCGCGCTCGACGTGGTCAACCGCATGTTGAAGATGGAGTCGGTGCAGAAGGAAGTGATCGAGCGCGTCGAACAGACGCTGCGCACCGAATTCATGTCGAACCTGTCGCAGACGCGGCGGCGCGACGCCCACGAAGTCATGGCGGAAATCTTCAACAACTTCGACCGCCAGACCGAGACCCGTTTCATCACCGCGCTCGAAAGCGACAACCGCGACGCGGCCGAGCGTATCAAGTCGCTGATGTTCACCTTCGACGATCTGGTCAAGCTCGACTCCGGCTCCGCCCAGACGCTGATGCGGCACGTCGACAAGGACAAGCTCGCCGTCGCGCTCAAGGGCGCCAACGACACGATGCGCGAATTCTTCTTCAAGGCGATGTCGACCCGCGCCGCCAAGATGCTCACCGACGACATGCAGGCGATGGGCCCGGTGCGGCTGCGCGACGTCGACGAGGCGCAGGGCCTCATGGTCAATCTTGCCAAGGATCTCGCCGCCAAGGGCGAGATCATCATCGCCAAGTCCCGTGGCGACGACGAACTGGTTTACTAACGCATGAGCGCAACCGCAAAATTCCTGTTCGAGACCGACTTCGCCAAAGGCGAAACGCCGACCCTGACCGTGGTCGAGCACGAGCGCCGCCGCGCCGACGCCGAAGCCGTCGCCTACCGCAACGGCTTTTCCGCCGGCCAGGCGCAGACGCGCGCCGAGATCGAGCAGCAGATCGCGACCACTCTCGGCATCGTCGGCGACACGCTCGAACGCATGAGCCGCGGGCTCTATGGCGTCGAGGCCCGCCTCGAAGTCGAGGCCGTCGAAGTCGCGGTCGCGGTCGCCCGCAAGCTCAGTCCCGAACTGATCGCCCAGCAGCCGCTGGCCGAGGTCGAGGCCCTCGCCACCGAGTGTTTCCGCCACCTCGCCTCGACGCCGCACATCGCCATTCGCGTCAACGAGAACATCTTCGCCGCCGCCAAGGAAAAGCTCGACGATATCGCTCGCGGCCGCGGTTTCGAGGGCCGGCTGATGGTGCTGTCGGACGCAAGCGTCGCGCCCGGGGACTGCCGGATCGAATGGGCGGACGGCGGCATCAGTCGCGATCGCGCCGCGACCGAGGCGGCGATCGCGGAAGCCGTCGAGCGCTACGTGGCGGCGCGCGCCGCCGACGCCGAATAGGAATTTTGGAGGGACTTGAGCGATGAGTGACGACACACTGGAACAGGACGGCCGGCAGGCTCCGCCCGAGGCGGGCGTTCCGCTGCCCGACCTCGAGCAAGGCGCCGAGGTGCCGGAGGTCAACGATCCCGGCTCGATCGTCCCGCCCGACGGCGACGTCGTCAACCGCGATGCCGCCGATCTGGAGGCCGTATTCGACGTTCCGGTCCAGGTCTCCGCCGTGCTCGGCCGCGCCAAGATGGATGTCGGCAATCTGCTGAAGCTCGGTCCCGGCACCGTGCTCGAACTCGACCGCAAGGTCGGCGAGGCGATCGACATTTATGTCAACAACCGGCTGGTCGCGCGCGGGGAAGTCGTGCTGGTCGAAGACAAGCTCGGCGTCACGATGACTGAAATTATCAAGGCCGAGGATTAAGGAACCAAAGTCATGCGACTTCTGATCGTCGGAACCCTCAAGGGCCAGCTCACCGCCGCGACCAAGATCGCGATGGACAAGGGCGCGACCGTCACCCAGGCCGACAGCATCGACCAGGCGCTCGCCGTGCTGCGCGCCGGCCGCGGCGCCGACCTGATGATGGTCGAGGTCATCGTCGACATCCGCCGGCTGGTGACCCAGCTCGAGGCCGAGCGCATCCACGTCCCGATCGTCGCCTGCGGGATCACCAATGACGCCCGCGCCGCGGTCGACGCGATCCATGCCGGCGCCAAGGAATACATCCCGCTGCCGCCGGACGCCGAACTGATCGCCGCCGTGCTCGCCGCCGTTGCCGACGACGCCCGCGACATGATCTTCCGCGACGACGCGATGGCGAGGGTCGTCAAGCTCGCCCAGCAGATCGCGGGATCGGAGGCTTCCGTCCTCATCACCGGCGAAAGCGGCACCGGCAAGGAAGTGCTGGCGCGCTATGTCCACTCGAAATCGGCCCGCGCCAGGAAGCCGTTCATCTCGGTCAACTGCGCGGCGATCCCGGAGAACCTGCTGGAGTCGGAACTGTTCGGCCACGAGAAGGGTGCCTTCACCGGCGCGCTGGCCCGCCGCATCGGCAAGTTCGAGGAAGCCAATGGCGGCACGCTGCTGCTCGACGAAATCTCGGAAATGGACGTGCGGCTGCAGGCGAAGCTCCTGCGCGCGATCCAGGAGCGGCTGATCGACCGTGTCGGCGGCACCAAGCCCGTCCCCGTCGACATTCGTATCATCGCGACGTCGAACCGCGTGCTCGCGGACGCTGTGCGCGAAGGCACGTTCCGCGAGGATCTCCTGTTCCGTCTCAACGTCGTGAACCTGAAGATCCCCCCGCTGCGCGAGCGTCCAGCCGACATCATCGAGCTCGCCCAGTATTTCACAAAGAAATATTCGGAAGCGAACGGCCTGCCCGCGCGGCCAATTTCGAAGGAAGCCGAGCGCGCGCTCACCGTCGCCCGCTGGCCCGGCAATGTTCGCGAGCTTGAAAACACCATCCACCGCGCCGTGCTGATGTCGACCGGCACCGAAATCGCGGCCGACGATATCCGCACGCCGGACGGCACCCGGCTCGATCAGGCGCGCTCTGGCGTCGCCGCGCAGGCGGCGATGGCCGCCGAGCAGGTCACCCGCAATCTCGTCGGCCGTACCGTAGCCGAGGTCGAGCGCGATCTGATCCTCGAAACGCTCAAGCACTGCCTCGGCAACCGCACGCACGCCGCCAACATTCTTGGCATCTCGATCCGCACGCTGCGCAACAAGCTCAACGAGTATGCGGCGGACGGCTCACCTATCCCGCCCCCCTCGAACGGCGGCGGCGAACCCCTGCGCGGCGCGGCGTAACTGCCGCACCGCGTGACCACCATCTACAAAATCTGCCCCGCTGCGCTGTGGCGGGAGGCCGAGCAGGCTGGCGTGTTCAAGGGCGCGCCGGTCGATCTTGCAGATGGCTTCATCCATTTCTCCGCCGCCGATCAGGTCGCCGAGACGGCAGCCAAGCACTTCGCCGGGCAAAGCGATTTACTGCTGATCCACGTCGATGCCGGCCGGCTCGGCGACCAACTGAAATGGGAGCCCTCGCGCGGCGGCGCGCTGTTTCCGCATCTTTATGCGCCGTTGATGCCGACCGCCGTCACCAAGGTCGAGCCGCTGCCGCTCGATCCTGCCGGCCAACTCGTCATTCCGCCGCTCGCCGGCTGACGCCTCCCCTTACCCGCCGCTGCGCGCCGTCCTAGACTTGGCCGCATCGTCCGACCTTCGTCGTCAAGCCTTCGTCGTCAAGAAATTGGAGAACAACAATGCGTATCGCCGCGGCCTGCGCCGCCTCAGTTCTGCTCGCCTCCTTCGCCACCAGCGCCCTCGCCGCCGATCCCGCCGGGACTTACCGCGTCGACGGCACCAATCCCGGCAACGGCTCGGCCTATTCCGGCACCGTCACGGTGTCGAAGACCGGCGAAACCTGGCGCGTCGTCTGGGTGGTCGGTAACACGCGGTATGTCGGCACCGGCATCGGCGACCGCAATTTCATCGCGGTGTCGTACCGCGCCGGCAACGAGTCGGGCCTTGCGCTCTACGGCGCCGAAGGCGGCAACTGGAAGGGCGTGTGGACCTATGCCGGCGGCCAGCAGATCGGCACCGAGCGCTGGCTGCGGCAATAGCGGCAAGACAGCAATAACGGCGAGACGGTGACGGATCACCGCCGCATCCTCACTTTACTGTGACGCCCGCGCGGCGATCCGGCCCCGCGCGCGCTCCGTATCCAACGTGTCTCCCAAACGGGACAGTCACACAGAGGAAACGGAGCAAGTCATGAAACGTCTTCCCATTCTCGCGCTCGCCGCTGCCGCCGCACTCGCGGCCACGCTCGGCACCGGCGCCTTCGTCGCGACCTCGTCCGCCGAAACCACCGTCAATGTCGGCGGCGCGCCGATGTATCCGTCCAAGAACATCATCCAGAACGCCGTCAATTCGAAGGATCACACCACGCTGGTCGCCGCCGTGAAGGCCGCGGGCCTCGTCGACACGCTGTCGGGCAACGGTCCCTTCACGGTGTTCGCGCCGACCAACGCCGCCTTCGCCAAGCTGCCGGCCGGCACCGTCGAGACCCTGCTGAAGCCGGAGAACAAGGCGCAGCTCACCAAGATCCTGACCTGCCACGTCGTCGCGGCCAACGCGATGTATGCGGCGATCTCCAAGATGGTGGCGGACGACAACGGCAATCACCCGGTCAAGACCGTCGGCGGCTGCACCTTCGCGGCCAAGATGAAGGACGGCAAGGTGATCCTGGTCGACGGCAAGGGCCAGGAAGCCAGCATCACCATCTCCAACGTCAAGCAGTCGAACGGCGTCATCCACGTCATCGACACCGTGCTGTTGCCGGGCTGAGGTCCGCACGTTTCGTAACCTCGGCATGCCGGCCGCAATCGCGCGGGTCCCCGCGGCACGCCGAAGATCCTCCCCCGGTTTTCCGGGGGAGGATCAGCCGTTTTGCGGGAGCGGCGCCACCGTTAACCAGCCGCTAACCATAAACCGGGCAAAAATTGCCGGTCCGGAGGCTGTCCGCCGTCCGGGCCAGTAGCGGCGCGTCCGGGCCACCGGGGACGAGTGTGGCGACCGATCAGGGTTCATGAGCGACGTCACCGCGGGAGAAGCGGCACCGGTTGCAGGCGCAAGCGCGCCGGCCGGCCCTTCGATCAAGCTCCCGAACTTCGGCAAACTGAGCGACCTGCTCAAGCATGGCGATCTTACGCTCGCCATCGGCGTGCTGGCGATCCTCGTCGTTCTGATCCTGCCGCTGCCGCCGCTCCTGCTCGACTTCTCGCTCGCCATCTCGATCATCTTTTCGGTGCTGATCCTGATGACGGCGCTGTTCATTCAGACGCCGCTCGAATTTTCCGCTTTCCCGACCGTGCTGCTGATCGCGACGATGCTGCGGCTGTCGCTCAATCTCGCCTCGACGCGGCTGATCCTGGCCCACGGCCACGAGGGCACGCACGCGGCCGGCCACGTCATTCAGGCGTTCGGCAATTTCGTGATGAGCGGCAATTTCGTGATCGGCATCATCGTCTTCACGATCCTGATCATCGTCAACTTCGTCGTCATCACCAAGGGCTCGGGCCGCATCGCCGAAGTCGCGGCGCGCTTCCACCTCGATGCCATGCCCGGCAAGCAGATGGCGATCGACGCCGATCTCTCCGCCGGGCTGATCGACGAGAAGGAAGCCCGCGTCCGCCGTCAGAAGCTCGAGGACGAAGGCGGCTTCTTCGGCGCCATGGACGGCGCCTCGAAATTCGTGCGCGGCGACGCCATCGCCGGCCTGCTCGTCGTCTTCATCAACGTCATCGGCGGCATGATTATCGGCATCGTGCAGCAGAACATGACGTTCATCGACGCCGCGCGGTCCTACACGCTGCTCACCGTCGGCGATGGTCTGGTGACGCAAATTCCGGCGCTGATCGTGTCGACCGCCGCCGGCCTGCTCGTTTCCAAGGCCGGCGTGTCCGGCTCCGCCGACAAGGCGATGGTCACGCAACTGTCCGGCTATCCGAAGGCGCTCGGCATGTCGAGCGCGGTCATGCTGGTGATGGCGCTGCTGCCCGGCATTCCGATGCTGCCGTTCCTAGCGCTCGGCGGCGGCGCCGGTGCGCTTGCCTATTATGCCGACAAGCGTCTCAAGGCGCAGAAGGCGGCCGAGGCGCAGGTCAAGACCGCGGCCGCGACCGCAAAGGCCGAGGCCGCCGACGAGCCGATTTCCTCCGCGCTCAAGATCGACGATCTCAAGATCGAACTCGGCTACGCGCTGCTGCCGCTGGTCAATTCGCCGGAAGGCAACGACCGCCTCACCGAGCAGATCAAGGCGCTGCGCCGCTCGCTCGCGATCGAGATGGGTTTTGTCATGCCGGCGGTGCGCATCCTCGACAACGTGCAACTCGAGGCCAACGCCTATTCGATCAAGATCAAGGAGGTCGAGGCCGGCGGCGGCAAGATCTGGCCGAACCAGTATATGGTCATGGACCCGGCCGGCGGTCAGGTCGACATGCCGGGCCATCACACCACCGAACCGACCTTCGGCCTGCCGGCGACCTGGATCGACGCCGCGCTCAAGGAAGAGGCCTCGCTCAAGGGCTATACCGTGGTCGACGCCGCGACCGTGCTGTCGACGCATCTGACCGAGCTGCTGAAAAACAACACCGCCGAACTCTTGTCCTACGGCGAAGTGCAGAAGCTCATGAAGGAAGTTCCGAAGGAGCAAGCCGAACTCTTGAAGGACATCGTGCCGGGCCAGATCACCAATTCCGGCATCCAGCGCGTGCTGCAGTTGCTGCTCGCCGAGCGCGTGTCGATCCGCGACCTTTCGACCATCCTGGAAGGTATCGCCGACGGCCTCGCCATCACCCGCAACCCGGTGATGCTCGCCGAACACGTGCGCACACGGCTCGCCCGTCAGATCTGCGCGCAGCACACCTCGCCGAGCGGCCAACTGCCGATCATCGCGCTCACCGCGAAATGGGAACAGGCCTTCGCCGAGTCGATCGTCGGCCAAGGCGACGACCGCCAGCTCGCCATGCAGCCTTCGGTGCTGTCGGAGTTCATCCAGATCGTGCGCGAGAAGTTCGAGGCCGCCGCCCGTGAAGGCGAGGCCCCGGTGCTCGTCACCTCCTCCGGCATCCGCTCCTTCGTGCGCGGCATCGTCGAGCGGTTCCGGGCGCAAACCCCGGTGTTGGGCCAGTCGGAAATCCACCCGCGGGCGCGGCTGAAAACCGTCGACAGTATCTAGAATCTGGACGCAGCCGCACGGAATCAGGCCGTTCCGGACCTTTTCGGAACAAAGCGCGGATTCGCCGAAAGAGGCCGTCGCATCAATGGCCTGGCCGCCGGTTCGCAGCCGCGAGACCCCGGTTTCGCACCGAAATCACCCCGATTTCGGCCATTTTCGGCCATTCAAGCATCCGTGAAGGATCCTAGGGTCGCTTCCGTTCGTAGTTATTTGTGTCAGGAGCGTTTGAACCCTTTTGCCCCGCCGGGCGACCAATGGTCGAAGGATACGGGAGCGAGCCATGAATAATTCGACGATTTACACCGCCGATCGCATTACCCACCTCAAGGTGGTCGTTGTCGGCCTGTTGCTGGCCACCGCCGTTACCGCCATCGCCGTCGGCGTGCGCATGTCCAATCCGGGCCCCGAACTGTTCGCCCGCCAGGCGCCGAGCGTCCACGTGCCCGCGACCGGTTTCGCCGGCAACGGCCCGGCCCCGATGATCCGCTGATCTGCACGACCCTCTACTCGAAGTCCCTCGTTGAACCTCCCCGACTTGAGCGCGCCCGCCCCCGGCGCGCTTTTTTCTTGTCGTGCGCATCGGTGGCCTCTCCGGGTCACCCCTTCATCATCGACGTGCTATAGAGGCCATTCGCAAAGAACGGCTCCAATCGACCTGACGTGTTCGTGCTGAAAGCTCCCCACCAGACTGTCACCGTCCCCGCCGGCCTCGCCAGCCACCACCTCCTCGCGGACCCTCGGCTGAACAAAGGCACCGCCTTTACCGAGGAAGAACGCGATGCTTTCGGCCTGCACGGGCTGCTACCGCCGCGGGTGACCACCATCGCCGAGCAGATGGGCCGCCGGCTGCAGGCGTTCCGCGATTTCTCCAGCGACCTCGAACGCTACGCCTTCCTGCGCGATCTGCAGGACACCAACGAAACCCTGTTTTTCGCGACGCTGGCGCAGCACCTCGAGGAGTTGCTCCCGATCGTCTACACGCCGACGGTCGGCGCCGGCTGCAAGCATTTCAGCGGCCTGTTCCGCCGCGCCCACGGCCTGTTCCTGTCGATCCCGCACCGCCAGCGCATCCGCGAAATTCTCGCCAACCCGCTGTTCGACCGCACCGAAGTCATCGTCGTCACCGACGGCGAGCGCATTCTCGGCCTCGGCGACCAGGGCGCCGGCGGCATGGGCATCCCGATCGGCAAGCTCGCGCTCTACACCGCCTGCGGCGGCATCGAGCCGGCGACCACGCTGCCGGTGCTGCTCGACGTCGGCACCGACAATCTCGATTGCCTCAATGACCCGCTCTATATCGGCTGGCGTCACAAGCGCGTGCGCGGACCCGACTACGACTCCTTCGTCGAAGCCTTCGTCGGTGCGGTGCGCGAGCGCTGGCCGAACGCCCTGCTGCAATGGGAAGACTTCGCCAAGAGCAACGCGACGCGCCTGCTCGAGCGCTATCGCGACAGGCTCTGCACCTTCAACGACGACATTCAGGGCACGGCGGCGGTCGCGACCGGCGCGCTGTTGTCCGCCATCAACGTCACCGGCGTGCCGATGGCCGAGCAGCGCATCGCCATCTTCGGCGCCGGCTCCGCCGGTTGTGGCATTGCAACGCTGTTGCATGCGGCGATGGTCGATGCCGGCCTCGACCCCAGGGACGCCGCGCGGCGTTTCTTCCTGGTCGACAAAGACGGCCTGCTGCTCGACGACATGGCCGACCTCGCGCCGTTCCAGAGGCCGTTCGCGCAGCCGCGCGATGCGCTCGCCGAGTGGGCGCTCGGCCGGCGCGACCGCGTCGGTCTGCTCGAAGTGATTTTCAACGCCAAGCCGACCGCGCTGCTCGGCGTCTCCGGCCAGGCCGGCGCCTTCACGGAAACCGTGGTGCGCGCGATGGCCCGCAACAATGCACGGCCGATCGTGTTCCCGCTGTCGAACCCGGTCGCCTGCGCGGAAGCAACGCCCGCCGACATCGAACGCTGGAGCGAGGGCCGCGCCATCATCGGCGCCGGCAGCCCGTTCCCGCCGATCATCCGCAACGGCAAGCCGTTCCGCGTCGACCAGACCAACAATTCCTACATCTTCCCCGGCGTCGGCCTCGGCGCCATCGCCGTGCAGGCTCGCCGCATCAGCGACGCCATGTTCATGGCCGCCGCCAAGGCGCTGGCCGAACTGTCGCCCTCGCGTGACGATCCCAAGGCGAATTTGCTGCCGCCAGTCACCGCGCTCCACGAGGTCGCGCTCGCTGTCGCCGTCGCGGTCGGCCAGCAGGCGCAGGCCGAAGGCCTTGCCGGCATCACCGGCGATGTCGAGGAAGCCGTCAACGCCAAGATGTGGGTGCCGCGCTATCTGCCGTATCGGCGGGCGGACGAGACATAGCGCTTACTTCTTCCGGTTCACGAACGCCGCAAAGGCAGCCTGCGCCTCGGCGGATTTGAGGCGAACCTTGAATTCGTCGGCCTCCTCGTCGATGCGGCGAATAATCTCCTCGACCGATCCGCGCATCAGCCGCCGTGCCGCTACCACCGCTTCCGCCGGCAGCGCCGCGATTGTCCGCGCGGTTTTCAACGCCTCGGCGTCGGCCGCGTCCGGCGCCACCACCGCGTTGACGATGCCCGCCGCGCGCGCCTCTTCCGCGCCAAGCGGCTGGCCCATCACCAGCAGCGAAAACGCGCGGGCATGCCCCATCAGCCGCGGCGCGACGAGACTGGAGGCGAACTCCGGCACCAGGCCAAGCGCGACGAAGGGCGTCGCGAATCTCGCGTCGGTCCCGGCGATCACCTGGTCGCAATGCAGGCACATCGTCGCGCCGATGCCGACCGCGTTGCCGGTGACGGCGGCGACGACCGGTTTCGGGCAGCGCACCAGCGCATAAAGAAACCGAATGATCGGCTCGCCCAGCGCGCCGCTTTTCGTCATCGCAATGAAGTCGACGATGTCGTTGCCGGCGCAGAATGCGCCGGGCGCGCCGGCGATCATGAGGCATCGCACCGACGGATTCCGCGAAGCGTCCTCGACCGCTTCCGCCATCGCCGTATACATCGCGAGGGTGAGCGCGTTCTTCTTGTCCGGCCGGTTCATCCGCACCGTGCGAATGGAGGCTTCGTCAGTAACGGCGATATCGCTCATGTCGAACCTGATAGAACCTATGCGTCGATTTGCGCGTTTATACTGCCGCGCCGGATCGCAGACCATAAGCATGCCGGGAGCACCACGATGATCAAAACCCGATTGACCGAGCAATTTGACCTCAAGCACCCGATCGTCAGCGCTCCGATGGCGATGGTGGCCGGCGGCAAGCTCGCGGCGGCCGTCACGGCGGCCGGCGGGCTCGGCCTGCTCGGCGGCGGCTATGCCGGCATCCATGGCGGCGAACCCGACCTCGACGAGCAATACCGGCTTGCCGGTAATGTCCCGATCGGCATCGGCTTTATCACCTGGGCCGCGCACAAGGCGCCGGAGAAAATCGCCTGGGCGATCGAGCGCAACCCGGCCTGCCTGTTCCTGTCGTTCGGCGACCCGCAACCCTTCGCGCGGCAGGCGCGGGATGCTGGTATTCCGCTGTTCTGCCAGACCCAGACGATGCGCCACGTCCGCGAAGCGGTCGACGCCGGTGCCACTGTGATCGTCGCACAAGGCGCCGAGGCCGGTGGCCACGGCGGCGACCGCTCGACATTCCCGTTCGTGCCGGAGGCGGCAAACTGGCTCGCGAACCACGCGCCGGACGTGTTGCTGCTCGCCGCTGGCGGGATTGCCGACGGACGCGGCCTTGCCGCCGCCCTGATGCTCGGGGCCGACGGCGCACTGGTCGGCTCGCGCTTCTGGGCGGCCGCCGAGTCGCTCGCGCACCCGGAAGCCGTCAGGCGCGGCATTGCCGCCGACGGCGACGCCACGGTGCAGACCACGGCGATCGACGCGGTGCGCGGCGTGCCGTGGCCGCGCGAATTCAGCTATCGCGTATTGCGCAACCGCTTCGCCGACGAATGGGCCGGACGGGAGGCCGAAGCCTTCGACAAGTTCGGGTCCATGCACGATGCCTATAGCGAGGCGCGCGCGCGTGGCGACTTCGACGTCGCGCTGAGCGTCGTCGGCGAAGCGACCGGCCTCATCACTGCGCGCACGCCGGCGGCCGAGATCGTGACGTCGATGACCGCCGAGGCGGAAGCCGCGCTGCGCGGCGGTGCGGCCAAGATAAGCTAGTGTCAGCCAGGCCGCGCTGGGTCGGGGCGGATCATGGCGTCGATGCTGACGGCGCCGACGGCGCGCGACACGCAGACGCACATCTTCTTGTTCTCCCGGCGCTGATGCTCGCTGAAAAAGACGTCGCGATGGTCGATCTCGCCATCGACGTCCAGGATATTGACGGCGCAGACGCCGCATTCGCCGCGCCGGCAGTCGGAGATCACCTCGAAGCCTGCGGCGTTGAGCGCATCGAGCATCGACTGGTTTTCCGCCACCGCGATCTCGGCCGCAAACTGCGGCAGCTTCACCGTGAAGGCCTCCGGCGCGTGGCCGCCACTCGAGCCGAAAGTCTCGAACCGCAGGTCCGTCGCCGCCCGTCCCATCGCCTTCCAGGTCCGCCGCGCTTCGTCGATCATCGGCAGCGGCCCGCAGATCATCACGAGATCGCCCGGCGGCACCTCGTTGAGGAATGCCGCGACATCGAGCCGCCGCCCCTCACCGGACACATATGTCGTCATTCGCGTACCGAGCGCCGCTTGCAGGTCGTCCGCGAAAGCAAATTCATCCACCGTGCGCGCGGCATAGGCGAGCCGCAGCTTTTCGCCGCGTTCCGCCAAAGCCAGCGCCATGCCGACAATCGGCGTGATGCCGATGCCGGCGGCGATCAGGTGATAGCCGGGCCAGCCGAAATCGAGCGGGAAATTCGACTTGGCGTTCGACACCGTCAGCCGCGCACCCTCACTCAGCGACCACATATATTGCGAGCCGCCGCGGCTGTCCGGCGCGCGCTTCACCGCGATCCGGTAGCAGCCGTCGGCGCCGACGATGGAATAGGAGCGCGTGTCGGGCCGCCCGTCGATCATCACGCCGACATTCAAGTGCCCGCCGGGCGGATAGCCCCGCACCGACAGCCCCTCCGGCACGATGTCGAACACCCGGATGGTCGGCGTCACCTGCGTGACGGCCCGCACGATCGCCGGCGTCCATGTTTCGATCAGGCGCATCGGCTTATTCCGCCGCGCGCAGATTGGCTGGCGGCGGCGTCTCGTTCTCGATCATGCGATCCTGAATGCGACGCGCCCACATCGCACCGGCGTCGATATTGAGGTTGTAAAACACCGCGTCGGGCGCGGCCTCCATCGCCGCCTGCTGGGCGAGCAGCACGTCCTTGTCCTCGGCGACGATGGCGGCGTTCTTGTCGCGCGTCGCCACCGTCAGGTCGGCATCGTCGAGCTTGAAGTTCCGCCGCACCACCCAGAAGAACAGGCAAGTCCGTTCGGTCTCCGGCGTGATGAAGTGACAGACCCGCAGATTGACGCCCTTGGAGCGGTCGCCCTGCGGTGCGCCGGTGCCGGCGAGCGCCACGCCGACGTCGAGCACGATTGCGGCGGGCGCCTCGAAATTGATGTATTGCCAGCGGTCGACCTTCACCTTGTCCTGCGTGCCGAGCTTGGCGCCGAGCTGGAACGCCCAGAACGGCGGCGGCTCGATGTCGAGCATCCAGCGCGTGAGCTGCGCGGTGCGCTCGCCATGCGTCACCTCGAACGGCGCCTCGGCGACCGCCGCATTGCCGATTGAGGTCTTGTGCACGAAGGTTTCGTGCGTGAGGTCCATCAGATTGTCGCAGATGAGCCGGTAGTTGCACGCCATCGGCGTCACCAGCCCTTCGCCCGCCCAGGCCGGGTCATCGACCCAATGCATATCGGGGATCGTCGCCGGGTTCGCGAGCGCGGGATCGCCCGGCCACAGCCAGACGAAGCCGTGCCGCTCGACGGCGGGGAACGCGCGCACGCAGGCCGACGGGTTGATCGTTTCCTGCGAGGGCATGTGGGTGCAGCGCCCCTGCGCATTGAAGACGAGGCCGTGATAGCCGCATACCACCTGGTCGCCTTCGAGCCAGCCCTTCGATAACGGCGCGAGGCGATGCCAGCAGGCATCTTCAAGCGCGGCGACCTTGCCGTCGCCCGCGCGGTACATCACGATCTTCTTGCCGCAGATCGTGCGCGGCATCAGCGCGTGCTCGACCTCGCGGCTCCAGGCCGCGACATACCAGGCGTTGAGTGGGAACGAGCGTTTGGCTTCGGCCGGCATGGCGTTTCTCCGTGCTGCGTCTTCGGGCGCAGTCTGGCCAAGGATCGCCCCGATCCGTGTCCGAGACAAGCACCCCTTGAGTGTGCCGGGGACGCGCTATAATGCCGCCGGAGGAGCGCGCTCATGAGATCTGCTGCAACCGGACTGTTCGTGCTGCTGATCGCCGCGCCTGCGCTCGCGCAGGACATCCGCGGCCTCGAAGTCTGCACCGCGGAAAAGCAGATGGAGCGGCGCACCTCGTGTCTTCAGGCCAATACGCAGTTCCTGCAACAGGCGCTGACCAAACTCACCCGGGAGCAGCAGAGCACCGACCGGGAACTCGCCGCCGCACGCGCGGAAGTCGCGTCGTTGCGGTCGGCATTGAAGAAACTCGAGATCGAACTCGCGCAGATGAAAGCGAAATCGGCACCGCCGAAACGCTAGCCCTCCGCAATCGTTGCCGCGACGCGGCCGGCGGCTCTTGCATAGTCCGGATCGCGGTGCACGAACATATCGGTCAGCGCGCCGTCGAACAGCACCATCACCTGCCGCGCCCGTTCCTCGGGCTGCTTGAGGCCCTCGGCGCGGAAGGCGTCGGCGAACATTGCTTCCATCTTTTTCTTGTGCGCGGCACCGGTTTTGACCGCCGGATGGCCCGGCGTCGCGGCAAGCTCGGCCACCGTGCGCAGGAAGCCGCAGCCCTTCCATTTCGGATTGGTGGCGAGCGGCGCGATATTGTCGAAGATCGTTGCCAGCCGCTTCGAGAGCGGACCCGGCGCTTTCAGCCAGCCGCCGACGATGTCGAGCGTCGGCTGGTCGCGCGAGCCAAGCGACGCGGCAATCACGTCGTCCTTGCTGCGGAAGTGATAGTAGAAGGTCTTCTTGGTCACGCCGGCGCGCGCGGCGATGGCGTCGAGGCTCGCGCTGCGGATGCCATGGCCGTAATAGAGCTTCTGGGCGGCGGCGATGATCCGCTGTCTGGTCATAGCAGGGTTTCGCGGCATGCAGGTAAAGTATACTGACCAGTGAGTATACACAAGCGCGCATCGCGGCGAGCATCGCGGCCAACCGCAAATCACCGCCCGGAGCCCGCCATGCCTCAATCCAATGTCTCGGTCGTCAAACCGGCCGCGGCCCGCAAGCAAGAACCTGCAGCACCGGCGAAAGCCGATCCGACCGCCTCCGACACCGTGCTGTGCCAGCTCCGCGGCGCGGTCGCACTGCTCACGCTGAACCGCCCCGACAAGCTCAACGCCCTCAACACCGAACTGATCGACTGCCTGATGGCGCGGCTCGACGCACTCGAGCGCGACGATGCCGTGCGCGTCGTCGTGCTAACCGGCGCCGGCCGCGCCTTTTCCGCTGGCGCCGATATCGCCGACTTCGCCGCCATCGTCCGCCAGGGCCCGGCCGTCGCGTTGCGCGATTTCGTTTCCCGTGGCCAGCGCATGACCGCGCGGATCGAGAATTTCCCCAAGCCGATCATCGCGGCCGTTAATGGGCTCGCCTTCGGCGGCGGCTCGGAAATCACCGAAGCCACACACATCGCGCTGGCCAGCGAGAGCGCCCGCTTCTCCAAGGCCGAGATCAATCTCGGCTTCGCGCCGCCGTTCGGCGGCTCGCAGCGGCTGCCGCGTCTGATCGGCCGCAAGCGTGCGCTCGCCATGCTGCTGACCGGCGAGCCGATCGGCGCCAAACAAGCGCGCGACCATGGCCTCATCAATGAGGTGGTGCCGCATGACAGGCTGCGCGACGCCGCCTTCGATCTCGCCGAGCGCATCGCGCAGAAATCGCCGCTCGCGCTCGCCGCCTGTCTCGGCAGCGTCACTCGCGGCATTAATGTCCCGATCGATGAAGGCCTCGCCATCGAGGCGGGCTTCTTCGCCCGCATGGTGCCGACCCGCGATTTCGAGGAAGGCATTTCGGCCTGGCTCGAAAAACGCGCGCCAATATTCAACGGGCGCTAGACTGGCGCGACACGTCGAGGGAGGCCGCGATGGCGGATTATGTCGATCCCACCAAGGAAACCTTCGCGGCCTTCCGCGCTAACGACCGCGCCGGCCCGGTGCATATGCTCAACCTGATCCGCCTGCACGAAGAGGCGCACTATCCGGACGGCCGCAAGGCGAGCGGCGCGGAGGCTTACGCCGCCTACGGCCGCGACAGCGCGCCGGTGCTGGCGCGGCTCGGCGGGCGGATCGTGTGGCGCGGATCGTTCGAGCTGATGCTGATCGGCCCAAGTGACGAGCGCTGGGACGTCTGCTTCATCGCCGAATATCCGGGCGTCGCGGCCTTCGTCGAGATGGTGCGCGACCCGATCTACCGCGAAGCGGTCAAGCACCGGCAGGCGGCGGTCGCGGACTCCCGCCTGATCCGCCTCGCGCCGCAGCCGGCCGGCGCGGGCTTCGACGGGCCGTAGCGCCGCACCAATTCCTGCCCTCATCTCGAAAATCGTCGTTGACGCCGGCACGGGCTTTATATAACCAACTAGTTATGGAGCGATTGGCCAGTCAGCCGCCGCGCAATCTCGACGCCGTGTTTTCGGCACTCGCCGATCCGACCCGGCGCGCCATCCTGGCGCGGCTCGCCGCGGGCGAGGCCTCGGTAAACGAGATCAATGCGCCCTTCCCGATGAGCCAGCCGGCGATCTCCAAGCATCTGAAGGTGCTGGAGGGAGCCGGGCTGATCGCGCGCGGCGCGGATCGCCAGCGCCGCCCCGCACGCCTTGAAGCCGCGCCGATGGCGGCGGCGGTCGACTGGCTCGAACAGTTCCGCCGGTTCTGGGCCGGCAGCTTCGACCAGCTCGACGGTCTGCTCGATGAGTTGAAGCGATCCGAACGCAAACAATCGAATCCGAAGAGGAAGCGGCGATGAGCGAGCTACCGAGTTATGTGCTGGAGCGGACCTTCGACGCGCCGCGCGAGATGGTGTGGCGAACCTGGACCGAACCGAAGCTGTTGGCGCGTTGGTACGGCCCCAATGTCGAGACCATCGTTCACCGCCTCGACGTCAGGCCCGGCGGACTGTGGCTCAACGAAATGAAGATGGGCCCGAAGTCGATGTATCAGCGGGCCGAGTATATCGAGGTCGTGCCGCCGTCGCGGCTCGTGCTGCTGCAATCGAGTTCGGACGCGGAATGGAACATCATTTCCGCCGCCTGGATGAAGGACTGGCCACGGGTGATGCTGACGACCGTCACCTTCGAGGCCGATGGCGACAAGACGAATATGCGTCTCACCTGGGCCCCGCACGAGGCGACAGCGGCCGAGATCGCCTGCTTCAAGGCGGCACTCTCAGGCGCCGACAAGGGCTGGGTCTCCGGCATGGACGCGCTTGCAAAGATCCTCGCCGAACTGAAAGCCTAGAAACGACAACGGCGCCCGCGAGGGCGCCGTGTCATCCATCCAGCAATCAAAATTACTTACGCCCGTGCGCGCTGAAAGTTCAGAGCGCCGATGCGGTCGAGTTCGGCCTGCTCGCGCGCGTTCTGCTCGGTGCGCTCGCGCGCCTGATCGCGCTGCTCGAGCATCTCGACCTTCTTCAGTTCCTCGAAGGCTTCGCCAAGAAAGGCCTGCGCCTCGTCGAGCTGCATCTTCAATTCGCCGGCCGAGCGCTTGAGATTGTCGCGGCGCGTGACCGCGGCCTTGGCGTAGGTCGGATAAGCGAAATGCGCGGGGTCGTGAATGCCGGCGCGATCCTGCTCGGTTTTGATTTCGCGGTCGAGGTCGCCGACCATGCGATCGAACTCGGCGATCATCGCCTCGATCTGGGCGACCTTGCGCCGTCTCTCGTCGACCTGAAACTTTTTCAGGCGGATCAAGGTTTCGCGTGACTTCATCGACTCATACTCCCCCGAAGTCCGTATGACGCGCCCCTGCCGCCCGGCATACGGCCGGAGCAAATGAGCGCGTGGTAGACCCTTCCTTCAGGGATAAGCTGCCGCAATAACGTTAGTTTTCTGTTGCTGCCCGCGACAAAATACGTTCGAGCCAGGCATAGCCCTCCGCCATACTCGTTGACTCTTCCTTACCTTGGCGCAGGAAACTCTCGAGCGGCTCGTGCAGGTTGATGGCCTCGTCGACCTCGGGGCTGGTGCCGGGCCGGTAGGCACCGAGCCGGATCAGTTCCTCCATGTCGGCATAGGTCGCCATCACCTGCTTCGCCCGCGAAATGGCCGGCAGATAGGCCGGATCGGCGGAGCGCGGCATGGTCCGCGAGATCGATTTCAGCACGTTGATGGCCGGGAAGCGGCCCCGCTCGGCGATGGCGCGTTCCATCACGATATGGCCGTCGAGAATGCCGCGCACCGCGTCGGCGACCGGCTCGTTGTGGTCGTCGCCGTCGACCAGAACCGTGAAGACGCCCGTGATCGTGCCCTGCTCGACACCCGGCCCGGCCCGCTCCAGCAGCCGCGGCAGCTCGGTGAACACCGTCGGCGTGTAGCCCTTGGCGGTCGGTGGTTCGCCGGCCGACAGTCCGATCTCGCGCTGCGCCATGGCGAAGCGCGTCACCGAGTCCATCAGCACCAGCACGTCCTTGCCTTCGTCGCGGAAATATTCGGCGATCGACAGCGTGAGGTACGCCGCCTGGCGGCGCATCAGCGCCGGCTCGTCGGAGGTCGAGACAACGACCACCGAGCGCGCAAGGCCGGACGGCCCGAGATCGTCCTGCAAGAACTCCTGCACCTCGCGGCCGCGTTCGCCGACTAGGCCAATGACCGACACGTCGGCAGAGACATTGCGCGCCAGCATCGACAGCAGCACCGACTTGCCGACGCCGGAGCCGGAGAAGATGCCCATGCGCTGGCCGCGGCAGGCGGTGATGAAGGTGTTGAGCGCGCGCACACCGAGATCGAGCGGCGCACCGACGCGCTGGCGCGAATGCGCCGGCGGCGGCACGTTGCGGAAGGGGTAAGGCGACGGCCCCGGCGGCAGCGGCCCGAGGCCGTCGATCGGTTCGCCGAGCGCGTTGACGACGCGGCCGAGCCAGCCGTCGGCGGGGCGCACGGCGCTCGCGGCGGACGAGACGACCGCGCGGCAGCCGCGCCGCACCCCGTCCAGCGACGCAAACGGCATCGCCAGCGCATTCTGCCCGGTGAAGCCGACAACCTCGCAGGCGATGTCCCGCGTCTCGCCGGACGCCGTTCCCGTCTCGATGGTGAGCCGCGCGCCCATCGGCATCGCGTAGATCGGCCCCGCGATCTCCACCATCAGCCCGCGCACGCCGACGACGCGGCCATAGATCTCGACGCCGTCGAGGTCGGTGATTTGTTCGGCGAGCGCTTTCATGCGCGATCAACTCGCGTGATGACCCGTTCACCCGCGCTTAGGATTACCGAATAAAGCGTTGCTTTAACCTCGTGTTTACCCGGGTCGTTAATCATTGGGTCAACGTCCAAGTAGCGAACGATTGGGACAGAGGGCCATGCTCGCCGGGTCCAGGACGGAGTGGCGAGTCGTGGGAGTCGGTTAGGCCTGACTCTTAACGCGGTACATGAACCTGCGCGTGGCTAAAAAACCACTCCGGGGCAAGAGTTTAGGACGATTCGGGTCCGGAAGCCCAGTCCGTGCTTGCACTCGGGAATCAGGTTTTGTTAACCATACGCGGCTAGTGTCCGAATCAGTTTGTCCCAAAGCGTTTTCTTTGAGGCCGCCACTGGGGCTGGCCGCATTTTGAGGCCGACGCGGCGAGAAAGGGACTGGCATGCGCGTATTGCTGATTGAAGACGACAGCGCGACCGCTCAGTCGATCGAGCTGATGCTCAAATCGGAAGCGTTCAACGTCTACACGACCGATCTGGGCGAAGAAGGCGTCGACCTCGGAAAACTCTACGACTACGACATCATCCTGCTCGACCTGAACCTCCCCGACATGTCGGGTTTCGAGGTTCTGCGCAGCTTGCGGGTCTCCAAGGTCAAAACCCCCATCCTGATCCTCTCCGGCCTCGCCGGCATCGAGGACAAGGTGCGCGGTCTCGGCTTCGGCGCCGACGACTACATGACCAAGCCGTTCCACAAGGACGAGCTGATCGCGCGCATCCACGCCATCGTGCGCCGCTCCAAGGGCCACGCCCAGTCCGTCATCAACACCGGCGACCTCGTCGTCAATCTCGACACCAAGACGGTGGAGGTCGACGGCGCGCGCGTGCATCTCACGGGCAAAGAATACCAGATGCTCGAGCTGCTCTCGCTGCGCAAGGGCACCACGCTCACCAAGGAGATGTTCCTCAATCATCTCTACGGCGGCATGGACGAGCCGGAACTGAAAATCTTCGACGTCTTCATCTGCAAGCTGCGCATGAGGCTGGCGAACGCTTCGAAAGCGCCCGACTGGCCGCAGGGCAAGAACTACATCGAGACGGTGTGGGGCCGCGGTTATGTCCTGCGCGAGCCGAGCGAGGCCGGCGAAGAGAGAATTCCCGCGTAAAGCGCGTGCGCTATGGCGCGGGGGTTTCGTTCCTCTGCGCCCGCGGGTTGAGGTCCCCGCGTAGCGTCTGCGTACATCTTGACGAGCCCGCGGTTCCCCTGCCGGGGCTCTCTCCTCCCAACTTCAACCCCCGCTGAAAAGCGGGGGTTTTTTGGTGTCCGCGGTCATGCCGTGGAGTCGCCGGGCAATACCTTGTCCCGGAGCCGCTGCACCAGCTTGCGCATGGCGGCGAGTTCGCGTTCGATCTTCTCGACGCGCGCGATGACGTCGTCCTCGCCCGCGCGCCGCGGGATGCCCGAGCGCTGCTCCTCGAAGGAAACGCCGAGCTCGAACCCGTCCCGCCAGCGTACCGTGGCCGGAAAGATACGCTGTTTCTGCGGGATGCTGATTTCGACCTGGTCCGGTACCGTCGCCATCGCGTCGAGCGTGATGCGGGCGCCGGACTCCGACAGGTCGCGCACGGTGCAGTCCACCGACACGCTACGGCTGTCGTAATAGACGACACCGCGCAGGAGCGTCCGTGCGCGCGGCGCCCGCCGGCTCTCTTTTGTCGCTTTCACCGGGTTCTGATCCTGCTTTGCCATCGTCAATTGATCGCTCCACAATCATGAGCTCGCACCGCCGGATCGGCGACCGAACCACACTATCGCAGCGGGATTTAACAAGTGCTGACGATCCGCCGGCCAATACTAACCGGCGGTCACTATGACGCTGTGCATCGCGTTGCGGGCCTCGCGCGGCGGCTGCACGCGGCCGGCCGCATCGCGCGCCCGCGCCGTGATGGTGTGCGTGCCCGGAGCGAGATCGCAGGCGATGCTGAACCTCTGCCATTCCCAACCGCTGCGCGGCGTCACCTGCGCCGCCTGCCAGGTCGCGCCGCTGTCACAGCTCACCTCGACCGCAACGATTTCGTCGGCGCCCCAGCACCAGCCCCACACTTCAAACCGTCCGGCGGCGATGCCGGCGCGGTCGGCGGGCGCAACGATCAGCGCCTCGGGCGCAGCTGCCCAGACCGGCGCAGTTTTGCTTTCAGTGCCGCCCTCGCTCGAATTGCCGGCAACTGGGTCGTTGTAGAGCTGCGTCGTGTAGATGTGCTCCGGCCGCTCCATCGCGACCTCCAGCCTGCACAGCCACTTCACGCTATTGGTGCCGTAATAGCCCGGCACCAACAGGCGCAGCGGAAAGCCGTGCGCCGCCGACAACGGCGCGCCGTTGACCTCGTAGGCGAGCAGGACGTCGCGTTCACGCGCGCGGTCGAAGGGCAGATCCTTCACATAACGCTGGGCGCTCCAGCGCGCATAGGTGCCGTGGTCGGGCGCGAGCGCCCACAGATAGCGCGCCGACGCGTCCGCGCCGGCGGCCTCGAGCACGTCGGCGAGCCGTGCCCCGCCCCACATGGCATTGGATACCGCGCGGGTGTTGATCGTCGCGTCGTGCGGAAAGCCCGCGCATTTGAGGAAGGATTCGATCTCGACCTTGGGAAAGGCCTTGAGATCGTCGAGCGTGAGCGCCAGAGGCCTTGTCACCAGGCCGCCGACCTCGAGCCGCCAGCTTGCAACCTCGATCTGGGCGATGCCGAAATGCGCGAGCACATAGATGTCACCGGCCGGTGTGACGCGCGACACGAGCTGGTCCGGCCGCACTTTGAAGCGCGTCGTCTCGTGCGGGGACATGGCGACGGTGGGGAGGGGAAGCGTTTCGTAAGACATAGGAGCACCGCAATCAAACCCAAGGTCCAATGCAGCCTAGTATCGAAAATCAGCGCTGAACTCAGAGGTGTTGGATTGTAGCACCAATTCGATTTCTAAGTTGCGTCCGAAGATCAGATGGCGTCTCCCATACAATGTGAGCGTACTGTCTTGTGTCGAAATGCAGATCGCCCATTGAAGATTTCCTGCAAGTCCAAATCACTGGAATACCTAAACCGTGGGCAAACCCTGCTTCATAATAGACACCTCCACGAGGTTTTTCGGTCTCGCACGTAAAGTCGGCCACAACAAATCTCGATCGCCTAATTTCCGCGACGATTTCATCATCGATCTTGTTGTTATGTTCTTTCTTATCAACTCGGAAGGGCGAATACCCGGCATCAGCAATGGCCGGCGCAATTCCGTCAACGTATGCATCCTCCATACTTGGATTGAACCACATCGCGACAAACGCTTGTAACGAGCTTGAGGAGAGCGATTGATTTAATTGGAATAGTTGCTGCCAACCCGAAGCTGTCGGAGCAACTTGCATTTTTCCATCACCAAAAAAGGTACCTTCAATAACCCCTATGTCTCGTAACATACGAAAAAGTGCGATCTGCTCTCGAATATCCAATGTTTCGGTTTCAGCAAGCGCTTGAAGCGAATCGTTCCCGCCATCGCCAAGCGAAATTGCTGACCCCAGTCGACCAAGTTTCCTGCCTAGAAACTGAAGGCCTCTTGTTAGCTTCTCTGAAACCTGCAAGGGCCTTCGAGATCGCACCAAATCGAGCACATTGCCATCTATTCTCGGATCTTGAACACCCGCGTGTCGCTGATCGCAAAGCCATGTTGTAAGTAGCAACTTGGCTTCATTGGTGAATGAGACAATTTTTCCGTTTCCAGGCGCATCCAAGAAGTAGCGCCCGCCCGCACGCGGCGAATCCACAATGACCGCGCCGCTACCTCTATCAACCTCAGTCGCTTCTGTTCCCCAGATTGGGCACTGCATTGCCAGTCTCCCAAGTTCGGCCTCGACCGTTCAACCGTATCTTAGTCTGCAATCCACGATATAGGATTTATTTCCTTGACATCCTCTCCGCCTCTCCGCTAAACACCGCCCCATCCCGCCCCACGGACAGGGGCGTATCGCGATCGTCACGGAACGCTGGGCGGGTCTCCGGACAGTGGCGCGCGCCGCTGTCTTGTTTAGCCGGAATGGGGCAGGCCCACGCCGGCTGAGCGGGTGGTGCTTCGGGAGGCGCAGCCGGTCTCGCAAGCCGGCGCGTGCCCTCGCAAAGCACGCGGGCGGGTCCGATCGCAAGGAACCCCGCCGCATGGAGCTTCGCAAGCTCCTGGCGCCTCCCGAAGCCTCATCGCGGGAAACGACCGGCGTACCCGGCGCCGCTCAAACAATACGGATGTCCCCGCACGCCCTCGCCCCACCCGCAAGGAGCAACATGCCCTCACGCGCTCCGCGCCACCGTGGCGCCCGCGACATCCGCCTGCGCCTTGAGCGCGCAATCGCGCGTCACCAGAAAGGCGTTGGCGAAGAAATTTCCGATCGCGTCGGCGAGTTTCGGCAGGATGACGATGGCCGCGTTGTCGCCTTCCGGCCGCGCGATGTAGCCGGCCTGCGCCGCGTCGCGCAGCAGCTTGCGCACATGCACGCGCGAGACGCCGAACTGCCGCGACAGTTTCGACAGCGACAGCGTCACCGGCTGGCGCGGCGGCATCGCGTCGTCCGCGCCGGCGGTCAGCAGGCTGAAGGCGATGGTGAGGCCCGCATTCCGGTTGCCGAACAGTTCCCGCGCGACGGGGTCCGACATCGGCCGGAACCCGCCGAGGAAATGCTCGCCGGCCCGGCGGATGAAGGCGCGCTCGAACGCCGCGTCCGCGAGGGCTTTGCGGCAGGTCTGCGCCTCCGGCATCACGAAGGCCATCGCTTCCATCATCCCGAGCCAGCGCTCGCGGTGCGCCGCATAAAGCCGGTCGGTCGGCGTCAGGCGGCGCACGCGACGGTCCTGCGCGTCGCGGTCCTGACGCAGGAAGCCGAGCACCCGCATCAGGATGGTGAAGGCCTCGATCCGGCCGGGACTGCCGATGTCCTGATCGGCGCACAATGCCTTGAGCCGCGCCAGCGTCAGGCCGGACCGCGGATCGTCCGGCCGCCGCTCCTGATGAAGATAGAGCGTGAGCAGGCTCATCGCGGAGCGGCCGCGATCGCCGAGCAGCAGGTTGATGAGGCGATTGCCGTTGTAATAGCGGATGCCGCTCAGGCAGGCGTGGCGCAGCGCCTGCGCAAACGCCGGATGGCCGCGCAGGCGCGCGACCTCGGCGTCCGTAAATCCCCGTGCCGCGGCGGAATGCGGTTGCAGCAGTGCCACCCTGTGTCGCCCTTGATTGCCTGGGCTTCGCGCGCCTTGTCGCGCGCGGAGCCTGAACGCCGCCGGAACGGCGGCTTCATCGCGATCGGCTCAATTTTCTCCAATTGCCGGACGCCGGCAACCGCATTTCGATTGCGTGACGAGACGACGCAGCAGCCACGTCACAGCATTCCGGTTTTGGAATTCGTGTCCGCTCGCTGGAGCCACCCTGAGCGGGGACGAAGCGGAGCCCCGGACCCCTGGGGTCCGAGGCTTTTGCGCCTGAGTTCACTAGACGGTGGTGACGGTCTTGAACGGACGGGCGGCCGTGGGCGCAAGCGGCGGCGAGGCCATCGAAGCGGGCGCGCTGCGCAAGGCCGGCGACGGTCCGGGCTGCGCCGGCACATAAAGGCCGCGCTGGTCGGCAAGCGGCGCGAACTTGTCGGTGAGACCGATCACCGTTTCGGCGGCACCCAGCAGCAAATAACCATCCGGCGCAATCTGGCGGGACAACCGCTCCAGCACGTCGATCTTGGTCGGCTGGTCGAAATAGATCAGCACGTTGCGGCAGAAGATGACGTCGAAGCGGCCGAGCCGGGCGAGGTTTTCCAGCAGATTGATACGGCTGAACTTCACCATCGCGCGCAGCTCCGGCAGGATCTGCCAGGCGTCGCCGTGCTGGGTGAAGTACTTGACCAGCAGTTGGATCGGCAGGCCGCGCTGTACCTCGAACTGGGTGTAGACGCCTTCTTTCGCGCGCTCGAGCATCGCCGACGACAGATCGGTCGCGACGATCTCGACCGACCAGCCCTCGGGAAGCAGTCGGTGTTCCTTGATCGCTATCGCCAGCGAATAAGGTTCCTGCCCTGCCGAGCAGGCGGCGCACCAGATCCGCAACCTCTTCGCCGCGGCGCGGGCGCCGCGCAACGCCGGCATGATGACGTTGCGGAAATTCTCGAACGGAACCTTGTCGCGGAAGAACAGCGACTCGTTGGTGGTCATGGCCTCCGTCACCAGGGTCGCGAGGTCCGATTGCGGATCGGCGCGCACGGCGCGGATCAAGTGCCCCATCGTTTCGAAGCCTCGCGCGCGGATCAGCGGCGCAAGGCGCGTATCGAGCAGATACTGCTTTTCGGTCGACAGCGTCAGGCCGGATCGCTCCCTCAGGAACTTGCGCATGTAGTCGAAGTCTTCCGGGCTCACATGCGTTCTCCGGAAAACAGTCTGTTGAGGCGTGGCGCGATGTCGTGGATCGGCAGCACGGCAGAGCAGAGCCCGGCCTGCGCGACCTGGCCCGGCATGCCCCAGACCACGCTGGTCGCCTCGTCCTGTGCGATGACGCTGCCGCCGGCAGCCGCGACGGCACGGGCGCCGTGCAGCCCGTCCGACCCCATGCCGGTCAACACCAGCGCGGCGACGTGCTGTGACCACACCTGCGCGGCAGATTCGAACAGCGGGTCGACCGACGGCTTGCAGAAATTGATCGGCGGGTCGTCGCTGATTGCCAGCCTGGCGACGCCGTCGACGCGCGCGACCGTCATGTGCCGTCCGCCCGGCGCGATATAAATTCGTCCGCCGTCGACCGGCTCGCCATCATGGCCTTCCCGCGTCGGGCGGCCGGTCGCCTGCGTGATGTGCTCGGCGATGATTGCGGTGAAGGTCGGCGGCATGTGGGGGATAATCAAAATCGGAACGTGGTCGAACCGGCGGTCGAGCTTTCCGATCACCGTCATCAACGCCTGCGGGCCGCCGGTCGAGGCGCCGACGACCAGCACTTTCGGAACGGCGCAGGGGAAAGGCCGCAGCGTCGGTTCCGCCGGATGCCGCGGCACGAGCGGTGGCGCGGTGACTTTGTCGAGCGAACGCGCCGGCCATACCGGCTGCTCGCGCGGCGGCGGCACTGTGCTGCGGCCCGGAGGCTTGCGAAACCGGGCATGGAGTCCGCGAACTTTTTCGATCAGTTCGCGGTGAAACTCCTCGGCGCCCGACAGATCGCCTGTAGCGTTGGGCTTGGCGACATAGTCCTTGGCGCCGAGCATCAACGCCTTCAGGCTGATTTCGGCGCTGCGCCGCGTCAGGCTCGACGCCATGATGACGACAACGTCGCGCTTGCGGGCGAGCAGCAGCGGCAGCGCGCTCAAGCCGTCGAGTTCCGGCATTTCGACGTCGAGCACAACGACGTCCGGCCGCACCCGGTCGATCTGATCGACCGCCTCGCGGCCGTTGCGCAGCGAGGCGACCACCTGCATGTCGGCTTCCGCCTCGATCCAACGGCCCAGCACGCCGCGCACGACGACGGCGTCGTCGACGATCATGACGCGAGTCGACTGCGTCGCGGGTTTTCCGTCAACCGCAGGAGTTAACGTGATCGACATGCGCGGTCACAAGCTCATTCTCATTGGTCTGGCGGGCGCGCCCGCTCAGATCAGCCCGACTTCCTGGAACTTCGCTTCGACGATGTCCTTGTCGAACGGCTTCATGATGTATTCGTTGGCGCCGGCATGGAGCGCACGCGCGATATGCGCGACATCGTTCTCGGTCGTGCAGAACACGACCTTCGGGCCATCGCCACCAGGCATGCGCCGCAGCGAACGCAGAAACTCGTAGCCGTCCATCCGCGGCATGTTCCAGTCAAGCAGAATGACGTCCGGCAACTCGCGCCGGCAGGCCTCGAGCGCCTGCTCGCCGTCCTCCGCTTCGAGAATCTGAAAATTGAGACTTTCGAGGATGCGCCGCGCCACCTTGCGGATGACGCTTGAATCGTCGACCACCAGACAAGTTCTCATGACCTTACCTCGTTTCCCCAAGCGAGCCCGCGCGACGTGGCTGCGGGCCGCACAAGAATTTCTGCATCACGCCGCAAGTTCCGTGCCGCCAAGACTGAGAATCCTTCCAACATCGGCGACCACCAGCAGCCCGCCGTCGAGCCGGTAGACGCCGGACGCAATTTCGGCGAGTTGCGGATCGAGATTGATCGGGACCGGCTCGCAGTCCTCGGCATCGAGCCGCATCACCTCGCCGATGCTGTCGATCAGCAGCCCGTAGGACTCCCCGTTCGCTTCGATTCCGACCGCCATGCGCGGGCCGTCGCTGGCCACCGCATCGAAACCGAAGCGCCGCCTCAAATCGATCAACGTGACGATCTTGCCGCGCAGATTCAGCAGGCCCGCGATCTCCGGCGGCGCCAGCGGGACGCGGGTCAACCGGGTGACCGCGAAGACGTCCTGCACATGCAGGATCGGCAGGCCGAATATCTGACCGCCGATAACGGCCGTGACATATTCGTTGAAACTTTCGTTGACGGCGTCGGTTGTCATTTAAGCCGCCCGCTCGATGTCGGTTTGCTCTTTCAGCGCCGCGATCAGGCCCTGACGGTCGAACTTGGCGACGAAGTCATGGAACCCGGCGTCGCGGCCCCGCTCGATCGCGTCGGGCGAAACCATCGACGTCAGCGCGATGACCGGCAGCGCCGACAAATCCGGATCGGCCGCGATCGTCTCGGCCAGTTCGAAGCCGTCCATCTCCGGCATGTCGACGTCGGTGACGACGGCATCGAATTTTCGCTCCCCGCGCAGGAGATCGAGCGCAGCGCGTGCGCTCGAGACCGTGGTGACCGCGAAGCCCGCGGCCTGGAGCACCGGCGACAGCATATTCAGGAAGAACGGCGAGTCGTCGATCAACAGCACCGACGGCGGCTTGCGCTCGTGCCCGGCGTCCTTGCTGCGGAACCAGTCCGCGACCGCGATCGGCAGAAAATGCGCGACGTCGATGATCTCGGTCGCCTGTCCCTTGACCACCGCCGAACCGAGCACGCCCGGCCGCTCGCTTCGGACCTGAATGTCGAGCCGGTCCTCGACGATGTCGACGATCTCGTCGACGACCAGCGCCACCGAGCGTCGGCCGTCCGAGAACACCAGCAGCGGCTGCGAGCCCTCGCCCTTGATCGCGACGTTCTCGTTCATGTTGATGAGCGGCATCAGGTGGCCGCGGTATTGCACCATATGGCGGCCGTTGGAGAGTTCGATCGTCGTGGCGTCGATCTCCTCAAGCCGCGTCACCAGCGACAGCGGCACCGCCTTGGACTGCGCCGAGCCGGCCCGGAACACCAGCAGCGAGGTTACTCCCTCGCCGTCGCGTTCATCGGATTGGGACGGCTGAACGTTCGGCGCGGCCTCGGCTGCGGCAATCCGGCTCACCGTCGAATTGCCGATCGCGCGCGCCACTCCGTTGGGATCGACGATCATGATGACGGAGCCGTCGCCGAGAATGGTATTGCCCGAGAACATCGCGATTGAGCGCAGCCGGCTCGACAGCGGCTTGACTACGATTTCCTCGGTATGGATCACGGCATCGACGACGACGCCGAACACCTGGCTGCCGTACTGCATGACGACAACATAACCATTGGCGGTCATCGGCTTCGGATCGGCGCCAGAACCCAGCAGATCCGAGAGGCGCGTGACCGGCAGCAACTTGTTGCGGAGTCGCAGGACCGGAGTGTCCTTGATGCGCTCGATCCGGTTTTCGCCCTGCTCCCGCACGCGAACCAGTTCGACCACCGACATTTGCGGGATCGCGAAGCGGTCGCCGCCGGCCTCGACGATCAATGCCGAGACGATGGCGAGCGTCAGCGGGATGCGGATGACGAAGCTCACGCCGGCGCCCGACACCGAGCGCACGTCGATCGTGCCTCCGATCTCGTCGATATTGTTGCGGACCACATCCATGCCGACGCCGCGGCCGGAGACATTGCTGACGCGGTCGACGGTCGAGAAGCCGGGTTCGAAAATGAATTTCTGGATCTGCGAGGCTGGCATTTTTTCAACGTCGGCTTCGCTGGCCAGCCCGCGGGCGATCGCCTTGGCCTTGATGCGCGCAACGTTGAGGCCGCGGCCGTCGTCAGACACCTCGATGATGATCTGGCCGCCGCCGTGATAGGCGGACAGCCGGATTCGGCCTCGCTCGGGCTTGCCGGCGGCGCGGCGCTCGGCCGGCGTTTCGAGCCCGTGATCGGCCGAATTGCGCACCATATGCGTCAGCGGATCCTTGATGAGATCGAGCACCTGGCGGTCGAGTTCGGTCTCCGCACCGTGCATTTCGAGATCGATTTGCTTGGAGAGATCGTTCGACAGATCGCGCACGATCCGCGGCAGCTTCTGCCAGGCGTTGCCGATTGGCTGCATCCGCGTCTTCATCACGCCGTCCTGCAGTTCGGCGGTGACGCTGGAGAGCCGCTGCAACGGCTGCTTGAACTCGGACTCGTCGTGCCGGCGCACGATTTCGAGAAGCTGGTTGCGCGTCAGCACCAGATCCGAGACCGTGG
>JBFWZV010000045.1:0-30419 GCA_050184975.1 Pseudolabrys sp. | reverse complement strand
TGTCGGCACGGGATACCCGCAGACATACGGCCGCACGCAACCGCAGGGGTAATTCCGCCGGCTTTTCATCGATGGCCGGCATAACCGGCCCGGTGACAGCTAGGTGAAATACTGACCGCCATTCGCCGTGATCGTCGAGCCAGTGATCAAACCCGCCTCGTCGGAGGCAAGGAACACCACGCAGCGCGCGATCTCCTCCGGCTCGCCGAGCCGGCCGATCGGGATCTGGGGCAGGATGTTCTTCTCCAGCACGTCCTTCGGCACCGCCTGCACCATTTCCGTATTGATATAGCCGGGGCAGATTGCATTCACCGTGATGCCGGCGCGCGCGCCTTCCTGCGCCAGCGCCTTGGTGAAGCCGAGGTCGCCGGCCTTGGCCGCCGAATAATTCACCTGGCCGGCCTGGCCCTTCTGGCCGTTGATCGACGAAATATTGATGACACGGCCGAACTTGCGCGACCGCATGCCTTCCCACAACGGACGGGTCATGTTGAACAACGAGCCGAGATTGGTGCTGATCACCTGCTGCCACTGCTCGAGCGTCATGCGGTGGAACATCGCGTCGCGGGTGATGCCGGCATTGTTGACCAGCACTTCGACCGGGCCGAGCTCGGCCTCAACTTTCTTGATCCCTTCGGCGCAGGCGTCGTAGGACGACACGTCCCACTTGAAGACCGGAATTCCGGTTTCGGCTTTGAATTTCTGCGCGGCTTCGTCATTGCCGCCGTAATTTGCAGCGACCTTGTAGCCGGCCGCCTTCAAAGCCTTCGAAATCGACGCGCCGATACCACGCGAACCACCCGTCACCAACGCAACGCGAGCCATAACTCCTCCCCTTCAGTCTTCTCACCCGGCTTTCGTCCTTGCGGACGCCCACGACCGGAATCCAAGCACGTTACGGTGCAGCAAACAACATGGCCGGGCAATTGCCCGGCCACGATGACGCAAGCCAATTAGTCTTATGACTTTTGACTTTCGCAGTGCGTTCAGCGCTCCACACGCCTTTTCTTGGTGCGTTTTCGCGCGGCCTCAGCCGCGTTCAACGCACATGGCGATGCCCATGCCGCCGCCGATGCAGAGCGTGGCGAGGCCCTTCTTGGCGTCCCGTTTCTGCATTTCGTAAAGCAGCGTCACCAGCACGCGGGCGCCGGAGGCGCCGATCGGATGGCCGATCGCGATCGCGCCGCCATTGACGTTGACCTTGGCCGTATCCCAGCCGAGATCCTTGTTGACCGCGCAGGCCTGCGCGGCGAAGGCTTCGTTGGCTTCGACCAGATCGAGATCCTCGTGTTTCCAGCCGGCCTTCTTCAGCGCGGCACGCGAGGCCGGAATCGGCCCGGTGCCCATGATCGAGGGATCGACGCCGGCCTGCGCCCACGACACGATGCGTGCGAGCGGCTTCTTGCCGAGCTTGGCGGCTTCGCTCGCCTTCATCAGCACGACGGCGGCGGCGCCGTCATTGATGCCGGACGCGCTGCCGGCGGTGACGGTGCCCTCCTTGTCGAAGGCCGGACGCAGCTTTGCGAGCGTATCGAGCGTCACGCCGGCCTTCGGATATTCGTCGGTGTCGACCACCGTGTCGCCCTTGCGCGTCTTGATGGTGACCGGCGCGATCTCGTCCTTGAACTTGCCGGCCTTCATCGCCGCCTCGGCCTTGTTCTGCGACTTCATCGCGAACTCGTCCTGCATCGCCCGCGTGATCTGCCACTGCTTGGCGACGTTCTCCGCGGTCGTTCCCATGTGATAGCCGTTGAAGGCGTCCCACAGGCCGTCCTTGATCATGGTGTCGATCATCTTGAAGTCGCCCATCTTCACTCCGTCGCGCAGATGCGAGCAGTGGGGCGCCTGGCTCATCGACTCCTGGCCGCCGGCGACGACGATGTCGCTGTCGCCGTTCAAGATCGCCTGATAGCCGAGCGCGACCGAGCGCAGGCCGGAGCCGCAAAGCTGGTTGACCCCCCAGGCCGGGCTCTCAACCGGAATGCCGGCGCCGATCGAGGCCTGCCGTGCCGGATTCTGTCCCGCGCCTGCGGTAAGAATCTGACCCATGATGACTTCCGACACCTGCTTGCCTTCGACACCGGCGCGCGTGAGCGCGGCTGTGATGGCGGCCTTGCCAAGCTCGTGAGCCGGAAGGCTCGCCAGGGAACCGTTGAATGCACCGACCGGGGTGCGCGCTGCGCTGACAATGACGACGTCGTCTTTCATCCGAAGCTCCTGTTACGATCCGCGTTGCGGCAAAACGGCCCGCTCGGTATCTCGCACTGCCGCATCCTTAATACGCCGTCACCTTGAGTCAACAACCGTCCCGCGGGGGAATCCGGCCAGAATCCGGCACTTTTCGTATCCGTTCAGCTGTCCGTCGCCGGGCGCATGGCTTGTCGCGCCGCCACAAAACGGTGGCCCGCATTGCAAAAAATTGGCTATCCTTGCCGTCCAGGGCAAGGGGACTTCACGGCATGGCAGATCAAGAAAAAGAGCCGGTCACAATCAAAAAATACGCGAACCGGCGGCTCTACAACACCGGCACGAGCACTTACGTGACGCTTGAGGACCTTGCCACCATGGTGAAAGCCGGCGAGGACTTCGTCGTATATGACGCCAAGACCAGCGAGGACATCACCCGTTCGGTGCTGGCACAGATCATCTTCGAGCAGGAGAACAAGGAAGGCCAAAGCCTTCTGCCGATTACTTTCCTGCGGCAGCTGATCCGGTTCTATGGCGACAGCATGCAGATGCTGGTGCCCCGTTATCTCGAGCAATCGATCGACACCTTCACGCGCGAGCAGGGCAAGTTCCGCGAGCAGATGGCGCAGGCGTTCGGCGCAGGCGGCTTCGGCGCGATGGAAGACCAGGTCCGCCGCAATATGGAAATGTTCGAGAAGGCCTTCGCGATGTTCAGCCCGTTCGCCCGCGGCGAAAAGGGCGCGGCCGGGCGCGGCAGCGAAGATATCGACGAGTTGAAGCGACAGCTCAGCGAGATGCAGCGGCGGCTGGACAAGATGGGTGGTGGAGGCGGCTGAGCGCCGCCGCCTAGGCCGAGGCGCGCGCGGTCGTTGAGCCGTCCTGCCATTCGTGATGCGGCGCGGCGAGGCCGATCAGCTCACCCTGCAGATAATCGCAGCCAAGATCGGTGAGCATCTGCGCCGTGCGCTCGTCCGGCACCCATTCGGCGACCGCCTTGAGCCCGAGGCGACGGGCAAGATCGACCAGCGTCTGCACAAACGCGCAATCATCGGCCGAACTCGCCATGTTGCGGACAAACGCGCCGTCGACTTTGACGATATCGACGCCAAGCTGCCGCAGGTTCCGGAACGACGTGTAGCCCGCGCCGAAGTCGTCGATCGCGATCCGGCAACCGAGATCCTTGACCCGATTGACGAAGCCGCGGGTGTCGTCGACGTCCTTGATCACCGAGGTTTCGGTAATCTCGATGATGAGCCGCTCGGCAACGCCGGCGTTGGCACGCATCAAAGCGCCGAGCCCGTCCCACCAGCCCGCGTCAGTGGTCGAGGCGGCCGAAACATTGACGCTGGCGCACAACTGCGGCGCAGCTACCAGCTCCTTGACGACGAGTTCCAGGACACGATGGTCGAGCATGCGCACCAGACCGACCCGCTCGGCAATCGGGATGATCTCGTTGGCGTGGACAAAACTGCCGTCGGCGCGGGCAACCCGCATCAGACATTCGTAGAACGCCGTCTTGCGCGAGGCGGCTTCGACCACCGGCTCGAAAGCGAGCGTCACGCGACGGTCGTTGAGCGCGGCAATCACCTCGTCGGTCACCCGGGCGCTTTCGCGGCGTAGCGCGTCACGTTCGACGCTCGGCTTGTAGATGGCGAAGGCGCCGCGCCGGCGCATCTTCACTTCCGACAACGCATCCTGCGCGCGCGCCATGAATTCCTGCGCGTTGCGGGCATGGCGCGGCGCGGTGACGCCGCCGATGCTGACGGTGACCGCGACCGAACCGGCGGTCGTCAGAAAGGTCTCCTCGCGGATGCAGGACAGGAACCGCTCGGAGGCGACAATGATTTCCTCGGGCGAGCACTTCTTGAGAATGATGCCGAGCTTGTTGCCGGAGAAGCGGCCGATGTGGTCGCCGTTGCGCATGTGCTGGCGCAGGCGCTTCGCCACCTGAGCGATGACGTCGTCGGCAATCTCGAAGCCATAGGCGATGTTGAGCTGCTCGAGACTGTCGACGGCAACCAGCAGGAAGCCGCAGGAATCGCGGAAGCGTACCGCCTCGTCGAGCGTCGTCCCCAGCACCTCGACCAGATAAGCGCGGTTGAACTCGCCGGTCAGCGTGTCGTAGCGGGCGCTCTGGGTGAGGCTTTCCTCGCGCTGGTGCCGCTCGGTAATGACGCGCACCACGCCATGAGCGCGCGCAGGCTTGCCGTCGGCGCCGGCGAACCAGCGGCCGGTGTCTTCCAGCCAGCTTTTTTCATCGCCACTGCCGGATTTGAACCCGTACTGAGTCTGATAAAACACGCCCTTGCCGTCGTCGCGCTGATTGGAGCGCGTAACCGCGTCGAAACGGCTCGAATTGGCGTCGGCCTCGATGCGTTCGGCGAAGGCGCGGCCGGTCGCAAGCGCGCCGATATCGGCAATGCCAAGAACTTCGGCGGCGTTGCCGCTCCACACCAGCCTGTCGGTGTCGAGATGCCACTCGTAGGCCGCTTCGCCGATCGAGCGAAGCACTTGCGCAGCATCCGGTACGTCCGCGGCGGCGTTCGCCGGACGCAGACTGGTTCGGAGTTTCTCGCCCAAGGCGGCGGATTGTTCCGGTCGAATCACGGTCGCCCCATTTTGGGAACGCGCCAGCGTTCCGGGCGCAATTTGGGTCACTGAATTCGCCGGGAACGTAGCCGCAAAACTTTAATTTCCGGGAAAAGGGCCGTTTCCCGCGCGTTTACGATAAACGCCGCGCGCGGCACGCGACTTGCGATTCCAGCACCAACGACGGCGCCCTTGTGCTGAAAAGGAACATCGCGTGGTGGAGAAGGCGTTAACAGACGAGGAGCCGGCGGGTGAGCCCATACCCGCGACGGGCGAATGCCGGGCGCTGGTGCCGCTCGTGAATGTGACGCCACGCCAGGCGTGCGCCGTATCGCGGCCGGCCGCGTTCCTCGCCCATCTTATTGCCGTAAAAGAGCAGCATCCGCAGACCCGCGAGCGCCGGCGCGCGGAGCCGGCCTATGCGATCCGCGCCTATCTTGGCACGATGGCGGCGACGTCCTAGCGCACCTCAGTACCCGAGCGCGCAGCCGTCCTTGCGCGGCTCCGAGCCCGCGATCAGCACGCCGCGATCCCAGTCGATATTGACGATCTGCGCGCCGCCCCACGGCGACGGCGTCACCGCAACCTTGTGACCGCGCGCCGCGAGACCGTCATTGACCGCCTGCGGCATGCCGCGTTCGACCAGCACCTGATCGCCCTCGAAGAACACGCGCGGCGCGTCCGCGGCCTGCTGCATGTCCATGCCGTAATCGACGATATTATTGACGACCTGCGCATGGCCCATCGGCTGGTAATGCGCGCCCATCACACCGAACGAATACTCGCAGCGGCCGTTGCGCGTCGCCATGCCGGGAATGATGGTGTGCATCGGCCTCTTGCCGGGCCCGATCGTGTTCGGGTGCTTCGGATCGACGACGAAGCACGCGCCGCGATTGTTAAGCGAGATGCCGGTCTTCTCGGTGACGATGCCGAGACCCCAGGCCGAATAGAGCGAGTTGATAAAGGAAACCGCCATGCGGTCCTTGTCGACCACGGTGAGATAGACAGTGTCGTTGCCCGGCGTCGGCGCCGCCGGCAGGTCGGCGCGGCGCGCGGGATCGATCTTGCCCGCGAGTGTCTTTGCGAACGCCTTATCGAGCAACGCCGCGTTGCCGACCCGCATGAACGAAGCCTCGGCGATATGCGTGTCGCGCACCGCATAGCCCATGCGCGCAGCCTCAAGCGCGAGGTGGAAACGCTCAGCCGAGATCGCGTCGAGCTTTTTCAGGTCGAAGTTTTCCAGAATGTTGAGCATCACCAGCGCGGTGAGCCCCTGCCCGTTCGGCGGAATCTCAAGGACGTCGAGACCGCGATAATTCGTCGAGATCGGCGCGACCGCTTCGCCCTTGTGGGCGGCGAAATCGTCCGCGGTCAGGAACGAACCGCGGGCAGCAAGCGTTGCCGCCATGTCGTCGGCGATCTCGCCTTCGTAGAAGGCCCGCGGGCCCTTGACTGCAATGGCTTTCAGGGTGGCAGCCAGTGCCGGTGCCTTGACGACGTCGCCTTCCTTTGGTGCGGCCCCGTTGAAAAGATAGTGCTTCGTGGCGCCGGGATCGTTCTTGAGCTTGTTGATCTGGAACGACCAATCCATCGCCACGCGCGAGGCGACCGGGAAGCCGTTTTCGGCATAGCCGATGGCGGCTTGCAACACGCGGTCGAGGCCGAGCTTGCCATGCGCTTTGAGAATTTCGCCCCAGGCCTCGATGGCGCCGGGGACCGTGACCGCATGGATCGAGGTGCCGATGGTCTTGATGCCCTTTTCGAGCAGCGCCTCGGTCGAGGCGTTCGCGCCGGCACGGCCGCAGCCGTTATAACCCCAGACCGGTTTTCCCGGCTTCGCGATCAACGCAAAGCAGTCACCGCCGATGCCGGTCATGTGCGGCTCGACGACGCAGAGCACGGCGCAAGCCGCAACCGCGGCGTCCGCCGCATTGCCGCCAGCGCGCAGGATATCAATGGCGGCGAGCGTCGCGAGCGGATGCGAGGTCGCGGCCATCGCGTTGCAGGAGATCACCGGCGAGCGGCCGGGCAGGTGAAAATCGCGAGGCATGGGCGGTCCGGCTTGAGAGGTGGTCAGGACACGAGGCGGTCGTGGCCTTCGATCGTCAGGTCGCGCTGCGCGGTGCGCAGCGAAACGGCGAAGCCGCCGACGACGTCGACAAAGGCGATGACCAGCAGGATGAAGAAGGTGGCGGTCGCGGCGCGCGGCACCAGAATGAACTCGACCATCATGCCGAGAAACAGGATCAGCGAAAGCGCGTGGTCGACGATGCTGCGCTGGCTGGTGCGCGTCGCCTTGATCATTTCAAAAAGCAGCATCAGCACGGCGAGGCAGACAAGCCAGGCGCCGGGCGTCATCGCCCATTCGGCGCCGGACACCATGACGACCGTGGTGGCGGGCACATTCCACGCCACGCCGGGCATCAAAAACGCGATGATGTTGTAGATCGCGAACGGAATAATCAGGAGGGGAAATCCGATCAGCCACATTGGCCAGCCCTCCCGGTCCGCGCGGCTTACGCGTCTTTCTTCACCTTCAGCACCTGACGGCCGCGATACATGCCGGTCTTCAGGTCGATGTGGTGCGGACGGCGCAGCTCGCCGGAGTCCTTGTCCTCGACATAGGTCGGCTGCTTGAGCGCATCAGCGGAGCGGCGCATGCCGCGCCGGGACGGAGAGGTTTTTCGCTTCGGGACGGCCATAACTCATGCTCCAAACGGCGCTGCGACGCGGGAATTTCGGTAAGGACCGGGCTTATAGAGGAAGAATTCCGGGATGGCTAGGGGTTGAGGTGGAGGCAATCGTCGGCGCCGCCGGCCTGGCGGGCCCGCGCCACATAGACCCCGGCGAGCCGGCGCAGCCCCCGGCCGGGCTTCTTGGCGTCCCGGCGGACCGGATTCGGCAGCATCGCGGCAAGCAGCGCGGCTTCCTGGGCGCCGAGGCTGCGCGCCGGTTTGCCAAAGGCCCGGCGGCTGGAGGCCTCGATACCGAAGGTGCCGTCCGGCCCCCATTCGGCGACGTTAAGATAGATTTCGAGAATCCGCCGTTTCGACAGCACGAGGTTGACCCACAGCGCCAGCGGGAACTCCAGCGCCTTGCGGACATATGAACGGCCCTGCCAGAGGAACAGGTTCTTGGCGAGCTGCTGGGTGATGGTCGAGCCGCCGCGCAGGTCGCCGAGATCCTCCAGCCCCTCGGCATCCGCGAGCACTTCCTGCAATTCCTGAAAATCAACGCCCGAATGAGTACAGAACCGCCCATCCTCGGCGACGATGACGCTGCGCGCGAGCACCGGCGCAACGCGTTCCAGCGGCACCCATTGCCGCTCGACCCGCTGGAAAGTCGCCCAGCGCCACACCATCATGGTCGAAACCGGCCGTCCGAAACTGTAGAGCGGCGTCAACAGGTAAGGCAGCACGATCAGACCCACGGCGGCGATTGCCGCAAGGCGCAAAACTCGTCGCCAGGGGATATTCTGCAAGGCCGCCGACTTTAGCTGTTTCAACGCCACGCGCCCCACGCCGTTTCCTTCCCCGTCAGGTTAGCCTATCCATGGACCGCTCAGGTAAAAACCGGCGCGCGGATCGAGGCGATTGTGGCGGAAGAATTTGCCAGACGGCTGGAAGCGGTGGCGGCGGACATCGAGTCCCTGCTCGACGGCCTGCTCGGCGCGGAACCGGCAATCCGTGAGGTCGCGCGCCCGGAACGCCTGCTCGAAGCGATGCGTCACGCAACGCTCGGCGGCGGCAAAAGACTACGGCCGTTTCTTCTCGTCGAGACCGCAACGCTGTTCGACGTTTCCCGTGAGCAAGCCCTGATGGCCGGCGCCGCGCTCGAATGCGTGCATTGCTATTCGCTCGTCCATGACGACCTGCCGGCGATGGATGACGACGACCTGCGCCGCGGGCGGCCAACCGTCCACAAGGCTTTCGACGAAGCGACAGCGATCCTCGCCGGCGACGCGCTGCTGACCATTGCGTTCGACATCATGGCGAGCCCGGATGTTCACGACGATGCCGAGATCCGTCTCGATCTGATTTCGGAACTCGCGCGCGCCGCCGGCCTCGGCGGCATGGCGGGCGGGCAGATGCTCGACCTCGCGGCGGAAGGCCGTTTCGGCGGAAAACGCAAACTGCACGAAACCGACGTCGCCACGCTGCAGGCGATGAAAACCGGCGCACTGTTGCGGTTCGCCTGTCGCGCCGGCGCCATTCTCGGCGATGCCGACGACGCCGTTCGGCAGTCGATCGACCGCTATGGCCGCGCGGTCGGCCAGGCGTTTCAAATTGCCGACGATCTGCTCGACCTCGAAGGCGACGCAGCGACCGTCGGCAAGTCGACCGGCAAGGACACCGCCGCCGGCAAGGCCACCATGCCCGCGCTCCTCGGCCGCGACGCCGCCGCCGCCAAGTTGAAGGCTCTGGTGACCGAGGCCGAGGCCGCGCTGGCGCCGTTCGGCGCCAAGGCGGACGTGCTACGCGCCGCGGCGCGATTCACCGCGGAGCGCAAGGCTTAGCTGCCGGCGACACCCATGGCAGACGCCATCAAAACCTTCCTGCCCCTGCTCGGCGTTCTGGCCGCCGTCGCCGTCCTCGCGCGGCGGCTCAACATCGCGCCGTCGATCCTGCTGGTGATCGCCGGCATCGTGCTGGCGCTGATCCCCGGCCTGCCGAGCATCGAGCTTGCGCCCGAGATCGTGCTGCTCGTGATCCTGCCGCCGCTCATTTATTCGGCCGGCGTCGCGATGAGCTGGCGCGAATTCAAATTTAACCTGCGGCCGATCGTGCTGCTTGCCTTCGGTTGCGTCGTCTTCACCACCTGCGCCATTGCGGCAGCGGCGCATTATGTGCTCGGCCTCGGCTGGGGCACCGGCTTCGTGCTCGGCGCCCTGATCGCGCCACCCGATACAGTGGCGCCGCTCGCGATCGCGCGACAACTCGGCCTGCCACGCCGGCTCGTCGTCGTGCTCGAGGGCGAAGGTCTCGCCAACGACGCCACCGCGCTCATTCTCTACCGCTTCGCCGTGGTGGCGGTCGCGACCGGCGCCTTCTCGCTGCCGGAGGCCGCCGGCACCTTCAGCCTGATCGTCGTTGGCGAAATCGTCTGGGGCATCCTTGCCGGATGGGCGAGCCTGCACCTGCGCCGCTGGGCACACGATCCGCGCGTCGAGATCACGCTGTCGCTGATGACGCCCTATCTGGCATTCTGGGTGCCGCAGCATCTTGGCGGCTCCGGCGTGCTGGCGACCGTCGCCGCCGGCCTTTATGTGAGCTGGCGCGGGCCGCTGCTGATCTCTTCGGCGACGCGGCTGCAAGGCATCTTCTTCTGGGATCTGATGGTCTACCTGATCGAAGGCATGGTGTTTCTCGTCACCGGCCTGCAGGCCCGCCGCATCATCGAGAATGCGCAGTTTTTTCCGCTGCGCGACATCATCGTGGCGACGCTGCTCGTCACCGCCATCGCCATTGTCGCGCGCTTCGTCTGGGTGTTTCCGGCGACCTATCTGCCGCGCTGGCTGAGCCCCTCGCTGCGCCAGCGCGATCCCTCGCCGCCATGGCAGCAGCCCTTCATGCTCTCGGTCACCGGCGTGCGCGGCATCGTCTCGCTCGCCGCCGCGCTGGCGATTCCGCTCACGACGGCGGCGGGCACGCCGTTCCCAAACCGCGACCTGATCCTGTTCGTCACCTTCGGCGTCATTATTCTCACGCTGGTCGGCATCGGCCCCATGCTGCCTTACATCGCGCGCTGGCTCGGGCTCGGCAGCACGGCGCATGAGGAACAACGCCGCGAGCGCGCCGCGGAGCTCACCGCGCGGCGACGGCTTGCCGAACTGACTTCGAACCGCGTCGACGATCTGGCGAAGGAAATCGGGCTCGCCGACGAAGCGCTGCGCACCATCAAGTCACGCTACGACAGCCGGCTGGCGCTGCTGCCGCATTCGCCGGAGGACGGCGAATTCGTCTCGCGGCGGACGCGGCTGCGCTTTGCGCTGCTCGAGGAAGAGCGCAAACTGCTGCACGAATTGCTGCGCAAAGGCGAGATCACCGACGAAGCGCGGCGACGCATCGAACGCGATCTCGATCTGGAGGAAGCCTCATTCCGGACGCGAAGCGGTGGGTCGGATCAGGGCTATACGCCGCTGTAGCGACTACTCCGCTGAATTTACTCAGCAGCTTTCGCGCCGGTGCCCCAGCGCCGCTCGATGTAATCGACCACCATCTGCTTGAAATCGGCGGCGAGCGTCGGGCCGCGCAAGGTGGCGGCTTTCTTGCCGTCGATGAAGACAGGCGCGGTCGGCTGTTCGCCGGTGCCGGGCAGTGAAATGCCGATGTCGGCGTGCTTGCTCTCGCCCGGGCCGTTGACGATGCAGCCCATCACCGCGACGTTGAGCGTCTCGACGCCCGGATAGCGCGTCTTCCAGTCCGGCATCGAAACGCGGATGAAAGTCTGGATGTCGCCGGCGAGTTCCTGAAACGTCGTCGATGTCGTGCGGCCGCAGCCGGGACAGGCCGCGACCAGCGGGACAAACGTGCGAAGTCCCATCGTCTGCAACAGCTCCTGCGCGACCTGCACCTCGCGGGTGCGGTCCCCGCCCGGTTCCGGCGTCAATGAGACACGAACTGTGTCGCCGATGCCCTGTTGCAGCAGCACGCCCATCGCCGCCGACGAGGCAACGATGCCCTTGGTACCCATGCCGGCCTCGGTCAATCCCAGATGCAGCGCATAGTCGGAACGGCGCGCAAGCTCCCAGTAGACCGCGATGAGATCCTGCACCGCCGACACCTTGGCCGACAGAATGATGCGGTTGCGCGCAAGTCCGATTTCCTCCGCGCGCGCCGCCGACAGCAACGCCGACTGCACCATGGCTTCCTGCGTCACTTCGCGGGCATCCTTCGGCTGCGCCGACTTCGCGTTCTGGTCCATCAGCGCGGTGAGAAGTTCCTGGTCGAGCGAGCCCCAGTTGGCGCCGATGCGCACCGGCTTGCCGTTCTTCAGCGCGATCTCGACGATGGCGCCGAACTGGCGATCCTTCTTGTCCTTGAAGCCGACATTGCCGGGATTGATGCGATATTTGTCGAGCGCTTCGGCGCAGGCCGGATGATCCGCGAGCAGCTTGTGGCCGATGTAATGGAAGTCGCCGATCAGCGGCACGGCGACGCCCATCTTGTGCAACCGGTCGCGGATATGCGGCACGGCGGCGGCGGCCTCGTCGCGGTCCACCGTGATGCGCACGAGTTCGGAGCCGGCATGCGCGAGCGCGGCGACCTGGCGCGCGGTCGCCTCGACGTCTGCGGTGTCGGTATTGGTCATCGACTGCACGACGATCGGCGCATCGCCGCCGACCGCGACGCCGCCGACATCGACCGCGACCGTTTTGTGGCGCTGTTGCAGTGCTGCCGTCATCGCTGTTCCCGTCGCTCCGGAGTGCCAGACTTATATAGGGCGGTCAACGCGGGCGCTGACAGGGCACAGCAAGGTGCGTTAAGGTCGCCTCAATTGCAGTAAACGGGATCGACGATGGATCAAGACGACACGATGACACTGACGTTCCGCTGCCCGCCGGAGCATGCGGACTTGCTGCCGCGGCCCATTCCGGCGGTGCAGGGCCTGCCCGGCTGGTTCAAGGCGATGCCGCAGCGGGCCTTTAACGCGATCAGCCAGTCCGATGGCCAGACCGTCAAGAAGTGCCCGCCATTCATCGACGCGATGACCTACGGTTTCCTGATCCCGCTGGCGTGCGACCTCCACGTGAACGACGGCGAGTTCACCTGGGACTTCAATCTGCCGAGCAACAAGATCGACAATTTCGTGCGTTCGCCGATCGCGTTCCACGATTCAAGCCAGATCGCCGGCACGCCGTATTTCCAGGAAGACCGCTTCGCGATCAAGTTCAACAATTTCTGGAGCATCGAGGCGCCGCCCGGCTATTCAGTGCTGTTCACGCATCCGGTTAACCGGCCGGACCTGCCCTTCACGACGCTGACCGGCCTCGTAGACTGCGACACCTATCATGACAGCCTCATCAATTTTCCGGCACACTGGCACGACATGAATTTCAACGGCGTGTTGCCGAAAGGCACGCCGGTCGTTCAATGCATCCCGATGAAGCGGGACAGTTGGCAGGCGCAATTCGAGGTTCTGTCCGACGACGACGCCGATAAGTTGCGGGCGATCTCCCGGGCGATCAGCAACGAAGAAGGAATCTACCGGCATCGTTTTCGCGCCAGCAAGCGCTAGAGCCGCAACTGACGCCTATTTCGTCTCGCCCTTGAGCGCGCGCCGTGCATCGCTCGGCCGAATCCAGAAACGGCCGCGGCCCGCGCTGATAAGAGCCGCCACGGATTCGCCAAACATGACCTCGCTCGTCTGGCTGGCGCTCGACACTTGCTCGAGTCCTTCCGAATCGCGCCCCAGTTCCAGCAGGCAAATTCCCAGCCCGATCTTTGCCGCCGCGTCCTTTGGGTTGAGTTTGATGACCTCGCGGAAGCATTCTGCGGCCTGCTCAAACTCGCGCTTGGCTTGATAAGCGCGCGCCGACATATAAAGAACATCGCAATTCTTCGGTGCGGCCGCCCGCGCCTGGATCAATACCTCGTGCGCCGAAGCGAGATCACCGCCGTATTCAAGAACCTGTACGAGCTGCAACGCAAGCGGGCTGAACTCCGGCGCGATCGCGAATCCACGCCGGAGCACATCGATCGCCTCGTCGCGACGATCGAGCGAATTGAGGAAACTGCCATATTCGAGAAACGCGGGCGGAAACGGCGGCGTGCGCGAAACCGCATGTTGAAAACGCTCCATCGCTTCGTCGGTTTGCCCGGCATCGCGCAACGCCACCGCGAGTTGCGTTTCGATGGAGGTGTCGCGCATCTGCTTGAACGCGCGCTGGAGCGGCGCGATGGCGTCCTTGGCCTTGCCCTGCAACAACAGCGCATAGCCGTACAACTGATTGGCGCGTGCATCGCTGCGGCTGCGTCTGACCACTTCGGCGGCGATCCGCTCGGCCTCCGCCGGCCGGTTTGACTGCAGGGCGAACGCGGCGGCCTGCAACGCCTGTTCGGTCGTGTTGGGACGCTGCGGCGCGGAATGCGGGAATGGCGGTTTCATGCTGTCCGGAACGCTATCACTCTTTTTTGCGTGGGCATGATTTTCTCCGAAGGACGGTTCCCACTTTCGGGGATCATGCCCTAGGACGCGCGGTTGACCAAGACCAGACCGCCCGCGACCAGCGCCACCGCCGCCGCGAAAGCGGGCGTGATCGGCTCGCCCAGCACGAAATGTCCGGCGGCGACGCCGAACAGCGGCGTCAAAAACGTAAAGGCCGAAAGCCGGTTTGCCGAATAGCGCGCCACCAGCGCAAACCAGATCACGAATGTGATGCTGACGACCCAGACGGTTTGATAAAGCATCGAGCCGATCGAAATCCAGGACGGCTGCGGCGCGATGCGCTCGCCGGCGATCAGAGCCGCGAGGCCCATCATCGGCGCCGAGACGACAAGCTGATAAAGCATGACCTTCTCGGCCGACGCCTTTGCCAACGCCGTGGTCTTGATCGTCAGCGTGGTTACCGCCCAGAACACCGCCGCAGCGACGAGCATGATGTCGCCAATATACTGTCTCGGGTCGAGTGCGGGCGTCGGCAGACCGAAGGCGACGATCATCCCCGTAAACGACATCAAGAGGCCGATCCACTGGAAGCGGCTGAACCGGTCGACGGGCAAAAAGATGCGCGAGCCGAGCACGACGAAAAACGGCGTCAGATAGAGAAACAGCACCGCGCGCGTCGCCGTGGTGTAAACGAGCCCTTGATAGATCAGGATGAACTCGAGACCGAAATAGAGTCCGATCAGCAGCCCCGGCTTCAGTGTCCGATCGCGGCCGAACAGCGGGATGCCGCGCATGAGGCACCAGGCAAAGACGAGCACCGCGGCGCCGGCGGAACGCAAGCCCGCCTGACTCATCGGTGGGAAATCCGCAAAGGCGAGCTTGGCAGCGACCTGATTGAAGCCCCAGGACAGGCAGAGCAGCACCACGAGCGATGCCGCGAGCGGATCGAGCGCCCGCGTCTTGTGGTCCAAAACCTTGGGGTCGTGTACGGAACCTGGCGCTTGCGACATCAGGCCGGGCGGCAGTGGCTGCAAATGCCGGAAATCTCGATCACCGGCGATTTCGGAGTGAAGCCTGCCGCACGCGAGGCCGTCTTGATCGTCTCCGCGACGGCCTTGGCGGCCGCCTCGCCGACTGTGCCGCAACGTTCGCAGATCAGGAACACGACCGGGTCGCCGTGGTCGTGATTGTGCGCGCAGGCGATGAAGGCGTTGCGGCTCTCGATGCGATGGACCAGCGCCTGCTCACGCAGAAAGTCGAGCGCGCGATAGATCGTGATCGGCGCCGGCCGCGCGCCGCGTTTGGCGAGCCGCTCGATCAGGTCGTAGGCGCCGAGCGGCTGGTGGCTCGCGAGCAGCGCCTCCAGCACCCGACGCCGGATCGGCGTCAGCCGCTGCGATCGCGAGGCGCACACCGCCTCGGCATGCGCGATGGCGTCGCTCGAGCACTGCGAATGGTCGTGATCGGGCGCCGGAAAAACCGCCCGGGCGATTGACTTCTTGGCCACGCGGAAATTGCCTCCAACGGCCCGTTTCTACAGCATATCTGGTGCGTGGCAAAAAGCGGCGCAATCACCCATTCGCCATATTGCGCTGCAACAGAAACCCCGGCAGGTTGGCGCCGGCACCGAGCGCCCATCCTCATTCGCGGAGATTCCTCATGCTGACCGGCAAGACCGCCCTCGTCACCGGCTCGACCTCAGGCATCGGTCTCGCGACCGCCCGGGCGCTCGCCAAAAGCGGCGCCAATCTCATGCTCAATGGCTTCGGCGACGGCGCCGAAATCGAGAAACTGCGCGCGGGTCTTGAGAAGGAATTCAAGATCAAGGCGCGCTACTCGGGTGCCGACATGAGCAACCCCGACGAGATCGTCGGCATGGTCAAGATGGCCGAGAAGGAATTCGGTGCGATCGACATTCTCGTCAACAACGCCGGCATTCAGCACGTCGCGCCGATCGAGGACTTCCCGCCGGCGCGCTGGGACGCGGTGATCGCCATCAACCTGTCGTCGTCGTTTCACACCATTCGCGCCGCCGTTCCGGCCATGAAAAAGAAGAAGTGGGGCCGCATCATCAACATCGCCTCGGCGCACGGGCTGGTCGCCAGCGCCCAGAAGGTCGCCTATGTGGCGGCCAAGCACGGCCTCGTCGGCCTCACCAAGGTTGTCGCCATCGAGACGGCGAATGATGGCATCACGTGTAACGCAATCTGCCCCGGCTGGGTGCTGACCCCGCTGGTGCAGAAGCAGATCGACGACCGAGCCAAGGCCTCGGGCAAACCGGTCCGCGACGAGGAAGTCGCGCTGTTGTCGGAGAAGCAGCCGATGCACAAATTCACGACGCCGGAGAACATTGGCGCACTCGCGGTGTTCCTTGCGAGCGACGCCGCCGAGAGCATCACTGGCTCGGCCTACTCCATCGACGGCGGCTGGGTGGCGCAGTAGTTCATCGCGCGCCGATCGCATGAACGATCTTCTCAACCGCATCCTCGGCCATCAGCCCGCTCCCGACGAGCCGCAGCGCAAGCGCATCAATCTCGCGCTGCAAGGCGGCGGCGCGCATGGCGCCTTCACCTGGGGCGTGCTCGATTTTCTGCTCGAGGATGCCCGGCTCGACATCGACGGCATCACCGGTGCTTCGGCCGGCGCGGTCAACGCCGTACTGCTCGCGGACGGACTGGCGCGCGGCGGCCGCGACGAGGCGCGCAAGCGGCTCGCCGAGTTCTGGCGCGCGGCAAGCCTCGGCGGCAATCTGCCGGATCTGCAGCGCAAGGTGGTCGATCGGCTGTTCTCGTTCCTGCCGCTCGAAGACTCGCCGATGGGCATCTGGTTCAAGGCGCTGTCGCGGTATCTGTCGCCCTACGACGTCAACCCGCTCAACATCAATCCACTGAAGGACCTGATCGAGCGTTTCGTCGACTTCGAGGCGATCCGCAAGGCGGAGTCGCCGCAGATCTTCATCTCGGCGACCAATGTCCACACCGGCCGCCTGCGCATTTTTCCGCATGAGAAGATCACCGCCGACGCGGTCGCCGCCTCGGCCTGTCTGCCGCTTCTGTTCCGCGCCGTGGAAATCGACGGCGTGCCCTACTGGGACGGCGGCTACCTCGGCAACCCGTCGATCTTTCCGCTGTTCGGCCGTACCCAGACCGAGGACGTGCTGCTGGTGCAGATCAACCCGCTGGTGCGGCACACGACGCCGACATCCACGCAGGAGATTATGAGCCGGCTCAATGAGATCACGTTCAACTCGCCGCTGATGGGCGAATTGCGCGCGATCGAATTCGTCGCCCGGCTGATCGACCAGGGCCGGCTGCCGCGCGGCACCGGGCCCGGCCAGTACCGCCGCATCAACATGCACCGCATCGCGCTCGCCGGTTCCGCCAAGACGCTGAATTCCGAAAGCCGGCTCAACACCGACTACGATTTTTTCGAAATGCTGCGCACCAACGGCCGTCGCGCCGCGCGGCGCTTCCTCGACGCGCATTTCGAGGACATCGGCAAGCGCGGCACCGTCGACCTGCAATCCGAGGTGCAGGCCGAGTGGGCGTGATACACTTTATTTATGGCCGGATCGGAACCCCTGCTCGTCGCTGACGTCGGCGGCGCCATTCTCGACATCCACGTCGCCGACATCACGACGCTCGACGTCGAAGTGATCGTCAACGCGGCAAACAGTTCGCTGCTGGGCGGTGGCGGCGTCGACGGCGCGATCCACCGCGCCGCGGGGCCGGACCTGCTCGCCGAGTGCCGCGGGCTCGGCGGCTGCGAGACAGGTTCTGCGAAGATCACGCGCGGTTACCGGCTCAAAGCGAGCCACGTCATTCACGCGGTCGGCCCGGTGTGGCACGGTGGCGGCCAGGACGAGGACGCGCTGCTCGGCTCCTGCTACCGCACCGCGCTGGAACTCGGCACACAACACGGCCTGACATCGATCGCGTTTCCGGCGATCTCGACCGGCGTTTATCGCTTTCCCGCCGATCGTGCCGCGCGCATTGCCGTTGGCACCGTGGCGGCGGAACTGTCGTCCGGCCCGCGTGGCATCACGCGGGTGACGTTCTGCTGTTTTTCCGAAGACAGCGCCGAACACCACAAGCAGGCGGTGGCGGAACTCGGACTCCTCTAGACCTTTGGCTCCGCGTCGAGCCGCGCGATCCAGCCTTCGAGGCCCGGCTTTGCCGCCGGGTAGATATCCATCACCAGCGGATCATGGCCCGGCGCGAAATGGTGCCGCGACGAGGCGAGCTTCAAGATCGTCTTATAGCCTTCGAGCGTGTCGCCGACGCTGTAGGTGATCGGAAACACCCGGCCCTCATCCATATGCGAGTAGAGATGGCAGCCGTCGGAGGCGACGACAACGTAACCGCGCTGCGTCTTCACGCGCACGCATTGCAGGCCCTTGGAATGACCGCCGAGCTTGTGGACGGTGATCCCCGGTGCAAGCTCCTCCGTGCCGTCGTGGAACTCGACGCGATAGGCGTAGATCTTGCGCACCATCGCCAGCACGTCGCCCTCGGCGAACGGTATCCGCAGCGTCCGGTGACACATGCAGCGGCCGGTGCAGTAGGCCATCTCGGTGTCCTGCACGTGATAGCGCGCGTTCGGGAACAGGTCGTGATTGCCGGCGTGGTCCCAGTGCATGTGCGTCACGATCACGTGGTCGACCTTGTCCGGGGCGACGCCCAGCGCCTTCAACCCCTCGCCGACCGGATGAATAATCTGTCGCCCGCGCTCCCGCGCGCCGGCTTCATCGAAACCGGTATCGCAGACGAACGTGCCGTGCGGCCCCTTGATGACCCAGACGTAATAAGAGATCGACGTCATCTCGTCGTGCGGGTCGCCGAAAATGTAATTTTCCGCGCGCTTGCGGGCGTGCGAGGCGTATTTGACGGCATAGACCTCGTGGAAGTCATCGCTCATCGCGCGGGCCCTATTTCGCTTTTCCGACGGTGACGCCGGCGCGCTGCTCGATCGGCTGGACGATGGTGGTGAAATCCTTGTCCGGCCCGATTTCCGAATAGGCGAGTTCCCAGGCGCGGCCGACCGCGCTCATGATGTCGTTCGGCACGCCGAGCGCCTTGGCTTCCTCGAGCGCGAGCCGTACATCCTTGGTCATCAGCGCGGTAGCGAAGCCGAGATCGAAGCTGCGCGGCAGGATCGCCTTCGGGAATTTATCGGTCGAGGCGGTGTTGCGCCCCGAACCGGCATTGATAACGTCGATCATGATGGCGGGGTCGAGCCCGGCTTTCACCCCCATCACCACCGCTTCCGAGGTCGCCGCCATCGCGCAGGCGGACAGGAAATTGTTGGCGAGCTTCATGGTCTGCGCCATGCCGGGCTTCTCGCCGACGACGAAGACGGTGCCGAACACGCCGAGCGCATCCTTCACCGGCGCGATCTCGGCTGCCGGGCCGGACACCATCACCGCGAGCGTGCCTTTTTTCGCGCCGGCCACGCCACCCGATACCGGCGAGTCGATCTGCACGATATTCTTCTTGGCCAGTGCCGTCGCTATCTCGACGGCGGCGCGCGAGCCGGTGGTCGACAGGTCGATAAAGCGTCTGATCTTCTTGCCCTCAATGACGCCGCCGGCGCCGGTCGCGACTTTAGCCACGACATGCGGCTCCGGCAGGCTCGCCATCACCGTCTCGACGCGGTTGGCGACATCGGCCGGCGAGGAGGCGAGCTTCGCCCCCAGCGCGACCAGCGGCGCCACCGCGTCGTTACGGGTGTCGTAGACGACCAATGCATGACCGGCCTCGATCAAGCGACGCGCCATCGGCGCGCCCATGTTGCCGAGTCCGATGAAACCGATCTCCATCGCCGCCTCCTTCAACTGAGATCAGAACTCCTTGCGGAGATGATGATCAACCGAATAGCGGCCGCCGCCGCGGAAAAAGATCGCGGTGAACAGCAGAAGCCATAAGAGCGAGAATTCGTAGCCGAGCTTGTTCCAAAAGTAGCCGTTCGGGCCGGTGAACCAGATGATAATGACGGCCATCTGGATCCACAGCGCGGCGGCCCAGAAGCGCGTCATGAAGCCAATCGCGAGAAACGCAGCGCCGAACAGTTCGAGGCCACCGACGACATAGGCGAGGAGCTCCGGCGCCGGGAAGCCTTTCGCCGCCATCCCCTTGGCGGTAGCCGGCGCGGTGCCGACGATGAGTTTCTGCCAGCCGTGCGGCACGAGGATCGCGCCGGCGGCAAAGCGCATGAAGGCGTAGCTGTAGGGCGCGAACGCTTCGTAAATCCCGGCCATGCCGGGGACGATCAGTTTCTTGCGGTCAATTTCGACAGACATGACGTTTCCCCAAAAGTTTACGGTTTGAATTCGGACCTGATGCGGTCCGTATGTTCGCCAAGCGCGGGGATGGCCCCGTAACGACGGCCCTCGCCGTTGAAGATCGGCGTCGGGGCCGGTGTCGAGACCGGACCGGACGGCGCATTGACGGTGATCCGCCGCAGATGCGGATGTTGCGACAGCAGCATCGAGTCGTTGACCCGCGCAAAGGCGATGTCGGCATCTTCCAGCATTTTCATCAGCGCTGTCACCTCATGGGCAGCGAAAGCGCTGCCCACGATGGCGTCGGTCTCGTCGCGGTGCTCGACGCGCCTCGGATTGGTCGCGAATTTGGGGTCCTTGCCGAGCGCGGCATTGCCGAGAATTCGGTCCGCCAGTACTCGCCATTCGCGGTCGTTCTGGATGGCAATGAGGATGTCGGCGCCGTCGCGCGACTTGAAGACGCCGTAGGGCGCAATCGTCGCATGGGCAAGGCCGATGCGCCGGAACGGCTGCCCACCCTCGGCATGCAGCAGCGGCACGGTCATCCATTCCGCCATGGCATCGAACATCGACACCGCGATGTCGGCGCCCTGCCCGGTCCTAGCGCGCGCATGCAGTGCTTCGAGGATCGCCTGATAGGCATTGAAGCCGGCGGCGATGTCGACGATGGAAACCCCGACCCGCGCCGGGGCATCCGGCCCCCCGGTGACCGAGGACACACCGGACTCGGCCTGAATCAGCAGATCGTAGGCCTTGCGCGACCGGTAAGGACCACTTTCGCCGTAGCCGGAGATCGAGCAGCAAACGAGCCTCGGATAATCGTTGCGCAGCCGCGTCGTGGCAAAGCCGAGCTTGGCAAGCGCGCCGGGCTTCAGATTCTGCACGAACACGTCGGCCTTGCCGAGCATCGCTTCGAGCACGGCTTTATCGTCGTCTTTCGTGAGATCGAGAACGACCGACTCCTTGCCGCGGTTGAGCCAGACGAAATTGGCGCTTTCGCCGTGGACGACGTGATCGTAGTCGCGGGCGAAATCGCCCTCCGGCCGCTCGACCTTGATGACGCGCGCGCCGGCATCCGCGAGGCGGCAGGTGCATTGCGGCGCAGCGACCGCCTGCTCGATCGAAACGACGAGAAGACCTTCGAGCGGCAGATTGTCCCGACCGGCCATCTCAATACGACCGCGGCAGGCCGAGCACATGCTCGGCAATGTAGGACAGGATCAGATTGGTCGAGATCGGCGCCACCTGATAGAGCCGCGTCTCGCGGAACTTGCGCTCGATGTCGTATTCCTCGGCAAAACCGAACCCGCCATGGGTCTGCACGCACATGTCAGCGGCGGCCCATGAGGCGTCGGCGGCGACCAGCTTCGCCATGTTGGCCTCTTCGCCGACGTCCCGGCCTTCGTCGTAGCCGCGCGCGGCTGCCTGCACCATCAGCTCGGCGGCGCGCATCTGCGCATAGGCGCGCGCGATCGGAAACTGCACGCCCTGGTTCTGCCCGATCGGGCGGTTAAACAGCACGCGCTCCTTGGCATATTTGGTCGCCTTGTCGATGAACCATTTGGCGTCGCCGACGCATTCCGACGCGATCAGGATGCGCTCGACATTCATGCCGGAGAGAATGTAGCGGAAGCCTTTGCCCTCTTCGCCGATCAGATTGTCCGCCGGCACTTCGAGATTGTCGAAGAATACCTCGGTGGTGGCATGGTTCATCATGGTACGGATCGGCTTGATGGCGAGGCTCTTGGCCGTCGCCTTGCGCATGTCGACCAGAAACACCGAAAGTCCGTCGGTACGCTTCTGCACCTGCTCGCGCGGCGTGGTGCGCGCGAGCAGGAGCATGAGATCCGAGTGCTCGGCGCGCGAGGTCCAGATCTTCTGGCCGTTGACGACGTAAGTTGCGTTCCCTTGCTTGCGTGCGGTGGTGCGCAAGGAGAGTGTGTCGGTGCCCGACGTCGGTTCGGTCACGCCGAACGCCTGCAAACGCAATTCGCCGGACGCGATCTTCGGCAAATACGCCGCTTTCTGCGCCTCGCTGCCGTGCCGCAGGATGGTGCCCATCGTGTACATCTGGGCGTGGCAGGCCGCACCGTTGCCGCCGGCGGCGTGGATTTCTTCCATGATGGCGGCGGCGGCGCGCAGCGGCAGTCCAGAGCCGCCATATGGCTCAGGGATGAGGGCGGCAAGATAGCCGGCCTCGGTCAGTGCCTTGACGAATTCGGCCGGATAGGCGCGATCGCGGTCGAGAGCGCGCCAGTAGTCGCCGGGGAACTTCGCGCACAGGGCGCGGACCGACTCGCGGATCGGCGCAAATTCGTCGGGCTGGGGGACGGTCGCACTCACACAACAACTCCGGCAGGATTGCTCATTCGGCGCAGACTATACCGCGCACTGCCCCGCGCATATCGCAAGCGGTAATGCGTAACCCCGGATTTAGATGGGATCCCAGGAGAACACGTCCTCGGAGCGCTCGGGCGGCGTCAGCGAAGCGCCGAAGGCTCCTTTGAGCTGCTCGGCGAGCCGGGCCGGCGTCCAGCCGTCGGCGCGGTGGATCGCACGGATCGGCCGCGGCTGGCTGAACAGGAAGACCTCGTTGTTCCGCACCGAGAAGATCTGCCCGGTGACGCCCTCGGCCTGGTGGGACGCGAGATAGACCGCGAGCGACGCGATCTTGTCCGGCGTCGACTGCCGGATCAGCGCGAGGCGTCTTTTCTCTTCATCCGTCTCGGCCGGGATTGAATCGACCATCCGGCTTGCCGCGAACGGCGCGATGCAGTTCGAGCGCACGCCGAACCGCTGCATGTCGAGCGCTATCCCGCGTGACAGACCAACGATGCCGAGCTTGGCCGCCATGTAATTAGCCTGGCCGAAATTGCCGATCAGGCCCGACGTCGAAGTCATATGGACCATCGCGCCGCTGCCTTGCTCGCGGAAGCGGACAGAGCAGGCGCGGCTCATGTTGAACGAGCCGTTGAGATGCACGGCGATGACGTCCGCCCAGTCCGACCAGCTCATCTTGTGGAAAATGCGGTCGCGCAGGATGCCGGCATTGTTGACCAGAATATCGACACGGCCGAAGGCGTCGATGGCAGATTTGACGATCGTTTCGGCAGCGGCCGGCTCAACGATACTTTCCGTCGAAGCAATCGCCTTGCCGCCGGCTTTCGTGATCTCGCCGGCAACCTCATGCGCCGGACCGCTGTCCATGCCCGCGCCGTCGAGGCTTGCGCCGACATCGTTGACGACAACGCTTGCGCCCTCCTGCGCCAGCAGCAGCGCGATGGCACGCCCGATGCCGCGGCCCGCCCCGGTCACGATGGCGACCTTCCCCGCAACGACTCCAGTCATGGATCGGTCCCCAACCCCAATGTCCTGAATTCTTAACCACGATCACCCGCGCAATGGCAAGCGGCGGCCACGCTTCGAACGATGCATCAACCACGCCGCTTAGCGACGCCGTAACCGTGCGACAGAATTCCTGAAGCGATTTTGCAGGCGGATTCTCGCGAAGCAGCATAACGCTCGACGCTATCGAGCTGCATTGTTACTTCGCCGTCAACCCTGTTTCTTCAAGAGCGACGCGGCGATGGTCGCGCGCTTCGTGACTCGGTAACGATTCGAAATAACCGGCGTTGATAGCTGAGCAACTATTCAATCGATCGAAGACAATTTTTACGGATTTTTCGCCGCGTGGTTTTACGCAGCCTTACGGCGACGCTGGCGTAATCGGCAACACCAGAAAACATCGGCCGGGGGGCCGCATGAACATTGCCGATGCGTCGCCGCGCGCAAATGTGCGGCCGTCCTTCGTTTTGCTTCGGACCCGTGCCTGGGCCATCGCGTTGCTGGCCACCTGGATTCCCGCAGGCGTGACACAGGCCAGTTTCGACCGTGTCGAGACGGTGCTCGCCGAATGCGCGACCATGCAGGAGCCACGAAGCCTGTTACGGATTGACGGCTGCGCCGGGCACAATGAATTCTCCAGCTTTTTCGAAAGCCGGCCGACGCTGGCAATCACAAGCATTCATCTTGCCAAGGCGGCGGGCGACCTCACCGCCAGTCTTCCCCGCCTGATCCCGCCGGCAACGCCGCCGACTCTGGACCCGGCCGCGCTCGCCCCGCCGTCCCTTGCCCTTCCGAGCGAGGAGCCGAAGGTGCAGCTTGCGCCGACAATGATTGTCGGCGCGGCGTCGATGTACGATCCGACCGACCCCGACGACGAAGATGCCGGCACCACCGAGACCGCATCCGGCGAAACCTACGACCCCGAAGGCTGGACCGCCGCGATCCAGATCGGGCTGCGCGGGCGCTTCGGGGGCGTTCGCTATCGCATGAAATACGAGCTGGCCTATGCGCTGGTCGAGGTCGGCGACAAACGCGCCATCGTGCGGATCAACGACGTCGGCCCGCTCAAGCCAGGCCGCGTCATCGATCTGAACCTGCGGGCGATGCGCTATTTCGACCCGACGCTGAAGGTCGGCGTGATCCCCGTCGTCCGCGTCACCGTGCTGGAAGGCCGGCATTGGGCATTGGGGCCGGTTGACGACACCGACGGTGACGCGATCCCGATCGCGCAGGCGTCGTTGCGCTAGCGGCCCCAGACCTCGTCGGCGATCTCGACGATCATCCGCAGCTTCGCCCACTGCTCCTCTTCGGCGAGCGTGTTGCCCTCCTCGGTGGAAGCGAACCCGCATTGCGGCGACAGGCAAAGCTGATCGAGCGAAATATATTTTGCCGCCTCGTCGATCCGCCGTTTGATCTCGTCGCGGGCTTCGAGCTTTCCGGTCTTGGTGGTGACGAGGCCGAGCACCACGAGCTTGTCCTTCGGCACCATGCGCAGCGGCTCGAAACCGCCGGCGCGGTCGCTGTCGTATTCCATGAAAAAGCCATGGACGTTGATGCGGTTGAACAGAACCTCCTGCACCGCCTCGTAGCCACCGGCGCCCATATAGGTCGATTTGTAGTTGCCGCGGCACATGTGCATCGTAATTGTCATGTCGGCGGGGATGTCCGACATCGCGGCGTTGATCAGATCGCCGTAGAGCGGCCCTAGCTTTTCCGGGTCGTCGCCGCGCGCCGTCATCTGATGGCGGTATTTCTCGTCGCACAGCATCGCGATGAAGACTTCGTCGAGCTGGAGATAGCGGCAGCCGGCGTCGGCGAAGGCCCGCACCGCTTTCCGGTAAGCCTGGCCGAGATCCTCGAACATCGCGTCGAGCTTCGGGTAGGCCTTTTCATTGATCGGCGGCTTGACCGGCCGGCCATACATCGCCGACGGCGCCGGGATCGTGATCTTCGGCGTCCGTTTGGTGTGCGCGGCGACAAACTTGAAGTGGTCGATATGCGGGTGGCCGGTAAAGCCGAGCTTGCCGGTGACCTTGACGCCCTCGCTGCGGGTAGTGACCGCGGCAAAGGCAACCCCCGTATCCATCACATGCTTCTCGGCGCCGTCGAGACCCCAGAGAAAATCGAGATGCCACCAGGAGCGGCGAAACTCGCCATCGGTGATCGACTGCAGGCCGACCTCTTCCTGCTTTTTGATGACGCGCTCGATCTCGCGATCCTCGACCGCTTTCAGCGCCGCAATATCGATCTCACCCTTGGCGAATTTCGCGCGTGCTTCCTTCAGCGCGGCCGGCCGCAAGAGACTGCCGACATGATCGGCGCGGAACGGCGGTTTGGTACGCAGGGCCATCGTGAGTGCCTCCCGGATTATCGTGTTATTTCGAACCCCAGATCTCGTCGGCGATCTCGACGATCATCGCGAGCTTCGCCCATTGCTCGTCCTCGGCAAGGATGTTGCCCTCTTCGGTCGAAGCGAAGCCGCACTGCGGCGACAGCGCGAGCTGGTCGAGCGGGATGAACTTGGCGGCTGCGTCGATGCGGCGGCGGATTTCGTCGCGCGGCTCGAGGCGGCCGCTTTTCGACGTGACAAGCCCGAGCACGACCATCTTGCCCTTCGGCACGAAACGCAGCGGTTCGAAGCCGCCGGCGCGATCGCTGTCGTACTCCATGAAGTAGCCGTGAACATTGATGTCGTTGAACAGGATTTCAGCAACCGGCTCGTAGCCGCCTGACGCCACGAAGGTCGACTGGAAGTTACCCCGGCACAGATGCATGCAGACGCTCATGTCGGCCGGCGCGCCGGAGATCGCGGCATTGAGCATGCCGGCATAGATCGTCGGCAGTTTTTCCGGATCGTCGCCGCGGCGCGCGACCTGCTCGCGCAGTTTGGGATCACAGAGATAAGTGAAATTGACCTCGTCGAGCTGGAGATAGCGGCAGCCGGCCGCGCCGAACGCAGCCACTGCCTTGCGATAGGCTTCGCCGAGATCGCGATAAAAGTCCGCCATGTCGGGATAGATCGCCTCCGGCACGGCGTCGCGGCCGTAGCGAAAGTGCATCGACGACGGCGACGGGATCGTCATTTTGGCCGTCTGCGTGGTTCGCGAAGCAACGAATTTGAAGTGGTCGATCATCGGATGGCCCGAGAACCCGCCGAGCTTGCCGGTCACCCGCATCATCATCGGCTTCGGGTTGACGCCCTGAAACTTGATCTTGCGCTCGCCGAGATAGGCTTCGGCGCCGTCGAGCCCGCCCAGAAAATCGTAGTTCCAGAACGCGCGACGGAATTCACCGTCAGTGATCGATTTGAGGCCAATCTCTTCCTGCTTCTTGATGACACGCTCGATTTCGCGATCTTCGACGACCTTGAGATCCATAGCCGTGATTTCGTCGCGCTCGCGCCTGGCCCGCGCCTCCTTGATAGCCGAGGGGCGAAGCAGGCTGCCAACGTGGTCGGCGCGGAACGGGGGCTTGCTGCTCATAATCGCTACGCCATTTCGGTTTCTATTTGCCGCGCCAGATATCATCCGCGAGCTCGACGATCATCCTGAGCTTCGCCCACTGCTCGTCCTCGGCCAGCACATTGCCTTCCTCGGTCGAGGCGAAGCCGCATTGCGGCGACAGGCACAACTGGTCGAGTGCGACATACTTTGTCGCCTCGTCGATACGGCGCTTGATGTCGTCCTTGGCTTCTAGCTTTCCGCTCTTGGAGGTGACGAGGCCGAGTACCAGCCGCTTGCCGCCCTTTGGAAAAAACCGCAGCGGCTCGAAGCCGCCGGCGCGGTCGGAGTCATATTCGAGGAAATAGCCGTCGAGATCCGTGTTGCCGAGCAGTTGCTCAGCGACAAACTCATATCCGCCCTGCGCGATCCAGGTCGAGCGGAAATTGCCACGGCAGGAGTGCATGGTCACCGTCATGTCGGCGGGCTTGTTCTTCAATGCCGCATTGGTCAGCCGCGCATAGATCGTCGGCAGCTTGTCGGGATCGTCGCCGCGCTGCCGTGACTGGTCCTGCTCTCTCGGGTCGCAGACCATCGCCCAGGCGGTGTCGTCAAGCTGGAGATAGCGGCAACCGGCGTCGTAGAAAGCGTGGATCGCCTTGTTCCACGCCGCGCCGACGTCTTCCCAGAATTGCTCGATGTCCGGATAGGCCTGCTTGCTCACCTTGGCGCGGCCCTGACGGAAGTGGAACGTGCTCGGCGCCGGGATCGTCATCTTTGGCGTCACCTTGCAGTGCGCCTTCAAGAACTTGAAATGCTCAAGATGGACATGGCCGGCAAAATCGACCTTGCGGTTGATCTCGATGCCTTCGGCTTTGGTCTCGACGCCGTGGAACTTGATCGCCGGCATCGAGACGAAATCGACGCCTTCGAGGCCGCGGAAAAAATCGAAATGCCACCACGAGCGGCGCATCTCGCCATCGGTGGCGAGCTTCAGGCCGATCTCCTCCTGCTTGCGGATCGCCCGCTCGATCTCGCGGTCCTCGACCGCGCGCAGTTCGGCATCGCCGATTTCCTTCCTCGCGTGTTTTGCCCGCGCGTCCTTCAGCGAAGCGGGACGAAGGAGGCTACCGACATGATCGGCGCGAAAAGGCGGTTTCTGATCGGACATTCAGTTAGCTCCGGCGGGGATGGATATCAGGCAAGCTCGTTGAGAATTTGCGCGAGGCGGTCCGGCATATCGACCATGACGTCGTGACCGCACGGCACTTCGAAGACCTGCCAGCCCTTGCTACGCGCCTTCGCGAGGCCGGCGTCGAACGGCACGCTCGGATAGCCACTGGCGCGGATATAAGCCTTCCTGGCAATGCGGTCGCGAGCACCGGTCAGCTCGATGGGCTGCGTGAAGCATTTGATCGGGTGCGGTGTGCATTGCGCATCGACCCACGCCCGGTCGGCATCATTCACATTGAACATCGCCGCGGGCCGCGGCGGCATGGCCGTCACGCCCTTGGCCGCTGCGGCGCGGAACGCTTCCTGCATCTGCGGCGGCTGGAGGTCGACCAGACATTGGCCGCCCTCAGCGAAGAACGCATCGAGCATTACGAAGGCTGCAATGCAGCTCTCCATCTTCTCGGCGACGCCGGAGATCACCATCCCGGAATAGGAATGCCCGACCAGCACGACGTCCTTCAGTTCACGCCACTTGATGTCGTTGGCAACGTCGAGAATGTGAGTGTCGAGATTGATGTCAGGGTGGATCAGGTGAGAGCGTTCGGCAACGCCGGTCAATGTCGGTGTGTAGACTTCATGGCCATTCTTTGCGAGCAGCGGCGCGACCCGCCGCCAGCACCACGCGCCATGCCATGCGCCGTGAACCAGAACAAAGACAGACATCCACTCCTCCCGGAACCGTTACGCACGCCATTTATGGCGGGGCCGGTTCTTATTTTGGCGTTTCAGGTCCAGCCCGAACTTACCTCTATCATTCTCAACCGGCGACGGCGACCGGCCTTCGAATCAGCACCGCGCCCGGCACGAGGTCGCGCGTGCCCTGATTGCGGAAGGCGAGCTGGAGATTGCGGTGGGCCAGCCGAGCGTGTTCGCGCATCAGCGCTTCGGCGCGCGCACTTTCACGATCTTCAATCGCGCGCACCACGCAATGGTGGTGGTCCTGCGCGATGGTGAGAATCTTGTGCGCCTCCGGCAGCACGGCTTGCAGCATGACGAAACCGCTCGGCGACGCGAATGGCAGATTGAGCGCCCGCTCGATCTGCCGCCGCAACACCGGACTGTCGGCGGCGTCGATCAGCAGGGCATGAAACCGGCCATTCAGCCCGACATACTCGGAGAAGTCGTCGACGCTCAGCGTGGGACGTCCCACCAGCGCGTCGATGCGCGACAGAACGTCTTTCATTTCAGCGAGCACCGGCGCGGCAACACCGCGTTCGGCGGCAAGCCGCGCCGCGAAGCCTTCGAGCGTACCGCGCAGTTCGATCGCGTCATGGATGTCGCGCTCGGAAAACGCCTTCACCGCGAAGCCGCCGGACGGCAGCGCTTCAAGAAAACCTTCCTCTTCGAGCCGAACCAGCGCCATCCGGATCGGCGTACGGGAGATACCGAGCCGCTCCACCATCGAGAGTTCCGAGATGCGGTCGCCGGCCTTCAGCTCGCCCGACAACACGAGATCCCGCAGCGACAACTGGGCCTTCACTGTCTGGGACGACGAGCGTTCGGTCTCGGGGGCCTGGTTGGGCAAGGGCGGCTCCATCCTTGGCCGGGTTCTTGAGGCCCGCGCCGTTTCATGCTGTATACAACACGGGAGTAAGCGGCCGCCAGCCCGTCCGGCAATATCGAGAAGAACGACGGATTTGGTGGGAAATCGAGATCAGCAATCGAGGTCATGCGGAGCCGGATGTGGCTCCCTGTATACATTCACGCCGTAAGTCCGTCTGGCGCGGCTAACCGCGCCCGGCCGGCAACCTGCGGCGACCCGGTTTTCGGACAACCCTGTCGGAGTAACGAGCGATGGCAAAGAACCTGGAAGAGAAACTGAAAGCGGCCGGCAACGCGGTCGACATGATGCGCAATTCGCAGATCGGCGCCTATGTCTATCCGGTCGTGGCGCCGGAATTTTCGAACTGGCGTGACGAGCAGCGCGCCTGGCGCGACAGCTGCGTGTTGTTCGACCAGACTCACCACATGGTGAACCTGTTCGTCGAAGGACCGGACACGGTGAAGCTGCTGTCGCACCTCGCCACCAACTCGTTCAAGAACTTCAGCATCGATCAAGCCAAGCAGTTCGCGCCGGTGACGCACTACGGTCATGTCATCGGCGACGGCATCCTGTTCTATCTCGCCGAAAACAGCATGTGCTATGTCGGCCGTAACCCGGCCGCAAACTGGATCGAGTTCCACGCCAATACCGGCGGCTACAACGTCCAGACCAAGTATGACGACCGCTCGCCGTC
>JBFWZV010000044.1:0-30901 GCA_050184975.1 Pseudolabrys sp. | reverse complement strand
GTCACCGTCGCGAGCGAGGTCTCGAGCGACGATACCCGCGCCGTGTCGTTGGCGGCGCGCGCAGCGGCGAGCGAGCGCTCCGCCGCGGCCGTGTTTGTTTCGAGGCGCTGCACGCTCGGCCGCAGCCGATCAGCCTCGCGGCGCAGATCGCGCGCCCGTTGCGACAGATTGACCTTGATGGTGGTGATCTCGGAGGCAAAATCGTTCGCCGACGTCAAAATCGTGATTTCGCCTGATGTCCCGCTCAGCGTCGCGATGCCGCTGCCGCCGCGGCTTACGATCTTGGTCCCGAGGCCCTTGTAATAAAGATCGACATCGTCCGAGAGCAGCAGCGGCACCTTGATGGTCTGCCCAATCAGCGACGGATCTTCGGCGACGCGCTCGCGCAGACTGTCGGCGGCGCCGGTCGAGACCAGCCCGTCGAGCAGACGGCGGCCGGCGCGGTCGGTCACATTCGGGAACAGGCCGCGCAGGGTATTGCGCACCAGCGCCTGAAAATCACCGGTCCGGATCGTGGCGGGGTTGCGGGTGTTTTGCGGATCGACGTCGGCCGGGTCGACCTTCACCTCGAGCACAACGGAGTTCTGCGTGAAGGCGGGCAGACCCTTGATGACGATATCGACCAGCACCACCGCGAGAAAAATCGCGGTCAGGCCGATCGCGGTAAGTCCGTAGAGCTGAAACCGCGATTCCGCACGATAGCGCGCCTTGATCCGCGCCTTCGCAGCCTCGGATTTGAAATCGAGCGTGCCCGACACGGGCAGGACAACGTCAGTCATATTGCTCTCGGTAGCGTTTGACGATCTGAAGCGCGATCACGTTGAGCGTCAGGGTGAAGAAGAACAGGACGAAGCCGAGCGCAAAGGCGGCGAGCGTCTTGGCGCTGTCGAACTCCTGGTCGCCGACCAGGATGGTCTTGATCTGGACCGTGAAGGTCGTCACTGCTTCGAGCGGATTGAAGGTCAGGTTGCCAGCAAGACCGGCCGCCATCACCACGATCATGGTCTCGCCGACCGCCCGGCTGATCGCCAGCATGAAAGCCGACACGATGCCGGCGAAAGCGGCGGGCAGGACGACCTTCTTGATCGTCTCGGACTTGGTGGATCCCATCGCCAGCGAGCCGTCGCGCAACGACTGCGGCACGGCGTTGATGACGTCGTCGGACAGCGACGATACGAACGGGATGATCATCATGCCCATAACGAGCCCGGCCGCCAGCGCGCTCTCGGACGCGACATTCAGGCCAAGCGCCTCGCCGCCGGCGCGAAGCCACGGCGCGAGCGAGAGGGCCGCGAAAAAGCCGAGCACCACGGTTGGAATGCCGGCGAGGATTTCGAGGATCGGCTTGGCAAAGGCGCGGAACCGGGGCGAAGCGTATTCCGCCATGTAAATCGCGGCGAACAGCCCGATCGGACCGGCGACCAGCATCGCGATGGTCGTGATCAACAGCGTGCCGGTGACGAGCGGCACAATGCCGAAGGCGCCGGAAGAACCTACCTGGTCGGCACGAATGGCGGTCTGCGGGCTCCACTGCAACCCAAACAGGAAGTCGATCGGCGACACCTTCTGGAAGAAGCGTACGGTCTCAAACAAAACCGAGAAGACGATCCCGATGGTCGTGAGCACGGCGACGCTGGCGCAAGCCATCAGCACGTAAGCCACGAAGCGCTCGACGTGGTTACGGGCGCGGAAATTAATCGAGAACGACCGCAAACCGAATGCGACACCAAGCAGGCCGAACACGAGGCCGGCGGCGAGGATCAGTTTGTTCAGAAAGCCGTGAACCGACTGGTAGGCTTCCACTGCGCGGGCAAGCGCGGCGGTCGGCTGGCCAGTGAATTTCCCGTCGACGACCGACAGCACATCGCGCATGACGGCAGAACGCTTGAGGCCATCATCGCCGATCGCGGGATCGAAAGCGGAAATCGTCTGTGCCTCGGAGATTCGCTCGACCAGCGGAATGCCGATGGCGAAGATCAGGACCATCGGCACCAGCACAGAGAGCGCCGCGAAGGCGCCGTGATAGATCGGCCGGGACTGAAGCGAAGACGACTCGGTTGCGGTGCCGGCGCGCATGCGCCCGAAAAAGAAACCGATGAGACCCAGACCGCCGAGGCCCGTGAAGTAGATCAGCGACATATCAGCCCCTCACCCCTGGCACCAACGCTTGGAGCAGACCGGCCGAAAAACAAGCAACAAAACGGCCCGGCCCGATCCTTCAGGAAAGCCCGCGGCCGCGCCAGCCCGGCGCGGCCGCAGACCAATTTGCATCAGGACAGCGGATCCGCGTTGAGCGGCTCCATGCCAGTCACCGACTTGCGGACCTTCTCGGCCAACGCCTTCGGCAGTGGGACGAGGCCCTTCTTCGGCAGATAACCATCATCGCCCATCGCCTTGTTCGACACGTATTCCGCGGCGAACTTGTCGAGGCCCGGGATGGTGCCGACGTGCTGCTTCTTGATGTAGACGTAAAGCAGACGCGAGCCCGGATACTTGCCACCCGCGATGTTCTCATAGGTCGGCTCGACGCTGTTGAGAGGAACGCCGCGCAGCTTGGCCGAGTTTTCCTCCAGGAACGAGTAGCCGAAGATGCCGAACGCGTTCTTGTTGGCGACCAGCTTCTGGACGATCACGTTGTCGTTCTCGCCAGCCTCAACATAGGCGCCGTCTTCGCGGAGCGACTTCCAGGCCTTGTCGAACGCCTTGCGATCCGACTTCTTCAGAGCAGCGAGAGCCGGAATTTTCTCGGCGCCCGCTTCGAGCAGCAGTTCATGCAGCGCGTCGCGCGTACCGGAGGTCGGCGGCGGGCCGAGCACTTCGATCTTAATGTTCGGGAGCGCCTTGTCGATATCCGACCAGTTTTTGTTCGGGTTGGCGACGAGCTTGCCGTCCGCGCCCGGCACTTCCTTGGCGATGGCCAGGAACAGCTGCGACAGGGTGAGCTTGATGCCCGGGCCGGCCTTGGACTGCGCCACGCTGATGCCGTCATAGCCGACGGTCAGCTCGACGATGTCCTTCACGCCGTTCTTCTGGCACTGCTCGAATTCGCTCTTCTTCATGCGGCGCGAAGCGTTGGTCGCATCCGGATGGGTTTCGCCGACGCCGGCGCAAAACAGCTTCATGCCGCCGCCCGTGCCGGTCGACTCGACGACCGGTGTCTTCATGCCTGAGGTCTTGCCGAACTGTTCGGCGACCGCGGTGGTGAACGGGTACACGGTGGACGACCCGACGACGCGGATCTGGTCCCTCGCTTCGGCGCCAGTCGCGACCATTCCGGCCGCAGCAAGCGCGAGCACACTGGCGAGTAATTTAGCTTTCACGGGATCTCTCCATTGTTTGCGATCAAGACCACGCGGGCAGTTGTGCCCACGCGCTGGCATGTCTTTTCGCTCCTGACTTCAGGAAGCGGTCGCGGCTTTTCGAATCTTGACGCTCTCCAGACTGCGTTCCGGACACCGATTCTGAGGATCGGATTGATGTTTTCCGGAACCGGTCGCAGGGTTATGGGCTGCACGTGACGTATTTATAAAAGTCACATGACAGTAGCATGACGCTTCATGCCATTGATAAATCATGAAAAAATAAGCGTCAGGCCGCTTTTGTCGTTCGCAATGGCAGATACACGTTGAAGGTCGCGCCGGTGCCCGGAGTGCTCTCAATGGTGAGCCGGCCACCGTGGCGATTGAGCACGTGTTTGACGAGCGCCAGGCCGAGCCCGGTGCCGCCCTGGGCCCGGCTGTCGGCGACGTCGACCCGGTAGAACCGCTCGGTCAGGCGCGGCAGGTGTTCGGGCGCAATGCCCGGACCATAGTCGCGAACGGCGATCCGGGCTTCCTCGCCGACATTAAGCGCCGCGCTCCGGCTGACCGCGATGTCGACCCGCTTGCCGTTCGAGCCGTATTTCAGCGCATTCTCGACAAGGTTCTCCAGCGCGCGGACCAGTTCGTCGCGGTCGCCCAGCACGGTGAGCTTTTCCGGCGGTACCGAGACCCTGAACGCGACGTCACGGTCCCGCGCGAGCGGCTGCAGGCCGTCGACGACCTGGCGCACGATCGGCTCAATCTCGACCGGGGTGTCCGGCCGCAAATGGGCGTTGAGCTCGATGCGTGACAGCGACAACAGGTCGTCGATCAGCCGAGCCATGCGGGTCGCCTGAGTGCGCATGATCGCGAGAAAACGTTCCCGCGCCGCCGGATCGTCCCGCGCCGGCCCTTGCAAGGTCTCGATAAATCCCGAGAGCGCGGCGAGTGGCGTGCGCAACTCATGGCTGGCATTGGCGACGAAATCGGCGCGCATCTCCTCGACCCGCCGCAACGGCGTGAGATCGTGAAACGTCATGACCAGCATGTCGATGCGCGATCGCGGCGATGCCGTCGTCATCGCGACCGGACTGACGAAAGCCTCGAACCAGCGCTCGACCGGCACTCGCTGAAAGAACTCGACCCGCTGGTGCTCGCCGGTCGTCGAAGCGCGCCGGATTGCTTCCACCACCTCCGGCATACGTAATGTAATCAGGGCCGGTTCGCCGCGCCGCAACGCGGGCGCGATCGACGCCGCGGGCGCATTGAACGCCAGCACCTTGCCGTCGCGATCGAGAATGATGGCAGGCCCCGGCATGCCACCGATCAACGCTTCGATCAGAACATCATCGGGGCTCGCCGCCTGCGGCTCGTCCGACTTCGGTCTCCGGTCGGCCTCGACAACGGATACGGCACGGCCGGTCAGGAGCCGCCAGGCCGCACGGGTGCGCGCCCGCCAGTCTTGCGGGACTTCGCCCGGTCCGGTCGTTCCGTCCATCGTCATGCGTTGTCACGTTCGGCCACGCGCTTTTCGATTTCACTGCGGATCGGTCCCGACACTTCGACCGTGGGCGGCTTTGCAGATCGGCGCGCTCCCGACATGTTAATGACGATTTCGCGAATGCCAAGAATAGTGACGGCCAGCGCGAACGGCACGAGGTAATAAAGCAGCCTGAACAAGAGCAGGCCCGCGAGTAACTGCTCGCGATTGAATTGCCAGAGCGCGATCAGCATCGCCGCGTCGAAGACCCCGAGACCGCCCGGCGTATGGCTAGCAAAGCCCAGAAGCGTCGCAGAGACGAAAATCACCGCAAGCGTAATGAACCCGATATGAGGGTCGACCGGCAGCAGCATGTACATCGCAATCGCGCAGCAGCCGAGATCGACAATACCGATGACGATTTGCAGCAGAGTCGACGGACCGCTCGGCAACCGCACGACCCAGCCGCCGCGGCCGATCGCACGCGGCGCACTCCACACCCAGATGACGTAGCAGGCCAGAACCCCAAGGATCACGAAGGCGATGATGCGATTGACGAACGGCGGCAGTTGATCGACCGCGGAGGCCGCCTCGGGCTCGATCGCAATGCCAAGTCCGAGCACCGTGGCATTGCCGAGCCAGAACGTCAGGCCGGCAATGAAACAGATCTTGGCCACGTCGATCGCGTCGAGGCCGTAGGCCGAATAGATACGGTAGCGTACCGCGCCGCCGGTGAAGACCGTCGCGCCGACATTGTGGCCGATCGAATAGCTGGTGAAGCCGCCCATGGCGGCGATCCGGTAAGGGATGTGACGGTAGCCGATCGTGCGCAGCGCGAAGAAATCGTAGAAAGTCAGCGTGAAATAGCCGCAGGCCACGAAGAACGCGGCGATCAGGACGTAGCGGCTGTTGGTAGCCTTGATCGCGGCAATGACTTCGTTGACGTCGATGCCCTTCAGCATCCGGAACAGCACCACCAGCGCGACAGTGATGATGGCGAGGCTCAGGGCGAAGCCGACTCGGTTCCAGCCGATTTTTGTCTCGAAGAAACGGGCTGCTGCGCGCAGCGGGGTCAACATGCGAAGCTCCGGCCGTCCGCCTGGCAAGGCGAACGTGGGATGCTCGCCGTCCTTGCCGCGGAGACGCCTTGCACGCAAAGACGCCATGCAACTAGCAGAACTTCCGGCAAGGCGCGAGTAGGTTTCGATCAGACGCGCGCAGTAACCGTGAGCTTTGCAAGATCTCGCAAGAATATAGCCAAAGTCTTGCCGGCTTTATTTTTTCGCCGTTTTCGTGTATACTTCTTGAAGCTCAAAGCGAGCACGTTTTCGCCGCCCTGTCGGGCGAGCATTAGCAAATTCAGTCCGATCGAATTGGTCCGCAGCGTCGACCGGCTGCGGATCGACAATGAACCTTGCACGAGGTCCCGATGAACAACAAGCCAGGCACTCGGCCCAAACTAATCGTCCGCAATGCGCGCGTGACCGATATCCCCGGTATTCGCGCATTGAACGCAAAAGCCTATTCCTCGCTCGGCGCTCATGCAGCGTTTTCCGAAGCGCAGTTGCGCGGCCACCAGCACCAGTTTCCCGAAGGCCAGTATGTGGCAACCTACAAGGACGTTATTGTGGGCTATTGCGCGACGTTCCGCATCAGCGGCGAGATCGCGCTGAAGCCGCACGACTGGACGACGATTACCGGGCGCGGCTTTGCCTCGCAGCACGATCAGAACGGCGACTGGCTTTACGGCATGGATGTCTGCGTCGATCCCGATTACCGCGGCCTGCGGATCGGGCAACGGCTCTACAATGAGCGGCGCAAACTGTGCGAGCACCTGCGGCTCAAGGGCATCGTGTTCGGCGGCCGCCTGCCCGGCCTGGGCCGGCGCTGGAAATCGGTCGGCTCGGCAGAGGAATATGTCCAGTCGGTCCGCGACGGGAAACAACGCGATACCGTCATGAATTTCCAGATGCGCGGCGGCTTCGAGCCGATCGGCGTTCTCGAGAACTATCTGCCGTTCGATCACGAATCCCGCGGTTATGCGACCCACATGATCTGGCGCAACCCGCGTGTTGCGCAGGACGAGAGCGGCGCGCGTCCGCGCGGCGTGCGCCGGCCGCGTTCGGCGCGTGTCGCTGCGATCCAGTACCAGTTGAGGCCGATCAAGTCGTTCGAGGAGTTCGCCGCGCAGGTCGAGTATTTCGTCGACTCGGTCGCTGACTATAAGGCGGACTTCGCGGTCTTTCCCGAACTGTTCACACTGCAGCTTCTGTCGATCGAGAACCGGCACACCAGCGCCGCGAACGCGATCGCTGCGCTCAACAACTACACCGAACGCTTCAAGAAGCTGATGAGCGATCTCGCGGTCGCTTATAACGTCAACATCATCGGCGGTTCGCACCCGACGCAGGATCCCGACGGCACGATATACAATATCGCTTATGTGTTTCTGCGCGATGGTTCGATCCACGAGCAGTACAAGCTGCACCCGACGCCGAACGAGCGCTACTGGTGGGGTATCCGCGGCGGGACGGAATTGACCGCCATCGATACCGACTGCGGCCGGATCGGCGTGATGATTTGTTATGACGCCGAATTTCCGGAGCTCGCGCGCCATCTGATCGACCAGGGCGCGCTGATCCTGTTCGTGCCGTTCTGTACCGACGAGCGGCAGAGCTATCAACGGGTCCGCTACTGCGGTCAGGCCCGCGCGGTCGAAAACCAGTGCTACGTGGTCATGGCCGGCAATGTCGGCAATCTGCCCAATGTCGAGAACATGGACATCCAGTACGCGCAAAGCTGCGTGCTGACGCCCTGCGACTTCCCGTTCGCACGCGACGGCATCGCTGCCGACACCACGCCGAATGCCGAGATGGTGGCGATCGCCGATTTGCAGCTCGACAATCTGGTCGACGCCCGTCAGTACGGAACCGTGCAGAACCTGCGTGATCGCCGCTTCGATATCTATTCCGTCAACTGGGTCGAAAAACGTCCGATCCCGACCATGGCGGTTGTCGGCCAGCGGCCATCGACGCAAACCGCCGCGCCAGTGCGGTCCGCGGCGCAGGACGACGAAACGCCGCCGTCCGAAGCAGCGCAGTAAGGCCGGCGCCCGATCCAAAGCGGCCAAACCCCGGCTTCGTCGCGAAGCCGGGGCTCAAGCGGGACGCATGTGTCCGCGATCAGTTGCAGACGGTGACGCGGCGGATGCGCGGGCCGTAAGGCGTGAAAACGCGCTTCTTCACGACATAGCAGCCATAGCCGTAATAGGCCGGAGCGTAGAAGCCGAAGCTGGGGCCATAGTGACCGCGCCAGTGGCGGTGATGACCGTGATGGCCGTGCCAGCCATGCCAGCCGCCGGCGGCGGAGGCAGCGGTCGGCGCGAGGGACGCGGCGGCGAGGGTCGCAGCGGCGCCAGCGATGATGATGAGCTTGCGGATCATGGGTCTCTCCTGGGGTGCGGGAATGCGCTCGTCGCATCCTGGAGATAGGTCGCGGGTCCGCGGCGACCGGTTCAAAAGTCCAACAAAAAAACCGGCGCGACTCCGGAATTTTCCGCTAACCATCTGTGTTAATTGATTAAATTTTAGCACCCGCCCGATACTCTGGCCTCGCCGGGTTGCCCGTTACGGACGGAACCGGGCAACATGGCCTCCGGCCGCGCCGGCCGGCTTTTTTGTGTTCCGTTTGAACCTCGCTGCCCCCGTCAGCGACAGACCCTGTGAGCCGAGCGCCCTGTCGATGCAGACGACGTCAGACGAGGTCCTGATCGGACGTATCGCCAAAGGCGACCGGCTTGCGATGCAGGTGCTGTTCGCGCGGCATCATGTGCGCGTCTACCGTTTCGTGCTGCGCCTCGTGCGTAACGAGGCGACGGCGGAGGATCTGATCAGTGAAGTGTTCCTCGACGTCTGGCGTCAGGCCGGCAAGTTCGAGGGCCGCTCGCAAGTGTCGACCTGGCTGTTGTCGATCGCGCGCTTCAAGGCGCTGTCGGCACTGCGCAAGAAGACCGATCAGGAACTCGACGACGAAACGGCCGAAGCCGTCGTCGACACCGCGGACGACCCCGAAGTGTCGCTGGCGAAAAAGGACAAGAGTGAGGTCTTGCGCCAATGCCTGACCAAGCTGTCAGCGGAGCATCGGGAGATCATCGACCTGGTCTACTACCACGAGAAATCGGTTGAAGAGGTGGCGGCAATCGTCGGCATCCCGGAAGCCACGGTGAAGACCCGGATGTTCTATGCGCGGAAGAAACTGGCAGAAGTCCTGAAGGAAAACGGAATCGATCGAGGCTGGCCATGAACACGGTGAAAGAACAATACAACGAGATCGAGGAGCTGCTGCCGTGGCATGCAGCTGGCACCTTGAGCCGCCGCGACTCGGCCCGTGTCGAGGAAGCGCTCGCCAGCGATCCCGAGCTCGCCCGGCGCTATGAACTGGTGCGCGAGGAACTCGAAGGCACCATTCATCTCAACGAGTCGCTCGGCGCCCCGTCGGCGCGGGCGAGCGAAGCGCTGTTCCACAAAATCGAAGCGGAACCGGCGCGCACCGCCCTGCCCTCGTTCAATCTGGCCGGACGCCTGTCGGAATTCATGGCAAGCCTTTCGCCGCGCACCCTCGCCTATGCGGCGAGCGCCGCCGTGCTCGCCATCATCGTTCAGGCCGGCGTGATCGGCGGCGTGATCGTGCAGGACCGCGCGGTGACCGGCGGCTACACGACCGCGTCGGCACCGGCGACGCAGGCGCCGGCGGCCGAAGGCAGCTTCGCCATGATCCGTTTTGCCCCGCAGGCGAACGCCGCCGACATCACCAAGTTTCTCGAGACCAACAAGCTCTCGCTTGCGGGCGGCCCGCTGGCCGGCGGCATGTATCGTGTCCGCGTCGCGGTAACCGGCCTGCCGAAGGAAGAGCTCGCCAAGCTCGTGAAGCAGCTTCAGACCGACAAGACCGTCGAATTCATCGCCACCGTCGAGTAAAACGGTTCAGGCAGACGAGGTGCAGCCATGCGCATGACACTCGGACTGGTTTTCGCAGCCGCGATCGCGGCGTTCTCGCTGCCGGCCATCGATGCGGGGCATGCGCAGTATAAAGAGTACCGCTCCTACCAGGTCAAACCGACGCAACGTTATGTTGCGCCGAAGGTCAACCGCGCGGTGGCCCCAAAGCAGAACTACGCGACGCCGGGCCACAGCGGCGGTGGCTATAAAGGGCCGGGCCGCGGTGGCGGCGACGGCTATCGTCCGCCGGGCCGCGGCGGCCGCGGCATTCCGGGCTGGGTCGGGCCGGCTGCCATCGGCGTGATCGGCGGTATCATCGCCACGACACCGCCGGCCGACGCGATGCCGCCTGGCCCGTTCATCGAAGATCCCAATTTCGTCGACGAAAACGACATCGTGCGCCCGCCGCCACGCAATACGCGGCGCGCTCCGCCGCCGCCCCGCCAGCCGCAGACCGCGCGCCGCGGCAGTGGCGTTCCGCCAGCCGGCGAGACCCGCATGGTGCCCGACGAGGTCGTCATCGAATTGCCGAACACGACATCGGCACAGGCGGTCGATGCGCTGCAGCGCCGATTCCGGCTCGAGCGGCTGGAATCGCAGACGATGACGTTGGCCGGCACGACATTCTACCGCTGGCGTATTCCCGACCGCCGCTCGGTTCCGGCTGTCGTCCGCGCGCTCGAGACCAGCAACGCCGTCGCCTCGGCGCAGCCGAACTATCTGTTCACGCTTCAGCAATCCGGGCCCGAGAAGGTGGAGCCGACCGAAGTGAAAGCCGATCCGAATGCCGTCGTCACGCGGCCGAAGGCGACCGGCGACATGCGCGTTGGCGATCCTGCGCAATATGCGCTGACCAAGCTGCGGCTCGGCGAAGCGCATGCGCTCGCAAACGGCGAGAACGTGCTGGTCGCCGTGATCGACTCCGGCGTCGATCTCACTCATCCCGAGCTCGCCGGCGCGGTCGTCGGCACCTTCGACACCTTGAAGTCGCCGCCGAAGGGCCACGAGCACGGCACCGCGATCGCCTCGCTGATCACCGGTCAGGGCCGCCTCAAGGGCACCGCGCCGGGCGCGCGCATTCTCGCCGTGCGCGCCTTCGATCCGAACGGCAGCAGCGCCGAAGCGACCACTTTCAATATCATGAAGGGGCTCGACTGGTCGGTTGCGAACGGCGCCCGCATTATCAACATGAGCTTTGCCGGCCCGGCCGATCCGGCGATCCAGCGCAGCCTCGAAGCCGCGCGCAAGAAGGGCGTGGTGTCGATCGCGGCCGCCGGCAACGAGGGCCCGAAGGCGAAGCCGCTCTATCCCGCGGCATACGCCGGCGTGATCGCCGTCGCGGCGACCGATGCCGAGGACAAGATTTACAAAGGCTCGAACCAAGGGCGGCACATCACCGTGGCGGCGCCCGGCGTCGATATTCTCGTCGCAATACCCGAGGGTGGCTACAAGATGCTGACCGGCACCTCGATGTCGGCGGCGGAGGTCAGCGGGATCGTTGCGCTGATGCTCCAGCGCAACCCGAACCTCACCCCGGACGCGGTGCGTTCCATGCTGGCGGCAACCGCCAGGGATCTCGGACCCAAGGGCCGCGACGATGCCTTCGGCGCCGGCCTCACCGACGCCTATCGCGCGCTGACGGACGACGCTCCGCGCGTCAGCAACGCGGCGCGCTGACAATACGCGCCGCTATTTCTGGATCGAGAGCAGATAGGTGGCGACGGCGTGCGCGTCGTCCGGCTTGAAACGGAAAGTCGGCATCGCCGGGTGCGTCGACGACAGACCCTGCCGCAACCGTCTTGCGAAATCGTCGAGTTCGATCTTGTCGCCGAGCGCCCGAAACGGCGGCGCCGAGGCATTCGGGCTCGCGCCGCTTCGGCCGACCGCGTGGCAAGAGGCGCAGAATTCGGCGGCGAGAGCGCGCCCGCGCACGACGGGATTGCCGGAGCCTTGCGCGTGAGCTGACGCGGCAACCGCCACGGCACTCAGGATCAACAGAACCCGCATATTCATCTCCCGATGAATTGGCGCGCCGGGAGGGATTCGAACCCCCGACCCCCAGATTCGAAGTCTGGTGCTCTATCCAGCTGAGCTACCGGCGCCAGTGCCGTTCGAGAAGCCGATCAAAGCACGGTCGGAGGGAAAAGTGGCGCGCCCGAAGAGTTTCGAACTCCTGATCCCCAGATTCGTACTCTGGTTCCGCGCTTTGAGTTTCCACGAGATATTGCAAACCGCGACCATTTCGTACGTCGATATATCAACCGGTTCGAACGAATTTGCAATCTGGAGCAGGTGTCCCCGGAATCGGATTTTCAGCCTGCACGCGGCATTTGTCGTCGTCTCCCGCAGTCTCCAAGCCATCTGCTTCCTGAGATCAGTATTTCCCCCTACCTGAAAATAGAGCGCTCGTAAGGAAGGTCCGGAGCAATGTGCAAACGCACGAAGGCCTCAAGGCTTCCGGCACAAACGTACCTAACGAGGCGTAAACAGATGCATATCGCCCTAGCCGATCCGAGCCAGACGGTTCGTCGTATCGTGAAGAGCATGCTCGAATCCTGGGGTCATCAGGTCACGACCTACGATGACGTCCCCGAGACTCTCGACGGTATCCTTGCAAACAAGGATATACGGGCGCTCATTACCACAGCCGAGCACACATCCGGCTCAGGAGCGCAACTCGCTTATGAGGCGCGCCGCATTATCGGAATCGATCGTCCGCTTTACATTATCGTGATGTCATGCGCTCGGCAGCAGACGGCCCTTATCGAGGCCCTCGAAAACGGCGCCGATGATTTTATCAATAAGCCGCCCGCTCCGGAGGAACTGAAAGCAAGGCTGCGCGCGGCGGAACGTCTGACCGGCATGCAGGCCGAACTGATTAAACTGGCCAACACCGACGCGCTCACAGGCCTTCTGAATCGCCGGGCTTTCTTCGATGGCGCGAAAAAGACCCTGACGGAAGCTGCGCCAAACAAGTCCGTGTCGGCCCTGATCTGCGACATCGACTTTTTCAAATCCGTCAACGACACCTATGGTCACGATGCCGGCGACGCCGTTTTGCGCGCCGTTGCAGCGGAAGCAAGAAAACTCCCAGGAATCGTCGGACGCATCGGCGGCGAGGAATTTGCGTTTCTGCTGAACATGTCGCTGAACGACGCTGCCGACGCGGCGGAATCTTTTCGTCAGTCGATCAGCAGGTTGGTGACTGAGGTCGGAGACCGGAAAATCACCGCGACGTGCAGCCTGGGCGCGGCCGGGCTATCGCCCGATGACACGATCGACAGCCTGCTGCAGCGCGCCGACGTTGCACTTTATCGGGCCAAGCATTCGGGCCGCAATCGCGTCGTCACCGCAGACACTGATTGGCCGGATGTAACACCAACGCATCTGATGGTCACTCGCGACGCGAACTCGCCGAGAACAAAAGCACCGCCATCGGATCCGTAGTTGTCCATATTGAAACATTAAGTTCTTGGAGGAAGCCACGATCAATAATCGGAAAGTCCAATGCCCTCACCGGGCGACGCGGTCCCTGCCAACTGGAGGTCGATCTGATGGTCCCGCGTCGCCCGGACCAACCCGAAAGTAAATCCAGCAACGCATGCCCAATCGGAACCGAACCATGTCTGACGACAATCTCAGCGAACTACACCGCCTGCTCAACCTGTCCGCGAAAGTGAAAGCGGTCGCGCCGACCGACCCTTGGCTGCGCCGCCCCGGGGTCGCCCGCCTTCTTGAATCAATAGCGGATCTCCGAGGGAAGGATGCATCGCGGCCGTCGCGGAACCTCACGGTCGTCCTGTCGCGACGTGCGGCGGAGATGCTCGGCGGCGAAGGAGCACTTCGCGATCCCGACCAGCGATCGCCTCAGCAGTATTTAGTCTGCGCCCTATCCCCCGGCGGAACACGCGATGCGGACGAGATCGGCCGTATTCTTCGCATTCAGCTTCTGCATGATCCGCGCCCGATGTAACTCGACCGTTCTCGGACTTATCCCGAGCGAGCGCGCTGCTTCCTTGTTGGACAGACCGGCGGTGATTTGTAAAAGAACCTCGCCTTCGCGCCTGGTGAGTGACTGACGTCCAGGAAGATGAAGTTGCAAAATCGGCTTGGGCGGGTTCTTGCGGGCTTCGAGCGCGGCGCGAATAGACTTGACGACTTCCGCAGGACGAAATGGCTTCTCAATGAAGTCGAGCGCGCCGTCCTTCATGGCTGTCACGGCCATTTCGATATCGCCTTGACCGGAGATCATGAAGACAGGTGCGGCACAGCCATCAAGGTCGAGCTGCTTGAGAATGTTCAAACCCGATCGGCCCGGAATATGCACGTCAAGCAGGATGCAAAGCGGCACTTCCGAGCGCACGGTTTTCAGGAGCGTTTCTCCGTCACCAAAGCAGGTGACGGCGTAACCGGCGCGAGTGAAGACTTCGCGAAGTAGTGCGCGAATGTCCGGATCGTCGTCGACGACAAAGATCGCTCCGTCGTCCGTGCTTTGCGGCACCTTGTTGTCGAGCGCTCCGCCCATACCTCCTCCGTGAAACGCATGGCAGGTCGTTCCACAGTAGAGAGCTACGGTGAAGCAATTCTAAGTGCCCGGTCGGCAATCCGGCTGCGCCGGATGCACTGCCCCCGGGCGACCGGCAAAGAACTGCGGAATATCGACGTCACGCCCGAGGATCCGGAACGCCGTAAAGCGGTCATTTACGATGTGGAGCGAAACCTGCCGGTGCTACGCCGCGCGACGACCTCATGGAGGTTTGCGCTTCGCGACGCGCCGTTTACTTGCCGATTACCTTGTAATCGGAAATGCGGCCCAATCCGCAGCGCATCAAAGACAGCCGCGACCGCCCGTACGAGAGCTTAATCTTATTTCGGTACATTCAGCTTCACAAATTAGCGGGGGGACTCTTCCATGCGTACGCGTGCATTGACCTGGGATGCCAAAGCTGGCTGGCGACCGTCGCAGGGCGACGCGATCAGCCCCAATCTCGTGATTTACTTTGGCAGCCGCGCAGCGCTCTCGGAAAGTAAACGCTACGAAGAGCTCCGCGCGCTGTATCCATCCGCGCATCTCATGGGCTGCACGACCGGCGGTCAGATCTCGGGCGCCGAGGTCGAAGACGACAGGATCACTGCAACCGCGATCCAATTCGACACAACGCGGATTGCGGTTGCATCCGAGACCATCGGACAGAGCGACGAGTCCCAGCGATGCGGCGAGACTATCGGCCGCAAACTGGCGGCCCCGGACCTTTCCGGTCTGTTCGTCCTGTCCGACGGCCTCCACGTCAACGGCAGCGAACTCGTCGCGGGCATCAACAGTCAGGTCGGCGACATACCGGTGACCGGCGGCCTTGCCGGCGATGGTTCGAGTTTCGTCCAGACGCTGGTCGGCGTCGACAGCCAGCCCACCACCAATACCGTCGCCGCGGTGGGATTTTACGGCGACACGATCCGGATCGGTCACGGCAGCGCGGGCGGCTGGGACGTCTTCGGTCCCCGGCGCCTGATCACGCGCTCCAAAGGCAACGTACTGCTCGAACTCGACGGCGAGCCCGCCCTGGCTCTTTACGAGCGCTATCTCGGTGAAGATGAGATCAAGGGCCTGCCCGGCTCGGCGCTTCTGTTTCCGCTTCAGGTTTTCAACCCGCAGCGGCCGGACCACACGGTTGTCCGTACCGTTCTCGCTGTTGACCGTGACTCGAAATCAATGACGTTTGCCGGCGATGTCCCCGAAGGCTGGGCCGCGCAGTTGATGCGTGGCAATTTCGGGCGACTTGCGGAAGGCGCCGCGACCGCCGCCCGGCAGGCACGCGAAGGTTTGGTCGAATGCAAGGATCGCGACGGCGTTGCCATTCTTGTCAGCTGCATCGGCCGACGGCTGCTGATGGGTCAGCGAATCATCGAGGAAGTCGAAGCCGCCGGCGACGTGCTGGGGCCGCGCCTTCCCTATCTCGGCTTCTACTCCTATGGCGAGATTTCGCCGCATGCCCAGTCGGGAATCTGCGAGCTTCATAACCAGACGATGACTGTGACGACGCTGACCGAAGCCGCCTGACCGGCCTCAAATCCCGGCGTAACGTCCATGCACAAACTTCTTCAAAAGCAGCTCGCCCGGGCGACGGACGAGCACGGCGAGATCGAACTCGCCAAACTGACCGAATTGGTCGCCGCGGCCTATGACGAAGCGGACCGCGACCGCCAACGCACCGATCGTTCGATCTCATTGATGATCGAAGAAATCGAGCAGTCGCATCAGCGACTGCTCGATGCTTTCGACGTCATTCCCGAAGGCATCGTCATCTTCGATTCCAATGACCGTCTGGTCAAATGGAACAAGCGCTACGCCGAACTGTACAGCCAGAATGGCGACTCGATTGCGACGGGCGTCACGTTCGAGGAGATCCTTAGAAATGGCCTGACGAAGGCTTTCTGCCTCGACGCGCTCGGCCGGGAGGAAGAATGGCTCCAGGAGCGCATGGCGCAACATCGTTTGCCGTCCAGCTCTCACGAGCAGCGTCTCATCGGCGATCGCTGGCTCAAAGTCGAGGAACGCCGCACCGCGGACGGCGGCAGCATCGGCGTGCGGATCGATATTACCGAACTCAAGCGGCGTGAAGCCTCCTTTCGCCTTCTCTTTGACGCGAACCCGGTGCCGATGTGGATTATTGACCCCACGTCCTCGCGGTTTATTGCGGTCAATGAAGCTACAATCAGCCATTACGGTTATAGCCGCGAACAATTTCTAAGCATGACAGCCTACGAGGTCCGCCCAGCCTCCGAGCACGAAGAGTTTCGAGAGTTCATGCAGTCCGGTCAGGTCTCGCAGGGCAAGCGGGCCTGGACACACCGAAAATCCGACGGAACAAGCATAAAAGTTCTCGTTTACGGGCGAGCACTGACCTACGAAGGTCAGGCTGCCCGGCTAAACGCGATCATTGATGTTACACAGCAGTATGAAGCCGAACAGCTGCTGCGCGAGCAGAAGCGTCTGACCGACGCCGCTATCAATAATATGTCGCACGGCCTGACGATGTTCGACAAGGATGGACGTCTGTCGCTCGTAAACGATCGATACATGGAGATGTTTGGACTTTCCCCCGACACAGTGTCGGTCGGGATGACTTTTCGCGATCTGATTTTGCACCGGCACAATATCGGTCAAATAGGCGAGGATCCTGCAAAGTATTGCGGTGATCTGCTGCGCAAGATTCAAAATGGCGAGTCTTCGACCCGCGTTATCGAGCTTACGGACGGCCGATTCATTCAGGTGTCCAATCGGCCGATGAGCGGCGGTGGCTGGGTCGCGACGCACAATGATATTACCGCGCGGGTTCAGAACGAACGCCTGCTGCTCGGTGCGCGGCTCGCGGCGGAACGCGCGGAACAGGAAGCGCGAAACGCCGAACAACTGCTGATGGAGAGCGAGAAGCACGCCCGCGACATTGTGACGTCCGCCCTCGACGGCTTTATTCAGATCGATCACACCGGGCTCATTTGCGAGTGGAATCAGCAGGCAGAGGCGATTTTTGGATGGTCCCGGGATGAAGCCATTGGCCGTGCCATCGCGACCTTGATCATTCCCGAAGAAGATCGCGACCGCCACAATGAGGGAATACGCCGGTTCCTGACAACCGGCTCGAGCAATATTCTGGGACGGCGCATCGAGGTCAACGCACTTCACCGGGACGGACATCAGATCAAAGTCGAACTGTCGATTACGTCACAGGAGCGCCAGACGGGTACCGTTTTCAACGGTTTCGTTCGGGATCTTACAAGCAGGATCGCAGCCGAGGATCGACTCCGGCAGGCCCAGAAAATGGAGGCCGTCGGCAATCTGACTGGCGGCCTCGCGCATGACTTCAATAATCTTCTGTCGATCGTCATCGGCAATCTCGATCTCGTCATCGAAAGCCCCAACATCGACGACGCGACGAAGGAGAAACTTGAGACCGTACTGCAGGCAAGCGAGCGTGGAGCAACGTTGACCAAACGGATGCTGGCATTTTCACGCCGGCAGCCGCTGCGGACCGAATGCGTCGACATCAACTCGCAGCTACAGACGACCGCGCAACTGCTTCGGCGGACATTGGGCGAGAATATCGAATGCGACCTCAAGCTTGATCCTTCCCTGTGGCACGCCACCACCGATCCGCACCAGCTCGAAACCGCCATCATCAATATCTCGGTCAACGCACGTGACGCGATGCCCGGCGGCGGGAAACTGACGATTTCGACGAGGAACGTGTATGCCAGTCCCGATCTCGCCGCCCGGTTTCCCGGCATAGCCGACGGCGCATATGCAGCGATCGATATTTCCGACACGGGGACCGGAATGCCGCCCTCCGTACTCGCCCGGATATTCGAACCGTTCTTCACGACCAAGGACGCAGGCGCGGGAACCGGCCTGGGGCTGAGCATGGTCTACGGCTTCGTCAAGCAGTCCGGTGGCTACATCGATGCGCGGAGCGAGCCGGACAAGGGAACGACGTTTACGCTCTACCTGCCGAAGGGCCGCGAACAGTCGAGCGAGGCGTCTGATGCACCCGGCGCCGACGATCTCATAGCATCGCCTCCATCCACCGATACCGTCATCCTGGCCGTCGACGACAATCCGGTTGTTCGTTCCACTCTGGTTAATCAGCTCAAGCTCTTGGGATACAAAGTCATTGAGGCGGAAGACGCCGCCAGCGCCCTGAAATGCCTCGCGGATGAGCCAAAGGTCGACCTGCTGTTCACGGATGTCGTAATGCCCGGCGGACTGAACGGAAAGGACCTCGCGCGGATCGCCAAGGAGACGATACCCGAGCTGAAAGTTCTGTTTACGTCGGGCTTTCCCGGTACGGCGCTATCGACGGAGAGCGTGCTCGACGAAAATGACCTGCTTCTCAGCAAACCCTACCGCAAAAGCGAGCTTGCCCAGATCGTTCGTCGCGCGCTGGCGAGTTAGGGCCGCGACGTAATCCTTATTTCCAGATCGCGGGGATTATGTCGCGGCGGCGACCGAGCCACGAAAAGACGGATCAGGCGGCCGGTTTCCAGCTGGACGACGGCGCCGATATTTTGTCGAAGAAGTCCTTGGCCGAGAGCGGCTTCGAAAACAGGTATCCCTGAGCCGTCGTACATCTCATTTCGATCAACGTCTTCAGATCGGGGATCGATTCAACGCCTTCTGCGCAAACGGTCGCTCCGAAGCCGTGCGCAAGTTCGATGGCTGCGCTGCACAGCGACTGCTTTGCACCATCGGCCGCGCAATTCGACACGAAACTGCGATCGAGCTTTATCTCGGAGAACGGAAGCTCCTGAAGCCGCGCAAACGACGAGTATCCGGCCCCGAAATCGTCGATCGAAAGCGATATGTTGTAGAGCTTGAGCTGCGCCGCAATTTCCCGGACGATTTCGGAATCGTGAACCGCCTCATCCTCGGTAATTTCGACAATCAGCCCCGGGAAAGATGGATCCTGTGGCAGGACCTCACGCAGTCCGGTCATAAAATTTGCCGACTGAAGCGCAGAGAGGGGAATGTTGACGGCCAACTTCAAACGCTGATGAACCTTGGAGAAGCGCCGCCAATCCTCGATCGCGCGCGCCAGCACGAATTCGGTCAGAGGCTGATAAAGGGGATCACCGGCCGGCGGGAGAATTTGCGCAGGCGACAACACTCCGTGTTCGGGGTGGCGACCGCGCAGCAATGCTTCAGCGCCCGACAGTGTCAGCGACCGCAACGAGACCTTCGGCTGGTACCATAACTCAAGCCAGTTGTTGCGCAGCGCCTGCCCGAGATTCACGGACAACGACGGTCTTGCGTCCGCTGCCGCCTTGCCCTGCTCCTTGCCCGTCGCAACAAGAGGCTCGGCCAATATCGAGCGTTTGATGTCGCTGGCACGGAATGGCTTCTGCAGAGGCGGCAGCATCGCAAGATTGTGTGTCGTACCAATCTCCGAGATGCGAGCCAGCGTGGCCTCGTCGTGTCCGCTGATCAGCAGGACCTTTCCGGAAAAATGAATGGCCTTCAGATGACGGATAACTTCAACCGCATCCGACTTCCCAAGCGCCAGATCGAGAACGATCAGCTCAGGATTCGTCGCCTTGACTTCCGCCAGAAACGGCATGACCGCGCCAAAGGACTGCGCGGAATAGCTGTTGGCCTGCAGGTGCTGACAAACGATCGCCGCCACGTGTGGCTCGTCATCGAGCACGCATGCGAGACGATTGCCTGTGTCTGACGTCATAACAAAAAACGCCTGAAAGCTTGCCGCGGTGGCGCGAGCGCGAAGAGCTCCAACTCGCCGCTATCGGTACAATTCATAACTCTAGCCGTGCGAAGTAAAAAAACAGCTTATGCGACCAATGGCTTGGTCGTGGAACAATAGGCGTATCCGGGCGTCAATGCCCCGAGCGCCTTAAGATGAGCCAATTACAATTAAGAGAGCATTAAGGAGTTGGGATTTGACGGTGCCCCTGAGGCCGACCATCGCCGCGACGGAAGATCGTTCCGGCATCGTAACGCTGCGTGTGCGGGCTGGTTCGGCGCGGCCCCCGTCCGGAGCACGCTCATTGACCGCCTCTCCCTGGCGCTCCTCCCGGCATTGATGACTGATCTGCTAGCTGCTGCCGAGCGCAGGCCAAGTCGGTGAACTGCAACCCGCGCTCACACAAAAAAACAATGAATTCAGACAGATAAATGGCGCGCCCGAAGAGATTCGAACTCCTGACCCCCAGATTCGTAGTCTGGTGCTCTATCCAGCTGAGCTACGGGCGCCGATGCCGCCTCCGGCCAAGTCCTGATCTCGCCGGGCGCGGAACCGGGGGCATAGCTATCGCCTCGATCCCGCATTGGCAAGGGTTGGCGGCTTTTCCCCATTTTCGGCGCTGGCGGCCCAGTCGAGGGCCGCATTTTCGACGCCAATGCGATTGTAAAGCATCGCTGCATTGGCAATCGAAAACGCAAGCGCCAGCACCGGGAGCCCGAGCGCCAGCGGCACGACCGCGATTTCAAACGTGACCACGGCATAGTTCGGATGCCGCAGCCAGCGGTAGGGCCCGCCGGCAACAGGCGCGGCGCCGCGCATCACCAGCACCCGCGTGGTCCAGCGCCGGCCGAGTGTCGCCAGCACCCAGAGCCGTGCAGCTTGAAGCAAAATGAAAGCCGCCAACCACGGCAACGCCACCGGCCGGTCGTGGCCAAAGATCCAGAGCGTCACCAGCCAGAGCGCATGCAGCGCCACCATGGCGGGATAATGAAAGGCGCCGAATTCGACGGCGCCGGCCTTGCGCAGCCTCACGGTGTTCGCGTGTGCGAGAGCGAGTTCGGCAAGACGCTGCGCCACCAGAAACAGCAACAGCCAGGCGCCCGCGTTCCAGCCGTCAAGCATGGAGCGCCGCGAAGCTCGCGGTAAAGCCGGGGCCCAGCGCCGCCAGCACCGCCGGGGCGGCAAGTCCGCGCTGCATCACCCGGTCGAGCACGAACAGCACCGTCGGCGCCGACATGTTGCCGTAATCGCGCAGCACCGAACGTTCCGCCGCGACCGCTTCGTTGGAAAGACCAAGCGCCGCCTGCACGGCGTCGAGCACTCTTGCGCCGCCGGGATGAAAGACGTAGCGGCCATTGCCGACGATACTGCTTGCGAATTCGCGGGCTGGCATCGCGAGACGCTCCTCGACGAAGCGCGGCAGCGACCGCGACAGCACGACGCCAAAGCCAGCAGGGTCGATCGACCAGCCCATGATGTCGAGCGTACGCGGCCACAAGTGTTCGCCGGTACGGCCGACATAGAGAGCGGCGCGGCCTTCGTCACGCGCTTCGCCCGCGCGCAACACCAGCGCGGCCGCGCCGTCGCCGAACAGCGCCGAAGAAATCACGTCGGCCTTGTCGTTGCGGTCGGCACGGAAGGCCAGAGTACACAATTCCACCACAACGATCAGAACCACATCGCCCGGCTTCGCACGCGCGAGCCTGGCGCCAATCGAGAGGCCGGATACGCCGCCGGCGCAACCAAGTCCGAACACCGGTACCCGCATGACGTCGCTGCGGAAGCCCATCGTGTCCATCATGCGGGCTTCGAGGCTCGGCGTCGCGATGCCGGTGGAAGACACTGTGACGATGACATCGACGTCGCCGGGCGATAATTCGGCGTGATCCAGCGCAACGCGCGTGGCCTGCGCGAACAGCGCCTGCGCGCCGTCGAGATAGACGTCGTTGCGGTCGCGCCAGTCGTGGGGTTGTTCGAACCAGTCGATCGGGCGTACCGAATAGCGGCGTTCGATGCCGGCATTCACAAAGACGTCGACAAGCTGGGGAAACCGCTCGACCACGGGCGCATAGATTCGCAGCGCGCGGTCGGTCACGTCGCGCTGGTCGAGCCGGTACGGCGGCACCGCCGTCGCAAGACCGAGGATCGCAGCCATGTCGTTTCCGTCTGCGCGATGGAGCGACCATACGCTCCATTCGATAACTCCGCGCGGCGGCGCGTTATTCCGCCGACGCGCGGACTCGTTCATTGCGCCGCGCATTGAGATCGACGGCGCGGTCGGGAATCATGATGCAGAATGTCGCGCCGATGGTGCCTTCGACCAAACGAATCTGGCCGCCATGCGCGCGCACGAGTTCGGCGGCAATCGCGAGCCCGAGCCCCGTACCACCGGGCCGCACCGAGCCCTGGAACGCCTCGAATAGATGGCTCTTCGCTTTCTCGGGCACTCCGGGACCGGTATCCGAAATCTGGATCATGACCGCGGCGCCTTCGCGCCGGCCGATGATACGGATCTGGTCGCGTGCCGGGTCCTTCGTGCCATGTGCCTCCAGCGCCTGTACCGCGTTGCGCGTTACATTGAGCAGAACGCGAAACAGTTGCTCACGGTCGGCGTCGACGACGAGACCGCGCTCGAGCGCGACGCTCCAGCGGATCGGCACGTTGATGCCAAGGCCGAGCGCCTCGCGCACCTCTTCGATCAACGGCTCAAGTTCGACCTGCATACGTTCCGGGCTCGCATCCGGCGAGGCGCCATAGGACAAGGTCGACTGACAGAACGCGATGGCGCGCTCGAGCGTGCGCATCAGCTTCGGCGCGAAGCGCTGCACCCGCGGATCGGGCACGCCGGCGAGTTGATCCGAGATAAGTTGCGCCGACGCGAGCAGATTACGCAGGTCGTGATTGATCTTCGACACCGCAAGGCCCAGCGCAGCAAGCCGGGTCTTCTGCTGAAGCATCGAGGCAAGCTCGCGCTGCATCGCGCCAAGCTCGGTCTCGGCAATGCCGATTTCATCGCCGCGCCCGGACCGCTTGATGATGTGGTCGCCAACTTCAGGTTGATCGCGGAACACGACCATGTTGTCGGTGATGCGGCGCATCGGCCGCACCAGCAGCCAGTGCAGCGCAAAATAGACGAGCATCGCGGTGATGCCCGAAATTACCAGCGAGAGCAGGAGGATGTTGACGGAGAACCGCAGCATCGCCTTTTGCAGCGGCATCGCGTCCATGATGACTTCAATGAAGTCGCCGTCCATCGGCGCCGGACCGATCACGCGCATGATGTCGCTTTCGTTGAAAAACAACGCATCGAAGGCGTCGGCGATGGCGCGATACCAGACCACCGTGCGCATATCGATGTCGCGGGCGGCTCTGGTTGGCACTTCCGAGGCGGCAAGTAATTGCCGCTTGGTGCCCATTTTCATGACGACGGCGTGAGCGCCGACACTCTTCAGGATCTCGCGTGCGAGCGTCTCGGGCACCGTACCGCTCGGCGAGGCTTCGAGCACCAGCGCTGCGGTGTGCGCGGCGGCAAGGCGGTCCCTCAGCCAGTTGACGCGGAAATTCGAGATCGAAGGAACATAAATCAGAACTTCCGCCACCATGACGAACAGAACCGTCAGAACGAGCAGCTTGCCCGACAGGCCGAACTTCGGCTTGGCGCTGCGCGCTGCGTCCTGTGGTTTTTCGACCGTCACTTCGATCCTCGTGTCGCGGATGCCGCTGCTTCAACCAAAGACCCGCAGCCATCGGATGATGCGTCTCACCCAAGGGTTGGTCAAACTCGGCGCAAAATAATCGATTGCCGCACGTTTCCCGATCTCCGACAGAGTCGGATACGGCACCACGATACCGGTGAATGCGCGAATATTGAGGCGCTGCGAAATCGCCAACGTCCATGTGGTGATGAGTTCGCCGGCCTCGGCGCCGACGATGGTTGCGCCGAGGATCGTGCCGCGCTTGTCGGTCACCACCTTGATGTGTCCCTGCGTCTGACGTTCCGCCTGGGCGCGGTCGTTGTCGTGATACGGCCAGCGCAGAATTCGTATCTTGATGCCGCGCTTGCGAGCCTCAGCTTCGGTGATCCCGGTCTGTGCCAGTTCCGGATCGGTATAGGTGACCCACGGCACGGCATCGTCCTTGACCTTTGCCGGCAGGCGGAACAGCGCATTTCGGATGACGATACCGGCGTGATAGTTCGCCGCGTGGGTGAACTGAAGTCGGCCGGCGGCATCGCCGACCGCATAGACACGGGCATTACTGGTCTTGAGACCGGCGTCGGTCACCACGCCGGCACGATTGGTTTTGATCCCTGCGGCTTCGAGATTAAGTCCGTCGGTGACCGCCTTGCGGCCCGCCGCGACCAAAAGGTGCGAACCTTCGACGGTCTCTTCTTTGCCGTCGGCGGAGATCGTCGCAGCGATTTTGCCGCCGTTGCGGCCGACGCGAACCACCTTGACGCCGGCACGGATTGTTACGCCGTCATCGGCAAGACTGTCGAGCACGATCGCGGCGCATTCCGGATCGTCCTTGGCGAGCGGCTGCAAAGCCTCCAGCACCGTCACGTCGCTGCCGAGCCGCCGGAACGCCTGCGCGAGTTCGAGACCGATCGGCCCACCGCCGATGACCAGAAGGTGCTCGGGCAATTCAGTCAGCTCGAACACATTCTCATTGGTGAGATAAGGAACACTATCAAGGCCGGGGATTGGCGGCACCGCCGCTCTTGAACCGGTCGCGACCACGAAACGCCGGGCGCGGATCTCGATGTCGCCGGCGATGACCGTCTGCGCGTCCTTGAATCTCGCCTCCGCCTTGATGACGCGCACGCCGAGACCGGTGAAGCGTTCGACCGAGTCGACCGGTGCGATCGCCGCGATCACGCGGTGAACGTGATCGTGGACCTTGCGGAAGTCGACGGTGGCATTGTGCGCCGTGACGCCGAACGGATCGCTCGCGCGCATGTGTTCAGCGCGTTTGGCGGCGGCAAGCAATGCCTTCGACGGCACGCAGCCGGTATTGAGACAGTCGCCACCCATCCGGTCTTTTTCGACCAGCACCACCGGCACGCCGAATGCGGCAGCGGCGGCGGCGACCGACAAACCGCCGGATCCGCCACCGATCACGCAAATGTCCGGGGTGAGAACGTCCGCCACGGTTCAGGCTCCCTGCCGGGTCTCGGCGCCGCGCCGCCCGCGCAGCCGCCGCACCACGATCGGAATCAGCGCCACCACGCCGAGCGCGACGAACCCGCCGAGCAATTGCGGCGTCACGGCGTCACGGACATCGAAATTGAGCTTGCAGCCCTGCTGGCCGGAGGCGACACAAGCCTTGAACGCGGCCTCCTGCGCGCCGATCACACTGTCGAGGCCGGCCCCGACAAACGCAAAGGCCGCCGCGCCGGGAAGAATGCCGATCACGGTCGCCGTCACGAAGGTGCGCAGCTTCACCCCGAACAGCGCCGGCGCGAGATTGACCAGCCAGAACGGAAACAGCGGCACGAGCCGCAGAAACAAGAGATAGCTGAAGGCGTCGGCGCGAAAGCCGTCGGCGAGTTTCTCGAGCGCGGGGCCTGCCCTTCGCGCCAGGAGATCGCCGGCCGCGGTCTTGGCGACCAGAAAGACGATCGTTGCGCCAGCCGCGGCCCCGACGATCGACGCCGCCGAGCCGACCACGACGCCGAACAGGATGCCGCTCGAGATCGTCAGGAACAGAGAAACCGGGATCGAGAGAGCGACCACCACCAGATAGAGACCGGTAAACAGTGCGAGTGCCGCGATGTAATGACCGTTAATAAACGTGTCGATCGCAGCCCGATGACGGACCAGCGTTTCCAGGGTCAGTTGTTTGTGCAAGCCGGCGGCGTAGGCGGCAGCGATCAGCACAGCGATGACCGCCACCGGCAGCCAGCGGCGCAGCGCAGAGGCCGGGGCCGTCCCCGTCGCGTCCTGCTTTTCGCCCGAATCCGCCATCGGTGACCAGCCATTCCTCAGATCCGGCGGCGTCGTGCTCCGGACGCAAGACCTATACACGAGCAAAACGACCGGGGGGCCGGCCTCACCGCCTTGTGACGCTGAATTGACCCCGCCGGCGCGGCCAAAACCGGCCGAAACCCTTGATTGACGGGGATATCTCACTCGCTTATAAGCCGCGGCAATCGCGTGCCGATCCACGCCCCCACCGGGCGGTTGGCGAATGCGCGGGCCGGCTTTCCGGCCTTGCCGCCGCCACGGCGCGACCACCGGAGATTGAGCTGTGAAGCGGACATATCAACCGAGCAAATTGGTGCGCAAACGCCGGCATGGCTTTCGTTCCCGCATGGCGACGAAAGGCGGCCGCAAGGTTTTGTCGAACCGCCGCTCGCGCGGCCGCAAGCGTCTCAGCGCCTGACAATGCCGGCCTGTGCGGCCGGACAGATCGATATGGAACGGCTGAGGCAACGGGCGGATTTTCTGGCCGCTGCGTCAGGGACCAAGGTCCCGGCGGCGGCCTTTGTGCTGCAAGCGCGCAGGCGCGACGACGCAGGCGCAGCGCGCGTGGGCTTCACGGTCTCCAAGAAAGTCGGCAATGCGGTCGAGCGAAACCGCGTGCGACGGCGGTTGCGTGAGATTGTCCGCCTGTCGGGCGGCGATCGCATCGAGGCCGGATACGACTATGTGTTGATCGGCCGCCGCGCCGCCCTGACGCTACCCTTCGACCGCATCACGCAGGAATTCACCGGCGCACTGCGCCGGGCGCACGCACCGCGCAGACCCGACAAGGCAGGACCACGATGAGCGACCAGAACAATACGATCATCGCCATTGTGCTGTCGGCGGTTGTGCTGATCGCGTGGCAGTTTTTCGTTGGGCTGCCGCAGATGGAGAAGCAGAAGCAGCAACAGCTTCAGCAACAGCAGCAGCAGACTCAACAGCAGGCACCGGCGCAGCCGGGTCAGGCCGGCGCCCCCGCGCCGACCGCGACGCCGACACCCGGCAGCGCACCGACGCCGCCCGGCACCGCGCCCGCTCCGGCGAGCCCGGCCGCGACGCGGGCCGCCGCGATCGCCGCCTCGCCGCGCGTCAAGATCGAGACGCCGAGCGTCACCGGGTCGATCGCGCTCAAGGGCGGCCGCATCGACGACCTGGCGCTGACCAAATACCGCGAGACGGTCGATCCGAAATCGCCCGCGATCCGGCTCCTGTCGCCGTCCGGCAGCGCCGATCCGTTCTACGCCGAATTCGGCTGGGTCGCCGACGCCAACACCAAGGCGAAGCTGCCCGACATCAACACCCTGTGGACGCAACAGGGCGCGAACGCGCTCACGCCCGCGCAGCCGGTGGTGCTGACCTGGAGCAACGGCGAGGGTCTTGAGTTCAAGCGCACCATCGCGATCGACGCCAATTACCTCTTCACCATCAAGGACGAGGTCGCCAACACCGGCGCGGGCCCGGTCACGCTCTATCCTTATGCGCTGATTTCGCGCCACGGCACGCCGACCACGCTCGGCTATTACATTCTGCATGAAGGCCTGATCGGCGTGATGGGCGACAAGGGCCTGCAGGAACTGAGCTATAGCAACGTCGAAGAGAAGAAAGTCATCCCGTTCGACGTTACCAATGCCTGGCTCGGCATCACCGACAAATACTGGGCGGCGACGCTGTTGCCCGATCCCGACAAGCACCTGAAGGCGCGCTTCTCGTTCGGCATGCTTGGTAAGACCAAGACCTATCAGAGCGACTATCTGCTGGACGCGCAGACGATTGCGCCCGGCGCGACCGGCAGCGCCAATGCGCGGCTGTTTGCCGGCGCCAAGGAAGTCGCGGTGGTCAACGGCTACGACGAGCGGCTGAAGCTCAACCGCTTCGAACTGCTGATCGACTGGGGCTGGTTCTACTTCATCACCAAGCCGCTGTTCCTGCTGATGGACTACATCTTCCGGCTGGTCGGCAATTTCGGCGTCGCCATTCTGCTGGTCACCGTGCTGATCAAGCTCGCCTTCTTCCCGCTCGCCAACAAGTCCTACGCCTCGATGGCGAAGATGAAGGCGGTGCAGCCGGAGATGGTCGCGATCCGCGACCGCTACGCCTCCGACAAGCAGCGCCAGCAGCAGGAACTGATGGAGCTTTACAAGCGCGAGAAGATCAACCCGCTCGCCGGCTGTCTGCCGATCCTGGTGCAGATCCCGGTGTTCTTCGCGCTCTACAAGGTGCTGTTCGTCACCATCGAGATGCGGCACGCGCCGTTCTTCGGCTGGATCCACGACCTCGCGGCGCAGGACCCGACCAATTTGTTCAGCCTGTTCGGCCTGTTGCCGGAGCCGACCGCCTATCTCGGCGCCGGCATCGGCGCGTTCTTCCACCTCGGCATCTGGCCGCTCATCATGGGCATCACGATGTGGTTCCAGATGAAGCTGAACCCGTCGCCGCCGGACCCGACGCAGAAGATGATCTTCGACTGGATGCCGCTGATCTTCACCTTCATGCTGGCGAGCTTCCCGGCCGGCCTCGTCATCTACTGGGCGTGGAACAACACGCTGTCGGTGCTGCAGCAGAGCTTCATCATGCGCAAGCACGGCGCCAAGATCGAGCTGATGGACAACATCAGGGAGCTGTTCGGGGTGAAGAAGAAGACGGAGTCTTGAGCAGCGCAGCGAGACCAATATCGCCGTTCGCAGGTCAAGTGCAGGCCAGTTGTCGGAAAATCAGCTAGTAAAGCCGATAGTTTAGTGGCGGAGCATCACCAAAGGAGTTCACGTAGGCTCCAATCAAGTTAGCTTCAACTACGTGACTTATGTGGCCTGTGAATCTGATTGCCACCGCCAGCTTCCCACGCGGAAAATCAAGACAGGGAATTTGCCTAAGCGCAGAAATAGCTTCATGCGTTGGACGTCGCACCCGCATTTGATTCAATCGTTCATGCAGCCTGCCAGCTCGGCCAATATAAAGAGTACCTGTAGTATCCTGTCCGCAGAGACGATTAAATGTAACAGGCTTTTTTGTTTCATCGGCCGAGACAAGACCGATCAATCTATACACGCCCGAACGGCCATAATTTTTGTAGCTAAAATACCCATCATCTAGTCGGTGAATTTCCCAGTTCAGTTTGGAACAAATATCCACCCAAGGGGGCATGCAGGATCGTGGAATGCCGCAAGTGCTCTCCCCCGATCCAAGTAGGCTCAGCGAATTCCAGTGCTCTAACAATTGAGACGTACTGATTGGTTCCGTAAACATTCGCTACCATCGCTTTGCGCCGGATTCCTTCATTTCAGCCTGATGTGTGACGCGATATTCCGATTATGCGCGGTCGTCCATGGCCGTTGCAACGCGGGCAGCGCACATCACGCAAGGCCACGCGCACCGAGGCTTCGGGATCGCGCGGCTTCACCCGCAGGTCCAAGTCCAGCACCGTGTCGCAGCTTTCGCAGAGAACCTTGAGCCACGGGTGCCGGGCGTTGAGCGCGCTTGCAATCGTCGGCCAGAATCCCGCCGACTTTTTCGTGCTCAGCCGCGCATTGAACTGGCGCACGACCAGCAACGCCTCCCGCTCGGCTTCAAGCGCGCGGGCGTCGCGCTCGGCAAGCTGCTTCAGTCGATACTCGCGCGTCGGGCGGATTTTTTCGGGCATACGAGCTTTTGGTCGCACATATCCTAAGTGATTGCTGCGGCAGGACAAAAGAGCGGGCAACCAATGTAACGCGAACAATTGCCTAATAGACTCAATACTTCACGGCTCTCCGACTGAGGCTGCTACCGCAAGTAGCTGTCGATTACTTGCTCACGCTACTTCATTGAAGCGGCCTTTCGTGCATCATATTTGACATGGCTAAAAAACGAGTCGCCCGAAATTCTGGGAACGAGACTGAGATTCTTCTGAAGAAGCTTCTCATTACTCAGCTTGCCATCGCTCGCGTGGGTCAACGCGAAATTGCACAAATTGTTGGAATTAGCATCGGTGCCGTCAACGCAATCGCGCGGCACGTCAAGCTGCCGAAGCTGCCGAAAGAAAAGTGATGGCAAAGAGGCGCCGCAAAACGATTGAGCCGCTAGAAGCGATTAAGCGCTTACTAATTCTTTCGCTGGTTAAGCAGGGTGTGAAGTCAGATGAGATTGGCCGCGTGTTGGAGGTAGACTCCAGCACAATCCGCCACTTGATCCCTTCTAGAACCAAAAAATCCGCGAAATAGTCGATGGCCAACGTCAGCGATTCATCATCGCATCGACGCGACCAGATCGCCAACTTTGCCGAGATACTTCGCAATGCAGAAGCGAGACAGCTAGTCTTTGAAGCTATCTATCGTGGAAAGCAAGCGGTTAAAACGATTCGCGAGGTTGCTGCCACTACGGGCTATGACACCAAACGCATCGCTACAATTGCACATCCACTTGCTGGCGAAAAGCTATTTGATCAATCGCGCGTATTCGACAAAGTCGTGGGAAAGGCAACCACAGCTTACAAAAAAATTCCATTCGTAACTAGGAATAAGGAAAAAATACTTCGGCTCGCGCGCAACAAAGGCGCGCTCGAAAACTTTCATACCAAAACTAATCCGAAGATAAAGACGAAGGTGGCGCTCTCAAAGGGTCAAAGAATTACTGTAAAGGCCCCCTTTCGAGTCCAAGTGAAGTTCATTCGTTCGGAAGAGATAGGCGAGTTCGCAAAAGCAAAGACTGTTAAATCGCTTTCTGGATTGTCTCCTGCGAGACTCTCAGAATCAAAAACGAAAAAGGGAATTCTTTCGCTTCTCGGTGAAGCTAAGACGCCAAAAGATTGGGGAGGCGAGAACAACGATATATTCACCGATCGAGTGACATTGGCTGGAAAAAAACAACGCGCCGCGTTTGCACTCAAAGGGCCCGCAAAAAAAGGACCCCTTGTGCCCGGAAAGATGGGAAA
>JBFWZV010000043.1:0-31591 GCA_050184975.1 Pseudolabrys sp. | reverse complement strand
TCGGTCTAGCAGCTCGGGCAGTGCAGGCCGCGATAGAACACCACCATGGTGAAATGCAGCGGCATTTCGGCCGACAACTCGAACTTGCCGCCGCCGGCAAGCGGAACGACAAGGGGTGGAACCGGCTGGCGCGGGACGAGCGGTGTAATGTCTGTCATGGTGTTCCCCTTCTTGAGCTTCTGCGAGCGTCGGCGGAGAATAGCGCAATCGTCTGCGACCGTTTTCACTATCGCTTGATCGTCGGCGAAGACGCGCGCGAGAGTCCGATTGTCACAGTATGAAATTCGTGAAAGAGACTGCTGAACCCTTTCCGAGGAGCACATGAGCCAGCAGGATTCGCCAGCCCAAAGCCTTCCGGCAAATGATCTTCCGGCACGCGAGGCGATGGAATTCGACGTCGTGATCGTCGGCGCGGGGCCGGCGGGCCTCGCCGCGGCAATCGGCCTCAAGCAGGCCAATGCGGAGATTTCCGTCGTCGTCGTCGAAAAGGGCTCCGAGGTCGGCGCGCATATTCTCTCGGGCGCGGTGATCGATCCCGTCGGCCTCGACCGGCTGCTGCCGGACTGGCGGGAAGACGCCGACGCGCCGATCAAGACCGCGGTCACCGACGACCGCTTCTATTATCTCGGCGAGACCGGCTCGCTACGGCTGCCGAATTTCATGATGCCGCCGCTGATGAGCAATCACGGCAACTATATCGTCTCGCTCGGCAGCGTGTGCCGCTGGCTTGCGTCCAAAGCCGAGGCGCTCGGCGTCGAGATTTATCCGGGCTTTGCCGCGGCGGAGGTGCTCTATGGCGCGAGCGGCGCGGTCGAAGGCATCGCCACCGGCGACATGGGCGTCGGCAAGGGCGGCGAGTCGAAGGACTCTTTCACCCGCGGCATGGAACTGCGCGCCAAATACACGCTGTTCGCCGAAGGCGCGCGCGGCAATCTCGGCAAGCAACTGATTACGAAGTTCAATCTTGCCGCAGGGCGCGAGCCTCAGAAATTCGGTCTCGGCCTGAAGGAACTCTGGCAGGTGGCGCCGGACAAATTTCGTAAAGGTCTGGTGCAGCACTCATTCGGCTGGCCGCTCGATGGCTCGACCGGCGGCGGTTCGTTCCTCTATCACTTCGACGACAATCTGGTGTCGGTCGGATTTGTCGTTCATCTGAACTACCAGAACCCGTATCTATCGCCGTTCGAGGAGTTCCAGCGCTTCAAGACGCATCCGCTGGTGCGCGATACCTTCGAGGGCGGCAAGCGGCTTGCCTATGGTGCCCGCGCTCTAACCGAAGGCGGCTGGCAGTCGGTGCCCAAGCTCACGTTCCCCGGCGGCGCGTTGATCGGCTGCGACGCCGGCTTCATGAACGTGCCGCGCATCAAGGGCAGCCACAATGCGATGCTCTCAGGCATGCTCGCGGCCGAGCAGGTGGTGCTGGCGCTCGCCGCCGGCCGCGCCCATGACGAACTTGCCGCCTATGACGAAGCCTGGCGCGGCTCGCTGATCGGCCGCGACCTCAAGCGCGTGCGCAACGCCAAGCCGCTGTGGTCGAAATACGGCACGCTCGCCGGCATCGCGCTCGGCGGCCTCGACATGTGGACCAACACCTTCGGCTTCTCGCTGTTCGGAACGCTGAAGCACGGCAAGGCGGACTACGCCTCTCTGAGGCCCGCGTCCGAATGCAAGCCGATCGCGTATCCCAAGCCCGACGGCAAGCTGACCTTCGACCGGCTCTCGTCGGTGTTTCTGTCCAACACCAACCATGAAGAAGACCAGCCGGTGCATCTGAAGGTCGCCGACATGGCGCTGCAAAAGGCGTCGGAGCACGACCTCTATGCCGGCCCGTCGTCGCGCTATTGTCCGGCCGGCGTTTATGAGTGGGTCGACGAGGGTGGCAGCCCGAAATTCGTCATCAATGCGCAGAACTGTGTCCACTGCAAAACCTGCGACATCAAGGATCCCAATCAGAACATCACCTGGGTGACGCCGGAAGGCGGCGGCGGTCCGAACTACCCCAACATGTGACCTTTATCTGTCGATCAGGTCGGCGAGCGCCTGCGGTGCGGTGACCATGGCGTCGTGGCCGGCGGCAATTTCGACCGTCTCCATGTTGTGGCTCTTGCCGTTCGCCTTCACCCAGTCGCGTGCCGCCTGCAGCGGCCCGTAAATCGGATCGCTGCAGATGATGTAGGTCGCCGGCCGCCCGTTGCCGATTGGATTTGCGAGCCGGAGCGGCGACTGAAACGTGCTGAAGGGATGCGGCGTCAACCGCTCCTCGAGCATCTTCTGCTGGGCGGGGTCGGTGACGCCGAACGCCGTGGCCGGCGGCGGTGGAACGCTGACGCCGCCGGAGGGTTCCGCGAGCTTGGTCCGCTGCTCCACCACATCCTTCGGCATCAAGCTGAAGGGACTCTGGCCGTTCTGCAGCATGTTGGCGTCGAGATAAAAAAGACGACGGACGCGCTCAGGCATCCTGTCGGCGACACCGGAGATCGTGCTGCCGGCGAAGCTGTGGCCGACCAGCACGACGTCGCGAAGCTGCTCGAAGGCGAGGACGTTCGCGACGTCGTCGACGAATGTATCGAGGGTAATCGACTTCGACATCAGGTGACGCCGCTCACCGAGCCCGGTCTGTGTCGGAGTAAAGACGGTGTGACCACGGCCACGCAAAATCTTGGCGACCGCACTCCAGCACCATCCGCCATGCCAGGCGCCATGAACGAGCACGAAGGTTTTCTGAGCCACGCACGATTCCTTTCAACGATGAGCATGTGAGCGGGCGGCCCGCATTCGCCGACAGGGCATAAATTCTCCGTGTCCGGAATCCAAGTGTGCGCTGGACAGTCACAAAAGTGCCCACAGCGCCGCCGTTTTGCCGCACTGGCTTGGCAGGGCTGTTCTTGCGGCGCAGCGGCAAACAGGCCATTCTGCGCGAATCCGGCGCCGCCGGCGGCCGCCGGCCGGCCTTGGGGCGCCTTTGGAGCACAAACCAGTGACGACTTCGAGACTTCGCCGAACCGCCGTAGCGGCCGTTGTGGGTGCTGCGGTGGTCGCGGCGCCGCTGACGATTTCGGCACAGGCGCCGACCGCGCAGGACCTCGCCCATGCGACCGCGTCCGGCAGCTATCTCGCCGCCCGCCATGCCGGGCAGATGCGTGATGCGGCTGCCGCCGCCGCCTATTACCGCGCGGCGATCCGGCGCGATCCGAAGAATACCGAGCTCATCGAGCGGGCGTTCCTGTCGCTGCTGATCGGCGGCGACGTGGCGGAGGCGGTCAAGCTCGCCGACCGCGTTCTCAAACTCGACAAGAACGACCGCGTGGCGCGGCTCGTGGCCGGCGTCCGCAACATCAAGCAGAAGCAATATGCTCCGGCCCGCCGCAATGTCGCGCAGTCGGTGCGCGGTCCGATTACCGACCTCGCGGCGACCCTGCTGTCGGCCTGGTCGCTGCACGGTGCAGGCGACACCAAGGGCGCGGTCGCGGCGATCGAGCGGCTGCAGGGCCCGGACTGGTACGCGATTTTCAAGGAACTGCATTCCGGACTGATCCTCGATGACGCCGGCAGGCACAAGGAAGCGGGTCAGCATCTTGAGCGCGCGCACAAGCTCGACGCCGCCGCGCTTCGCGTGGTCGAGGCCTATGGCAGCTGGCTGTCGCGCGAGGGCAAGCGCGAGGAAGCCATCAAGGTCTACGAGGAATTCGCCAAGTCACTGCCGAACCATCCGTTGACGCGCAATGCGCTGGACAAGCTCAAGGCCGGTCAGAAGCTGCCGTTGCTTGTGGACTCGCCTCAGGCCGGCGCCGCCGAAGCGCTCTACGGACTCGGCGCGTCGCTCGGCCGCCGCGGCGGCGAGGATCTCGGCCTCGTCTATCTGCAATTGTCGCTCTATCTCGCGCCGACCCATCCACTGGCGCTGTTGTCACTCGCCGATCTTTATGAGGCGCTGAAGAAGCCGGAGCTCGCGATCAAGGTTTACGAGCGGGTGCCGGAGAATTCGCCGCTGCATCGCAACGCCGCGATCCAGATGGCCGCCAATCTCGACAGTCTCGACCGTCCCGATGAAGCCAAGAAGCATCTGCGCGAGCTGATCGCGCAGCATCCGGATGACTTCGAGGCACTCATGGCGCTCGGCAATGTCGAGCGCGCGCGCAAGGAATTCGCTGAATGCGCGGAGACCTACGGCAAGGCCGCGGCGCTGGTGCCGAACCCGACCAAAGCGAACTGGCTGATCTTCTATTTCCGCGGCATTTGCCACGAGCGCGCCAAGCAATGGCCCAAGGCGGAGGCCGATCTGAAGAAGGCGCTGGAGCTGTTTCCGGATCAGCCGCACGTCTTGAACTATCTCGGCTATTCCTGGATCGACCAGGGCAGCAACCTCGACGAGGGCATGGAGATGATCAAGCGCGCGGTCGCCGCGCGCCCGGACGACGGCTACATCGTCGACTCGCTCGGCTGGGCCTATTACCGGCTCGGCAACTACGACGAAGCGGTCAAGCAGCTCGAGCGCGCCATCGAGCTGAAGCCGCAGGATCCGACCATCAACGACCATCTCGGCGACGCTTACTGGAAGGTCGGCCGCAAGCTCGAGGCGACGTTCCAGTGGTCGCATGCGCGCGACCTCAAGCCCGAGCCGGAAGACCTGCCGAAGATCCTCGAGAAGCTGAAGGCCGGCCTGCCGGACGAGACCTCGTCGCAAGCCAAAGCCGCCAAGAAGGACAATGGCGGCTGAGGAGCCGGCGTGCCTGATGCGTTGACGGAACGCGCGCCGGCCAAGGTCAATCTCACGCTCCGCGTGCTCGGCCGCCGCGCCGACGGCTATCACCGTCTCGAAAGCCTGGTCGCCTTCGCCGATCTTGCCGACGGGCTTTCGCTCGTGCCGGGCGAGGGCGCGAGGCTTGAGGTCTCAGGGACGTTTGCCGCGCAGTGCGGTGCCGTGAATGACAATCTTGTGCTGCGCGCGGCGGCGGCGGCGCTCGCCGCGGCGACCGGCGAATTGAAGCAGGGCGAGTTCAAGCTGACCAAATCGATACCGGTCGCCGCCGGCATCGGAGGCGGTTCCTCGGACGCCGCCGCCGCGTTACGGCTGCTCGCCCGCGCCAACGGCATCGCGCTCGATGATCGGCGGCTGTTGCAGGCCGCAAGCACGGTCGGCGCCGATGTGCCGGTCTGCCTCGATCCGCGCGCCCGCGTTATGCGCGGTGTCGGCGAGGAGCTTTCGCCGCCGCTCGACCTGCCGCCGTTGCAGGCGCTGCTGGTCAATCCCGGTGTGCCGCTGGCGACGCGGGATGTGTTCGGCAAATTCGATCAGCGCGATGCGTCGTCGGTGGCGCTTGGCGAAGTGCCGACGGGCCACGACGACTTTCTCGATTGGCTCGCTGAACACGGCAACGATCTGACAAACGCGGCGGCGGCCTGCGTGCCGGTGATTTCCGATATGCTCGGCCTATTGGCAAAGCTCGACGGCTGCCGCCTCGCGCGGATGTCGGGCTCCGGCGCGACCTGTTTTGCGCTGTTCGATGAAGCCGATGCGGCTACCGCGGCGGCGACGAAGCTCAACAAAAACCGCGCCGACTGGTGGGTTTGTACCACTACGCTCCGTTAAGTCTGCGTCGCCAGCCGGAGCATCAGCGCGTGGTCCCGAAAAATGGGAACCGGTTTTCGGACAAGATCACGCGCCGAAAAGTCAGTGCGTGCGCGCGATACAGAAATCGATCGTCTCGGCGAGCGACTGCTTGATCGCTGAATCCGGCGCGAGCGCCAGCGCGTCCTTGGCGATTTCGCCATAGTGACGGGCACGGCCGATGGTGTCCTCGATGGCGTGATGCTTGGTCAGCAAAGCCAGCGCAGTGTCGAGATCGCCGTCATTGACCTCGCCACGGCCGAGCGTGCGGTTCCAGAACTCGCGCTCGCTTTCCGAGCCACGGCGGAACGACAGCACCACCGGCAGCGTGATCTTGCCCTCGCGGAAATCGTCGCCGACATTCTTGCCGAGCTTGGCCGACTTGCCACCATAGTCCAGTGCGTCGTCGACGAGCTGGAAGGCAATGCCGAGATTCATCCCGTAGCTGCGGCAGGCCGCCTGTTCGGCCTTCGGCCGCCCGGCGAGCACCGGCCCGACCTCGCAAGCCGCGGCGAACAGTTCCGCCGTCTTGGCGCGGATCACCGCGAGATATTCGTCCTCGTTGGTCGCGGTGTTCTTGGCCGCGGCAAGCTGCATGACTTCGCCTTCGGCGATCACCGCAGCGGCGGACGAGAGAATGTCGAGCGCCTGCAGATTGCCGACCTCGACCATCATTTTGAAGGCCTGGCCGAGCAGGAAGTCGCCGACCAGCACACTCGCCTCGTTGCCCCAGACCATGCGCGCGGCGGGCTTGCCGCGCCGCATGTCGCTCTCGTCGACGACATCGTCGTGGAGCAGCGTCGCGGTGTGCATGAATTCGACCGCGGCGGCGAGCTTGATATGGCCGTCGCCGGAGAAGTCGGAAAGTTGCGCCATGGCGAGCGTCAGCATCGGCCGCAGCCGCTTGCCGCCGGACGAAATCAGGTGGTTCGCGACCTCCGGGATCATCGTCACATCGGAGCCGGTGCGCGACAGGATCGTCTCGTTGACGCGCGCCATGTCCGGCCCGGTCAGGCTGACAAGACGCTCGATCGATGGTTGAGACGGACTTTCGAAAGGGACGACGACGGCCACGCGGTGCACTCCGCAAGAGAGACATCAAGAGACGACACGCCGACAATAGAAACGCCAGCGCGGGCCGGCAAGCGAATCCGGCCTGCTTCCTGTACGATGCCGAATCAGGGCGGTGTGGGCAGCGAACCGGGCAATTTGGACAGGGGATCATCTTGAAACGCGCCAGCGCGAAAAAAGTGCCGGCAAAGAGTGCCGCCGGATTATCGCCGCCCGGATACTCAGGGGTTGCCGTGCTGGTGCCTTGTTACAACGAGGCGCGCTCGGTGGGGAAAGTCGTAAAGGACTTTCAGGCCGCGTTGCCGGGGGCGACGGTCTATGTCTACGACAACAATTCGAGCGACGGTACCGCCGAGGCCGCGCGCGCCGCCGGTGCGCAGGTGTTCCATGAGCCGCACCAGGGCAAGGGCTATGTGGTGCGGCGGATGTTCACCGACATCGATGCCGACATCTACGTGCTCGTCGACGGCGACGCCACCTATGACGCGCCGAGCGCGCCGAGGATGATCGACAAGCTCCTGACCGCGCGGCTCGATATGGTGGTCGGCGCCCGCATCGACCGCGAGGTCGCTGCCTACCGCGCCGGCCACCGTACCGGCAACTGGCTGCTGACCAGTTTCGTCGCCAATACATTCGGCAATACGTTCACCGACATTCTCTCCGGCTATCGCGTGTTCTCGCGCCGCTTCGTCAAATCGTTTCCGGTGCTGTCCGGCGGGTTCGAGATCGAAACCGAACTGACGGTCCACGCGCTCGAGCTCGATCTTCCGGTCGGCGAGGTCGAGACGCCTTATTATGCGCGGCTCGAAGGCTCAACTTCGAAGCTCAATACGTGGCGCGACGGCTTCCGGATCCTGTTCACGATCTTCAAGCTCTATCGCGCCGAGCGGCCGTTTCCGTTTTTCACCGCAATCGCCGCGGCGCTGGCGCTCGCTTCCGTCGGCTTCGCGATTCCGCTGTTCGTCACTTATCTGGAGACCGGCCTGGTGCCTCGGCTGCCGACCGCGGTTTTGTCGACCGGTCTGATGCTGCTCGCTTTCCTGTCGTTCTCGGTGGGGCTCGTGCTCGACACCGTGACGCGCGGCCGCCGCGAGGCCAAGCTGTTCGCTTATCTCGCCCAGCGCGCGCCGGGTCACGAGCGGCGGAAACGCTGACGCCGATGCGTGAGATCGTTCGCACCAATGACATGGTGCTGGTGTCGGCGGTGGTGGCACTGCTCGATGGCGCGGGTCTTCGTCACGTTGTGCTCGACCAGAACATGAGCGTGCTGGAAGGCTCGCTCGGCGTGCTGCCGCGCCGGATTCTGGTGACCGACGACGATTTTGCCACGGCGCGCCGGCTCCTGCAGGATGCGGGACTTGGCCATGAGCTGCGCCCCGATGACGGCACCTGATCGGCTCGCCGAAACGACCGAAGACCGCGCGCTGGGCGGCCGGCTGGTGCTGCGCCAGCCAAGGCGCGGCCACCGCTTCGGCCACGATGCGATCCTGCTGGCGGCGGCGACCGCGGCGCAAGCCGGCGACACCGCGGTCGAGCTTGGCGCCGGCGTCGGCGCCGCTGGCCTCGCGCTTGCGCACCGTGTGCCGGGCTTGCAGGTCATGCTGGCCGAACTCGATCCCGCGCTCGCTGCGCTCGCGCGCGACAACGCCGCCGGCAACGCGATGGACGACCGCGTCCACGCCGTTGCCTGCGATGTCGCCGCGGCGGACCTGGCCGCGCGGCTCGGCGTCGCGCCCGGCGGCGTCGATGTCGTGCTGATGAACCCGCCATTTCACGACGAGGCGCGGCAGAACGTATCGCCCGACCCGGCACGGCGGCTCGCGCATGCCGGCGATGTGAGCACCCTGCCACGGTGGGTCGAGGCGGCGGCGCGGCTGCTGCGGCCCGGCGGCACGCTGACGCTGATCTGGCGGGCCGATGGACTTGAGGCTGTGCTGGCGGCGCTTGCGAACGGTTTTGGCGCCGTCGTGGTGCGCCCGGTCCATCCGCAGCCGGGCAAGCCGGCGATTCGTGTGTTGGTGAGGGCGGTCAGGGGTGGCGAGGGTGCGCCGTTTACGCTGCCTGGCCTGACGTTAGCGGAGCCGGACGGGACGCCATCAGACGCGGCGGAAGCCGTGTTGCGGCACGCGGCCCCGCTGCCGTTTCGAGCTTGATTGCGATCCCGCGTGCGGTTCTTGATGCCGTTCTTGCGGGCGACTGCTCAGGATTTGGGCGTCGTGGTTGCCGGTCTGCGGCGGCGCCAGACGGCGAGCCGGCGTCTCGTGCGTGTGAGGCGGGCGTCATCGAGGTGCGAAAGTGCAATGATGACGCCGACCAGGGCGAACAGCATGGCAAGTTTGGGGTCCATTTCCAGTTCCTCGAATGCGGCCTTCGCCGGCCCGAAGCGACCGCGGCGAATTGTTGCAGAGCAAAATGCGGACCAATGGTAAAATTTGGGCAAAGACGGTCCGGATTTGCGGCCGCGCGACTCACTTTTTTGTCATCGGACGATCCGCAGGAATGACAGACACTCAGACGACAGCACCGGAACGATCGAACGTCATCGCCGCAATTCTTAACGCGCTCGGGCCTTTGGTGCCGGCCCGGTTTCGCGCCGACGTGCCCGTCGTGCCGGTGGTGCGGCTCGCCGGTGTGATCGGCGCCGGGGTTCCATTGCGTCCCGGCCTGACGCTCGCGTCCGTCGCACGATCGCTCGACAAGGCCTTTGCCGTTCGCGGTGCGCGGGCGGTCGCCCTGCTCATCAATTCGCCAGGCGGCTCGCCGGCGCAATCGCATCTGATCTACCGGCGTGTCCGGCAACTGGCCGAAGAGAAGCACCTGCCGGTGATCGCCGTCGTCGAGGATGTCGCGGCCTCCGGCGGCTACATGATCGCCTGCGCTGCCGACGATATCGTCTGCGACACGTTCTCGATCGTCGGGTCGATCGGTGTGGTCGGCGGCTCGTTCGGTTTCGTCAAGCTGATGGACAAGGTTGGCGTCGAGCGCCGTCTCTACACCTCGGGCGATCGCAAGGTGATGCTCGACCCGTTCCTGCCGGAGAAGCCGGACGACGTGAAGCGTCTCAAGGCGATCCAGAAGACCATGCACGATGGCTTCATCGCGCTGGTGAAAGAGCGCCGCGCCGGAAAACTCAATGGCACCGACAAGACGCTGTTCTCCGGCGAGTTCTGGACCGCGCCGGCCGCGCGCGAGCACGGGCTGATCGACGCCATTGGCGACGTGCGCGGCTATCTGCGCGAACGCTATGGCGACAAGGTCAGGACGCCGTTGATCGAGGTCGGCCGCGGACTGTTCGGCCGCCGATTTCCCGGCGTCGGCCGGATCGAAGAGGCGTTCGGCGGGAGTAATCTCGGTGATGAACTGGTGTCCTCGGTCGAAGCGCGGGCCTGGTGGTCGCGTTACGGATTTTGATGGCGCAGCTCGACATTCCCGGCGCGTCGATCCGCTATGAGCTTTCGGGCGAGGGCGGTGACTGGCTCGTGTTGCTGCACGAGATCGGTGGTACGCTTGAGAGCTGGAGCGCGGCCGTGCCGGCGCTCGAAAAACGCTTTCGCGTGCTGCGCTACGATCAGCGCGGGGCGGGCGGCTCGTCGAAGATCGAGGGTGCGTTTTCGATCGACACGCTGGCCGGCGACATCCCGGCGATCCTGTCGGCGCTCGGCCATCGAGGCGCGTGTCATTTCGCCGGCGTGGCGATGGGGTGCGCGCTCGCGGTCCGCCATGCCGCGCGCAATCCGGACCAAGTGAAGAGTCTCATGCTGGCGTGCCCGGCATTGAGCGTCAGCGCCGACCGCGTGCAATACCTCTCGCAGCGCGCGGCACAGGTGGAGCGCGAGGGCATGGGCGCCACCGTCGACACCACGCTCGGCAATTCGTACCCGCCGGAGGTTGTCCGTGACCGCGCGGTCTACGACGCCTATCGCGCCCGCTTTCTCGCCAACGATCCTGCGAGCTATGCCGCGATCAATCGTGCCTTCGCCACCTTCGACGCGACGCCGGACCTCCCGCGGCTACGCTGTCCAACGCTGGTGCTTGCCGGCGCTCACGACCGGCTCCGCCCGCCGTCTTATGTGCGGGATATTGCCGCGAGGGTTCCGGGCGCCCAATTCCGGGAGCTCGATAGTGGCCATGTGATGCCGGTGCAGGCCCCGGACGCGATGGCGGCGGCGATGGCGGCCTTCCACGCGGCAAATCGATAAAATTATCTTGGTCTCGAAATTGCCTTGTTTACGACAAGACTGAATGGTCACCGGAACAGGAGAACATCGCGATGCCGTTCGTTATCCCGCCGCTGGTCAAATGGGCTCTGGTCGCCGTCGGCGGCGCCATGGCCGTGCATTGGGTGGTCCGCGAGGTGCGCCGGATCAACGAGGAACTCGAGCGCGAGAAGGCCTTGAAGGCGCAAATTCCGAAATACCGCCCGCTGCCGACGCTGCGGCGCGATCCGGCAACCGGCGAGTACCGGCTCTAGTTGCACAGGATTTTCAGGGCATTCCGGCGCGCCGGGCGGTCATCGCCCGGCGTTCGTATTAGTTGCGGGCCGTATCCGCGTGGCTGGAAATGGTCGCGCCGAAAAACAGCGCCATGAACAGACAGCCCGCGATCTGGAACGTCAGCATTTGATGTCTCCCTGGACGCCCTTGTGTTGCCTCGGCGTCCTCATTTGTTGGTCGCGAAACTACGCGGACAGGTTCAATGCCCGGTAAATCGGGGCCGCTTGACCCCCCGGACGGACCGCGAATAGGGTCCGTTTCGATTCCCGTCCTTAACAACTGTTTGCGGACATTGGACGAATTGAACCGTCGTGCCGCGGGGGCCAGCCGTGCCGGATAACCTCGATCCCGCCCAGTCTTTCCAGGGCCTGATCCTGGCGCTCCAGCGCTATTGGGCCGAGCGCGGCTGCGTGATCCTCCAGCCCTACGACATGGAGGTCGGCGCCGGCACGTTTCACCCGGCGACCACGTTGCGTGCGCTGGGGCCCAAGCCCTGGAATGCGGCTTACGTGCAGCCCTCGCGAAGGCCGAAGGACGGCCGCTATGGCGAGAACCCGAACCGGCTGCAGCACTACTACCAGTTTCAGGTGATCCTGAAGCCGTCGCCGCCGGACATTCAGGAGCTGTACCTGAAGTCGCTCGCCGCGATCGGCATCGACTCGAAAGTGCATGACATCCGCTTTGTCGAGGACGACTGGGAAAGCCCGACGCTCGGCGCCTGGGGTCTCGGCTGGGAGTGCTGGTGCGACGGCATGGAAGTGTCGCAGTTCACTTATTTCCAGCAGGTCGCCGGCATCGAATGCGCGCCGGTCGCTGGCGAACTGACCTACGGGCTCGAACGCCTCGCCATGTATGTGCAGGGCGTCGACAATGTCTACGACCTCAACTTCAATGGCTTGACCGGCGACAAGAAGGTCACTTACGGCGACGTCTTCCTCCAGGCCGAGCAGGAATATTCCCGCCACAACTTCGAGCATGCCGACACCGCCATGCTGTTCGAGCAGTTCAAGATGGCGGAGGCGGCTTGCAAGAAATATCTCGCGGCCGGCTGGAGTGCCGACAAGACGAAGCACCTGATGGTGCTGCCGGCCTACGACCAGTGCATCAAGGCGAGCCACGTCTTCAATCTGCTCGATGCCCGCGGCGTCATCTCGGTGACGGAACGGCAGAGCTACATCCTGCGCGTGCGTGAACTCGCCAAGGCCTGTGGCGAGGCGTGGTTGAAAACGGACGGCGGCGGCGTGTCCTGAGTTGCCTTCGCCTGCGAGCGAAGCTCTAATCCTGATCCCGATTTGAACCGCGGGCGCTTCGCATGTCCTGGTGGCTTATCCTCCTGCTTGTCGTGGCGCTGGGCGCCATCGCCTTCGTTTACAACCGGCTGGTTCGCACCAGTCAGATGGCCAACGAGGCCTGGAGCGGCATCGACGTGCAGTTGAAGCGCCGCGCCGATCTTGTGCCGCAGCTGGTCGACACCGTGAAGGGCTATGTCGCGCACGAACGCGAGCTGCTGGAGCGGCTGACCCGGATGCGCAACGAGGCGCAGGCGGTGCCGCTCAACGATGTCGCGGGACGCGCACAGGTGGAGGGCGCGCTGTCGGCTGCGCTGGGGCGGCTGTTCGCGCTCGCCGAGGGCTATCCGGACCTCAAGGCCAGCGCGAATTTTCTCGAACTCCAGCGCGAACTCTCCCGGCTCGAGAACGACCTGCAGATGTCGCGCCGCTACTACAACGGTGCGGTGCGTAACATGAATACGCTGGTGCAGATCTTCCCGGTCAATCTGATGGCCAGCGCGTTCGGCTTCACGGAGCGGACCTATTTCGAGCTCAACAACGACGCCGAGCGCAACGCGCCGGCGCTGTCGCTCTAACCCCATGCGCAATCGGTTTGCATTTCTTCTTGTCGCCGTCGCGCTGTTTTCCGGCGCAGCGCAGGCGCGCGCCGACGAGCAGATCCTGCGCTACGACTCCCACGTCGCCATTGCGCCGGATGGCGAGCTGACCGTCACCGAGACGATCCGGGTGCGTGCCGAAGGCCGCGAAATCCGGCGCGGCATCTATCGCGATTTTCCGCTGACGTTTCGCGACGCCGGCGGCGCGACGCGAACCGTGCCCTTCACGCTGATCGACGTCACCCGCGACAACCGGCCGGAGCCGCATTTCACCCAGAAACACAGCAACCGCATCCGCATCTATGCCGGCAGCAAAGATGTGCTGATCCCGCGCGGCGAGCATACCTATGTGTTCCGTTACCGCACCTCGCGGCAGATCCGCTGGTTCGACGGCAAGCCGGAACTGAACTGGAACGTGACCGGCAACTTCTGGAATTTCCCGATCGTCAGCGCGACCTACCGGCTCGAACTGCCGGGGCGGGCGCGGCCGGTGCGCTGGACCGCCTTCACCGGACGGCTCGGCGAGCGCGGCGCCAGCTGGCAGGGCAATATTCTCAACGACGTCCTGACGGTGACGACGACGCAGACGCTGGCGCCGGGCGAGGGGCTGACCGTGGTCGCGGAAATCCCGCAAGGCGCGGTGATGTCGCCGAGCGACGCCGACGAGCTCTGGTATTCCTTCCTCGACAACCGGCGCTGGATTTTCGGCGGGGCCGGTCTGCTCGCGGTGCTCGCCTTCTATTTGTTCGCATGGGGCGCGGTCGGCCGCGACCCGAGGGGCGGCATCGTCATTCCGCAGTTCTATCCGCCGGACAATGTCTCGCCGGCGCTCGCCAACTACATCGCCGGCTGGGGCTTCAGCGACCGTTGGCGCGCGTTTACCGCGGCCTCGCTGTCGCTGGCGGTCAAGGGCCTGTTGCGGTTCGACCGCGACGAGGACGACGACACGACGTTGCGGCTGAAGACGACCGGCAAGAAGCCCGAGCGCTCGCCGAAAACCGGCGGCAGCATGCTGCCGTCAGGCGAGCGCGCGATCTTCGACTGGGTCGAGGGGCGCGGCGGCGAGGCAAAAATCGACAAGGCGAATGGTTCGGCGGTTGCCAGTATCGGCAGCACCTTCACCAAGGCGATCGAGGGCGAAAGCAAGAACAAGTTCTTCCGCCGCAACCTCGGCTACAACATCGTCGGCATCATGATGACGGTGATCGTCATCGCCGGGCTGTTCGTGTTCGGCGGTCTGCAGGAAAACGACATCGTGACGGTCGGCATCATCGGCTTTGTCAGCCTCTGGCTCGGCATGTTCCTCGTCCCGATCCTGCTGGCGCTGTTTCGCGGCCGCGGTTTCATGAGGGTCGTCCAGGGGGCCGTCGTGCTGGTCGCGCTCGGCATGTTCATGTCGGTCGGCCTGAACATCGTCCAGTCGATGTCCGGCAGCTTCAGTGAGCTTGGCGGCATGCTGGTGCAATTCGGCATCGACAATCCGTTTCCGTTTCTGCTGGTCGGTTCGTTCGCCGTGGTCAACGGCCTGTTCCTCTATCTGATGAAGGCGCCGACCGCGCTCGGCCGTCCGGTGATGGACCATCTCGCGGGCTTGAAGCTCTATCTGGAGACCGCCGAATCCGACCGCATGAACTACAAGGCGCCGGAGATCACCGCCGAGCGTTTCGAGGCGCTGCTGCCCTATGCGGTTGCGCTCGGCGTCGAGAAGCCGTGGGCGGAAGCCTTCAGTGCGGCGCTCGCGCGGGCGCACCCCGGCGAGCAGCAGGAACCGTCGCGGCACTACTCGCCGGCCTGGGGGCGCGGCTGGTCCGGCACCAATCTCGCGAGCGCGGTTGCCGGCAGCGTGGCCGGTGCGAACGCGGCCTTTGCCAGCGCCGTCCCGGCCTCGTCCGGCTCGTCGGGCTTTTCGTCGGGCGGCGGCGGCGGCTCCGGCGGCGGCGGCGGAGGCGGCGGCGGCGGGGGGTGGTAGCGGGTGACTTCACGGCGGCGGCTTGCTAGGCAGGCCCCGAATTGCGCGCCAAGAGAATGACCATGACCGCTAAAACCCTGCTGCAGATGGCCGGCGTCAATCCGGTGCCGGCGAAGCTCTCCGAGGCCGCCGTCGTCATCATCGATGCGCAGAACGAATATGTGACGGGCAAGCTGCCGCTCGATGGCGTCGACGCCGCGCTCGGCCAGATCGCCGCGCTGCTCGCCGCCGCGCGCAAGGCGGGAGCGCCGGTCATCCATATCGCCCAGCGCGGCCGGCCGGGCGGACTGTTCGACCCGGAGGGGCCGTCGTTCAAGTTCGCGGCGCAGGCCGCACCGGCATCCGGCGAGACGGTGATCGAGAAGCCGCTGCCGAATTCCTTCGCCAAGACCAATCTCAACGACGCGCTGCAGGCGACCGGCAAGAAGGCGCTCGTCGTCGCCGGCTTCATGACGCATATGTGCGTGTCCGCCACCACGCGCTCGGCGGTCGATCACGGCTTCGGCGTGACCGTCGTCGCCGATGCGGTGGCGACGCGCGCCCTGCCGGACCCGCTCGGCGGCGCGGATTTGCCGGCGCGCGAAGTCCATCGTACCGCGCTTGCCGAGCTTGCCGACCGCTTCGCGACGATTGCCCGCGTGGCTGACATCAAGGCGTGAGCGATGCCTGATCTGCTGCTCGAATTCTTTTCCGAAGAAATCCCGGCGCGCATGCAGGCGCGCGCGGCCGACGACCTGAAGAAGCTCGTCACCGATGCGCTGGTCGAGGCCGGCCTCGTCTATGAGGGCGCGCAGGCCTTCGCAACGCCGCGCCGCCTGGCGCTGTCCGTCCACGGCGTGCCGGTGCGCTCGCCCGACACGAAAGATGAGCGCAAGGGGCCGAAGGTCGGTGCGCCGGAGCAGGCCATCGCCGGTTTCGTCAAGGCGGCGGGCTTGAAGTCGATTTCGGAAGCCAAGGTGCAGGCCGACAAGAAGGGCGATTTCTATCTCGCCGTGATCGAGAAGCCGGGCCGCCCGGCCATCGAGGTGATTTCCGACATCGTGCCGAAGGTGGTGCGCGGCTTCCCGTGGCCGAAGTCGATGCGCTGGGGCGCAAAGTCAGGCGAGGAGGGCGCGCTCAACTGGGTGCGGCCGCTCCACTCGATCATCGCGACCTTCGGGCCGGAAACGGAAGACCCGGAGATCGTCCCGATCGCGGTCGACGGCGTCGCTTCTGGCAACACCACGCATGGCCACCGCTTCATGGCGCCGGCCGCGATCACCGTGAAGCGGTTCGACGACTATGTGTCGAAGCTCGAAGCGGCGAAGGTCGTGCTCGACCCGGCGCGACGCAAGGAGATGATCCTGACCGACGCGCGCAATCTCGCCTTCGCGCAGGGGTTCGAACTGGTTGAGGACGAGGGGTTGCTCAACGAAGTCGCCGGCCTGACCGAATGGCCGGTCGCGCTGATGGGTGAGTTCGACAAGGCCTTTCTGAAGATCCCCGACGAGGTGATCCGCGCCACCATCCGCAACAACCAGAAGTGCTTCGTGCTGCGCGACCCGCAGACGGCGAAGCTCGTCAACAAGTTCATTCTGGTGGCGAACGAGGAAGCCTCGGACGGCGGCAAGAAGATCGTCGCCGGCAACGAGCGCGTCATCCGCGCGCGGCTGTCCGACGCCAAGTTCTTTTACGAGACGGACCTGAAGACGCGGCTCGAAGACCGGCTGCCGAAATTCGAGAGCATCGTCTTTCACGAGAAGCTCGGCACGCAGGCAGAACGCATCGCGCGCATCGAGCGGCTGGCCGCCGAACTGGCGCCGCTGGTGAGGGCCGATGTCGCAAAGGCCAAGCGCGCCGCGCGGCTCGCCAAGGCGGACCTCTTGACCGAAGTGGTCGGCGAATTCCCCGAAGTGCAGGGCCTGATGGGCCGCTATTATGCGGAGGCTCAAGGAGAAGACGAGGCGGTCGCCCATGCCATCGAGGACCACTACAAGCCGCAGGGTCCGAACGATCTGGTGCCGAGCGACCCTGTTGCCATAGCGGTCGCGCTCGCCGACAAGATCGACATTTTGGTTGGCTTCTGGGCCATCGACGAAAAGCCGACGGGATCGAAAGATCCCTATGCACTGCGCAGGGCGGCGTTGGGTATCATCAAAATTGTATTGGAAACGCGAGCGCGTATTTCGCTTTTTCCAAATTTAGTACTTGTGGGCCGTTGGGTCATGGGTCAACGCCTCCGCGCCTCAGGGGTAGAAGAATTTGAACGTCTCTTGAAGGCCGGGGAGCTTAATCCAGCTGGCCGAATTTCGGCGGTGTTAGAGAAATCAGCGGCGGCGTCAGCTGCATTGATGGCGGAGGGTAGTGGCACAATTCCGCCGCAGCCGTGGGAGGTTGAAAAGACGAACGACCTTCTGTCCTTCTTCGCCGATCGCCTCAAGGTCCAACTTCGCGAGCAGGGTGCCCGGCACGATCTCGTTGACGCGGTGTTCGCCCTTGAGGGTCAGGACGATCTGCTGCTGATCGTCCTTCAGATCGAGGCGCTGGGCAAATTCCTCGACACCGACGACGGCAAGAACCTGCTCGCCGGCTTCAAGCGCGCCAACAACATCCTCGCCATCGAGGAGAAGAAGGATAAAACGAAATACGACGGCATGCCGGACCCCGGCCGCTACCAGCTTCACGAAGAGCGGATGCTGGCCGGCGCCATCGAGTCGGCTCGCGAGGACGCTGCCAATGCCATCGGCCGCGAGGACTTCGCCGCCGCCATGTCGGCGATGGCGAAGCTGCGGCCTGCGGTCGACGCATTCTTCGACAAGGTCACCGTGAACGCTGACGATGCCGAAGTCCGCAGGAATCGCCTCAAGCTGCTGAACCAGATCCGCGAGGCGACCCGCGCCGTGGCGGATTTCTCCAAGATTGAAGGCTAGTTCACGCGCACCACCCTGCCGCCCGTTCTCCCCTGTTCATGAACCCTTCGGCGGGGTTGCCTTGCCCCGCCGGGCCGTGTTTTTAAGCGGCCAACGCGAGTATCCGACATGGCAAAAAAGTCCTCCAAGCGCCGCCCCACACCAAAGGCCGCGCGCAGCAAGAAGCCCGTGGCCCGCAAGGTCGCAAAAAAGCCGGTGGCCAAGGCGGTCGCAGGCAAGAAGGGCAAATGGGTCTACGCCTTCGGCGGCGGCAAGGCGGAAGGCCGCTCCGGCATGAAGGAACTGCTCGGCGGCAAGGGTGCCAACCTCGCCGAGATGGCCAATCTCGGACTGCCGGTGCCGCCCGGCTTCACCATCACCACCGGGGTCTGCACCTACTACTACGCCAACAAGGAAAAATACCCGAAGGAACTGAAAGGCCAGGTTGAGGCCGCGCTCGCCCGCGTCGGCAAGATCACCGGCAAGGCATTCGGTGACGCGAAGAACCCGCTGCTGGTCTCGGTGCGCTCCGGTGCGCGCGCGTCGATGCCGGGCATGATGGACACGGTTCTGAACCTCGGCCTCAACGACAAGACCGTCGAGGCGCTGGCGGTGAAGTCAGGCGACAAGCGTTTCGCCTATGACAGCTATCGCCGCTTCATCACGATGTATTCCGACGTCGTGCTCGGCGTCGAGCACCATCATTTCGAGGAACTGCTCGACCACCACAAGGACGTCAAAGGCTATTCCAACGATACCGATCTTTCCGCCGACGACTGGGCCGAGCTCATCGTCAAATACAAGAAGCGGGTGCAGGACGAGCGCGGCAAGCCGTTCCCGCAGGACCCACACGAGCAGCTCTGGGGCGCGATCGGCGCGGTGTTCGGTTCCTGGATGAACCAGCGCGCCAAGACCTATCGGCGGCTCCACAACATTCCGGAAAGCTGGGGCACCGCGGTCAACGTGCAGGCCATGGTGTTCGGCAACATGGGCGAGACCTCGGCCACCGGCGTTGCCTTCACGCGCAATCCGTCGACCGGCGAAAAGAAGCTCTACGGCGAATTTCTCATCAACGCGCAGGGCGAGGACGTCGTCGCCGGCATCCGCACGCCGCAGGAAATTTCCGAAGACGCGCGCAAGGAAGCAGGCTCCGACAAGCCGTCGATGGAGGCCGCGCTACCGGCCGCCTACAAGGAACTGACCCGCATCTACAATCTGCTCGAGCGGCACTACCGCGACATGCAGGATCTCGAATTCACCGTCGAGCAGGGCAAGCTGTGGATGCTTCAGACCCGCTCCGGCAAGCGCACCGCCAAGGCGGCGCTGCGCATCGCGGTCGAGCTCGCCAACGAAAAGCTCATCACGAAAAACGAAGCGGTGCTGCGCGTCGATCCCGCTTCGCTCGACCAGTTGCTGCACCCGACCATCGATCCCAAGGCCGAGCGCAAGATCGTCGCCACCGGCCTGCCGGCTTCACCGGGCGCTGCCAGCGGCGAAATCGTCTTCACCGCGGACGAGGCCGCGCAACTGAAATCCGACGGCCGCAAGGTTATTCTGGTGCGGGTCGAGACCAGCCCTGAGGACATTCACGGCATGCACGCCGCCGAGGGCATCCTGACGACGCGCGGCGGCATGACCTCGCATGCCGCGGTCGTCGCGCGCGGCATGGGCAAGCCCTGCGTGTCGGGCGCTGGCTCGCTGCGGGTCGACACCCACGGCAAGACGATGACGGTCGCGGGCCAGCAGTTCAAAGCGGGCGACTGGATCACGGTCGACGGCTCGACCGGGCAGGTGCTAGCCGGCAAAGTCGACATGATCGAGCCGCAGCTCTCCGGTGAGTTCGCCACGCTGATCGGCTGGGCGGACAGCGTGCGCAAGCTCGGCGTGCGCGCCAATGCCGACACGCCGGCCGACGCCCGGCTCTCCGTCAAGTTCGGCGCCGAGGGCATCGGCCTCTGCCGTACCGAACACATGTTCTTCGACGATGAGCGCATCCAGGCGGTGCGCGAAATGATCCTCGCCGACGACGAGAAGCAGCGCCGTGCCGCGCTCGCCAAGATTCTGCCGATGCAGCGCGGCGATTTCGTCGAACTGTTCGAGATCATGGCAGGCCGCCCGGTGACGATCCGGCTGCTCGATCCGCCGCTGCATGAGTTTCTGCCGCACGGCGACAAGGAGATCGCAGAGGTCGCCGCCGCGATGGGCGCCGATCCGCGCCGGCTCAAGGACCGCGCCGAGGAGCTCGCCGAATTCAATCCGATGCTGGGCTTCCGCGGCTGCCGCATCGCCATCGCCTATCCGGAAGTCGCGGAAATGCAGGCCTGCGCCATCTTCGAGGCCGCCGTCGAGGCGGCCAAGCGAACCGGCAAGCCGGTGGTGCCCGAGGTCATGGTGCCGCTGATTGCGACCAAGGCCGAACTCGATCTCGTCAAGGCGCGGATCGATGCGACCGCCCAGGCGGTGATGGAAGCGACCGGCGCCAGGATCAAGTACCAGGTCGGTACCATGATCGAGCTGCCGCGCGCGGCGCTGCTCGCCGGCGAGATCGCCGAAAGCGCCGAGTTTTTCTCGTTCGGCACCAACGACCTGACGCAAACGACCTACGGTATCTCGCGTGACGATGCCGCGAGTTTCCTCGGCACCTATGTCGCCCGCGGCATTCTGCCGGGCGATCCTTTCGTGTCGCTCGACCCCGAGGGCGTCGGCGAATTGGTGCGGATCGGCGTCGAGCGCGGGCGCAAGGTACGAAAGAATCTGAAGGTCGGCATCTGCGGTGAGCACGGGGGCGATCCCGCTTCGGTTGCGTTCTGCCACCAGACGCATCTTGATTATGTGTCGTGCTCGCCGTTCCGCGTGCCGATCGCGCGGCTCGCCGCGGCTCAAGCATCGCTCGGCAAGGAGGCCGCCAGCCAGGCGTGACGCTGCTGGCGGTCAGACCGCGACTTTTGCGAGGAAGCTCTCGACCTCCGAGCGAAGCTCGGCGACGGTCTTTTCCACGGTCTCCGAAGCGCTGAGTACGGTTTGCGCGGCATTGCGGGTGTCGCCGGCCGCGCCTGTCACGTCGCCCAGCACCGCAACAACGTGGCTGGTGCCGCGCGCAGCGTTGGCGACGCTTTGCGAAATTTCACTGGTCGCCGCGCTTTGCTCGTCGATCGCGACGGCGACGCCGGCGGTGGCCTCATTGATGCCCTGCATGCGCGCAGCAATCTGACGGATCGCTTCGACCGCGCTGCCGATCGAGGACTGCACCTGCTGGATATGGCTGGCGATGTCCTCGGTCGCCTTCGCGGTTTGTACCGCGAGCGATTTCACTTCGGAAGCGACGACCGCGAAGCCTTTTCCGGATTCGCCGGCGCGCGCCGCCTCGATAGTGGCGTTGAGCGCGAGGAGATTGGTCTGCCCGGCGATTTCGCGGATCAGCTTGATGACGTCGCCGATTTTTTGTGCATCGGTGGCAAGCCCGGCGATCTCGCCGTCGGTCTGCTTCGCCTCGCCGGTCGCGAGCTTGATGGTTTCGCTCGCATTGTTGAGTTGCACGCAGATCTCGCCGATCGAGCGCGACATTTCATCGGCGGCGACTGCCGCGGCCTCGACGCTCATCGAGGCCTCATTGAAGGAGACGACCGCGCTTTCAGCGCGTTGTTTGGTTTGATCGGAAGAGCCGAACAGCGTCCTTGCGGTCTGCCGCATCGCCGCGGCATTGGTGCTGACGTTCGACAGAAGTGTTTCAGCCAGCGGCCGAAACGTCGAGATCGCTTTGTCGATCGCGCCACGCCGCTCTTCCTGCTCACGGATCGCGATGCGTTCCCGTTCGGCGTGGCGCTGCTCGGTGACGTCTTCGTGGGTCGACACCCAGCCGCCATCGGGCAAGGGGACGTTGATGACGTGGACCAGACGGCCGTCGCTCGCCTCGACGACTTTCGGCGCTACGTCGCCCTTGCGCACGGTATCGAGAATTTGCGCGCAGTATACGTCGACGTCGCCCTTGAGCAGGCCAGTGTCCTTGCGATGCTGCATGACATCGCGCAACAAGGCGCCCGGCTTCACGATCCGGTCGGACAGGCCGTACATGTCGATATAGCGTCGATTGACGATCGCGATGCGGTGGCTTGGGTCGTAGGTGCATAGGCCCTGCGACATCGTGTTGATCGCGCGCTCGAGCTGGCTCGTGCGCAGACGCAGGCGACGGATCAGGACAGCGCAAATCGCGAGCACAATGATCGCCGCGGCGGCGGCGGCATAGGTATCCAGTGCCAGCCGGTTGATCAGATCGGACATTCAGGGCCAATGGTGGGTCGCGGTATTGCGACACTATCCCGTCGAGCCCTTGCAATACGGTTAACGTTTCCTGATTTTGCAACCGTAAGGCTGGTAAAAGTAGGTAAAAACAATAATTTAGAACCTCGGGGCTGCGGTGCGGAATGACCGGCGCACGCCTCGGACGGGGGCCATCGCGGGCGCTGCGTCGCCGCCGCTGGCTGGTATAAACAAACCCAAGGCGGCCTCAGAAAGTCGTCGGGTGGGGGAGGACGGGATGGCGGATGTGGAGCCGGCGGGCGCAACCCGCCCGCCTGACGGCGTTTCAAGGGATGCGCTGCGGCGAGCCGAAGAGTTCATCGAACAGGAAGAGGGGGCGACCAACCGGCTGTCCGGCTTCGCCGGCATCGCCGTCACGTCGATCGCCGTCGTCTGCACGCTGTTTCATCTTTACACCGCGGTTGCCGGCGCCTGGCCGTTCAAGAACTTCCCGATCATCGCCACGCAGGAACTGCGCTACTCGCACGTCGCGTTTGTGCTGGTGCTGTCCTTCCTCCTGTTTCCGCTCGCCCGGCGGTTCCGCAACAGCATTCGCTGGTGGGATGTCGCGATCGCCGCGGTCGCGGTCAGCATTCTCGTCTATGCCATCATGGGCGGCGAGGCTTTCACCGACCGCGCCACCATCCCGACGCAGATCGACGTCATCCTCGGCGTTATTTTCATAGTGCTTCTCGTCGAGGCGACTCGCCGCACTATCGGCTGGATCGTGCCGGCAGTTGCCGTCGGCTTCATCGTCTACGCGCTGGTGGGGGCTCATCTGCCGCCGCCGTGGAATCATCACGGCTACGGCTTCGACCAGATCGTCGGCCATCTGTTCATGACGCTCGAGGGCATCTTCGGTGTGCCGGTCGATGTCTCGTCCTCGCTCATCATCCTGTTCACGATCTACGGCGCGTTCCTCTCGCATTCCGGCGCCGGCAAGTTCTTCATCGACTTCTCGATGACGCTGATGGGCTCGAAGCCCAACGCGGCGGGGCGCACGGTGGTGCTGTCGTCGTTCCTGCTCGGCGGCCCGTCCGGTTCCGGCGTCGCCACCACCGTCACGATCGGCGCGGTCGCTGCGCCGATGATGGAGAAGGCAGGCTTTGAGAGAAACGCTGCCGGCGGCCTGCTCGCGGCCGGCGGCCTCGGCGCGATCATCTCGCCGCCGGTGCTGGGCGCGGCGGCCTTCCTGATCGCGGAGTTTCTCAAGATCAGCTATCTCGACGTGATCTGGATGGCGGCAATCCCGACGGCGCTCTACTACCTGGCGCTGCTGTTCATGGTCGAACTCGACGCCAAGCGGTTCGGCGCGCATGCGCAGACCTTCGTGCCCGAAATGACGCTCGGCCGTCTGGTCGGCCGCTACGGCTTCCACTTCATTTCGTTGGTCGCCATCATCATCTTCATGGTGTCGGGCTATTCGCCGACGCTGTCGGTGTTCTGGTCGACGGTGCTGACCTTTGGCCTGAGCTTCCTGACCCGCGAGACCGCGCTGGTGCCGAGAAAACTCGTCGCGGCGATGGCGGAGGGCTCGACCTCGGTGCTGACCGCCGCCACGACCTGCGCGGTCGCCGGCATCATCGTCGGCGTCGTCACGCTGACCGGCCTCGGCCTCAAGTTCTCGTCGATCGTGATCGACTATGCCGGCGGCAGCCTGTTGCTGACCGCGATCTATACCGCGCTGATCGTGTGGATCATCGGCCTCGCGGTGCCGGTGACGGCGTCCTACATCATCTGCGCGGTGATCGCGGCGCCCGCCATGATCAAGCTCGGCGTGCCGGATTTCGCCGCGCACATGTTCATCTTCTACTATGCCGTGCTCTCGGAAGTTTCGCCGCCGACCGCGCTGTCGCCGTTCGCGGCCGCCGCCATCACCGGCGGCGATCCCTACAAGACCACGCTTCAAGCCTGGAAATACACGCTGCCGGCGTTCCTCGTGCCGTTCGTCTTCGTGCTCGACCCGCAGGGCCTCGGCCTGCTCCTGAAGCTGCCCAAGGACGGCTCGTGGGTCGATATCGTTGAGATCACGCTGAAGACCACGCTCGGCCTCGGCGCGCTCGCCGCCGCTGCGCAAGGCTGGCTGCTGCGCCGCACCACGGGGCTCGAGCGGGCCGTGCTGCTGATTTCGGGCCTGCTGCTCGTGTTCCCGAGCCTGATCGAGGCCTTCGCCGAGTATCTGACCGGCCGCGATATCGAATACACTGCGACACTAGGCATCGTTCTCGGACTTGCCATACTGGTAAAGCAGAGACTGCAACCGGCCCTACCACCCGCAGAGGCGGCGGGCCGCTAACAACGGAGGAGGTAAAGTTATGTTTCGTCGTAATCGACTGGCCATCGGCGCGCTTGTGGCGGGCATTGCGCTCGCGGCCGGCGCCGCGATCGCGCAGCAGCAGTTGAACATCGCGATCGCCACCGGCGGCACCGGCGGCGTCTACTATCCGATGGGCGGCGGCATGGCGAACGTGCTATCGAAATATCTGCCGGGCGTGCAGGCGACTGCCCGTGTCACCGGCGGCTCGGTTGCCAATCTTCAGCTGATCCACACCGGCCAGAGCGATGTCGGCCTCTCGATGGTCGACGCTGCGCTTGACGCGCTCAACGGCGTGCAGAAGTTCCAGGGCACCAAGGTCGACGTCCGCACGCTGATGGTACTGTATCCGAACCGCATGCATGTCGTGTCGATCGAAGGCCGCGGCGTCAAGACGATCGCGGACCTCAAGGGCAAGCGCGTGTCGACGGGCTCGCCCGGCAGCGCGACCGAGGTGATGGCGTTCCGCGTCATCGAGGCTGCCGGTCTCGACAAGGACAAGGACATGAAGCGCGAGCGCCTCGGCGTCGCGGAGTCCACCAACGCGATCAAGGACGGCAAGATCGACGCCTACTTCTGGGTCGGCGGTCTTCCGACCTCGGCCGTGACCGATCTCGGCGCGACGCCCGGCACCAAACTGGTGCTGGTCGATACCGCCGATCTGGTCGGCAAGATGAATGCCAAATACGGCAACCTGTATTCGGCAGGCGTGATCCCGGCCAAGACCTATCCGGGTCAGGACACCGACAACAAGGTGTCGGTCGTGCAGAACATCCTGGTTGCCAACGCCAAGATGCCGGACAAGGTCGCCTACGACATCGTCAAGACGATCATGGAGAAGAAGGCCGAGCTGGTGCTGGTGCATGGCGAGGCCAAGAACTTCGAGATCGCCAACCAGAGCAACGCCAACACGCCGATCCCGTGGCATCCGGGCGCGGCGAAATACTTCAAGGAGAAGGGCGCCAAGCTCTGATCCCGGGTTTGAGAATGAACTGAAGCAACGGCCCCGCGAGAGCGGGGCCGTTGTCGTTTATGCCCGTGGATCGGGCAGAAGCCAGCGGTTAACAGCTTCGCAAGGTTAATCGGACCATAACAAAACAGGCGGCATTCTCATCATCCGCGCGCGGGGCGCGGGTGCGGGCCGCGTTTGTGGCGTTGCGTGGCGTAGGGACTGGCATGTGGTCGATGCGTAACAGGCGGCGGCGCGCTGCGTCCGTCTTTGTCGCCGGCGTCACGCTGATGTCGCTCGCCCCGAACCAGATCGGCTACCAGGATCTCGGTGCGCTGATGGCTCGGCGCGCGTCGATCGCCGAAAGCTGGCGCCGCCATGTGATCGCTTCGCCGTTCGGCACCATCCACGCCGCGACCTTCTCGATGCCGCGCCCACTCGGCGCCACCGTGCCGCGGCCGCCGCTTTATGTGCTCGCCAGCGTCGATCCCAACAGCCTCACCGGTGCCTTCGGCCGCGAACTGTTCGGCGATGCCGACGCGCCGCTCCAGTTTCCGCGCGTCAACCGTGCCGGGAAGGGCGACGCGCTGTCGAAGCGCAAGCGCGCGCCGTTGCCACCGATGCCGTTTCCGCCGGCGCCTCCGGCACCCGAAGGCGGCGAGTTGCTGGCCAGGCTCAACGACGGCGCGATCGACGACCGCTTCGGCAAGTTTACCGACCTTGAGTCGGGTGACATCGCCAAGGTGCCGGCGCCGGACGTCGATCTGCCCTATGTCGATCTGCCGCCGGCCGATCTCACCGCCGTCAACAAGTCCGGCAGGGGAGAGGACAAGACCGGCGACAAGTCGAGCGACATCTATTTCGGTATCGACCCGGTCGGCTCGCTCAACGCGGCGATCGCGCCCTATTCGCCGGGTGCGGCGCCCATCGTCGTCGCTCCATCCGGCGATCCCGATATCAAGCAGGCAGCGCTGACGCCGGGCCCGGCGGCGAAGGACGAAGGCGAGTCGGTCGCGCGCAAGGGCGTCGTCACCGGCGACGACCAGCGGCCGATGTCGCCGGCCGAGCGGCTGAAGATTTCCGGCCATGCCCGCGCCAAGGCCGAGAAGTGTCTCGCCAATGCGGTCTATTTCGAATCGCGGGGCGAGGTGGTGCGCGGTCAGATCGCGGTGGCGCAGGTCGTGATGAACCGCGTGTTCTCGCCGCATTATCCAAACGACGTCTGCGGCGTCGTCTACCAGAACCGGCATCGTCATCTGGCCTGCCAGTTCACCTTCGCCTGCGACGGCATCCCCGACGTCGTCACCGAGCCGGACGCCTGGGCGCGCGCGGTGCGGATCGCCCGCGACACGCTCGACGGCAAGCTGTGGATGCCGGAGATCGCGAAGGCAACGCATTACCACGCCTATTGGGTGCGGCCGAGCTGGGTCAACGAGATGCGCCGCCTTCACAAGCTCGGCGTCCACACCTTCTACCGGCCGCGCAACTGGGGCGACGGCGCCGACGAGCCGAAATGGGGCGATGCCGAAGCAACCCGCATCGCCGCCGAGAAGATGTAGGCCGTTCAACGATCTCGTCGTCCGACCCGAAGCCAAGCCATGCGTTTCGCAGATGGCTTGGATCACGAATATTCGTTTTGGCGATCTGACCTCCCTCGATATGGTGGCCGCCCTTATTGCATCGCACCGTCATCGAGGTGCGGCTGGCCCATTCCGGCCCGGAGACGACCTGACATGACGGCGCAATCGCCCGCGGCTTCTCCGCGGCCCACGCTCGGCTGGCGCACGCCGGCTGTGGTTCTGATCTGCGGCTGCCTCGTCGCCATCCTGAATTTCGGGCCGCGCTCCTCGCTTGGCTTTTTCCTGACGCCGCTCTCGGATGCCAATGGCTGGGGTCGTGACGTCTTCGCGCTCGCGCTTGCGATCCAGAATCTGTTGTGGGGTGTCGGCCAGCCGATCGCGGGCGGGATTGCCGATCGCTACGGCGTCGCCCGGGTGCTGACCGTGGGCGCGGTTCTTTATGCCGCTGGTCTCGCGCTGATGACCTATTCGACGACGCCGAGCACGCTGAGCCTGACCGCCGGCGTGCTGATCGGCTTCGGCCTGTCGGGCTGCTCCTTCACAATCATCATCGGCGCCTTCGGCAAGCTGCTGCCGCCGCAATGGCGGCTGATGGCGTTCGGTTTCGGCACCGCGGCCGGTTCGTTCGGACAGTTCCTCTACTCGCCGCTCTGCGTCGGCCTGATCGATGCTTATGGCTGGAAGCCGACGCTGATGATCTTTGCGGTGGCGACGCTGTTCATCGCGCCGCTGTCGATTGCGCTGATGGCGCCGCGCGGCGCGGCACCGGCGGCCGCAGTCCCCGAGCAGTCGCTCAAGCATGCGCTGACCGAAGCCTTCGGCCACCGCAGCTATGTGTTGCTGGTGCTCGGCTTCTTTACGTGCGGCTTCCAGCTTGCCTTCGTCACCGTGCATTTGCCGGCCTATCTGGTCGACCGCGGCCTGTCGGCCGAAGTCGGCGGCTGGACGCTCGCGATCATCGGCCTGTTCAACATCATCGGTTCGATGTCGTCCGGCTGGCTCGCCACGCGGATGCCGAAGCGCTACGTGCTGTCGATCATCTATTTCGGCCGCGCGCTGTCGATCGTGGCCTTTATCATGCTGCCGGCTTCGCCGCTGGTGACGCTGATCTTCGGCGCGGTGACCGGCCTGCTGTGGCTGTCGACCGTGCCGCCGACCTCCGGCCTCGTCGCGGTCATGTTCGGCACCAAATGGCTGACCATGCTGTTCGGCTTCGCCTTTTTTAGCCATCAGGTCGGCGGCTTCCTCGGCGTCTGGCTCGGCGGCATCGTGTTCGAGGCGACGGGTTCCTACAATCCGGTGTGGTGGCTGTCGGTATTCTTTGGCGTCGCATCGGCGCTCATCAACCTGCCGATCGTCGAAAAGCCGGTCGAACGCGCCGCACTCGCGCCCGCGTAAGGGTCTTGCACCACGCGCGCTGCCGCGTCACAACTCTCCGGACAAAAGCCGGAGAGGGACCGTGGCGACGTTCAAGGCAATGGTGATCGAGAAGACCGAGAGCGGCACCGCGGCCGCGCTCAAGGATTTCGACGAAGCTAACCTGATGGACGGCGACGTCACCGTCCGCGTCGAATATTCGACGGTCAACTACAAGGACGGTCTCGCGCTCACCGGCAAGGCGCCGGTGGTGCGCCGCTTCCCGATGATCGCCGGCGTCGACTTCGCCGGCACGGTGGAATCCTCCTCGCACGCGGACTGGAAAGCCGGCGACAAGGTTGTGCTGAACGGGTGGGGGCTCGGCGAGACGCATCTCGGCGCCTATGCTGGCAAGGCGCGGGTGAAGGGCGACTGGCTGGTGCCGCTGCCGAAGGGTATCGGCGCGCGCGATGCCATGGCGATCGGCACCGCCGGCTACACCTCCATGCTCGCGGTGATGGCGCTGGAAAAACATGGTCTGACGCCTGCGAACGGCCCTATCGTCGTGACCGGCGCTGCCGGCGGCGTCGGTTCGGTCGCCATCGCGATCCTCGCCAGACTCGGCTTCGAGGTCATCGCCGTCACCGGCCGTACCAGCGAGGCCGATTATCTGAAAGGTCTCGGCGCCAAGGATATTCTCGACCGCAAGGAACTCGCGGGCCCGGCCAAGCCGCTTGCCAAGGAGCGTTGGGCCGGTGGTGTCGACGCCGTCGGCTCGCACACGCTAGCCAACGTGCTGTCGATGACCCGGTATGGCGGGGCGGTATCGGCGTGCGGGCTTGCCGCCGGCATGGATCTGCCGGGATCGGTCGCCCCGTTCATTTTGCGGGGGGTGTGCCTTTACGGCATCGACTCGGTGATGTGCCCGATCGCGAAGCGCCGGGAGGCCTGGAATCGCCTGGAAAAAGACCTGGACCTCAAAAAACTGGCCGCAATGACAACGGAAATTGGCCTGTCCGACCTGCCCGAGGCAGGGCGCCGCATTGTGGCGGGCGAGGTCAGGGGTAGGATTGTGGTGAGGGTCGGCTAAACTGATGCGGTCCCGTTAAGCGCGTTCAGAATTTAGCGACGAAGTTTGTCCATAGTCCGCTAACCTTGTGTGTGTTGCGTAAGGTTGCGTGTGGAGTTCAGGGATGGTGCGTAAAAGCATAATCGCGGCAGCGATGCTGACCGCTATGTCGACGGGCGTGCCGGGCGTGGGGTCGGCTTTCGCGCAGGAGATGTCTGCGGAGGAAGCGCGCGCTTTCGTCACCGGCAAGCTGTTCTCCTACAACTGCTTCGAGGGCACCCGCGGCGCCGGCCGCATTCACGCCGACGGTTCGGTGGTCGGCACGGTGCAATTCCAGGGCGCCGGTCCGGTGCGCAACGCCTTCCTCCCGGCCAATACCCTGCGCGTGAAGGGCGGCGCGGTTTGCGCCTCGCTGCGCGGGATGCCGGTCGAGCCGTGTTTCAATCTGCATCGCATCGACAACAACTCGTTCCGCGGCTCAATTTCTGGCCTCGGCTTTGCGTCCTGCGAATTCACCCGGATGTATTCGCGGCGCGTCAATGTCGCGGCCCGCGCCCGGGTGACCAAGCCGAGCGCACGGTCGACGTCGCCGATCGCGTTGCGGCCGTCGCTTGCCGCGGTGCCCTGAGCCTACTTCAACGGGAAAATCATGCAGGTCGTCGTGGCGTGGGCGTAGAGCCTGCCGTCGCGGTCCTTCAGGTCGCCTTCCGACGTCGCGATGCTGCGGCCGCGGTGGATCAGCCGGCCTTCGGCGCGGAGCGGTCCGGTATCCTTGAACACTGGCCGTACGAAATTCAGTTTCAGCTCCAGTGTGGTCCAGCCGTCGCCCTTCTTCAGTGTGGTGAAGATGGCACAGCCGAGCGCGGAGTCGAGCAGCGTCGCAGCGACGCCGCCATGCACGGTGCCGATCGGATTGTAGTAGTCGAAGGCCGGATGGCTTTCGAACACCGCGCGGCCGTCGCCGACCTCGATCAGATGGAAATTGAGGGCCTTGCCGATCGGCGGATGCGGAATCGTGCCGCCGATAATGCCTTTCAGGAAATCGATGCCGTCGTGGGACTTCAGGATATCCGGCGAGACGACGCCGTACTGCTTTTCACTCACGATTGCCCCCGGTTACGCGAATGCAGATCGTAGCCTTGAGTTCATTCGAGATCGAGCCTGAATGGGGTGCCTTCGGCGGCGAAGGCGCCGACCCCGATCGACTCAATCGCCGCGATCATGCGGCCCCGACGGCTCAGGAAACGGTCGGCGAGCGCGACGATGCGCGCGTTTGGGGTCGCGGTTGGTGAGGCCTGGCGCAGCGCCTGTGCGATTGCCATCTCGTCGCGGTCGGGATTGAGCGCGCAGGCCGCGACGTAGGCGCCGGCGGTCGAGCGGCTGATGCCGGCAAAGCAGTGGACGACGAGCGGCGCGGCGCGGTCCCAGCCGGTGACGAATTCGACCAGCTTTTCGACATGTGCGTCGGCAGGCGGCACGTAACCTTCCATCGGCTGCACGATGTCGTCGAGGCTCAGGATCAGGTGATCTTTTTCCGCGACCGCGTCCGGCCGCACGATCTGCGCGGTATTGCGCAACAGCGTCACCAGATGGCGCGCGCCGGTTTCGCCGACAGTGTCATGGACGCGGGCAAGGGAGCAGACATGAATCATGGCGCGTCTCTAGCAGGTCGTGTCGGCAGGCGTATTGCCAGCTGCACATAACTCTCATGCGTCCACAAGTTTGCGAAAACGTTCGAAATAGCGGCCGGCGGCGACTTCGGCCGGCCAGGGCTTCAGAAAATCGCGCTCAAGCGTGGCGGAAAACTTTGGCGGCGGACCGAAAAAGACCTTGGCTTCGGCCGGTTCGAAGCCGGCGAGCTTGGTTGCCTCCAGATAGGCGGCGGAGCGGTCGGCGGCCTTGATGAGCTTGCGAAGCGCCTCCGGCAGTACGGCCGGCAGACCGAAGCGAAGGTGGATCGCGGCAAGCAGCCGTGCTTCCACGGCCTTGTAGCTGTCGCCGATCACCGCCTTGAACGGCGAGATCATGTCGCCGATCACATACTCGGGCGCGTCGTGGACGAGGATCGCGAGCCGCGCTGTGGTATCGAGCCGCGCCGACTTCTGCTGCG
>JBFWZV010000042.1:0-31770 GCA_050184975.1 Pseudolabrys sp. | reverse complement strand
TGTCGCGGACCGCCGCGGAGAAGAAGCTGTCGGGGCGCGTCGCGGTCGCAGGATTCGCCGTCATTGAATTCGAACTCCCTGGCGCCTTACCGCTCGCGGCGCTCTCGTCCGGCCAGATTCTGGTATGCGCCGGCAATAGCACACCGCCCGCGGAGCGCCAAGCGCTGGCGGGCCCGACGGCGCGAAACACCAGATATTGCGAAAAATTATCCGCAGCTTGTGGGCCGCGAAGAAAAAACAAGGCCCCGGCGCAAACGGCCGGGGCAAGTCTTCCGCCAGTACGACGCTTGGGCACGATCCCGAAAACCGGATACCGGTCTTCGGATCAGCTCATGCCCGGACAGACTTAGAGGCGATAGAGAATCTGGTCGGTCCAGAACCGCTCCAGACGATGGAGCGACTTGTTGAGCGTGGCGAATTCGTCGGAGCTGATGCCCCCCACCTGCTCGATGGTCCGCACATGCTTCTGGTAGAGCGTTTCCACGACGTCGCGCACATCACGCCCCTTGTCGGTCAGCTTGATGCGCACGGAACGCCGATCCACCCGCGAGCGCTGGTGGTCCAGGAAGCCCATTTCGACGAGCTTCTTCAGGTTGTAGGACACGTTCGAGCCGAGGTAATAACCGCGCGTGCGCAGCTCACCTGCCGTCAATTCCTTTTCCCCGATATTGTAGAGCAGGAGCGCCTGCACGGAATTGATATCCGCGCGACCGCGGCGGTCAAACTCATCCTTGATGACGTCGAGCAGCCGGCGATGCAGCCGCTCCACCAAGGTCAAGGCTTCGAGATACTGCGGACGGATATGGTCGAAACGTTGCTCACGTTCCGGCGTCTCCGCCGCCTTCACTACGGCTTTCATGTCCAACGCCCCTTGTGTTTTTTGTCGTACACTTCGTCGTGTGCGAGGCCCTGTCTTCCTCACACCGAGGCCGCACACTATGGGACGCCGAATAAAATCCGCTTAAACAACAGCATAAAGAATGGGTTTATTTGCAACGGTGAATCGTCGCTTGAAGATTCAATTCGAACGAACGTCGTTACTTTGCGTTCACTCTGTCTTGCCGGCGCCATCGCGAATGAAGCGGATAATACCGGAAAAATCGCGGCCCGCCTCCCCGCTGTCGGCATAGCGTGAATAGATGCTTGCCGCGTCGGCCCCGAGCGGGGTCGCAGCGCCCGCGGCCTTTGCCGCATCCTGGGACAGCTTGAGATCCTTGAGCATCATCGCCGCGGTGAATCCCGCCTGATAGTCGCGGTTCGCCGGCGACGCTGGCACCGGTCCGGGCACCGGGCAATAGCTCGTCATCGACCAGCACTGCCCGGACGACTTCGAGGAAATATCGAACAGCTTCTGATGATCGAGGCCCAGTTTCTCGGCGAGCACAAAAGCCTCCGACACCGCGATCATCGAAATACCGAGGATCATATTGTTGCAAATCTTCGCGGCCTGACCGTTGCCGTCGCCGCCGGCATGCACGATGGTCTTTCCCATCACTTCAAGGATCGGCTTTGCCTTGGCGAAGGCCGTGTCGCTGCCGCCGACCATGAATGTCAATGTCGCCGCGGTCGCGCCGCCGACGCCACCCGACACCGGCGCATCGACCATCAGCAGGCCCTTGTCGGTCGCGGCCTTCGCGACCGCGCGCGCAGATTCAACATCGATGGTCGAAGAGTCGATCAGCAACGCACCCTTCTTCGCGTTTGCCACGATGCCATTCGCCTCGAGATAGAGCGCCCTCACCTCTTTGCCCGACGGCAGCATGGTCACGACGACGTCGGCTGCGGCCGCGGCCTCGCCCGCGCCGTTGGCGATCGCCCCGCCCGCGGACTTGAGCTTGTCTTTCGCCGCCGCCGACAGGTCGACGCCCGTCACCTGATGACCGGCCTTGATGAGGTTCTGCGCCATCGGCAAACCCATATTGCCGAGGCCGATGAATGCGACGTGAGCCATGAGAGTCCTCCCGGCGGCGCACCGCGCCCGATGATCTGGTCTGGGTCTACTTCGTTTGTTCCTGCGCCGACCTTATCGCAAGCCACACATAGACAAAAAGCAACGCTGCTTCGAGCAGGTCGATCAGCAGCCAACTCTCGAAGACTTGCGGGAAAAACAGATTGAGCACCAGCATCGATGCGATCGAAGCAAGCCATACGACCGCACCCCATGTCGCCGCCAGCCATAAACCGACCGCCGCGATGAGATCGAGCACGGCAAAGAAGATCGTCGCCGCCTGCCAGGACACGGAATGAGTTTCGAAGCCGCCGTGCGGACCGGCGCCGATGCCGATCAGCGCCGCCCAGTGGAACAGCCCCTTGATCATCGAGACGCCGGCCATCACCCGCAGGAACAGGATCAGCCGCAGCGTCCATATCCCGACGCCATGATGCTCGTCCTCGGTATGGACGGGTTCAAGGCCCTGGGGGTCGTCGTGCTGGTCGTCGATACGGTCGGTCATGGGCGGCTATGACAGCGTCAGATCGCCGTCCGGCAGGGGCATGAAATGCCGTTCGACGTCACCGGACGCCACCTTGTCAAGGCTCGGCGGCTGCCATCGCGGGGCATTGTCCTTGTCGATGATCGCCGCGCGCACGCCCTCGTAGAAATCGTGACCGTGGATTATGCGCGAGACGATACGAAACTCGGCTTGCATGCATTTCTCGAAGCTCCAGTTCACTCCACGCTGCATCTGGGCCAGTGCGACCTTGAGGCTGGTCGGCGACTTGCTTCGGATATTCGCGACGGTCTTCCCGGCCCAGTCGGCGTCCGCGCCGCCACTTGCGGCTTCTTCATCGAGCTTGCCGAGGATGGCCTCAACGGCCTCGCCATCGAACAGGCGGTCGATCGCCGCACGACGAGCCACAACCGGCCCCTCGCCTGCCGGTTCCGCGAAAGCTGCGAGAACCGCATCGACCGACACTGTCCCGCACAACGCTTCGGTCAAGTCGGCGAACCGCGACGAGGCGACGCGATGCGTCGCAAGCCCTGACGCGCAGGCGTCCGCTGCCTTCAGACGCTCGCCGGTCAGCGCGCAATAGACGCCGATCCTGCCGGGCAGCCGCGGCAGGAACCAGGTCGCGCCGACATCGGGAAAGAAACCGATGCCGACCTCCGGCATCGCAAAAAGGTAATTGTCGCCGGCCACACGATGCGAACCATGTACCGACACGCCGACGCCGCCGCCCATGACAATACCGTCGATCAGCGCGACATAGGGCTTGCGATAGGTCTTGATGACGGCATTGAGCGGATACTCGTCGCGCCAGAATTGCAGCGCCTCGTCCTGATTGCCGGCCTTGCCGAGCTCGTAGAGCGCCCGAATATCACCACCCGCCGAGAAGGCCCGGCCCGGCGCCGACGTGACGACGACCCGGGTGACGGCAGGGTCATCCGCCCAGGCATCGAGCTGTGCGCGCAGCGCCAGAACCATGCCATGCGTGACCGCGCCGAGCGCCTGCGGCCGGTTCAGCGTGACGAGGCCCGCCGCGCCGCGGCGCTCGAACAGGATGTCATTTGTCGCGCTCACGCCCGGATCAGTTCGGCTTCCAGGCGCCGGCCTTGACGATCCGGTCCATCGCATCGTCGGTGAATTCAGCCTGCGGCGCGTCGCCGCCGATCACGAACATCAGCACCTGCTCCGCATCGGGGTCGCCGGGCGTCACGTTCTCGAAGCGGCGGATCATGCCAGGCGGGAACGAGATCACGTCGAGCGGATCGAGATCGACATGGTCGACCTTCCCGTTCTCGTCTTCCCAGCTCGCGCGCCACTTGCCGGTCATGCAGATGAAAGTCTCGTTGGTGTCGTGATTGTGCATCTCCGGCCCATGGCCGGGCTTCGCCTTGCAGTAGCCGAGGTTGAATCCTTCCCTGATCTTGATCGCGGCCATGCGCGCAGCGAGATCCCCGACCGGAGAGGTTGCGTTTTCACCGACGCCTTCCGGCGGCTGAAACCCGATCACGTTGAACAGCGTACGCTCGCAGCCCGGCATCTTGCTGTCGGGCAATCCGCCGTCCGAACCTTTGAGATCCTTGAACCGCGCGACGCGCTTCATCATCTCGTCGCGGGTGAGATATTTCCGCGGAAGCTGCTCCATGTCGTCCTCCCGTCTTTCCAGTTCGTTATTTGTCAGTTCGCCAGCATCGCGCGGCTGATAATCAGCCGCATCACTTCGTTGGTGCCTTCAAGTATTTGATGGACGCGCACGTCGCGCAACACCCGCTCGATCGGATGATCGCGCAAATAGCCATAGCCGCCATGCAGTTGCAGGCAGCCATTGACCACGTCGAAGCCGGTGTCGGTCGCAAGACGCTTGGCCTGTGCCGCAAGCCGCGTCCCGTTACCCTCCCCGTTCGTCACCGCATGCGCCGCGCGATAGAGCAGCAGCCGCGCCGCGTCGAGTTCGGTCGCATAGTCGGCAACCCGGAATTGCAGCGCCTGAAAATCGGCGAGCCGCGTGCCGAACTGCTTGCGCTCCTTCATGTAGTCGATGGTGCGGTCGAGACAGAATTGCGCGCCGCCGATCGAGCAGGCACCGATATTGAGCCGGCCGCCGTCGAGGCCCGCCATCGCGATTTTGAAGCCCTGCCCCTCCGTGCCGATGCGGTTTGCCACCGGCACACGGCAATTCTCGAAATTGACCATAGCGGTCGGCTGCGACTTCCAGCCGAGTTTCTTCTCCTGCGCGCCGAACGACAGCCCGGGCGTGCCGTTTTCGACGACGATGCAGGAAATGCCGCGCGGCCCGCCCTCGCCGGTGCGCGCCATCACCACGTAAATGTCGGAGCGTCCGCCGCCGGAGATGAAGGCCTTGGCGCCGTCGAGCACGTAATGGTCGCCGTCACGCCGCGCTTTGGTCGAGAGACTCGCGGCATCGGAGCCCGCGCCCGGTTCGGTCAGGCAGTAGCTCGCGAAATGCTCCATGGTGCAGAGCTTGGGCAGGAAACGCTTGCGCTGCTCATCGCCACCGAAGGCGTCGATCATCCAGGCCGCCATGTTGTGGATCGAGATGTAGGCGGCAGTCGAGGTGCAGCCCTGCGCCAGTTCCTCGAAAATCACGGCGGCGTCGAGCCGGGTCAGCGCCGATCCGCCGACGTCGTCCTTTACGTAAATGCCGCCGAAGCCAAGCGCGGCGGCCTTGCGCAACGCGTCGACGGGAAACACCTCACCCTCGTCCCACTCGCGCGCATAGGGCATCATCTCGTCGTGCGCGAACGATCGTGCGGTCGCCTGAAAGGCTTTCTGGTCGTCTGTGAGGTCGAAATCCAAGGCGGGCTCCGGCAAGCTGCGAAGCGATTATGGCCGGGCGCCGACGGTCCGGTAAAGGCGGTTGCACGCTATGGCGCAAACCGGCCATTCTGGGCATTCGAACGACGGTCGAACGCCGTCGTCATGCGGTTCACGTCATGCTCGAGCTTTACCACCACGGCTCGTCGGTCTGCGCGGCCAAGGTCCGCTTTGCCTTTGCGGAAAAGGATCTCGCCTGGGAGAGCCGCTATCTGGACATTCTGGCCGGCGCGCATTTCACCCCGGAGTTCCTCAAACTCAACCCCAAGGCGATGGTGCCGGTGCTGGTCCATGACGGACGCGTCGTCACCGAGTCGACGCTGATTTGCGAATATGCTGACGCGGTCTTTCCCGACCGGCCAATCTATCCGCGCGACCCCTACGAGGCGTTTCAGGCCAAACTCTGGGCCAAGGCGGTCGACGAGGATCTGCATCCCGCCTGCTCTGCGATCACCTATGTCGTGTCGCACCGGCACACCATTCGCCGCAACGGCGTCGGAAGTTTCGAACAATTTCTGAAGACGCCGTCGAACGAAAGCCTCGAGGCGCGCAAGCTCAAATGGCAATGGATCGAGAAGGGCCTTGACGCTCCGGGCGCCGCCGACCGCATCCGGCTCTATGACCGCTATCTGCGCAAGATGGAGGACACGCTGCACGGCCGCGACTGGCTCGCCGGCACGGCCTTCTCCATCGCCGATGTGTCGCTTGCGCCCTACGTCAACCGGCTTGCCATGCTCGGTATGGACGATCTGTGGCAGAACGGGCGGCTACCGCGCGTCGCAGACTGGTTTTCACGGGTCCGAATGCGAGACACCTTCAAGAGCGCCCTGATCGACTGGATTCCGGAGCAACTGCGGGACGAGCTGTTGGAAAACGGCCGCAAGTCGTGGCCCGACGTGCAACGCATTCTGGAGACTGCGTCGCAGCACTCGATAGAATAGCGAGGCGCAGTCAGCCGGGAGACCGACGATGCCTAAGGTCAACGTCAACGACATCGAAATGTATTACGAACTTCACGGCAAAGGGTCGCCGGTCGTTCATATCAGCGGACTTGCCGGCGATGCCCGGACTTGGCAGCGCCAGATCGAGCATCTAAGCCGACATCATCAGGTGCTGGCATTCGACAACCGCGGAACCGGCCGTAGCGATTGCCCCAACGTACCCTATTCAACACGGTTGTTCGCCGAAGACACCGTCGGCCTGATGAGCGCCGTCGGCATCGAGCGCGCGCATATATACGGAATTTCGATGGGCGGCTGCATCGTCCAGGAAATCGCCATCAATCACCCGGACCGCGTATTGAGCTGCGTTATCAACTGCTCGTTCGCCAAGTTCGATCGCTACGGCGCGCGCATCACCGAAAATCTGATCAACGTTTACAGAACGCAAGGCCCGGCGGAAGCGGCACGCCATATCACGCTGTTCTGCTACATGCCGGATTATTTCAACAGGCGCAAAGACGAGATCGACGCCAAGGAAAAATCGATCGGAGACGCCAAGCGGCCAGCGCACGCTTTCATCAATTCAGCGATCGCCTGTCTCGAGCACGATGCGCGCGACCGTGTCGCGCAGATCAAGGCACCGACCCTGGTCAACTGCGGAACGGAGGATGCCTGGTGCGCGGCGCGCTGCTCGGAGGAACTGGCCCGCCTGATCCCCGGCGCAAGATCGAAATTTTACCCGAATTCGAGCCATTTTTTTCTCAACGAGCACTACGAGGAATGCATGTCCGATATTCTGGCCTTCCTCGCCTCGGTCAAGGCTTGAGTGTGCCGGCCGCGCCACTGGCCCGGCCCGCCAGCATTGGGTAGAAAGGTGCAGCACCGGAGTAGCCTATGGCCATCAAGTTCGGCCGCCCGATCGAAAGCCGTGTTCGTTTCACGCCCGCCGGCGACGACGCCACGGCCTCGAGCGCGCTCGACCTGTCGACCCGGATGCGCCGCAACCGCCGCGCGCCATGGGCGCGCCGCATGGTGCAGGAGCACGTCCTCACCACCAACGATCTGATCTGGCCGCTCTTCGTGGTGGATGGCAACAACGCGCGCACACCCGTTCCGTCGATGCCCGGCGTCGAACGCCTGTCCGTCGATCAGGCCGTGCGCGAGGCCGAGCGCGCGGCAAAGCTGACGATCCCCTGTATCGCCCTGTTTCCCTACACCGACCCGTCGCTGCGCGACGAGGACGGCACCGAGGCACTTAATCCGGACAATCTCGTTTGCCGCGCCGTCCGCGCCATCAAGAAGGAAGTGCCGGAGGTCGGCGTTCTCGCCGACGTGGCGCTCGATCCCTATACCAGCCACGGCCATGACGGCCTGTTGCGCGACGGCGTCATCGTCAACGACGACACGGTTGCCGTGCTGACGCGGCAGGCGCTGGTGCAGGCGGAAGCCGGCTGCGACATCATCGCGCCATCCGACATGATGGACGGCCGGGTCGGCGCGATCCGCAAGGCCCTCGACGGCGCGAATTTCACCGACGTCTCGATTATGTCCTATGCGGCAAAATATGCGTCGGCCTTCTACGGCCCGTTCCGCGATGCGGTCGGTTCATCAAAGACGCTGACCGGCGACAAGCGCACCTATCAGATGGATCCTGGCAACACCGACGAGGCATTGCGCGAGGTCGAACTCGACATCGTCGAAGGCGCCGACATGATCATGGTCAAGCCGGGCCTGCCCTATCTCGACATCGTGCGCCGCGTGAAGGACGCCTTTGGCATGCCGACCTTCGCCTATCAGGTGTCCGGCGAATACGCGATGCTGATGGCGGCGATTAATAACGGCTGGCTCGACGGCGACCGCGCCGTCATGGAGGCGCTGACGGCATTCAAGCGCGCCGGCTGCGACGGCGTCCTCACCTATTTCGCACCGCGTGCCGCCGAACTCATCAAGTCGGCAGCGCATCCCTAAAGACTTCAATCCAGGAAGACAGTTCGTATGGGTGACTTTGCAATCGGTCAGGGCGTGCCTCGTTTCGAAGACCCGCGCCTGATCCGTGGCGGCGGGCGCTATCTCGACGATATCCAGTTGCCCGGCATGGCCTACGGCGTCGTGCTGCGCTCGCCGCACGCGCACGCCAGGATCAAGTCGATCGACACGCGCGCGGCCAGGACTGCGCCCGGCGTGCTCTGTGTCATCACCGCGGCCGACATCAAGGCCGCCGGCTGGGGCGAGATCCCGGCTCATGGCGGACTGAAGCTGCGGGACGGCTCGCCGATGAAAAAGGCGCGCTATCCCATTCTGGCCGAAGATCGCGTCCGCTGGGTCGGCGACTATGTCGCCTTCATCGTAGCCGAGACGGTTGCCCAGGCGCATGACGCCGCCGAACTCGTCGACGTCGATTACGAGGTTCTTCCCTCGGTAACGTCGACGGCGGAAGCGACCAAGGACGGCGCTCCTCGGGTGTGGGACGACGTCCCCAACAATGTCTGCTTCGTCGAGCTGATCGGCGACAAGGCGGCGACCGACGCCGCATTCGCCAAGGCCCACCACGTCACCAAGCACCGCTTCGTCGTCAACCGCATCACCGCGGCCTGCATGGAGCCGCGCGGCGCGGTCGGAATCTACAATCCCGCCGACGGCCGCTACACGATCTATAACGGCACGCAACGCCCGCACGGTTTCCGCGCCGATCTCGCGACCGTGATCCTTAAAGTTCCGGAAAGCCAGGTCCACGTCATCTCGGGAGACGTCGGCGGTTCGTTCGGCATGAAAACGCCGATCTTCAACGAGGTGCCGCTGGTGCTGTTCGCGTCCAAGGCGATCGGCGGCCGGCCGGTCAAATGGCTTGCGACGCGCACCGAGTCGTTCCTCAGCGACGCTATGGCGCGCGACAACGTCACCGAGGCTGAACTTGCACTCGACAAGGACGGTCACTTCATCGGCATGCGGGTGAAAACCTTCGCGGCGATCGGTGCCTATCTCCAGCAGAATATGCCGGCCTTCTTCCTCAATGCCGGCACGCTTGCCGGCACCTATCGTACGCCCGCGATGCATGTCGACATCACGGCCGTCTTCTCCAATACCAATCCGATCCGCCCCTATCGCGGCAACGGCCGTCCCGAAGCCGCCTACGTGATCGAACGGCTGGTCGATCTTGCTGCCGGCGAACTCGGCATCGATCCGGTCGAGCTGCGCCGGCGCAATTACATCGCGCCGAGCCAGATGCCGTTCAAGACCGGGCTGACCTTTACCTACGATTGCGGCGAGTTCGAAAAGAATATGGATATCGCGCTGAAGATGGCCGACATGAAAGGCTTCGCGGCACGGCGCAAGGAAGCGCGCAAGCGCGGCAAGCTGCTCGGCATCGGCCTCTCCAACACGATCGAGCGCGCCGCAGCGCCGTCGACCGAAGGCGCCGAGGTGCGCATCGACCGCACCGGCAGCGCGACGCTCTACTCGGGCGCCGCCCCGCAAGGCCAGGGCCATGAGACCGTCTTCAAACAGCTCGTCGCCGACCGGCTCGGCATGCATCCGGACGACCTGCATTACGTGCATTCCGACACCGACCAGGTGTTTCACGGCGAAGGCACCGGCGGCTCGCGCTCCTCGGCGATGGCCGGGTCCGCCTTTTATCTTGCGACCGAGAAGGTTGTCACCAAAGCCACCCAGATTGCCGCGCACAATCTGAAAGTCGCGCCCGAGGATGTGAAGTTCGAGGACGGCGTATTCTCGTCCCCGAAGACCAATCAGACGATGACCATCAAGGATGTCGCCAGGGATTCTTATGTTCCGGCCAAGCTGCCGAAGAACATGGAACCCGGCCTGTTCGCGACCGGCGTTCACGTCTCGACGGTCAACAACTATCCCAACGGCTGCCATATCTGCGAGGTCGAGATCGACATCGAGACCGGTGTGACCGAAGTGGTGCGCTACTTCGTCGTCGACGATGTCGGCACCGTCCTCAATCCCCTCCTGCTCAAGGGTCAGATTCACGGCGGCGTCGCGCAGGGCGTTGGCCAAATCCTGATGGAAGACATCCACTTCGACGGCGGCGGTCAGCTTGTGACGGCGTCCTTCATGGACTACGCGATGCCGCACGCCCGCGACCTCTGTTACATCGCCGTCGACAGCAATCCGGTGCCGACCAAAACCAATCCGCTTGGCGTCAAGGGCGCCGGTGAAGCCGGCTGCGTCGGCGCGATGCCGGCAACCGCAAATGCCATCGTCAATGCGCTATCGGAGTTCGGGGTGACGCATATCGAGATGCCGGCAACGCCGGAGCGCATCTGGAACCTGATGCAGAAGAGCGCGTAGGGCATGATCCCGAAAAGTGGAAGCCGGTCTTTGGGCAAGATCATGCCCGGACAATAAACCGCGCTATTCGAGCGCGCTGCCGGTATCGATCGCGACCGGCTGATACCCTTCCCGCGCCAAGGCCCGCTCGATCTCGTCGGCGTGCGCTCGGTCGCGAGTCTCGATGGTGACGTCGAGCTTGGCACCCTTGGCCGGGACATCGAGAAACAGCCGCCGATGATCGACTTCGAGAATATTGGCGCCGAGCTCGCCGAGCCGCGTCGCGATCTGGCCGAGCACGCCGGGCCGGTCCGGGATCGACAGACGAAACGATACGATCCGGCTTTCGCGTTCGAGCTCGCGCACCATGATCGATGCCGCGATGCGCGGGTCGATATTGCCGCCGCACAGGATCAACCCGACCCGCTTGCCGCGGAACAAGTCCGGCTTTGCCAGCATGGCGGCAAGACCGGCCGCGCCGGCGCCCTCCGCCATGGTTTTCTGCAGGGTCAGATAGGCGTTCACCGCGCGTTCGAGATGCGCCTCGTCGACCAGAACGACGTCCGACACCAGCGCGCGAATGACCGGCAGCGTCAAAGCACCGACGTTCTTCACTGCAATACCTTCGGCCAGGGTCGGCCCGCCGACCGGCAGCGCGCCGCCGTTGAGCGCGTTCCACACCGATGGATAAAGCGAGGCTTCCGCGCCGACGATCGCGATCTTCGGGGCAACACCGCGCGCGGCGATCGCATTGCCCGCGATCAGGCCGCCGCCACCGATTGGAATGACGAGCGTGTCGAGGTCCGGCGCATCCTCCAGCATCTCGAGAGCGATGGTGCCTTGCCCGGCGATGATATGCGGATCGTCATAAGGGTGAACCATCACAAGGCCGCGCTCGCGGCATAGCGCTTCGCAGCGCTTCTGCGCTTCCGCGATCGTGTCTCCTTCCAGCACGACGTCGGCGCCGTGCGAGCGGGTCGCGGCAACTTTCACGAACGGTGTGGTTTCCGGCATGACGATGGTCGCAGGAATGCCGAGCCGGGCGGCGTGATAGGCAACGGCCTGAGCATGATTGCCGGCCGACATGGCGATGACACCGCGCTTGCGCTCGACCGCCGTCAGCGCAGTCAGCTTTACCAGCGCGCCGCGATCCTTGAACGAGTTGGTGACCTGGAGATTTTCGTATTTGACGAAGACCTCCGCGCCGGTGAGCGCCGACAGGCGCGGCGCCGGCAGCATCGGGGTACGCAGCACCTGACCCGAAATCGTGCCGCGGGCGGCTTCGATTTCCGCCAAGGTCACCGGAAATTTGGCGTCCAATGCTACACCTGTCCCCATAAAAAGGCCGCTCGCCGCCAAGGCCGCATCCGATACCCATCTTGCACCGGAATCGACTAATCTCCACCTGTCAGACGGGTCGCCCGGGGTGGCGACCTGGAGCCTATGCCTGAAAGGACCTCTATCGTGTCCATCGACGTCAAACCCCATGCCTACGATCCGGCCGCCAACCCGGAATTGTTCGACGGCGTCCTGGCGCGGCGGGTCGTCGCCTTCGCTATCGACTTCGTCATTATCGCAATCCCGATCGTTCTGGCCGCCATGTTTATCTTCGCGTTCGGGCTGGTAACGCTCGGACTTGGCTGGGCACTGTTCTGGCTGTTGTCGCCGGCTTCGGTGATCTGGGCGCTTGTCTATTTCGGCGCGACGCTCGGCGGTCCGCATTCGGCCTCGATCGGCATGCGGATGATGGATCTCGAAGTCCGCACCTGGTACGGCGAACCGGCCTATTTCGTGCTCGGCGCGGTCCACGCCATCGCTTTCTGGCTGACGGTATCGTTTTTCACACCGTTTGTGCTGCTGGTCTGCTTCTTCAACCAGCGGCGCCGGCTGCTGCACGACATCCTGATCGGCACCGTCATCATCAATAATGCGACCCGCGCACAGACACTGCGGACGGCTGGCGTGCATGCATGAGGCCAATCAGGCTTTGACGGCGGCGGCCCGGCGGGCGATGCTTGCCGCCGGGGCGGGACATCCGGACGACGTGAACTGATCCGACGGTAATGGCACTGTGACGCAGCACTCCCGCAACACCCCCCAGTTCTATCTCACGGCACCGACCTCCTGCCCCTATTTGCCGGGCCAGGAGGAGCGCAAGGTCTTCACGCATCTCGTCGGCGAACGGGCCGGCGAGTTGAACGACCTGCTCACGCATGGCGGCTTTCGCCGCAGCCAGTCGATCGCTTACCGGCCGGCCTGCGAGACGTGCCGCGCCTGCGTTTCGGTGCGCGTCGTCGCCGACGACTTCGAACCGACTCGCAATATGCGCCGGGTGATCGAACTCAATGCCGATGTCATCGGTGAAATGCGGACCGCCCTGCCGACCTCGGAACAGTATTCAGTATTCCGCGCCTATCTCGACGCCCGCCATCGCGATGGCGGCATGGCCGACATGACCGTGCTCGACTACGCCATGATGATCGAGGACAGCCATGTCGACACCCGGATCGTCGAGTATCGCCTGCGCGGGCCGGACTCCCGGTTCAACGGCCGCGGCGCCGGCGACGTGCTCGCCGTCGCGCTGACCGATGTTCTCAGCGACGGCCTCTCTATGGTTTATTCGTTCTTCGATCCCGACGCCCGCGAACGTTCACTCGGCACTTTTATGATCCTGGACCACATCGAACGCGCGCGAAAAATGGGATTGCCCTATGTCTATCTTGGCTACTGGGTGCCAGGCTCGCGCAAGATGGACTACAAGGGTCGCTTCCGTCCGCAGGAACGGCTGATGCCCTCGGGCTGGGTCCGCTTCGAATAACTGAACTGAACGTGAGGGTTCACTCGATGCGCCGACCGGGCCGTCGCACCACGATCATGGCGTTATTGCTGACGCCGATCATGCTGTGGCCGCTCGCCGCGTTTGCGGCAGGCGGCGGCGGAACCGGCGCGTCCGAAGTTCTCTTCATCGTTCAGATCGTAGTGCTGATGATCGTCGGGCGCTTGCTCGGCGAGTTCATGCTGAGGATCGGCCAGCCGGCGGTCATGGGCCAGCTGATTGCCGGCCTGATGCTCGGGCCCTCGCTGTTCGGCTTCCTTCTGCCGGACCTTCAGCAGGCGATGTTCCCGCGCACGCCCGAGCAGAAGGCGATGCTCGACGCGATCTCACAGTTCGGCATCCTGTTGCTCCTGCTTCTCACCGGCATCGAGACCGACCTGAAACTGGTGCGCCAGACCGGCCGCGCCTCCTTCTATGCCTCGGCGATGGGCATCGTCGTGCCGTTCGCCTGCGGTGTCGCGCTTGGGCTGATGCTGCCGGAAACGATGCTGCCGGGACCGGACAAGCGGCTTATCACCGCCCTCTTCCTTGGCACCGCGCTGTCGATCGCCTCGGTGAAAATCGTCGCCATGGTGGTGCGCGAGATGAACTTCATGCGCCGCGTCGTCGGCCAGGTCATCATTGCTTCCGCCATCATCGACGACAGCATCGGCTGGATCATCGTCTCGATCATCTTCTCGATTGCGTTGCACGGATCAGTGGACCCGGTCGAGATCGCCAAGGGCGTGATCGGCACCGCTGTTTTTCTGGTGGCAAGTTTCACGGTCGGCCGCCGCGCCGTGTTTTTCGTCATCCGCTGGGTCAATGACAATTTCGAAAGCGAATTTCCGGTCATCACCGCGATCCTCTGCATCATGGGGATCATGGCGCTGATTACCCATATGATCGGCGTCCATACCGTGCTCGGCGCCTTCGTCGCCGGCATTCTGGTCGGGCAATCGCCCATTCTCAGCAAACACATCGATGACGAACTCCGCGGCCTGACGACGGCATTCTTTGCGCCGGTATTTTTCGGCATTGCCGGCTTCAGCGCCGATCTCACCGCGCTGTTCGATCCGCAGATGGCGCTGCTGACCCTTGGTCTGATCTTGATCGCCAGCATCGGCAAGTTCGGCGGCGCGTTCCTCGGCGCCGAGCTCGGCGGCCTCACCCGACGTGAGGGCTTTGCGCTCGCCTGCGGCATGAACGCCCGTGGTTCGACCGAAGTCATCATCGCGACGGTCGGGCTGTCGATGGGCGCGCTGACGCAGAACCTGTTCACGATGATCGTCGCGATGGCGGTTATCACCACGATGGCGATGCCGCCGTCGCTGCGCTGGGCACTCGCACGTATCCCGCTGCGCAAGGAAGAGAAGCGTCGGCTCGACCGCGAGGCAATGGAAGAAAAAGGCTTTGTGCCCAATATCGAGCGTATCCTGATCGCGGTCGACGACAGCACCAACGCGCAATTTGCCGCGCGCGTCGGCGGGGTAATCGCGGGCCTGCGCGGGAAGCCGGCCACCGTGCTGCACTTCACGAGGCCGAAAGACGACAACAAGGACGGCGGGAGCGAGAACAAGGAAGAAAAGCCGACGGCCGAGTCGAAATCCGGAGCCGAGACCACGGCGGCCGGACCCGAGAAACCGGCTGACGACACTCCGGCTGCGAGTGTTACCGATGAAGCCAAGGACGCCGGGAAGGCGCCGGAGCCCGAAGAGAAGAAGCCGGACAGCGCCAGCATCATCGTCCGGGAAGCCGCGCTTCAGGTCCAGAAGGCGCTCAAGAAGGACGAGAAAGCCGACAGCGCCCCTGACATCACAACGATCGTGCGGGAAAAGCCGACGCAGGAGTTGATCGCCGAAGAGGCCGAGAAGGGCTACGATCTATTGGTTGCAGCGCTCGAACAAGTCACGGTCGAAAACAAGGAATTCCACTCCAGCATCGAAGCCATGGCCAAAGGCTTCGAGGGCTCGCTCGCCATCGTGACGACGCGCGGGTCGTTACACGAGAACCCGGCCGGAGAATTCAGTATTCTTGTTCCGATCAACGGCACCGGGCCATCCCGCCGCGCCGCCGAAGTCGCGATCGTGCTCGCGCGCGCCACCAAGGCCAAGATCACCTTCCTCTACGTCACCAATCGCGGCGACGCCGGCAAGAAAGCCGCCAAGACCCACCGCCTCACCACGCAGGAAAAAGCAATCCTCAAAGAGGTCGCGGATATTGCCGCAAGCTACGGCGTCCAGACGCGGCCCGCCGCGCTCGCCGGCAACGAAACCTCGACCGCGATCCTCGCCGAAGCCGGGAAGCGCAAGCACAACCTGATCGTCACCGGCGTCGTCCGGCGGCCCGGTGACAAGCTCTATTTCGGCGACACCGCGGCCGGCCTGCTGGAAAAGGCGGACTGCTCGCTGATATTCGTCGCGACCTGACCGTTACTCGTCGTCAGCCTTGTCGCCGGTCTTGTCGCCGTTTGCCTTGCCATTGCCGCCCCGCCCGACTTCGGCGTTGCCGCGGAACTTCAGGTCGGTGAGGAAACGGTCGGGCTTGATGCGTCCCGCGTCGCCGCGATTGCCGCGCCAAACCCGCAACTCCTTGATCGTCTGGGTAAAGCTGCGTCCGGCGCTGTCGGTCCAGGTCAGACCCTCGGCCGCCGTGAAGGTCGCGACGTCGGATAGGCCGCCATCCTTGTAGCGTTGCAGCCGAACCCCGCGCCCGCGCGTCATCTCCGGCACATCCTTCAGGTCGAAGATCACCATCTTGCGGTTTTCGCCGATCGCGGCGGCAAGCTCGCCCGTCACCGGCGCCAGCGCCACCGCCTTGTCGTTCTTCAGGTTCAGGATCTGCTTGCCTTTGCGGGTATTCGCGGCGCACTCGTCCTCCGGCACCACGAAACCGTTGCCGCCGTAGCTTGCGACCAGGAACTTGCGGCCGCCCTGGAAGGCCATCGCCGCGACGATCTCGGCGTCCTGCTCCATGTCGGCGTAAAGCCGTACCGGCTCGCCATGGCCGCGACCACCGGGCAATTTCTGGGCCTCGATGGTGTAGAACCGGCCGTTCGACACAAACAGCAGCACCCGCGCCGTCGACTCGGTCGGAAAGGCGAATTGCAGCTTGTCGCCGGTCTTGAAGGCGACACCCGAGAGGTCGTTGGCATGGCCGCGCAGCGCGCGAATCCAGCCTTTCTCCGAGACGACGACGGTGACAGGCTCGCGAACCTGCATCGCCTCCTCGATCGCCGCCTCGTCATGCTCGGGAGCTTCCGCGAACTGGGTGCGCCGCTTGCCGAGTTCCGTTTTCGGGCCATAGGCCGTTTTCAATTCCTTGATCTGGCCGGCGATGGTCTTCCACTGCTTCGGCACCGAACCGATCAGCGATTTGATTTCGGTGCGCTCGTTGCGCAGCGCCTTGTCTTCGGCCTTGATCTCCATTTCCTCGAGCTTGCGCAAATTGCGCAGCCGCATATTGAGGATGGCGTCGGCCTGAACGTCGGTGAGCTTGAACGTCTTCATCAGGACGGGCTTGGGCTCGTCCTGGGTGCGGATAATCTTGATGACCTTGTCGAGGTTGAGATACGCGACCAGATAGCCGCCGAGCACTTCGAGGCGGTGCTCGATCTTCGCGAGCCGGTGTTTGGACCGGCGTAGCAGCACCTCGCGACGGTGGTCGAGCCATTCGCGCAACGCCTCGGCAAGGCCGAGCACCTTCGGCACCCGGCCCTTCACCAGCACATTCATGTTGAGCGGAATGCGCGCTTCGAGATCGGTCAGCTTGAACAGCGACTCCATCAAAAGTTCGGCGTTGACCGTCCGCGAGCGCGGCTCGATCACGAGTCTCACGTCTTCGGCCGACTCGTCGCGCAAGTCAGCGACCATCGGCAGCTTCTTCTCGTTGATGAGCTCGGCGATCTTCTCGATCAGCCGGGACTTCTGCACCAGCCACGGAATCTCGGTCACCACGATCTGGTAGGTGCCGCGGCCGGCGTCTTCCTTTTTCCAGCGGGCGCGGACGCGGAACGAGCCGCGGCCGGTGGTGTAGGCCTCCGCGATCGCCGACTTCGGATCGACGATAACGCCGCCAGTCGGGAAGTCGGGGCCGTGGACATATTTCAGGAGCGTCCGGCTGCGCGCATTCGGATTGTCGATCAGAAACAGCGCGGCGTCGCAAAGCTCGGCGACGTTGTGCGGCGGGATCGAGGTCGCCATGCCGACGGCAATGCCCTGCGAACCGTTGGCGAGCAGGTTCGGAAAAGCGCCCGGCAGCACCGCCGGCTCGTCCGAGCCGCCGTCATAGGTCGGGCGGAAGTCGACCGCGTCTTCGTCGATGCCGTCGATCAGCAGGCGCGCAACGTCGGTCAGCCGCGCCTCGGTGTAGCGCATGGCGGCGGCGTTATCGCCGTCGATATTGCCGAAATTGCCCTGTCCGTCGATCAGCGGATAGCGCTGAGCGAAGTCCTGGGCGAGCCGCACCAGTGCGTCATAGATCGCCTGGTCACCGTGCGGATGGAAGTTGCCCATCACGTCGCCGACGACCTTGGCGGACTTCTTGAAGGCCGCGCCGGGATCGAGCCGCAGCAGCCGCATGCCGTAAAGAATACGACGGTGAACCGGCTTCAGGCCGTCGCGCGCATCGGGCAAGGCCCGGTGCATAATCGTCGACAGCGCATAAGCGAGGTAGCGCTCCTCGAGCGCTTCGCGCAACGCAATTTCCTGCACGTTGCCCGGTTCGGGGGGAATCAGTCTTTTGCCCATAACTCCTGCCTAATGCGGGTTTTACCGATGAACAAGCGATGAACGATCCGGCCATCGGATTTTCCAAATTCCTCTCTTAGAATGGGAACTTAAGTAGAGATTCTTCGTGACCCGTACTGCTGCCCCCCGGAGGAAATCATGCGCAAAACCCTGCTCGCTCTTGCCGCTGCGGTCGCCGTTTTCGCGGCCGGTTCGATGTTCACTGCCCCCGCCAACGCGATGACGTTCTCCACGCCGGCGGGCGTCGCAGAAGCGATCGACGACACCAATCTTGCCGAGAACGTCGCTTATGTATGCCGCCGCGTGCGCGTGTGCGGCCCCTACGGCTGCACCTGGCGCCGCCACTGCTACCACACCCGGCCGTATCATCGGCCGTACCGGCCGTACCGCGGCTATCGGTACTACCGTTACTGATCGACTTTCGTCGTCAAGAGTCGAGACCGCGGCCCGGCACAAGCCGGGCCGCTTTTATCGGGCCTAGTTCATCCCGCCTTGGCCAGATGGCGCGACAGCGTCGCAATGAAATGCGCACGCTCCTCGGCCAGAGCGAGGCCGCGCGGCTCCATTACGTGCCGCGTCAGGAAATAACCGGTCAAGGCAAAGCCGTCGGTGACATCGCTGTCCTGCGCCGCCGCGTTATCGTCGACGAGAAAGGCCGGCAGCCGCAGCAGCCGGTCACGCCACGGCTCGCCGGCCGTGCGCGAAACCGCGCGGCCGCTCTTCGGCGACACATAGATCAGATCGTCGGCGCCGCCGGTCGCCGCACAGCTTTCCAGATCGAGGCCGAAGCCAAGTTCCGACAGCATCTGTAACTCGAACCGCGCCGCCATCGGTGCGATCGCACCGACATCGTCGATGCGGTCGAGGATGTCTTCCAGCGCCATATAAATTGACGGGTGCGGATCGCGTTCCGGCAAAAGGCGCACCAGCGTGGCGAGATGCGTGACGCCGAACACCGCATGTGGTGCGATCAGAACCGAAGCGGTGCGCACCCGCAGGGGCTCGACGGTGTAATGGCCGAGATGATCGTCAAGCCGCGCCCGCCAGACCGCGCTTACGGTGTTGCCGGCCTGCAGGACCGGCTTTTGCCGCGAACCGGCGCCGCCGCGCACAAGACCGAGGTGCCGGCCGTGTTCGCGCGTCAGCAGCTCGGCGATGGCGTTCGCCTCGCCATGCCGGCGCACGCCAAGAACGATACCGTCATCAGCCCACTGCATGGATTTCCGACCGCTATTGCACGGGACACCCCGCGCCCGCGATTCGTATCTTACTCTTTCGGGAACTCGAGACCCATGGCCCGATAACGCTCCGGATCGTCGCCCCAGCCGTCGCGCACCTTGACGTGCAGGAACAGGTGCACGTCGGTCCCAGTAATCTCGGCGATGTCCTTGCGCGCGGCGGCGCCGATTGCCTTGATGGTCTGCCCGGCCTTGCCAAGCACGATCTTGCGCTGGCTTTCGCGCTCGACGAAAACCGTCTGCTCGATGCGAACCGCCCCGCCGCGCAGTTCCTTCCAGGCGTCGGTTTCGACGGTGGATTGATAAGGCAATTCCTGGTGCAACCGTTCGAACAGTTTCTCGCGGGTGATTTCGGCGGCAAGCTGGCGAAGCGGCGCATCCGACATCTGATCCGCCGGATAGAGCCACGGCCCTTGCGGCATCCGGTCGGCGAGCCAGCGCTTGAAATCGGCAACGCCGTCGCCCGACAGAGCGGCAATCATGAACGTCGTTTCGAACGCCGCCTTGTCGTTGGCCGTTTTCGCCAATGCCAGCAGGCTATCCTTGGCGACCAGGTCAATCTTGTTGAGGACCAGAACCCTCGGCATTCGCAATGGCGCGAGCTTGCCGAGGATGGCTTCCTCGTCGTCGCCGATGCCTTTTTGCGCGTCGATCAATACGGCGACAAGATCGGCGTCGTGCGCGCCGCCCCAGGCGGTCGTCACCATGGCGCGGTCGAGCCGGCGCCGCGGCGCAAAGATACCCGGCGTATCGACGAAGATGAGCTGGGCGTCGCCGTCAATCGTAATGCCGCGGATCAGGCTGCGCGTGGTCTGCACCTTGTGGGAGACGATCGTGACCTTGGCGCCGACCAGCGCATTGAGCAATGTCGACTTGCCGGCATTGGGAGCGCCGATCAGGGCAACGAAGCCGCAGCGGGTGGTCGTGGATGCCGTATCAGGCATCCGGGGCTTCCGTGGCGACGCCTGCGCTCTTGAGCATGACCGCGGCCGCGGCCTGTTCGGCCGCACGCTTGGAACTGCCGGTTCCCTCTGCCGGTGGACGATCCGGCAGTGTCACTGCGACACGAAATTTCGGATCGTGATGCGGTCCGGTCCGCGCGACCTCCTTGTAGGCCGGCGTCGGCAACCCGCGCGCCTGCGCCCATTCCTGCAGCATGGTCTTGGGATCGCGCAGCGAGCGCACCGGCCGCAGCATTCGCGGCTTCCAGAATTTCTCGATCACTTGCGCGGCGGCCTTGTAACCGCCGTCGACGAAGACTGCGCCGACCAAGGCCTCGCAGGCATCGGCCAGAATGGTAGCGCGCTTGCGGCCGCCCGCCTGCTGTTCCGAGCTGCCGAGCTTGAGCGCGGGTCCGAGATCCATCGCACGCGCAACGTCGGCGCAGGCATCTTTGCGCACGAGGTCGGCGAGCCGGCGCGACAGCTCACCCTCGTTCGCCCTGCCGAAGGCGCGAAACAGCATGTCCGAGATCACGAGGCCGAGCACATGATCGCCGAGGAATTCGAGCCGCTGGTAGCTTGCGACCCGGTTTTGCGGCCCGCCCGACAGCGCCGAGATATGCGTCAGGGCCCGCTCGAGCAACATCTTGTCGGCGAACTGATAGCCGATCCGCTCTTCCAGAGCCGACCTGTCCTTTGCCTTGCGGCTCATCTGACAACTGTGAAGAGACGGCTCCAACGGACGGAGAACGGCCAACGCCAGAACTCCCAGGCGCGCTCGCCCTCATAGACCGAGAAGAAAATCAACTGCGCCTTGCCGATCAGATTCTCGAACGGCACGGTGCCGACCTGACTGAAGCGGCTGTCGGTCGAGTTGTCGCGATTGTCGCCCATCATGAAATACTCGCCGGGCGGTACGGTGTAGACTTGCGTGTTGTCGGCGGCGCCAGCGTCGACGAGATCGAGCACGTGATAGCTCACCCCGTTCGGCAGCGTCTCTTTCCAGCGCTTGACGGGCGCCGCACGCACGCCCTCTTCCACCTCGACGAAGTCGTCAGCTTTTTCCCGCTTGACCGGCTGGCCGTTGATGTGAACGACACCGTCGACGACCTGAATTTTGTCGCCCGGCAATCCGATCACCCGCTTGATGTAGTCCGTCGATGTATCCTTCGGCAGCCGGAACACCACGACATCGCCACGCGTGGGCTCCGATCCGAAGATGCGGCCGGAGAACAGCGGCGGCGAGAACGGGATCGAGTAGTGCGTGTAGCCGTAGGAATATTTCGAGACGAACAGATAGTCGCCAACCAGCAGCGTCGCCTTCATCGAACCGGACGGGATGTTGAACGGCTGGACCAGCAGGGTCCGGATGACGACCGCAATAATGAGGGCGTGAAATATGACGCGGCCGGTCTCGCCAATACCGCCTTCTTTCCGTTTTGTTCCGGATGACACACTCATCGTCCGTTGTCCTGATCGCCGCTCGCGCGCGCCCGCCCCGATGGCGTCCTTCATAGCTGGTGGACTCGCGTGGCGCAATCAAGACGGCCGGAAACTCGCGACAAATCGTTGACGGAATTAACGATTCTCGCCCGGCCTCGGCACCCCGGACGAACCGGCCGGCACCGCGCTGATGATGACAAGGGCCTGCGCCATCGGTCCCTCGTCCGTGATGGTAAGGTCGATCCGCGCCTCGCAGCCCGCCGGCGTCAGCTGCTCAAGGCGTCTGAGCGCGCCACCGGTCAACGTCATGGTCGGCCGTCCGCCCGGCAAGTTGATAACGCCCATATCGCGCCACCACACGCCCTGGCGAATCCCGGTGCCGAGCGCCTTGCTGCAAGCCTCCTTGGCGGCAAAGCGCTTGGCGTAGGTCTCGACCCGGTTCTTGCGGCGGTCGGCGCGGGCACGCTCGGTCTGCGTGAAAATACGATCGAGAAAGCGTTCGCCGTGACGCTCGATCACCTTGGCGATGCGCCGCACGTCGGTGATATCGGACCCGACGCCGATGATCATTGCGTCGCCTGCGCCTGGGCACGGCCACGGTCCATCGCCGTGCGCATGGTGCGGATCACGGTGCCGAAGCCGTTGAACACCGCCTCGCCCACCAAAAAATGCCCGATATTGAGTTCGACAACCTGCGGCAGCGCCGCAATCGTCTCCGCGGTATCGAAGTCGAGACCGTGGCCGGCGTGGACCTCGAGGCCAAGCTCCTGCGCGATCCGCGCGCCGTCACGGATGCGCTGCCATTCGGCGTCAGCCTCGCCGCGCTTTCCGTCGCTCAACGCATCGCACCACGCGCCGACATGGATTTCGACAACCGGTGCCCTCAGCTTTGCCGCCGCTTCGAACTGAACGGGATCGGCCGCGATAAACAGCGAGACGCGGATACCGGCGTCATTGAGCTTCGCCACGAATGGCGCCAGATGATTGTGCTGTCCGGCGGCGTCGAGGCCGCCTTCCGTCGTGCGCTCGGTCCGTTTCTCCGGCACGATACAGGCCGCGTGTGGCTTGGTTGCCAGCGCAATCTTCAGCATTTCGTCGGTTGCCGCCATTTCGAGATTGAGCGGCCTGTCGATCTCCGCCATCAGCCGCGCGACGTCGTCATCCCGGATGTGGCGGCGATCCTCCCGCAGATGGGCGGTAATGCCATCGGCGCCGGCGGCAATCGCGAGCTGCGCGGCGCGCACCGGGTCCGGATGCCGTCCGCCACGCGCGTTTCGGATGGTCGCGACGTGATCGATGTTCACACCGAGCCGAAGGTGATGCATGTGCATTGGCGTGATTTCGCCTAGCCGTTGACGCGCTCGACCTTGGCCACCATCGGCTTGGCCTGCAACTGCGAGATGATCCCGGTCAGATGCGCGAGGTCGTAGACCGACAGGTCGATCATCACGTCGGTAAAGTCGGGAGCCCGCCGCGTCATGCGGATGTTGTCGATATTGCCGTCGTGCTCGGCGATGACCTGAGCGATCTGGGCAAGCGAGCCCGGCTCGTTCAGCGATTGCACGGTAATCCGCGCCGGAAAGCGCTGCGGCGTCCCGTCATTGTCCCAGCGCACGTCAAGCCAGCGCTCCGGCTGGTCCTCGAAAACGCTCAGGGCCGGCGACTGGATCGGATAGATCGTGATGCCCTCGCCCGGCGTCAGGATGCCGACGATGCGGTCGCCAGGCACTGCCCCGCCGTGCGGTGAGAAGCGCACCGGCAGGTCGCCATTGATGCCGCGGATCGGAATGGCCGGCCCCTGCGCATCCGGAACCTTGAACTTGACCCAGTTGAACTTGCGCAGGCCGAACCAGCCGCTTTCCGCCTTCGGCCTCACCTGCATCGCGGCGGCGCGCTCTTCCTTGTAATCCGGGTACATCGCGCGGGCGACGTCGGACGCTTTCAACTCACTGCGGCCGACCGCGGCCATCACGTCCTCGATCGAGGCGCGCGCAAGCCGCGGCAGTGCCCCGGTCAGCTTCTCGTCCGAATAGGCGATCTTGGCGCGCTGGAACAACCGCTCCACCATCTGGCGTCCGAAACCGGAATACTGCTGACGCACGGCGGCGCGCGTCGCGCGGCGAATGGCGGCGCGGGCCTTGCCGGTGACCACGATCGATTCCCATGCGGCCGGCGGCACGGTCTGCGACTTCGAGGTGATGATCGTCACTTCATCGCCGTTGTTGAGTTCCGACGTGAGCGGCGCGACCTTGCCGTTGATGCGACAGCCGATGGCGCCGCTGCCGACGTCGGTGTGGACGGCGAAAGCGAAGTCGATCGGCGTCGCCTTGCGCGGCAACGCGATCAGTTTGCCTTTTGGCGTAAAGCAGAACACCTGGTCGTGAAACAGCTCGAGCTTGGTGTGCTCGAGAAACTCTTCCGGATTTGACCCTTCCGCGAGCAGTTCGATGGTGCGGCGCAGCCAGGCATAGGCGCCGGACTCTCGCGACAACATCTCCGTCGGCGATCCCGCGCCGTCCTTGTAAAGCGCATGCGCGGCGATGCCGTATTCGGCAAGCTCGTGCATCTCGCGGGTGCGGATTTGCAGTTCGACGCGCTGATTGCCGGGGCCGATCACCGTCGTGTGGATCGAACGGTAATCGTTCGCCTTGGGCGTCGAGACGTAATCCTTGAAGCGGCCCGGCACCACCGGCCAGGTGGTGTGGACGATGCCAAGCGCCTGGTAGCAGTCAGCAGCCGACTTGACGATGACACGAAAGCCGAACACGTCCGAGAGCTGTTCGAAGCCGACCGACTTGCGCTCCATCTTGCGCCAGATCGAATAGGCGCGCTTGCGGCGGCCCCGCACCTCGGCTTCGATGCCGCGATCAGCCAGCTTGCGTGCGAGTTGCCGCTCGATCTCCGTAATGATGTGGCGGCTCTTCTGCTCCAGCGCGTTGAGCCGCTCGCTGACCACGGCGCAGGCTTCCGGATAAAGCTCGCGGAAAGACAGATCCTCGAGCTCCTCGCGCATCTCCTGCATGCCCATGCGGCCGGCAAGCGGCGCATAGATTTCGATGGTCTCCTCGGCCGTGCGTCGGCGCGTCTCCGCCGGAACGAAATGCAGCGTGCGCATGTTGTGCAGCCGGTCGGCGAGCTTGACGAGCAGCACGCGCACGTCGTCGACGATCGCGAGCAGGAGCTTGCGCAGGTTCTCGGCTTGCTTGGCCTCCTTGGTAACGAGGTCAAGTTTTTTCAGCTTGGTGAGGCCTTCGACCAGCGCACCGATGTCGGAACCAAACAGCGAGTCGATCTCGTCGCGGGTCGTCGTCGTATCCTCGATGGTGTCGTGCAACAGCGCGGCCGCGATCGTGGCATCGTCGAGCTTGAGGTCGGTCAAGATCGCTGCGACTTCGATCGGATGCGAAAAGTAGGGATCGCCCGAGGCGCGCTTTTGTTCGCCATGCGCCTTCATCGCGTAGACATAGGCCCGGTTGAGCAGACCCTCGTCCGTCTCGGGATTGTAGCTGCGCACCCGCTCGATCAGTTCATACTGACGCATCATCCCGGCGCGGCGCGCAGCGGGCGTCATGTCCGCAGGTTGCAGCGGCGCAGGCTCGTCTGCCGGCGGTTGCGCCGGCAGACGCGGCTGCCGCTGCATACGCGGTAACTCGGTGCGCGTTTGCGCCATCAGAACCCTCAAGGCCCGCCGGGCGACTGAATCCAGCGATTTGCGGCAAGGATATCACGCCGATTGCGGCAATTCTCAAGGTTTCGCGTAGTTCGGTTTAGAAAACCGGCAGGGGCAGCCCCCAAACGACAGCGGCCCGGCATTGCGCCGGGCCGTTCAATCGCAGGCCGATCGCCGCGGCCGCAAATCCGTAAAATTTACTCTTCTTCCTCGGGCTGCTCCTCGGGCGGCGCAAGACCTTCCAGCCCCTTCAGCAACTCCTCTTCGGTCATCCGGTCAGCGGTGACCTCGGTATCGTCGGAATCGACGCCTGCGCCCGCCGCAGCGCCCACCAGCGGCACTTCCGGCTCCGGCTCGTCGACCTCGACATATTTCTGGAGGCTGTGGATCAGATCTTCCTTCAGATCGCCGGGCGAAACGGTTGTTTCCGCGATCTCGCGCAGCGAAACCACCGGATTTTTGTCGTTGTCGCGGTCGACGGTGATCGCGGATCCGGACGAAATCATGCGGGCGCGATGGCTCGCCAGAAGCACGAGATCGAAACGGTTCTCAACCTTGTCGATGCAATCCTCGACGGTCACGCGGGCCATTGGCTTGGCGCTCCTCTATCGGAAATTGTGGCATGAAGAATTTGCGCGGTAGGTATCCCGCCCCAGCCCAAAGTTCAAGCCATATTTCCGCGGGCCTCGCGGCTGAGGGCTTGGTTTGGCCACATCCGTCTGTTAGCAAGCGCTCGGAGCGTGTCTGGTCAGTCTGCATGGATTTGAGGCGTTGCAGGCCAGATCCGCGGGGCGACAGCCGAAATATTTGTGCGGTGGCGCCCGATGCACCAGCAGACGCCGAATCCCAGCAGGCCCGCGCCGAAAGCGCGGGCGGCTTCAGTTGCCAATCCGGCCGGCGCGGCAGCGTCGGACCACAACAAGAGACGAACAGGACTGCGTGACCACATGACTGCTCCGAACGAAAAGATCGCGATGTTCATTGACGGCGCCAACCTTTACGCCACCGCCAAGACGCTCGGTTTCGATATCGACTACAAGCGGCTGCTCCGCGAGTTCCAGTCGCGCGGCAATCTGCTGCGCGCGTTCTATTACACCGCCGTGATCGAGGATCAGGAGTATTCCTCGATCCGTCCGTTGATCGACTGGCTCGATTACAATGGCTATAGCGTCGTCACCAAGGCGACCAAGGAATTCGTCGACCAGACCGGACGCCGCAAGGTCAAGGGCAACATGGACATCGAGCTCGCCGTCGACGCGATGGAGCTTGCCGGCAGCATCGACCATATGGTGTTGTTCTCCGGCGATGGCGATTTCCGTTCATTGGTCGAAGCGGTGCAGCGCCGCGGTGTCCGCGTGACCGTGGTATCGACGGTCTCGACGCAGCCGCCAATGGTCGCCGACGAGTTGCGCCGGCAGGCCGACAGCTTCATCGACATCGTCGAGCTTCAGAGCAAGATCGGCCGCGATCCGTCCGAACGTCCGCCGCGCGAACCACGCGAGGGCCGCCCCGATCCGCGCCAGCACACCCCGCAATTCCTCCAGCGCAGCACCGCGCCGCAGCGTGCAGGCGCAGGCGCCGGGGCACACGACGACTTCGACGACGAGTAAGGCACGCCGTGGCAGCCGCGGGGCAACTGCCCGGACGCAACTGTCCGCGTTGTCCGCGGCTTGTCCAGTTTCGTAACGACTGGCGCAAACGCGAACCGGACTGGTTCAATGCACCGGTGCCCTCGTTTGGCGGGAGCGATGCACAGCTACTGATTGTCGGCCTCGCACCCGGACTTCAGGGTGCCAACCGCACTGGCCGTCCGTTCACCGGGGATTATGCCGGAGATCTCCTCTACGAGACTCTGCTGCGCTACAAGTTCGCGCGCGGCAACTACGAGGCGCGGCCCGACGACAGCCTTGAGCTCGTCGACTGCTGTATTACCAATGCCGTGCGCTGCGTGCCACCGGAGAACAAGCCGACCACCGCCGAGATCAAGACCTGCCGTGACTATCTTGCACCCGCCATCGCCGACATGCGCAAGCTCAAGGCGATCGTGGTGCTCGGCCGTATCGCTCACGACAGCACCGTGAGCGCGCTCGGCGCGAAGCGTTCGGCAACGCCGTTCGGGCACGGTGCCAAGCACGATGTTGGAGGCTATCGATTGTTCTCCAGCTATCACTGCTCGCGTTACAACACCAACACCGGCGTGCTGACGCCGCAAATGTTCCGCAAGGTGTTCGCCGACGTGCGTGACTTTCTCGACCGCTGACGCGCGATCGTCCGCGCCGCCTATTTGCCGCGGTAGGACATGAACTCCATCAGCGAGCCGTCGGGATCGCGGAAGTAGACGCTCGTGCCCTCGCCCCTGGCGCCGAACCGCTGCATCGGACCGGCCTCGACCGCGACGCCTTTTGCGGCGAGATGCGCGATCGCATCCCCGATCGGTCCGTCCCATTCAAAGCACAGATCGCTGTTGCCAGGCTGCACCGGCAGCCGCGCGACCTCGGCGGGGCTTACGCCTGGTCCATGCACATTGAGCTGCCGGTCGCCGAAACGATAGGCGAACCCCTTGGGCCGCCTCACTAATTCCGCACCCATGACATCGACATAAAAAGCGTTGGAGCGCTCCCAATCGGTCACATGGATAACGCAATGATCGAGTTTGGTCGGGATCATCGAAGAGACCTTGCTGGCACGTTTTGCAGCGCACCTTGGCACTGCCCAAACGCAGATTTTGCAACTCGCGCCGTGAAAGTTATAGCCTTTCCATCGAATTCAGAAACCGTCAGGGAGGACCGTCGATGAAATCGAAGCTGATTATGAGCGTCGCTGCCTTCGCCATTTTGTTTGCAGCCACTTCGGCTGCGCCCGCACAGACCGCGAAAGCAAGCCTCAAGAACGCCAAGGGCGAGGACGCCGGCAGCGTTACGCTGACCCAGACGCCCTCCGGCGTGCTGCTCAGCCTTAGCGTCAAGGGGCTTCCCGCCGGAGAACACGCGTTCCATGTCCACGGGGTCGGCAAATGCGAACCGCCGTTCACGTCGGCGGGTGGGCACTTCAATCCCGGAGCCAAGAAGCACGGACTGATGGCGGCCGAAGGCCACCACGCCGGCGACATGCCGAACCTGCACATTCCGGCCTCCGGTGCTCTGACGGTCGAAGTGGTCAACGCGGCGATCACGCTGGACAAAGGCAAGCCGAATTCGGTGTTTGGACCGAATGGCACCGCGATCATCATTCATGCCGGCAAGGACGACTACAAGACCGATCCGACCGGCGAGGCCGGCGGCCGCATCGCCTGCGGCGTGATCCAGTAAACGGCGCTCAGACCGCAGTGCCGAGCTTGCGGCCCACCCGGGCCGCAACCTCGCGCCGTTCCTCATTGAGCTTGGCCAGCCGCGCGCGCAGCGCGGCCAGTGTTTCCGGTCTCGCCGTCCGCGGCGAACCGGAGGCGAATGGCGGATCGGGATCGTATTCGATCTGAAGCTGGATCTCGCGCGCCACCGCCTCGCCTTCGAGCACGGCGGCAAGCCGCAGTGCAAAATCAATACCGGAAGCGACGCCGGCGCCGGTGACGATATTGCCGTCGATCACGACACGCTCACGGACCGGAACCGCACCAAGCGGGACAAGGTGATCGATCGCCGCCCAATGGCATGTCGCACGCTTCCCTTTCAGGAGACCCGCCGCCCCCAGCACCAGCGAGCCGGTGCAGACCGAGGTCACGTATTCCGCGGCGGCCGCTTGCCGGCGCAGGAAGCCGAGCGTCTCGTCATCTTCCATCAGATCCTGCTGGCCCGGCCCGCCCGGCACCATGATGACGTCGAGCGTCGGGCATTCGGCATAAGTCGTGGTCGGCACGATCTCCATGCCGCGGTCGGTCTTGACCGGCGCACGCGTACGCGCGACCAGATCGACCGCACTGTTCGGCAGCCGCGCCAGCACCTCGTAGGGACCGGTGAGGTCGAGCTGCGTCAGCCGCGGAAACAGCAGCATGCCGATGCGGCGTGTCGTCATCGTCGTCACCCCTTCTGCCGCATGAGCCGCCCGCGCTCGCGGTTCCAGTCGCGCTTCTTCTCGGTCTGCCGCTTGTCGTAGAGCTTCTTGCCGCGCGCCAGCGCGATCTCGATCTTGGCGCGGCCCCTTTCATTGAAGTACATCTTCAGCGGCACGATCGTCATGCCCTCGCGCTCGACCGCACCGACGAGCTTGCTGATCTGGTTGTGATGCAGCAGCAACTTGCGGGCCCGCTTCGGCGCGTGATTGAAGCGGCTCGCCTGCAGATACTCGGGAATATTTGAATTGATCAGCCAGATTTCGCCGTCGCGCGCATCGGCATAGGCCTCGGCGATGGTGGCCTTGCCGGCGCGTAGCGACTTGACCTCCGTACCGGTCAGCGCGATGCCCGCTTCGTAGACCTCGCCGATCTCGTAATTGAACCGCGCCTTGCGGTTGTCGGCGACGACTTTGAGCTTGCGCTCTGCTTTGGCGGCCATCGACGCTCCGGTCTCAAGCCTTGGCTTTCAGAAGGTCGCGAATTTCCTCGAGCAGAACCTGATCCTTGGTCGGCGCCGGCGGCGCGGCCGGAGCTTCCGCTTCCTTCTTGAGCATGCGGTTCATTGCGCGAATGACGAGGAAGAGCACCCACGCGATGATGATGAAATTGATCACGAGTGTCAGAAAGCTGCCCCAGGCGAGTACCGCGCCCTGCTTCTTCGCCTCGACCAGCGAGGCCGCCGTAACCTTCGACGACAGCGGGATAAAGTAGTTCGAGAAATCAAGACCGCCCGTAACCGCTCCGATCACCGGCATGATGACGTCGTTGACCATCGAGTTGACGATGCCACCGAAGGCTGCGCCGATGATGACACCGATCGCGAGATCGACCACATTGCCGCGCAACGCGAATTTCTTGAATTCCTCGAGCATGATGCACCCCGAACTATTGACGACGACCTGACGATTTGCTGACGGCGAACCGCGCACTAGAACTCCTGGCACTGGGTGCCGGATGTCCCCGGTTCAAATAATCGGACGTGAATATTAGTTGATGAGTCCCGCGTGTACCATAGCGTCACGCACGATCGCCTTCGACTTTTCCGAAAGCGGAACCATCGGCAGCCGCACGGTGTCGGCGCACTTCCCGAGCAACGACAATGCGTATTTCGCCGGCGAGGGATTGGTCTCGATAAAGAGATGCTGGTGCAGCGGCAGGAGCTTGTCCTGCACCTTCAGCGCGGCGGCAAAGTCGTTCTTCAGGCAGGCGCTCTGAAATTCCGCGCAGAGCCGCGGCGCGACATTCGACGTCACCGAGATGCAGCCGTGTCCGCCATGCGCCATGAAGCCGAGCGCCGTGATGTCCTCGCCGGATAGCTGGTTGAAATCTTCGCCGAGCGCCGCGCGCTGCTGCGAGGCGCGCGCAACATTGGCGGTCGCATCCTTGACGCCGGCGATGTTCTTCAACTCGAACAGGCGCCCCATGGTCTCGACCGACATGTCGATGACCGAGCGCGGCGGGATGTTGTAGATGATGATCGGGATGCCGATCGCATCGTTGATCGCCTTGAAGTGCTGGTACATCCCCTCCTGCGTCGGCTTGTTGTAATAGGGCGTCACCACCAGCACCGCGTCGGCGCCCGCCTTCTCCGCGTGCTGGGCAAGTTCGATGGCCTCCCGGGTCGAATTGGAACCAGCGCCGGCCACGACTGGCACCTTGCCCTTGGCCTCCGCGATGCACCACTCGACGACCTTCTTATGCTCGTCGTGCGACAGGGTCGGGCTCTCGCCGGTGGTGCCGACTGGCACGAGGCCGTTGGTGCCTTCCGAAATCTGCCAGTTGACGAGCCCGCGAAACGCAGCCTCGTCGAGGGAGCCATTTTTGAAGGGCGTCACCAGCGCGGTGAACGAACCCCGAAACTTGGTCTTGGCGGCCATGATACGCTCCCTGGTACGCCGTCCGGCACAGACTTGGCGGCTCTCGACCCCATCAATATCGGGTCGCCGCCGCGGTTTGAAGCCCCTCAAAATGGTGTTTTGCCGCTGTTTTGCCGTGGAATTATGATGGGTGGCGACCCTCGGGGCCGGTTGTCGTCAACGGCATATTCGGATTTCGGCGATCTACTGGGCCGAATCAGGTGCACGAGCGCAAGTACGGGCTGATTTGACGTGATGCGAACGAACGGAGCAGCGGGTCTGTCGGGAGCGGTGGCGATCGGGCTGGCCGCGACCATGATCGCGTCCGCCGCGATCGCCGCGCCCGCGGCTAGGCCGCGTCCGGCCACGCCACCCGATACACTGCCCCAGGCGCGGCCCGAGGTCGGCCGGCCATCGGTCGCCACACGCATTCCACAGCCGCGTCCAAGGCCCGGCAAGAGAAGGCGGTCAACGGCCCCGCGATTGGGCGCGAAGCCG
>JBFWZV010000041.1:0-32107 GCA_050184975.1 Pseudolabrys sp. | reverse complement strand
ACCGGACCATGGCCGACGGCGTGAATATTCTCGCGCGCATGCAGCTCGACGGCGATGCGCTGGGTCGGCTTGGGCAGAACCTCGCCGACCGCCTCAACACCGGCTCGACCGCCAAGCCCGGCGAGGCGCCGGACTTCGTGCTGCATACCGGCTGCAACGTGCTCAAGACGCCGCACATCGCGTTGCACGCTCTCGATCTCATGGACGCACTCGGCATCACCTATCGCGTGATGGGCGGCCCGGGCCATTGCTGCGGCGTCATTCAACTGCGTACCGGCGACACCGAAATGTCGGGGCGCATGGGCGGCAATTCGCTCGGCAAGATGACCGAAGGCAAGCAGGGCGTGCTGGCCTGGTGCGCGAGCTGCCACGTGCAGTTCACCGAGACGACGATTCCGGCGATCGAGAAAATGACCGGCGCGCGGCCCTTCGAGATGACGCCGTTCATGCTGTTCATCGCCGGCAAACTCGACACGATCAGGCCGATGCTCAAGGCCCGCGTGCCGATGCGGGTGGCGCTGCATGTGCCGCCGGGGCTGCGCGGTGTCGCGGCGGTCTGCCGTGAATTGCTCGCCGCGGTGCCGGGCATCGACATCGTCGATATCGGCCAGCCCGCGGTCGGGCTGATGAACAATTCGCTCAATGCGCTGCCGGATTTCAAGCGCGGCCTGCAACTGGCGACGCTCGAGGCCTGCGCCGCGGCGGGTGTCGACGCGCTGGTCGACCTCTATCACGTCGACCATCGCGAGCTGTGTGCACATGAGCGCGACTGGCCGTTCCGCATCATCAATCTGCTGGAGATCGTTGCCGCCAGCATGGGCCTTGCCGCCTATGACGACGGCTTCAAGCGGCTCAAGATTCGTCAGGACGCCGACGCCATCGTCGCCGATTGCCGCGACCTCGTCGCAGCGCACGGCATCGCGCCGGAGGCGGCCCGTCAGGCGGTGGTCAAGGCGATGCTGGCGGAACAGCCGTTGCCGCTGAGGGGACCGGGCCCGGATTCGGGGCCTGCTTGACGGCCCGTGCCTGCGGCCTTATTTACGCCCGGCCATGACAACCGCCACCGCACCTGCCTTGCGCCGCCGCCGTCTCGTGACGGCACGGGCTCGCGCGCGCGCGTAACGGACCCGTGCCGCCGGATCGTGATCCGCGGCCTGTTGTCATCGTCGCGGCATTTCCCTCCGGTTATTTTGCTTTGACGCGTTTTCTTCACGCGAGCCGGTATCCACTTCGCTTGAAAACGCTTTAGAGACTTGAGCGCCCGCACACAGGCGATGTTTAATGCGCCGGCGATCCGGCGGGACAGACAGAGAGAGCTGCGATGGCAAGGCAAGTGAAGGTCGGCGTTCTGGGCGCTTCGGGCTACACCGGTTCGGAACTGGTGCGCATACTGCTGCGTCATCCGCGCGTCGAGATCGCGCTGCTGACCGCCGACCGCAAGGCGGGGCAGGAGATGCGCGAGGTGTTCCCGCAATTCTCGCCGTTCGCGCTGCCCAGGCTCGTTTCGCTCGAAGGGCTCGACTGGGCCTCGCTCGGGCTCGATCTGGTGTTCTGCGCGCTGCCGCATGCGACGACGCAGAAGGTCATCAAGGAGCTTCTCGCCAAGGCGCCGGAGGTGAAGGTGATCGATCTCTCAGCCGATTTTCGCCTCGCGGACACGGCGGCCTATGCCAAATGGTACGGCCACGAGCATCACGCGCCGGAGCTGCAGCAGGAGGCGGTTTACGGCCTCGTCGAGACGCACCGGCGCGCGATCAAGAAGGCGCGGCTGGTCGCCAATCCCGGCTGCTACACGACTTGCGCGCAACTGCCGCTGGTACCGCTCATCAAGGAGAAGGCGATCGAACTCGGCGAAATCGTGATCGATGCCAAGTCCGGCATGACCGGGGCGGGGCGCTCGGCCAAGGAAGCGATGCTGTTCTCCGAAGTGTCGGAAGGCTTCCACGCCTATGGCGTTGGCCACCACCGGCACATGGCGGAACTCGACCAGGAATTTTCGCTCGCCGCCGGGCGCGAGGTCGTCGTGACCTTTACGCCGCATCTGGTGCCGATGAACCGGGGTATCCTCTCGACGATTTATGTGCGGGGGCGGCGGGGGCGCACGCCGCAGGATCTGCACGCGATCCTGTCGAAGACCTACGCGCGCGAGCCGTTCGTGCATGTGCTGCCGTTCGGCGAAACGCCGCAGACGCGGCACGTGCGCGGTTCCAACATGACCTTCATCGGTGTCGCCAATGACCGGGTGCCCGGCCGCGCGATCGTCATCTCGGCGCTCGATAATCTCGTGAAAGGCGCCTCCGGCCAGGCCATCCAGAATATGAATCTGGTGCTCGGCTTTCCCGAGACACTCGGGCTCGATCAGGTCGCGCTATTCCCCTGATTTTCTAGATCAGATTGAAAATCGCGAGTGCGAGTACGACCTGCGCGGCAAAGCCGACGGCGAAAGCGATCGTGCGCGCGACCGTGATGCCCATTGCGTAGATGATGGCGTGGGCGAGCCGAGCCCAGAAATAAACCGCGCAGGCGAGCGCGGTGGTGGCGCTGCTCTTTCCGGTCGCGTCGAGAATCAGCACCAGCACGGCGAACACCACGAGATTGTCGACCGCGTTGGTGTGCGCGAAATAAAGCCGCTGCGCCCAGGGCGTCTGCGGTTTGTCGTTGCGCGAGGGGTTCGCCATCGATGCCATGAGGCCGCGCACCTTGATGCGGTCGAGAATGTAGGGAATCCACAACACGCCGGTCAGAATGGCGGTGAGTGCAAGCCAGGTTAGTTCCTTCGACATCATCGGTACTCCCGGAGGGCAAGTCGGATGGGCGGGAGTCTAGCGGAACCGCGTGCGCCTGTCCCGGCGCCTGCGTTTCGCAGCAACGTCAAATTGTCGTCAGCGATCTTGCGATGACGTAAAGGCCGACCGCAATGACGATGCCGGCAAACGTGATGGATAGCGCGTTCTTGTAGCCGGAAAGGTGTTTGGCCAACGCGATGCCGGCGAAGCCGCCGACAATGCCGCCGGCGACGAACAGTCCGGCGAGTGTCCAGTCCACCAGCCCGGACCAGGCGTAGCTTGCCGCCGTCGTGAGGCCGAAGGCGCTGACGGAAACCAGCGAGGAACCGATGGCGTTGAGGAGCGGCATCGCGGTCGCGCCGATCAGACCCGGCACGATCAGAAAGCCGCCGCCGATGCCGAAGAAGCCCGACAGCAGGCCGACGCCGAAGCCGATGCCGATCAGCCAGGGCAACAGGCGCATCGCGTTGTCGCGGCCGAGCCGGACATCGGGGTCGCCGCCGGTCTTGCGCGGACGCAGCATCAGCGCGCCGACGGCGATCATCAACGCGCCGAACAGTGTCAGCAGCCGGCCGCCGTCGACCATCTTGCCGAGTTGTGCGCCGACGGCGGCGCCGGCGATGCCCGACAGCGCGAAGGCGATGGCGCAGGGCCATTTCACGGTCCTGGCGCGGGCATGACCGGCAAGATTGAAGGCGGCGCTGGCGGCGACCGCTACCGCGCTGGTGCCGATTGCCACGTGGGTTGAGGGCACACCGACGACATAGATCAGCAACGGCACGGCCAGGATCGAACCGCCGCCGCCGACGAGGCCGAGTGAAAAGCCGACCAGCCCGCCGGAGCCGAGCGCGAGAATGGTCGGCAGGAGCGTCATCGTGCGACCGCCGTGGTGCGACGGTTCCAGGGCATGACGCCGAGCACGCGGGCCATGCCACACGTGCCGGTGATGCCGGCAAAGACGAGGCCGGCACCGACGAAGCCGGCGAGGGCATAGAAATACGGATTGACGAGAACGCCCAGCACAACTCCGGCGACAATCAGGCTGCCGGCCGCGATCTGCACCTGGCGATTGATCTCAATCGGTTGGCGGAGATCCTGTGCGACCGGAAGGCCGGCCTTCTTCCATGCGTCGATGCCACCGTCGAGCACGAAAGCCTCGCACTGGCCGGCAGCGCGTGCGAGACGTGGTGCGTTGCCTTTGGTGCGCGCGCCGGAGCGGCAATGGAAGATCAGCACCTCGTCGCCGGCGCGAACGGGATGTTCGGCGTCGATGCGGCTCAGCGCATGATGGCGGGCGCCGGGAATGTTCTCGCGGGCATGTTCATCGGCCTCGCGCACATCGACGAGGACGGCGCCTTCGCGGATTAGCTCGGCTGCGCGCTGCGCGGTCACGGTTTTCAGTTCGGTCATGATGGACTCCGTTTGTTGTTGTTATGGGCAGTAGATCGCCTTCAGCGTCGACAGCAGCTTGCCGGCGTTGGGATCGGCGATGCGGTAATAGATGGTCTGGCCGTCGCGGCGGGTGGTGACGAGGCCGTCCTCGCGCATCTTGGCGAGGTGCTGGGAGAGGGCGGACTGGCTCAACTCCACCGCCTCACCGATCTCGCCGACCGACATTTCGCGAACTGTCGCGAGCTGGCACAGGATCAGGAGCCGGTTTTCGTTGGCGAGCAGCTTGAGCATCTGCGCGGCTTCGCCGGCCTTGCGGGCGAGTTCGCCGATGCCGGGAACGGCGCGCTGTTTCACTGCGGTTGCGGGCATGTCTGGCCTCTCGTGAATTAGGTGTTGCTAAATTAGTAAGTACTAATATATAAGTCAAGACCAAGAACCGTGATAACGACGGAGGCAGCGATGTCTGTGCAGGTGAAGCCCGAAATCCGGGCGTTCTTCGACGAGCCGACCAATACCGTGAGCTATCTGGTGTGGGATCCGGCCAGCCGCGAGGGCGCCGTGATCGATCCGGTGCTCGATTTCGACTATCGCAGCGGCAAGGGCTCAACCGCCTCGGCCGAGGCGATCCTCGCCGCGGCGGCGAAGGAAGGCGTCAGGATCGTCTGGGTGCTGGAGACGCATGCCCATGCCGATCATTTGTCGGGCGCGCCCTATATCAAGCTCAAGACCGGCGCCAGGGTCGGCATCGGCGAGCATATCCGCGACGTGCAGCGCATCTTCCGCCCGGTGTTCGACGCCAAGGATGTCTCCGGCGACGGCTCGGAATTCGATCATCTATTCAAGGACGGCGAGACGTTCTCGATTGGCGGCCTTGCCGGCGAGGTGATCTACACGCCCGGCCACACGCCGGCCTGCGTCTCCTACAAGATCGAAGACGCCGTCTTCGTCGGCGACACCATGTTCATGCCAGACTACGGCACGGCGCGGGCCGATTTCCCCGGCGGCGATGCGCGGGCGCTCTATCGTTCGATCCAGCGCGTGCTGTCGCTGCCGAAAGAGACACGGCTCTTCATGTGCCACGATTACAAGGCGCCGGGCCGCGACAGCTATGCTTGGGAAACCACGGTCGGCGAGGAGCGCGCCCGCAATGTCCATGTCCACGAAGGTGTGAGTGAGGACGACTTCGTCGCCATGCGGCAGGCGCGCGACGCCACGCTGGCGGCGCCGACCCTGCTGTTGCCGTCGATCCAGGTGAACATCCGCGCCGGCAAGTTTCCGCCGGCCGAAGCCAACGGCGTGCGCTATCTCAAGGTGCCGGTAAAACTGGCGTCGTGAGCGGGTGCGGGGACTAGCCCCGCACCTTCACATAGGAGCCGGGCGCGTCTTCGATCGGCTTGAATTTTCCGCCGCCGATTTCGCGCGCCGGAACCGTCTCGGTGCCGTGGTCCTTGATCCAGCCGATCCAGTTCGGCCACCACGAACCCGGATGCATGGTGGCTTGCCCAAGCCACTTGGCGACGTCGGCGCCGGACGGGTCGGGTCCGGTCCAGTACTGATACTTGTTCTTGGCCGGGGGATTGACGACGCCGGCGATGTGGCCGGAGCCGGCCAGCACATATTTCACCGGACCGCCGAAATATTTCGAGCCCGCCAGCACCGACTTCGCCGGCGCAATGTGATCCTCGCGCGTGGCGAGGTTGTAGATCGGCACCGTGATCTTGCGCAGATCGAGGGTGACGCCGCCGATGTCCATTTCGCCCTGCGTCAGCGTGTTGTTGAGATAGCAGTTGCGCAGATAGAAGGAATGATTGGCGGCCGCCATGCGGGTCGCGTCTGAGTTCCAGTAAAGAATGTCGAACGGAAACGGCTTCTTGCCGCGCAGGTAATTATTCACGACGTAGGGCCAGATCAGATCGTTCGAGCGCAACATGTTGAACGCGTTCGCCATGTTGGAGGACTCGAGGTAGCCCTGTTCCTTCATCTGCTTTTCGACATTGGCGACCTGCTCTTCGTCGACGAAGACCAGGAGGTCGCCGGCATGGGTGAAGTCGACCTGCGTGGTGAGGAAGGTCGCGGTCAACGCGCGCTCATCTTTCTTTGCGGCGAGCCAGGCAAGCGTGATCGCGAGCAGCGTGCCGCCGACGCAATAACCGAGCACATGGATCATCTTCTCGCCGGTGACGTCTTCGACGACGTCGATCGCGGTGAGGATGCCTTCTTTCATGTACTCCTCGAAACCCTTCTGCGCCTGCCGCGCATCCGGGTTGACCCATGAGACGACAAAAACAGTGAGGCCCTGCTCGGTACACCATTTGATGAAGGATTTGTCGGGCGCGAGATCGAGGATGTAGAACTTGTTGATCCAGGGCGGCACGATCAGGAGCGGAACCTTCAAAACCTCTTTGGTCGCGGCTTCGTACTGAATGAGCTGGATCAGGTCGTTCTGGTAGATGACCTTGCCGGGCGTGGTGGCGAGGTTCTCGCCGACCTTGAAGGCGGAGCCGTCGGACTGGCGGATTTTCAGGTTGCCACGGCCGGCCTTGATGTCCTCGGTCAGCATGTGCATGCCGCGTACGAGGTTGTCGGCGTTGCTCGACAGCGTTTCGCGCAGCAATTCCGGATTGGTCAGCACGAAATTGGTCGGCGCGGCGGCGTTGACGATCTGCTTGACGTAGAACTCGGCTTTGTGCCGCGTGTGCGGATCGATGCCTTCCGCGTTGGCGACGAGATGGTTCGCCCAGTTCGCGGTGAGCAGATAGGCCTGCTTGAGAAAATCGAAGAACTGGTTCGATGACCATTCCGGGTCGGCGAAACGGCGATCGGACGGATCGGGCTGCGCGACCGGCTGCTGCTCCTCGCCGGCCATACGTTTGACCGCCGATGCCCAGAGATCGAGATAAGAGCGGCCAAGTCCGGTCTGGAGTTCGAGCGCGCGCGCGGGATCCGACAGCCAGTATTCGGCGACCTTGCCGACGGACTTCACCATGTCGGCGAAACCCTCGGCGCCGTCGGCTTTGATCTGACCTTCCTCGCGCGGCTTCATGTAGGCGGCGAGCGCCTTGCCGCTTTCCTCGATCAGGCGGGCAAGATTGTGTGCGAGCAGTTCGACATCGACATGGCCGCTTGCAACCTGCTCGCTTGCGGCGTGGCTGCTGGCGGCGGCGCCGGCCGCCGGTGCCGCCTTTTCTGGCGCGGGCTGACCCGGCTTTGTCTTGATCGCTTCGGATTTTGTGGTCTCGGGCCTGGCGGCCGCGGGTGAGGCGGTAACCGGTTTCTCGGCCGCCGGTTCGGTGGCCGGCTTCGCTCCCGCAGGATTGCCTTTCGGCGGCGCGCTTTTCAGCGGCGGTTCGGTCGCCTGGTCCATCGTGCCGGTTTGCCCCCGGCCAGACATGGCTCGACCGCTCGGCGTGCGCAAGTCACGCTTGCGATTGCGCTTAACCCCGCGTGTCTGGCCAGTATCAACCATTCTTTGACCATATTAGTTCCTAATGTGGCCGTAGTATAATGCTTTGAGTTTGCGCAAAGATTTACACCGTATCGGCGCCGTCACGGGCGGGGGCCAGGATTTCATGAGCGAGCTGAATGCGAGCCGGATTGTGCCGCGTGCCGCAGCGCGGAATCGCATCCTTGCCGCCGCTGTTCTGATCGCCGCCGCTGCGCTCGGCGCTTGTTCCGCGTCGATGATCGACAGTCTGCCGACCGAGGTTGGTGGTCTGCCAGCCAATACGCCGAAACGTCCCGGCACGGTGGCGCCGTATCCCTCCGTCAACGATGTCCGCGGGCGTTCCGACACGCCGCTCACCTCGCAACAGCAGTTTGAGCTTGAGGAAGAGTTGAACAACCTGCGTGCCCGCCAAAACGATCTGCAGAACAAGGATGCGATCAGCCGGGCTCAGGCCGAGGCCGAGAAGACCACCGCGGCGCGGGAGCGGGCGATCGAGGCCGCCAATGCCAACGCTAAAAAACGCGGCAATTCCACCCCCCGTTGAGCCACTGGCGTGGGCCGCGCACCGTGCTAAAAGCCTGTCCCGCCCGCACCCTTGACATGATCGGGGGGCTCGCGGGCCCCGAGGAATGACGACGATGGACGAATTCTACCGAATCCGACGCCTGCCGCCCTACGTGTTCGAAGAGGTCAACCGGGCCAAGGCTCGCGCACGCAATGCGGGCGCCGATATCGTCGATCTCGGCATGGGCAACCCCGACCTGCCGACGCCGCCTCATGTCATCGAAAAGATCAAGGAGACGATCGGCAAGCCGCGGACCGACCGCTATTCGGCCTCGCGCGGGATCATCGGATTGCGCCGCGCACAAGCCGCCTATTACGAGCGCCGCTTCGGTGTGAAGCTCAATCCCGACACGCAGATCGTCGCCACGCTCGGCTCCAAGGAAGGCTTCGCGAACGTTGCGCAGGCGATCACCGCGCCGGGCGATGTCGTGCTGGTGCCGAACCCGAGCTATCCCATTCACGCCTTCGGCTTCCTGATGGCGGGCGGCGCGATCCGCTCCGTGCCGTCGGAGCCGACGCCGAATTTCTTCCATACGCTCGAACGCGCGATCGTCCACTCGATCCCGAAGCCGACCGCGGTGGTCGTCTGCTATCCGGCCAATCCGACCGCCTATGTCGCGAGCCTCGACTTCTACAAGGATCTCGTCGCCTTCGCGAAGAAGCACGGCATTCTGGTTCTCTCCGATCTTGCCTATGCCGAGGTGTATTTCGACGACAATCCGCCGCCGTCGCTGTTGCAGGTGCCCGGCGCGATGGACATCGCCGTCGAGTTCACTTCGATGTCGAAGACCTTCTCGATGCCGGGCTGGCGCATGGGCTTTGCGGTTGGCAACGAACGGGTGATAGCGGCGCTCGCCCGCGTCAAGTCCTATCTCGACTACGGTGCTTATACGCCGATCCAGGTCGCGGCGACGGCGGCGCTCAACGGCCCGGACGATTGCATCAAGGAAATGCGTTCGATCTACAAGACGCGGCGCGACGTGCTGGTCGAGAGTTTCGGCCGTGCCGGATTTCCGGTGCCGAGCCCGCGCGCCTCGATGTTTGCCTGGGCGCCGATCCCGGAGCCGTTCAAGAGCCTCGGCAGCGTCGAGTTTGCCACGCTCCTGATCGAGAAGGCCGAGGTCGCGGTGTCGCCCGGCATCGGCTTCGGCGAGTATGGCGAAGGCTTCGTTCGTATTGCGCTCGTTGAAAACGAGCAGCGCATCCGCCAGGCTGCGCGCAACATCCGCCGGTTCCTTGAAACCGGACCGGAAAAGCTGCACAACGTCGTTCCGCTCGCCACGCGCCGCTGAGGCGCGCGGCTTTCATCCACCGGCCGCAGGCTTGCCATGGTTGCGCCGCTCAAAATCGGTGTCGCCGGACTGGGAACAGTCGGCGCTTCGCTTGTCGCGCTGATCCGCGAGCAACGCGCGATTTTGACCGCGCGCTGCGGTCGCCCGATCGAGGTGGTGGCGGTGACGGCGCGTTCGCGCGCGAAGAAGCGCGGCGTCGATCTGAAAAACGTGGTCTGGGCGGCCGATCCGGTGGCGCTCGCTAAGATGCCGGGCATCGACGTCTTCATCGAGCTGATCGGCGGAGGGGGCGGCGTAGCGAAAGCGGCTATCGAAGCCGCGCTGTCGTCCGGCAAGTCGGTCGTCACGGCGAACAAGGCACTGTTGGCCAGGCATGGCGTCGCGCTCGCTGCGCTTGCGGAGAAAAACCGTGTCGCGCTCAATTATGAGGCCGCCGTCGGCGGCGCGATCCCGATCGTGAAGACGCTGCGCGAGGGCATGGCCGGCAATACGTTCGAGCGCGTCTACGGCATTCTCAACGGCACCTGCAATTATATTCTGACAAGGATGGAGCAGGAGGGGCTTTCCTACGCGGAGTGCCTGAAGCAGGCACAGGCGCTCGGTTACGCCGAGGCCGACCCGACATTCGACGTCGAGGGGCACGACACCGCGCAGAAGCTGGCGATCCTCGCCAGCATCGCTTTCGGCACCAAGGTCGACGAGAGCGCGGTCTATGTCGAAGGCATTTCTTCGATCGCGCCGGCCGATCTCGCCGCCGCCGACGAGCTTGGCTATCGCATCAAATTGCTCGGCGTCGCGGTGCGCACGCCGAAAGGGATCGAGCAGCGCGTCCATCCGACCATGGTGCGCAAGGATTCTGCGATTGCACAGGTGATGGGCGTCACCAACGCCGTCACCATTGACGCGCTCGGCATCAACCCGATTACGCTGGTTGGCCCCGGCGCCGGCGGTATGGCGACAGCGTCAGCAGTCGCGTCCGACATCGGCGACATTGCGCGTGGCGTGCGCGGAGCGCCGTTCGGCCAGCCGGTGGCGCGGCTTGCGGCGGTGAAGAAGGCGCCGATGCAGCGTCACGAAGGTGGCTACTACATTCGTCTTCAGGCGCGCGACAAGCCGGGCACGGCGGCGACCATCGCGCGGCGACTTGCGCAACAGCAGATTTCGCTGGAATCCATTGTGCAGCGCCATCCGAAATCGGAAGCGGCGGGGAAATCCCGGAAATCGGACGGTTCCGTGCCCGTGATCCTGATCACCTATGCGACTTCTGAGGATGCCGTCCGAAAAGCTCTTGCGGCGGTGGGCCGCGATAGGGTGATCTCGGGCCGGCCGCAGGTGATCCGGATCGAGAAAAACTGACCGCGTTCGCAAAGCGGCGTTGAGGGGAGTGGGTTGGCGATGAGCAGTACGATTTCGGTTCCGTCCAGTCAGGCGCTGGAGCGCATTTTGTCGCTCGAAATCGTTCGCGTGACCGAGCGGGCGGCGGTATCGGCGGCGCGGCTGCGCGGCCACGGCAAGGACAAGGCCTCCGACCAGGCCGCGGTCGACGCCATGCGTCGCGAACTCAACAACCTGCCGATCGACGGCACGGTGGTGATCGGCGAGGGCGAGATGGACGAGGCGCCGATGCTGTTCATCGGCGAGAAGGTCGGCAACAAGAGCGGGCCGAAGGTCGACATCGCGGTCGACCCGCTGGAAGGCACGGTGCTGTGCGCCAAGAACATGCCGGGCGCGATTGCGACGCTGGCGATGGCGGAAGCCGGCACGCTGTTGCACGCACCCGACTGCTACATGGACAAGATCGCGATTGGCCCAGGCTATCCGAAGGGCACCATCGACCTCGATGCGCCGGCCGATGAAAACATCGTCAGCCTGGCGAAGGCGAAGGGCGTGAAACCGTCGGAGATTACCGCGATCCTGCTCGACCGGCCGCGCCATGCCGACATGATCGCCAAAGTGCGAAAAGTTGGCGCCGCCGTGAGCCTCATCAGCGACGGCGACGTCGCCGGCGTGATCCATTGCGCCGAGGCCAAGACCGGCATCGACATTTATCTCGGCATCGGCGGCGCCCCGGAGGGCGTGCTGGCCGCCGCCGCGCTGCGCTGCATCGGCGGACAGATGCAGACCCGGCTCGTCATCGACTCCGACGAGTTGCGCAAACGCACCGAGAAAATGGGCATCAAGGACCCGAAGAAGAAGTACGAGATCGAGGACATGGTGAAGGGCGACTGCCTGTTCGCCGCGACCGGCGTCACCACCGGGCCGATGCTCCAGGGCGTCAAGTTCGGCAAGAACGTGATCGAGACCGAAACGCTGGTCATGCGCTCGCTGACCGGCACGGTGCGCCGCGTCTATGCCGAGCACCGTCAGCTCGGAAAATTCCACCTCGACTGAGCTTTCCGCGCGACTCCGGCGGGTTGCACCGGGGGAATAAACCGCGTCTGATCGGCGGGGTACTCCCATGATTCCGGCCAAGGCACCGGCGCCCGCGGCGCCATCACGTCTGTTCCTCGGCGTCGAGCAGTCGGCGACCGGGCGGGCTTGGCGCGACCGGCTCGATATGCGCGGCGAGGCGAGGGCGCTAGCGATCGCGCAACGCCACGGCCTGCCGGAACTGCTCGCCCGTGTGATGGCCGGCCGCGGCGTCGAGGCCGAGGACGCCGAGACGTTTCTCGATCCGTCGCTCAAGCGGCTGATGCCGGACCCCGACACGCTGACCGCGATGCCGGCGGCGGCGGCGCGGATCGCCGATGCGATCGCGAGCGGGGAACGTGTCGCGATCTTCGGCGATTACGACGTCGACGGCGCGACCTCGGCGGCGTTGTTGGCGTCGTATCTCCGCCATTGCGGGCTCGACCCGGCAATTCATATCCCCGACCGCATCTTCGAAGGCTATGGGCCAAATGTCGACGCGATCCGCTCGTTCGCCGAGCGTGACATCGGGCTGCTGATCACGGTCGACTGCGGAACCACCAGCTTGGAGCCGCTCGCCGAGGCGGAACGGCTCGGGATCGAGACGGTTGTGATCGATCATCATCAGGCCGATGAGCAGTTGCCGCCGGCGCTCGCGATCGTCAATCCGAACCGTGTCGACGACCTTTCAGGGCTTGGCCATCTCGCCGCGGTGGGACTCGTGTTCCTGACGCTGGTCGCAGTCAGCCGCGAACTGCGGCGGCGAAATTTCTGGAGCGCAGCGCGGCCAGAGCCGGATTTGTTGTCGCAGCTCCATCTCGTTGCGCTCGGCACTGTCGCCGACGTGGTGCCGCTCAAAGGCCTCAACCGCGCTTTCGTATCGAAAGGCCTGATCGCGCTGCGCCGCCGCGACAGCATCGGCGCGACCGCGCTGATGGACGTTGCGCGGCTGTCGGGCCCGCCGGAGCCGTGGCATCTCGGCTTTCTCCTGGGCCCGCGCATCAACGCCGGCGGACGCATCGGCAATGCGGCGCTCGGCGTCAATCTGCTGCTCGAATCCGACCCCTCGAAGGCGGCTGCAATCGCTGCCGAACTCGACCGTCTCAACAGGGAGCGGCAGGAGATCGAGTTCGCCGCGGTGGCGGAGGCCGAAGCGGAGGCCGACGCCGCGCTCGGTCTTGAGGACAAAGGAGCGGTGGTGGTGACGGCGCAGACCGGCTGGCATCCGGGCGTCGTCGGTCTCGTCGCCGCGCGGCTGAAAGAGCGGTTCAACCGGCCATCTTTCGCGATTGCCATCGATCCGTCCGGCACCGGAACCGGCTCGGGCCGCTCGATTGCCGGCGTCGATCTTGGTGCTGCGGTGCGGCGCGCGGTGGCTGATGGACTTGTTCTGAAGGGCGGCGGCCACGCCATGGCGGCAGGCGTGACGCTGAAGAAAGACCGCATCGCGGCTTTTCGCGCTTTTCTCGAAGAGGCACTTGCGAACGACGTCGCGCAAGCGCGGCGCGACCGCAGCCTCGCCATCGACGGCGCGGTGAGCGCCGCCGGTGCTACCGTCGAACTGGTCGCGACCTTGTCACGTGCGGGACCGTTCGGTGCGGCGAACCCGGAGCCGGTGCTGGCGCTGCCGTCGCATACGCTCGCCTTTGCCGATCCGGTTGGCGCCGATCATGTGCGGGTGCGGCTGCGCGCCGGCGACGGTTCGACGATCAACGGGATCGCCTTCCGCGCGATGGGCAAGCCGTTGGGCAAGGCGCTTCTGGACAATCGCGGCCGCGCCGTGCACGCGGCGGGCCAGCTTGCAATCGACCGCTGGCAGGGCACCGAGCGTGTGCAATTGCGGCTCAGCGATATCGCGCTAAGCTGAACCCTCGATCCAACCGCCGGGGCCCCATGAAGTTCGCGCATTTTTCCCACGTCTGGGCCAAGCCCGGCATGACACCGCATCAGCGTTACGAAGAGCTGTGGCGCGAGTTGCAGCTCTGCGACGATCTCGGCTTCGATTACAGCTTCTGCGTCGAGCATCACGCCTGTCCCGACGAAAGCTGGATGTCGTCACCAAGCCTCTACGCGGTGGGGGCGGGCGCGCGCACCAAGCGCATGCGGATCGGACCGATGGGTTACATCGTGCCGCTCTATCATCCGCTGCGGCTCGTCGAGGAGATCGCGATCGTCGACCAGATGCTCGGCGGCCGCATGGAGCTAGGGCTCGTGCCCGGCATCAATCCGAATTACTTTCGCCCGTTCGGTCTCGACTACGGACAGCGCAAGTCGCCGACGCTCGAATTCGTGTCTTACTTGCGTGCGGCGTTCGGTGCCGAGCAACCGTTCTCCTACCGCAGCGATGCCTTCCATACCGACAAAGTGGAACTGTCGGTGCGGCCGCACCAGAAGCCGCATCCGCCGCTGTGGATGATGAGCCGCGATCCGCAGACGCTCGAATTCTGCGCGCAGAACAGGATCAATCCCGGCTACTTTTTGATCTACCCGCGCACTGACGCCGCGCCGCGCTATCGGAAGTTTCTCGACGACTGGAGCAAGGCCGGCTGGCCGGACAAACCCAAGATCGCCTATTGCACCGTCGTCTATGTCGACGAGACCGACGAGAAGGCGCTCGAGGTAGCGACGTCGCGCGCCGCCCGCGCTTACGAAGGGTTCCTCGACCCGGCCAAGCCCGGCGAGACCTTCGAGGACCGCGTCAAGGCGCATGCGCAGAAATTCATCGGCCGCGGCGAACCGGGCGCATCCGCCATCATGGCGAACCTGTTCGACCCGGATTTCATCCTGCGCAACGATCTCGTGTTCATCGGTTCCGCCGAAACCGTCGCGCGCAAGTTGAAGGCCGCGGCCGGGGACGGGCTGTTCAATGTGTTTCTCGGCGAGTTCAATTTCTCCGACCTGCCGGAAGCGGACCTGATGCGTTCGATTCGCCTGTTCGGCGAAAAAGTGATACCGGCCTTGCGCGATTACGAGCCGTTCTGAAGCGCGCCGGAGACCTCTGGGAATGCCGAGTTACAGGATTCTGATTGCCGGGGCGGGGCTGGGCGGCCTTGCCGCCGCATCGTGCCTCGCCAAAGCGGGCCACCGGGTCGAGATTTACGAACAGGCGCCGAAGATCGGAGAGATCGGCGCCGGCATTCAGGTCAGCGCCAACGCCATGCACGTGCTGCGCGATCTCGGCCTTGAAGCCGATATTCGCCGCGTCGGCGTGCATCCCGGCGCCTATGTGTTCCGCCTGCACGATACCGGAGAGGTGATCCAGCGGTTCGCGCTGGCCGAAGAGCACGAGCGCACGCACGGCGCGCCCTATACGCAGATGCACCGCGCCGATTTTCACGAAATCCTGGCCGCGCGGGCGCGTCAGGGCGATCCGGACATCATCCGTCTCAACAAACGCGCCACCGGTTTCGTCGAAGACGACAATGGTGTCGAACTGAAATTCGCCGACGGCACCTCGGCGCGCGGCGATCTCCTGATCGGTGCCGACGGACTGAAGTCTGTCGTGCGGCGGCAGATCATCGGCGACGCGGTCGCGACCTATACCGGGGACGCGGCCTGGCGTATCACCGTGCCGATCGAACGGCTGCCCGAGCCACGGCTCGAGAAGGTGATGTCGGTCTTCATGGGGCCGGGCGGCCACGCGGTCTGCTACTACCTGCGCGGCGGCGCGCTGCTGAATTTCGTCGGCATCGTGGAGACGGAAGAAGTCTTCGAAGAGTCGTGGACGATGAAGTTTCCGTGGGAGAAGCTGAAGGCGGATTACGCCGGCTGGCACCCCTCGCTTCAGGCCGTCATCGACAATGCCGATCGCGACCAATGTTATCGCTGGTCGCTGCACAACCGGCCGCCGGTGATGACGTGGAGTTCGTCACGCGCGACATTGCTCGGCGATGCCGCGCATCCGACGCTGCCTTATCTGGCGCAAGGCGCGGTGATGGCGATCGAGGACGGTGCGGTGCTGACCCGTGCGCTGGCGATGAGCGATACGATTCCGTCGGCCCTCAAGCTCTACGAGCGCAACCGCGTCGAGCGCACCGCCCGCGTGGTCAACCAGTCGACCGCCAACCGGCGGCTGTTTCATCTGCATACGGAAGAGGCGATCCGTGCGGAATTTTCCAAGCGCAACGAAGGCGCCGACCGCAACAAGTGGCTTTATTCGTATAATCCGCTGACGGTGGAACTGGTCTGACGCCGTCGACCTGAACTAGCGCTTCTTCACCTTGCGGCAGAACACGTCGTAGATCGCGCCGATGATGATGCGGGCTTCGTCGCTGGCCAGCGTGTAGTAGATCGCTTTGCCATTGCGCCGCGTGGCAACGAGTCCGTCGGCGCGCAGTCGCGCGAGCTGCTGCGACACGGTGGGTTGACGGAGATTCAACAACTGCTCGAGTTCGCTGACCGACTTCTCGCCGTCGGCAAGAAAACACAAAATCATCAGCCGGCTCTCATGCGAGAGGGCTTTCAGAAAATCGCTCGCGCGCGTTGCGTTCTCGACCATCTTGTCGAGTTCGCGCTGGCGGGCCGCCGGTTCGAGAGTCCGTAATTCCATTAGTACGCTAACAATCCTGAGATTCGGTGACCGACTAGAAACGATCACCACGAAGCATGCAACGTGCCAGTCGGCAGTTTTTCGCTGTTGTTGCGAACAGCGTTACCGTCGAGACGCTTTAGAAGGATTCCAAGCAGCCCCCAGAAGTGGTCTTCGCCCGGGTAGCCGCGAATACGGCCGATCTCGCGGCCGTTGTCGATCAAGACAAACAGCGGTGTCAGCCGTTCGACGTCGATGAAGGCGAGATCGGGCGGCAGTGCCTGGCTGATATCGACGCGACGCAAGGGCGCGCGTTTACCTTCGGCCGTCTTGGGATAGACCGCGCCGATCTCATGATCGAACGTCGCGCACCAGTAACAAGCCTTGCTTTCGAACAGGACGAGTTCGGCGGCACGGCTCGGTGCTGCCGCAACAATCAGCAACGCGACAAACAGCGCGGCAATCCGAAAGTGGTCGCGAAGAGGCATTGCGATGCGATGTCCAGCTTCGGTCGAAATATATCACGGAATCTGAATATAAATAGACCGCGCCGCGTAAAAAAAGATCATTCTCCCGCGGCAGTGGTCCGCGACAGCTTTCATCCATGCCGGAAGGCCAGAAGATGATCGAATGCTCGCAACTCAATCAGCAGGCGGTGCAGGAGCCCGGCGTCGCGGGTTTCCGTGGCCTTGGGCATCTGGGCGAGGCTCGCCGCGGCGCCGTCGATCAGCCGGCGAAACTCCGGATTGGCGCGTGTCGCTGAATCGGCGAGACCGTCGCAGCGTTTCAGAATTGCGCCATAAGCCGTCGCCTTGACGGCGATGTCGCCAGCGATGCCGGCACGCGACCAGTCGAGATTGCGGTCGTTGTAGACGTAGAGCGCGTCCATCGCGGTATTGGCGTCGCGCACGCAATCGGCCAGCACGACAACGCCGTTGGCCTTGCGCAGATCGGAGAGCCCGTTGCGGATCGCGCGCAGCGCATCGGCGGCAATCTGCGGGCGGCCGGTGTCGATCATGATCGATGCGGTGACGAGACGAGTGCTGATGTCCAGCATCGTATTGCGATAGAGCTGCACATCCTTCGACAGTTCTGGTGGCGGCTGGGCGAGATCCCGACTGATCGCGCTCCAGGTTTCACGCATGCGCTCGACCTCGAGCGCCGCAAGATCGGTATTGCCGGTGCGCAAATAGCCGAGTGCCACGCGGTAGTGCGCGGCGGCGCGTTCGGCAGCGGCGTTGAAGTCGGCGAGCGTTGCCGCGGCCGCCGCGCTCGCGATCATGGCGGCAGCGGCGATGGCAAGGATCGCGGTTCTCGCAAGGCAGATACGCATCGACGTCACCGGACGGTGCTGGAACGGGGCGGGCGGATCATCTATATATCAAACACCGCATATGAACGCTTGATATGAACACTTGCCGGTGCCGGGCCGGTTAACAAACGACAATGCCGAACACCATCAATCGACGGACTTTTGTTGCTGGCGCCGCAGCCATGGCTTTTGGAGTGCCGCAGGCCGGCGCCGACGAACCGATCCTGACGGAAGACGGGTTCTACAAGCAAAAGTGGTTTCTCGAGAGCTTTCTCGATCTCGCCGAAGACCTCGAGGGAGCGGCCAAGGCTGGAAAACGGCTCGCCGTCATGTGGGAACTGCGGGGCTGCCCGTATTGCAAGGAAACCCACTTCGTGAACTTCGGCCAGCCGCGGATCGCCGAATTCGTGCGCACAAACTTCGAAGTGCTTCAGCTCAATATCATCGGCTCACGCAAGGTGACCGATTTCGACGGCACCGAGCTGACAGAAAAGGCGCTGGCAGCGCGCTATGGCGTGCGCTTCACCCCGACCTTCCAGTTTTTTCCCGAACGCGCGGCGGGGCTCAAGGATAGGCCGCCCACCAAGCGCGAGGTGGCCCGGCTTGCCGGCTACATGCGGCCCGACGATTTTCTGGCGATGTTCCGCTTCGTCAAGGAAAAGGCCTACGAAGGCAAAAGTTTCCGCGAATATGTGAAAAGCCAGGCCGGCTGACGGCCGGACTATCGCACTGCACAAACATTCTTTTTTGTGAATATGATTTGAAGTGACCGCATTCCGCGGTTAATGTGCCTGCAATCCGGGGCGCAACGCCCCGACTTGTGTCTCAAAGGGGAGGCTTCAGATGCGTGAACTGACGCGTCGGCAAGCGGTGGTCCTCGGCGCCAGCGGCGTCGTCGTCTCGCTGGTCGGCTGGACCGGCGAGGTTTTTGCCGGCGCCAAGGAAGCGGCCGAAGAGGTCGCCAAGTTCGCCGGCGGCAAGACGGCCGAGAAAGGCAAGATCGCAATCGAGCTGCCGGAGATCGCGGAAAACGGCAATACCGTCCCGCTGTCGGTGTCGGTCGATCTGCCGATGAAGGCCGACGATTACGTCAGCGATGTGCTGGTGCTCGCCGACGGCAATCCGCGGCCGGGCGTCGCCACCTTCCACTTCACCCCGCTGTCGGGCAAGGCGGAGGCCGCGGTGCGGATCCGGCTTGCGACCACCCAGAACATCGTCGTCGTCGCCAAGACCTCGAAGGGCGCGCTCTTCACCGAGCAGAAGCTCGTCAAGGTCACCATCGGCGGCTGCGGCGGCTGACCGGAACGTGACAGGAGAAAAACCATGGCTGAAAAACCGCGCCTGAAACTTCCGAGCGAAGCCAAGAAGGGTGAAGTGATCCAGATCAAGACGCTGCTCTCGCACGTCATGGAGTCCGGACAACGCAAGGACAAGGATGGCAAGACCATCCCGCGCAAGATCATCAACACCTTTACCTGCGAGTTCAACGGCAAGCCGGTCTTTACGGCGAACCTCGAACCCGCGATTGCGGCCAACCCCTATATCCAGTTCAACGCGCAGCTCAACGAAAGCGGCACGTTCAAGTTCAGCTGGAAGGACGACGATGGCACAGTGACGACCACGGAATCGAAGATCACCGTGTCGTAAAGAATTCATCCGGCCGGCGCTGCGGCGCCGGTCCGGAAACGATAATAATAAGCGTGACAAAAATTGTTGGGAGGAACCGATGACGCTTGGGAGGATTCTGGCGGCCGGCGTGGCCGCAACGGCGGTTCTTGTGGCGGGGGTTGTCTATCAAGCCGCCTCCGATCCGGCCGCAGCGCAGGCGCAGAAGAAGCCGAAGGTGGCGCCGATCGACGTCAAGGGCGACGCTTCGGTCCGGCCATGGAAGCGCTACGACCGTTGGCCGACTCGCGACATGTCGATGTACAATTCGCTCGGCAAACTTGCCTCGCCGCCGGCGCCGACCAAGGCGCGTCCGGTTCCCGCAGGCCTCACCGGCAACGCCGAGAACGGCGCCAAGCTCGTCGCCGACCGAAGCCGCGGCGGTTCCTGCCTTGCCTGCCATGTGATGGGGCCGGCGGGCGGAGCCAATCTGCCGGGTAACGTCGCGCCCGATCTCTCCGAACTCGGAAATGCCAAGCGCGAGGACGAGTGGCTTTTCAATTACGTCTATGACGGCCGGGTCTATAACCCCGACACCGTGATGCCGCCCTGGGGTTCGCACAAGCTGTTCAACGACCAGGAAATCATGGACATGGTCGCGTTCCTGAAGACGCTGACCAAGCCGGCGGTGTTCAAGACTGCGCTCGATGATCCCGAAAAGCGCCCGCCGCCGGTCGAAAAGCGTGACAATCTCGATTCGCTTGAGAACCCGGCGATGTGGGCGGTCGAGCGCGCGCAGGCGGCGTGGAAGAAGCGTGAAGCCTCGGGCTTCTCCTGCAGCACCTGCCACGGCAACACCCCAAGTGCGGCTTTGAAGACCTGGGCGGCTTCGATGCCGAAATGGGAGCCGAGGCTCGAGAAGGTGCTCGGCGTCGAGGAGTTTGTCGCCCGGCATACCAAAGCAACCACCGGCGCGAACTGGCTGATGGAAACCGACGCGAACCGCGACATGTCGGTCTATCTGCGGTTCATTGCCAACGGCACGCCGATGAAGGTCGATACCGACAGTCCGGCTGCCAAAGCGGCAATCGCGCGTGGCGAGGTGCTCGCCAAACGCAAGGTTGGCCAACTCAATATGGCTTGCACGGATTGCCACGGTATTGCCGCCAACAAGTGGATCCGCGGCCAGTGGATGGGCGAGCCGAGGGGGCAGCTCGATCACTTCCCGACCTGGCGCACCAGCCTGCTGGCGATCTGGGATATCCGGCAGCGCTTCCAGTGGTGTTCGGTGAATATCCGTGGCGATGAACTGCCGCCGGATGCCAAGGAATATGGCGATCTGGAACTCTATCTCGCCGCGCAGAACCAGGGTCTGAAGATCAGCGTGCCCGGCATTCGCCATTGATCTGAAGCAAGGGCGGCCGCGCCGCGGCTGCCATCATCGTCTGCATCAACGCCCCGCCGGGAGGAACCCGGCGGGCGACAGGGAGAGCGTGACCGTCATGATGACCCGCCGTGAAGCGTTACAGGTTGGCGTCGCCGCAGCCGCGCTTGGTCTGGGCTCCGGCATCGGCGGCGCTTTCACGCGTGCGCTCGCCCAGCAGCGGCTGACGCAGGCCGAGCTTCTGAAATTCGATGGGCTCGGCAACGTGACGCTGCTGCACGTCACGGATATTCACGGCCAGCTTGTGCCGGTCTATTTCCGCGAGCCGAGCGTCAATATCGGGGTCGGCGAGGCGCGGGGACAGCCGCCGCATCTCACCGGCGCGGATTTTCTGAAACGCTTCGGCATTTCGGCGAAGTCGGCGTCGGCCTATGCGCTGACCGACCAGGATTTCGCCGCGCTGGCAAAGAGCTACGGCAAGATCGGCGGCCTCGACCGGCTGGCGACGGTCGTCAAGGCCGTGCGGGCCGAGCGCGGCGACAGGGTGCTCCTGCTCGACGGCGGCGACACCTGGCAGGGCTCGCTTGGCGCCAACCGCACCAAGGGCCAGGACATGGCCGACTGCATGGCGCTGCTGAAGCCCGACGCCATGACCGGCCATTGGGAGTTCACCTATGGCGAGGCGCGGGTGAAGGAGCTGATCGAAAAGATCGGCTTCGCGTTTCTCGCGCTCAACATCCGCGACACGGAATGGAACGAGCCGGCGTTCGCGCCCTACAAGATGTTCGAGCGCGGCGGCGTCAGGATCGCGGTGCTGGGGCAGGCGTTTCCTTATACGCCGGTCGCCAATCCGCGCTGGATGATCCCGAAATGGTCGTTCGGCATCCGCGAAGACGACGTGCGCGCCAATGTCGAAAAGGTGCGCAAGGAGGGCGCGCAGCTTGTCGTGCTGCTGTCGCATAACGGCTTCGACGTCGACCGCAAGCTGGCGAGCCGCGTCGAGGGCATCGACGTGATCCTGACCGGCCACACCCACGATGCGCTGCCGGAAGCCATCAAGGTCGGCAAGACGATGCTGATCGCATCGGGCAGCCACGGCAAATTCCTGTCGCGGCTCGATCTCGACGTGCAGGGCGGGCAAGTGAAAGGGTTCCGCTACAAGCTGATCCCGCTGTTCTCCGACGTCATCAAGCCCGATGCGGAGATGGCCGCTGCGGTGGCCAAGGCGCGGGCGCCCTTTGCCGAGGAATTAAAGCGCGTGGTCGGCCGCAGCCAGTCGCTGCTGTACCGGCGCGGCAATTTCAACGGCACGTTCGACGATCTCATTTGCGCGGCGCTGCTGAAGGAGCGGGACGCCGAGATCGCGCTGTCGCCGGGTTTCCGCTGGGGCACCAGCGTGTTGCCGGGCGAGCCGATCACGGTCGAAGACATCCATAACGCCACGGCCATCACCTATCCGCAGGTCTATCGGTTGCCGATGAGCGGGCAGCGGCTCAAGGACGTGCTGGAAGACGTTGCCGACAATCTGTTCAACCCCGACCCGTACTACCAGCAGGGCGGCGACATGGTGCGTTGCGGCGGGCTCGGCTATGCGATCGACGTGTCGAAACCGGCGGGGCAGCGGATTTCCGGCATGACGCTGCTGAAAACCGGCAAACCGATCGAGCCGGGGCGGGACTATACGGTTGCCGGCTGGGCGAGCGTCAATGAGGGCACGCAAGGGCCGCCGGTTTGGGACCTGGTCGAACGCCACATCGCGGCGGCAAAGACGGTCGAAGTTACCCCCAACCGCAGCGTGAAAATCACTGGCGCTTAGCGGCGGGCTCCATTATATTCTAAAAAAAGAATATGTTTCGGTCGCGCGATCGCGGAGGAGCGTCATGAGCCGGACGGACGATGACAAGCCGAATGCCGCGCGCACGTCGCGCCGAAAATTCCTGACCGGAGCGGCGGGCATTGCGGCCGCCGGGACTGCTGGGCCGGCATGGGCTGGCAATCCGAAAAACCTGCCGCCGAATATCGCGGACTGGACCAAGGCGCTCGGCGAGGGCGTCGCGGTACGCGCTTATGGCAATCCCTCGAAGCACGAAAAGCATGTCGTGCGCCGCGACGTGCAGTGGCTGACGGCAAGCCGGGAGTCATCGGTGAGCTTCACGCCGCTCCACGAACTCGACGGCATCATCACGCCGAACGGACTGTGCTTCGAGCGCCATCACTCCGGCATCGCCGAGATCGACCCGGCCGACTACCGGCTGATGATCCACGGCCTCGTCGAGAAGCCGCTGATCTTCACGCTCGACGACCTCAAGCGCTTTCCGCGCGTCAACAAAATCTACTTCCTCGAATGCGCCGCCAATTCCGGCATGGAGTGGCGCGGCGCGCAGCTGAACGGCTGCCAATACACCCACGGCATGGTCCATTGCGTGATGTATACCGGCGTGCCGCTCAAGCTCCTGCTCGAAGAAGCCGGCCTCAAGCCGAACGCGAAGTGGATCATGGCCGAAGGCGGCGACGCCGCGGCGATGAACCGCTCGGTACCGATGGCGAAGGCGCTCGACGACTGCATCGTCGCCTACCGCATGAACGGCGAGATGCTGCGGCCGGAGCAGGGTTATCCGGCCCGCCTCGTGGTGCCGGGCTGGGAAGGCAACATGTGGGTGAAGTGGCTGCGCCGCATCAAGGTCGGCGATCAGCCGTGGTTCACCCGCGAGGAGACCTCGAAATACACCGACCTGATGGAAAACGGGAAGGCGCGGCAGTTCACCTATGTGATGGATGCGAAATCCGTCATCACGTCGCCATCGCCGCAGACGCCCAAGATCGGCAAGGGGTTCACGGTGGTATCGGGACTGGCGTGGTCCGGCCGCGGCACTGTATCCCGCGTCGATATCTCGCTCGACGGCGGCCGCAACTGGCGCGCCGCGCGCATCGATGGGCCGGTGCTCGACAAGGCCTGCGTGCGTTTCTATTCCGAATTCGAGTGGAACGGCGAACCGCTGTTGCTGCAATCGCGCGCCATCGACTCCACCGGCTATGTGCAGCCGACCAAGAGCGAGCTGCGTAAAATTCGCGGCGTCAATTCGATTTATCACAACAACGGCATCCAGACCTGGCACGTCAAGGCGGACGGGGAGGTTGAAAATGTCGAAGTCGGCTAGGGTCGCGGCGCTGGCGGCGGTCTTCGCGCTCGCTATCGCGGGTGCGGCAAGCGCGCAAACCAAGAAGGCCGGTCCGCACAAGTTCGGCATCGGCACCGCGGCGACGGCCGAACAGATCGCCGGCTGGGACATCGACGTGCGGCCGGACGGCGAGGGCGCGCCGCCCGGCAAGGGCTCGGTCAAGGACGGCGAGAAGCTCTATGTCGAGCGTTGCGCGGCATGCCATGGCGAATTCGGCGAGAGCGCCGGACGCTGGCCGCAGCTTGCGCAAGGCAAGGGAACGCTTGCGAGCCACGATCCGGTCAAGACCGTCGGATCGTATTTTCCCTATCTGTCGAGCGTGTTCGACTATATCCGCCGCTCGATGCCGTTCGGCGATGCGCAATCGCTGACGAACGACGAGCTTTACGCCATCGTCGCCTATGTCCTGAACCTGAACGACATCGTCGACGACAGGTTTGTCCTGTCGAAAGAGACCTGGAAACAGGTTAAGATGCCCAATCAGGGCGGCTTCTATGACGACGACCGCGAAAAGACGGAAAAGGCGTTCTGGAATCCCAAGCCCTGCATGAAGGACTGCCGGCCGCCGGTGAAGATCACAGGCCGGGCCGCAGTGATCGACGTGACGCCGGACGACCAGGCCCGACGCCGCGGCGGCGTGGAGTAGGACCGACGTGATGACGCGACGGCGCCGCAGGGTGCTGCCGACCGCAGTGTTGCTGGGTGGGACGGTCCTCGGGATATCCGGGACGTTCGCCGCCGCCGCTGCCGATTTCGAGTTGGGCCGTTATCTGTCGACCGAATGCGTGACGTGTCACCGGAGCGCTTCTGCGCAGGGTGCAATACCGAGCATTTACGGAATTCCGGAGTCCGCCTTCGTCGAGGTGATGAAGGCCTACAAGGAAAAGAAGCTCTCCAATCAGGTGATGCAGAACATTACCGCGCGGCTGTCCGACGAGGACATCGCCGCGCTTGCGCTGTATTTCGCAAAAACCGAAAAACCGAACTGAACGAGAAAATGGGGGAAATGCCATGACCAAGGAGATCTCACGACGCCAGTTCACGTGGCTGTCGGGTGCGTCGCTCGCGACGCTGGCGACGCCGCTCTATGCGCCGGCGGTGCTCGGCCAAGCAAAGCCGAAACTGGTGGTGATCGGCGGCGGCCCGGGCGGCTGCACCGTCGCGCGCTATGTCGCCAAGGATTCCGCAGGCGCTGTCGACGTGACGCTGGTCGAACCGGTGAAAAATTTCACGACCTGCTTCTTCTCGAACCTCTATGTCGGCGGCTACCGCGATTTCAAATCGATTACCCACGGCTACGGCAAGGTCGGCAAGACCGGCGTGCGGCTCGTGCATACGAGCGCCACGGCGATCGACCGCGCCAAGAAACAAGTGAAGCTCGCCGACGGCAAGACGTTGTCCTATGACCGGCTCGTGGTCGCGCCGGGCATCGATCTCAAGTTCGACTCGGTCGCCGGCTATTCGGAAGCGGCAGCGCAGATCATGCCGCATGCCTGGAAGCCGGGCGCGCAGACGCAACTGCTGGTGCGCAAGCTCAACGCGCTCAAGGACGGCGACAACATCGTCATGGTGGCGCCGCCGAATCCGTATCGCTGTCCGCCGGGCCCCTATGAGCGGGTGTCGATGTTCGCGCATGTGCTCAAGAAAAAAGGCTTCAAGAAGTCGAAGATCATCGTGGTCGACCCGAAGCCGAATTTCTCCAAACAGGGCGTCTTCCTCGAAGGCTGGGAGAAGCACTATGCCGGCATGATCGAATGGCAGGACCCGAAGATCCATGGCGGCATCAAGGGCGTTAATCCGAAGACCGGCGAGGTGATGACCGATCTTGCGACCTACAAAGGCACGTTGGTCAACGTCATCCCGGCGCAGATGGCCGGCAAGATCGCGCGCGACGCCGGGCTCGCCAACCAGACCGGATTTTGCCCGATCAATCCGGAGAACATGCAATCGACGGTCGACGCCGCGATCTATGTCACCGGCGACGCCACCATTGCCGGCGACATGCCGAAATCGGCCTTCTCGGCGAACAGCCAGGCCAAGGTCGCGGCGATGACGATCCGCGCCGAACTGACCAAGTCGCGTGCCTTCCCGGCGCGTTACAGCAACACCTGCTGGAGCCTGATCGAGACCGATGACGACATCAAGGTCGGCGCCACCTACGAGCCGGGCGACGGCAAGATCAAGCAGGTGACCGGATTCGTCAGCCAGCGCGGTGAGTCGCCAGACATCCGCAAGCAGAACTACAAGGAGTCGGTCGACTGGTATAACGGCATCGTCGCCGACGTTTTCGGCTGATCGAAATATCGGGCCTGAAATGAGATCGAACGGCGGCCGCAGGGCCGCCGTTTGTATTTTGCGTGCGCACGCGCTTTCGCCTAAGACTGGGGCCGGAACATCATTGCCGGGAACCACGCATGGCCAAGCTCAATCTCTCCGTCGCCGTCGGCCCTTACGACCGCACCCGCGCCTTGATCGACGGTTCGGTGACAATCGATGGCGTCAACGCGATATGTATGACGCTGTCGCCGGAGGAAATCTTCTTCCGCGCCTTCCGCCGCGCCGAGTTCGATATTTGCGAACTGTCGCTGTCGAGCTTCACGGTGAAGACCGCGCAAGGCGCATCGCCTTATGTCGGTGTCCCGGCCTTCGTGTCGCGGGCGTTCCGTCACACCTCGATCTATGTACGCACCGACCGCATCAAGAAGCCGGAAGACCTCAAGGGCAAGAAGGTCGGCCTGCCGGAATATCAGTTGACGGCGAACGTCTGGGCCCGCGCGATCCTGCAGGACGACTACGGCGTCAAGCCGTCGGATATTCACTGGGTCCGCGGCGGTATCGAACATGCCGGACGGCCAGAGAAGATCGCCATCACTTTGCCGAAGGATGTGCGGCTGGAAGACGCGCCGGCGGGCAAGTCGATTTCGGTACTGCTGGATGAAGGCGCGATCGACGGCTTCATTGCGCCGCGGCCACCGACGACCGCCGGCAAGAATCCGAACATCGGCTGGCTGTTTCCCGATCCGGTCGCGGCGGCGAAAGAGTATTTCAAGCGCACCGGCATTTTCCCGATCATGCATCTGGTCGGCATCAAGCGGGAACTGGCCGAGCAGCATCCATGGCTGCCGGGCGCCGTCTTGAAGGGCTTCGAGCAGGCGAAGGCCGTGGCGCTGGAGCAACTTGGCGATACCTCCGCGACCAAGGTAACGCTGCCCTTTATCGAGGAGCGGCTGTCGGAGGCGCGGACGACGATGGGCGAGGACTTCTGGCCCTATGGCGTCGAGACCAGCCGCAAGACGCTCGAAAACTTCCTCAAGCACCACCACGCGCAAGGGCTGTCGTCGCGGCTCGTCGCTGTCGACGAACTGTTTCATCCGGGAACGCTGGAAGCGTTCAAGCTCTGACAGCCGGGCAACGAAAAACGCCGCGGCAAGGCGCCGCGGCGTCTGTCAGACCTGGATGCGCGATTACTGCAGCGTCTTGATCTGGATCAGGTCGCTGACCTGCTCTTTGGTGAGCGCCTTGGGCGCGTATTTCAACTCGACGGCGTCCTTGAGCATGTCGTCGAGCCCCTTGATTTCGCTCATCTGCATCAGCGACTTCGGGAAGAACTCGTCGCGCACGCGCTTGGCCATCGCCGGCGTGATCTTGGCGAATTCCGCGTAGTCGGCGAACATCTTCGGATTGTCGGAATACATGTAGTCGATGGTTTCCTTGTAGGCCGCCATGAAGCGCTTGAGCACGTCCTTGCGGTTCTTCAGGGCGTCGGCATTGGCGATGATGGTGCGGATCGTCTGCCCGCCGACGATCTTGGTGTCGCCGCCACGGCCGACGAGACGGATCTTGCCTTCGTCGATTTCCTTGAGGCCAAACGGCGGCGCAGCCCAGCCGATATCGACCTGATCGGTCATGACCGCGGTGAGGGTGGCCGGTGGGCCGCCGGTCGAGACGGTCTTCACGTCGAGGCCGTATTCCTTGATGAAGGCGAGCACCATCGAGTGGGTCGATGAGCCGTTGGTCGAATAGGCGATCGATTTGCCTTTTGCCGAGGCGACATCCTTCAGCATTTTCACGCTGGAGCCGGACTTGACGTACCAGTAGTCGGCAGCGCCGGTCGCTTCCGCTGCGACGATACGGATCGGGGCGCCCTTGGCGTAGTAGCCGATGGCGCCGAGCGTGCCGACCGCGACGCCGAGATCGACATTGCCCGACACGACGGGCTGTACGGTCTCGCCGCTGCCGCGGGTATAGACCATCTCGAGCGTGAGGCCGTGCTTCTTGAAGATGCCGGCCTTCTCGCCGAGATGAGGGACCGCGGTGTCCCAGTTGCCGCGCTGGCCGATGGTCATCTTGACGAGATCGTCGGCCGCTGCCGGGGCCGCGATGCCAATGACCGCCGCCGCGACGACAGCAACGGCAGAACTGCGAGTGTGCTTCATCGTCTGCTCCCTTGTGTTCGGTTGTCGTTTATTCAGTTCCGTTTGACCGTATCGAGGCCGCCAACACGGCCAATCAACGCATTGACGCCGATCGCAAGCACGAACAGCACGATCAACATGGCGTACATCCGCGGCATGTCGAAGATGGAGTAGGCCTGGATAATCAGAAAACCGATTCCCTTGTTGGAGAGCTTCGTTTCGGCGAGGAGGGTGCCGATCAGCGCGACACCGAAGCCGAGCCGCACGCCGTTCATGATCGGCTGGCGCATCGCCGGCAGATAGATCTTGGTGACCATCTGCCAGGTGTTGGCGCGGAAGCTCCTGCCGACGCGGATCAGAACCTTGTCGATCAGCCGCATGCCCGCCGCGACCGACAGCGCGACCGGGAAAAAGCAGGACAGCGTGCCGAGCGCGACCTTGGAGCCGGGGCCGACGCCGAACCACATGATCATGATCGGGAAGAAAATGATCTTCGGCGTCGGTCCGAGATAGTACAGAAACGACTCGAAGGCCTGCGACATGAACCGGTTCGCACCGAGCACGATCCCGACCGCCATGCCGGCGAGTCCGCCGATCGTCAGCGCGGTCGCGATCTCGGCGGCGGTGACGCCGAGATGGCCGTAATAATCGGGCGCCATCAACGTTTCGAACAACGCCTTGCCGATGGCGATGAGCGAGGGCACGACGTCCTGATAGAGCAGGCCGGAACGCGCGAGGGCCTCCCAGATCACCAGCGTCGTCAGCACGATGGCGATGCGCAGCAGCGTCACCGGAGACAACGGACCGCCGGCAGCCGCCGAGCGGCTTATTGAGCGGGTCTCAGCCATCGTTCGGCCCTTTCGATCGCCATGAAGAACAGGACGCTGACCAGAATGACGAAGCAGATCGCGGCATAGGTGCCGCCGAGGTCGTAACGCTCGGCAAGCTCGTTGATGAGCTGGCCGAGGCCGCCGAAGTTGATGAGGAATTCGACGCCGACGACGTTGATGAGCGCAAAGATGAGCCCCAGCCTGATGCCGGTGAAGATCGTCGGCAGGGCGGCCGGGAACTGGATTTTCCAGAACAACTGCGTCTGCGTGAGATTGAAGCTGCGTCCGACATTGAGCAGCACTTTGCGGGTGCCGGCGATGCCTTCGATGGTCTTCAGGATGACGGGCGGCAGTGCGGCGACGAAACCCATCATGATGATGGTCCACATGTTGCGGCCGAAGATCACCATGAACAGGGGATAGGTGAGCACGATGGGCGCGGCGGCCATGGCGCCGACCCAGGTTTCGCAGGCCCGGCGCAGCAGGCTGTAGCGCTCCATGATGACGCCGACGGTGACGCCGGTGACGATCAGCATCACGCTCGCAATCAGGCATTCGGTGGCGGTGAAGAAGAAGCGGCTGATGACGCTTTCCTCGACGATGATGCGCTCGAAGCTCTCGAAGATTTCGCTGGGCGGTGGAACGATGAACTTGCTGATAACACCGGCGTCGATCAGGAATTCAAGAACGACGAAAAACACCACGAGCGAACCGACGCCTACGAACGGCGGCGCCCAGGACTGCTGAGTAAAGCCCGACTTCGCCATCAGGAATGTCCGTGATGGTGGCGGGCATGTTCTTCTTCGTCGATCATGCCGCGGCTCGCTTCTTCACGCAGGTCGTTCCAGATCTGAGCGACATAGCGGCCGAAGGCTTCGCTGCCGACGATTTCGGAGTTGCGGGGGCGCGGCAACTTGATGTCGACGATACGCTTCACCTTGCCGGGGCGGTAGGTCATCACAAGAATGCGGTCCGACATCTGGACCGCTTCGGTGATGTTGTGGGTGATGAGCAGTGTCGTCTGATTGAGTTGCTGCTGAATTTGCAGAACCTTGTCGCCGAGCAGGAGCCGCGTCTGCTCGTCGAGCGCAGCGAACGGCTCGTCCATCAGCAGGATTTTCGGTTGCGAGGCGAGGGTGCGCGCGAGCGAGACGCGCTGACGCATGCCGCCCGACAACTCACCGGGGTAGCGGTTCTCGAACCCGTCGAGACCGACCATGTTGATGAAATGTCTTGCCTTTTCGATGCGCTCCGCCTTGGCCATGCCGGTCAGTTCGAGCGGGAAGGCGACATTGTCGGTGACGGTGCGCCAGGGAAAGGTCGACTCCTCCTGGAACACCATGCCGATCGACTGGTGCGGGCCGGAAATCGTCTCGCCCGCGACGGCGACCTTGCCGGCGTGCTCGGCGAGCAACCCGCCGATCACGTTGAACACGGTCGACTTGCCGCAGCCCGATGGGCCGATCACCGACAGAAATTCGCCGGGTGCGACGTTAAATGAAATGTCGTCGACCGCGATCACGGGGCCGTCGGGCGTCTCGAACCGCACGGCGATGTTTTCGACGGTGAGAATGGGATCGGTGCCGCTCATGGCTCGGGTTACTCGCTCTTTCGGGTCATGACGGCGGTAGTGGCAGCGCTGTAGCCGGGCTCGACCCAGACATCGACGACCGCGACTTGGCCGGATTCCACGGCGGCGATCGCCTTGGCAAATGTAGGGCCAAGATCAGCGATGGATTTGACCGGACCGAAGGCTTGCGCGCCCTGCGCGCGTGCCATCGCGGCAAGGTCGATGTCTGGCTCGGAGATGCGCTGGCCGATCCAGCGGTTCTCGACCGGGCGGCTGCGCATGCGGGCGACGCGTTCCTGATGCAGTTCATCGTTGAAAAAGGAGCGGTTGTTGGCAACGACGATCAGAAGCGGCAGCCGGTAATGTGCGGCGGTCCACAGCGCCGTTACGCCCATCAGAAAGTCGCCGTCGCCGCAGACCGCGACCGGCATGCGGCTCGAGCCTTTCAACGCCAGCGCCGCGCCGACGGAGATGCCGGGGCCGCCGCCGACGCCGCCGCCGCCATCGGAGCCGAGATAGTCGAGCGGATGCCGGAACGCCCACGTATCGCCGTTCCACGACAGCGAGCAGTGCGTGAGGGAGGCCGCTCGCGTGCCGAGCGCCTCGCGCAGCGCCACGGCCAGATGATCGACCGAGAGCTTGTCGCCGCCGGGCATCGCCATCGGCTTTTTCGGAGCGCCGGCATTGGCCGGTTTGGCTGCCGGCAATGCGGCAAGCAGTACCGGCACGGCCATGTCGGGATCGCAGGCGAGCATGACATCGACCGGAGGCAGGCCCTGATAGTCCATGCTCCAGCCGTTGTGGACGTGATGGTCGATCGAGACCTGAATAACCGTGGCCTGCGAGCCGCCGACATGCTTGAGCGTGCCGGCGACATCGACCCAGTCGAGGCTGAGGATCACGTCGGCCTCTTTCAATGCGGTGGCGGCATCCGGCGTCGGCGCAATCATCGACGGGCTACCGGCGTGCAGCGGATGATCGGTCGGGAAGGCGGCGGCGACTTTAAGATCGGTGACGACACGCGCGTTGAGCCGCTCGGCGAGTTGCACACGCGCATTCCAGGCCGCCTCGCTGCGCGAGACGCGGCCGGCAAGAATGACCGGGCGCTTGGCGCTCTTCAATAGCGCAGCAGCGCGTTCGATCTGCTCAGGAGGCGCAGTCACGACGGCTTGCGGCATCAGGCGCGCGGCATCGACCGGCGCCGGCGGTTCGCCGAGCTTGGCCTCCTGCATGCCGGCGTCGAGATTGACGTAAGTGGGGCCGCACGGCGCCGTGCTCGCGATCCAGTTCGCGCGCAGGATCGCTTCATAGGCCGCCTGTGGCGAGGCCGGCTGGTCGTCCCAGTTGGTGTAGCCGCGCACCAGCGCGCCCTGATCGCGCGCGGTGTGAATCCAGT
>JBFWZV010000040.1:0-32671 GCA_050184975.1 Pseudolabrys sp. | reverse complement strand
GCCACTCCGGTGTTCGACGTTGCGTTCGGCGCCTGGGTTGGCTCCGACTATAACTTCCGCGGTATCTCGCAGTCGAACCGCAAGTGGTCCGGCGGCGGTTACATCGAGCCGCAGTTCAACACGCCGATTGGCCAGCTTTATGCCGGTGCCGCGATCGCGCGCATCGACTGGCCGTTTGCGTTCGGTTTCACCGACCCGTCGTCCGAAGTCGACTTCTACGGCGGCTGGCGCAACAGCTGGGGCGCGTTCTCGCTCGACCTCGGCGCGATCTATTACTACTACCCGGGTGAGACCTTTAACGGGTTCACCACGCAGAGCGACTTCTACGAAATCTACGCGAAGGCCGCTTACGCGATCACCTCGGACCTCAGCGTCGGCGTCAACGTCTTCTATACGCCTGACCTGCTGCACTACAGCACCAGCATCGCGGCACCGGCTTCGGGCCCTGGCCGCGGCAAGCCCGACGCAGTCTATGCGTCGTTGACCGCGAAGTGGGTGACGCCGCTGAAGTGGGGTGACTTTGGAACCTTCATCTCCGGCGAGCTCGGTCACTGGTGGATCGACGATGCGCCGTTCCGCACCGCCGGCTACACCAACGACCCGAGCTACACCTACTGGAACGCCGGTGCGGCGATCACCTACAAGGTGTTCACGCTCGACCTGCGCTACCACGGCAACGACCTGAGCACCGCGGAGTGCGCGACCTTCCTGTTCTCCGCTGTCGGCAATGCGTCGAACAAGTGGTGTAAGGACGCCTACATCGCGACGCTGAAGATCGATACGACGTTGTCGGCGCTCGGCATCGTGAAGTAATCGAAAGCCTGTACTGCCCTTTTTTCGGGGCGGCGGAACCTCCGGGTTCTGCCGCCCTTTCTCTTTGCCGGTCGCGTGCTAGAAGCAGGTCGCGTATCGGGAGGCGTTGGTTGGGAGCTTCGTCCTGCGGTGATCTCCGATAAACGAGTCTGGCTGGCGGTGATTGGCGGCGCCTGTGGCGCCATGCTCGCGGTCTGGGCGATGGAGGCTTTCGCCGCGCATGTCGCGGTCCCGCTGATGACGGTGCCGTTTGGGACCTCGATCGTTCTCGTGATGGGCAATCCGGAGGTCGAGCCGGCACAGCCGCGCGCGCTGGTCGGCGGACATATCGTGTCGGCGCTGGTCGGCCTGATGGTCGTCAAGGCGGTCGGTCCGGGCGCCTTCGCAGCCGCGGCGGCGGTGGGCTTCGCCATGATCGCCATGCACTTTACGCGAACGTTTCATCCGCCCGCCGGCATCAATCCATTGCTTGTCGTCGTCGCCGACATGCCATGGACCTTTCTGCTCGTGCCGGTCGCCGCCGGCGCGGTGGCGCTCGCGCTGTTTGCCTGGGTTTGGCACGCGCTGGTGCGCCGCTATCCATGGCCGCACCGCTGGTGGTAGCCGGTCACGAGGCCTTGAACGCTTCCTGAGCTTGCAGGCGGAAGCGGCCGCCGTCGGGCTTGAGCGCGAGACCGCGCCGGTGGAATGCGGCAAGCGTGCCGCGGTGGCCGATTGAGACGATACCCGTGCCGTGCAGGCGTTCGTCGAGCAACCGGTAGAGCGCCGCCTCCGAGGGCTCGTCGAGCGAGGCAGTCGCCTCATCCAGGAACAGAAAGTCGGGCCGGTGCAGCAGTGCGCGGGCAAGCCCGAGCCGCTGTTGCTCGCCGAGCGACAGCATGCGGTTCCAGTGCGCCTCCTCGTCGACGCGTGCGGCGAGCGCCGGCAGGCCGACCGCCGTGATCGCCTCGGCGACGCGCGCGCGCTCGAACGCGCCGGGTTCCGCCGGATAGACGACCGCCGCCGACAGGGTGCCGATCGGGAAGTAGGGCCGCTGCGGCAGCATCATCACGGTGGCGCCCTTGGGAATGCGGACACGGCCGGAGCCGAACGGCCAGATGCCGGCCAGCGCGCGGAACAGGGTCGACTTGCCGGAGCCGGACGGCCCGGTGACCAGCATGCGCTCGCCGGCCTCGATCGTAACGTCGGCGGCGCTGACGAGCGGCGTGCCTTGCGGCAGGCGGACCGCGAGGTCGTCGAGCGCAATCGCTGCGCCGTCGCCCGCGGCGATCGTCACGACTGGCGGGGCGGAGGCGGCGTGCGCCGCCGCTTGCGCGGCGTTGTTGAAGCCGTCGAGGCGATCGATCACCGCGCGCCATTCGGCGAGCTGGCGATAGACGGTGATGAAGAACGACAGCGCGCCCTGCACGCTGGCGAAAGCGGATGCGGTTTGCATCAGACCGCCGAGCTGCATCGCGCCGGCGAAATAGGCGGGACTGGTGACGACGAACGGAAAGACGATTGCGACCTGCGTATAACCGGCGGTCAGAAACGTCAGTTTCTTCTGGCGCGTCATGATGGCGTGCCAGTTGCTGACGACCCGGCCGAAACGGTCGAGCAATCGCCCGGTTTCCGCGCGCTCGCCGTCGAGCAGCGCAATCTGCTCCGAGTTCTCGCGCACCCGCACCAGGTTGAAGCGGAAGTCCGCCTCATATTGCTGCTGGCGGAAATTCAGCGGGATCAGCGGCCGTCCGACAAGATGCGTCAGCATCGTTCCGAGCGCGGCGTAGATCAGGGCAGCCCAGACCAGATAACCCGGAATATCGAACGAGGCGCCGAACAGATGCAGCGGCGCGGCTGCCGACAGCGACCACAGGATGACGACGAAGGAGCCGAGCGTGACGACGGCGCCGAGGAGGCCGACGCCGATGGTGAGCGTCAGCTCGATAAACATCTTGATGTCTTCCGCGATGCGCTGATCGGGGTTGTCGGCCGCATCGCCGAGGAGTTGCATGCGGTAATGATTGGCGCCGTCGAGCCACCGCCCGAGATAGGCCCTGGTCATCCAGCGCCGCCAGCGGATCTGGAGCCATTGATTGAGATAGAGTTGGTAGACCGCAAGCACGATGAAGGCGGTCGCCAGGGCGCAGAAATACAAAAGCTCGCTGACGAATGCGTCCCAGTTTCGATCTTGCAGCGCGTTGTAAAACCGGTTGTTCCATTGATTGATCAGGACGGTGATACCGACGATCGACAGTTCAATCGCGAGCACCGCGCCGAGCAGCACACGACCAGCCCATCGGTCATCCGAATTGAAATAGGGGCTGGCCAACCGCCAGATCGTGACGAGGATCGAAGGTATTGTTCTCAATGGTCATTCTCCTCTCGGAGGCCGCTCCAGCGGGCCCGGCGGCTGCAAGGCGTCTGCCAGGACCTGCGTCGGACGCCGGCAGCGCTGCGCTGCGGTACCGTCACCGGGAATTCGGTATTCTGTATATCTCTATAATTATTATGCGGTTAGGCCTGCCCGATACGCTTTCGCTTATTGCCACCGGCTCTTTCACCCTCTAGCATCGACGACCATTGGCCAGCCATTCTTCGCGACCGGTCGCGCGGATGGAATAAGGCCGCAAGAAAAGACGTTTACGGGTTGCAACCCAAGGGAGGATTTATCCAATGGCCAAACTGAAGGCTTCGACAACTGCGACTCGCCGCAAGTTTCTCAGCGGCGCCGCCGTTGCCAGCGTGGCGACCATCGCCATGCCGCAGGTATCGCGTGCCCAGACCGTCACGCTGAAAGTGCAGGGCGCCTGGGGCGCTCAGGACATTCTCAATGACATGGCGAAGGACTATGTCGCCAAGGTCAACGGCATGGGCGGTACCCGCCTGAAGATCGACTACCTCAATGCCGGCGCTGTCGTGAAGCCGTTCTCGGTGATGGACGCGACGCACTCCGGCGTGCTCGACGGCGCCCACAGCGTGCCCGCCTACTGGTACGGCAAGCACCGCGCCGCGTCGCTGTTCGGCACCGGCCCGGCCTACGGCTTTAACGGCAGCCAGTGCCTCGGCTGGTTCTGGTACGGCGGCGGCATGGACCTCTATAACGAGCTGGTCCAGAAGACCCTGAAGCTCAACGTCGTCGGCTTCCTCGCCTTCGCGATGCCGACCCAGCCGCTCGGCTGGTTCAAGAAGGAAATCAGCGGACCGGACGCCTTCAAGGGCCTCAAGTACCGGACCGTCGGTCTCGCCACCAACATGTTCCAGAAGATGGGCGCCAGCGTCGCGCAGCTGCCGGGTCCGGAAATCCTTCCGGCGATGGAGCGCGGCGTGATCGAAGCCTTCGAGTTCAACAACCCGACCTCCGACTCGCGCTTCGGCGCGCAGGACGTTGCGAAGTTCTACTACATGGGCTCGTACCACCAGGCCGCCGAGACGTTCGAAATCGTCTTCAACAAGTCGAAATACGACAGCCTCGCGAAAGAACAGCAGGACGTCCTGCGGTACTCCGCGCAGGCCGCCGCGGCCGACAACGAATGGAAGGCCTGGGATCAGTATTCCAAGGACCTCCAGGTTCTGCTCGGCAAGGGCGTCACCGTGAAGCGCACGATGAAGTCGATCTTCGAAGCGCAGCTCAAGGCGTGGGACGAAGTCGAGAAGGATCTCGTCGCCGATCCGACCAACGGCCCCTTCATCAAGAAGGTGCTGGACAGTCAGAAGGCCTGGGCGAAGCGCGTCGGCTTCTACTTCTTCAACAACGACGCCGACTACAAGACCGCGTGGGAACACCACTTCGGCGCTCTGAAGACCTGATGGGGCAATGTAGGACGCCGGGGCGTTAGCCCCGGCGTTTTACTTTGATCGGGTCACTCCGCAAGGGGATCGTTTTGGAAAAATTCCTGCTGTTCATCGATCGCCTCAGCGCAGGCGTCGGGAAGGCTTTTGGCTGGTGCATCGTCATCATGACGGTCGGCACCTGCTACGAGGTCTTCATGCGCTACGTGCTGCGCGCGCCGACCGACTGGGCCTTCGACATGGCCTATTGCATGTATGGCGCGCTGTTCATGATGGCCGGCGCCTACACGATGTCGCGCAACGGCCACGTCCGCGGCGACGTCTTGTACCGGCTGATGCCGTTGCGAACACAGGCGACGATCGAACTCACGCTTTATCTGCTGTTTTTCTTTCCCGGCTTTGGCGCCTTGTTCTGGTACGGCATGCCTTACGCCTATACGTCGTTCCTGATCCGTGAAGTCACGATCTACAGCCCGGCCGGCCTGCCGATCTGGCCGCTGAAGTGCCTGATTCCGCTCGGCGCGCTGTTCATGCTGATCCAGGGCGTCGCCGAGGCGATCCGTTGCGTCATTTGCATCCGCGACGGTGTATGGCCGCAACGCCTGCACGACGTCGAGGAAATGGAGTCGGCCATTCTCGCCGAAGCCGCCGATCGCCAGCGGATCGAAGAAGAAATGCACGTGGGGGCGGCCCGATGATGTTCACCAATCCCGAACTCGGGATGATCATGCTCGGTGCCTTCATCCTCATCATTCTGCTGGGGTTCCCGATCGCATTCACGCTCGTCGCGATGGGCATTTTCTTCGGCTATTACGCGATGGGGACGCGGATTTTCGATCTGCTGGTCACCAATTCGTCCGACGTGATGCAGAACGACGTGCTGACCGCGGTGCCGCTGTTCCTGTTCATGGGCTATGTGGTCGAGCGCGCCAATATCCTTGACCGGCTTTTCTATTCGATCCAGATGGCGGCGCGGAACGTGCCGGGCTCGCTGGCGGTCGCGACCCTCATCACCTGTGCGTTGTTTGCAACCGCGACCGGCATCGTCGGCGCCGTCGTCACGCTGATGGGTCTGCTCGCATTCCCGGCGATGCTGAAGGCCGGCTACGACACCCGCCTCGCGGCCGGCGTCGTGTGCGCCGGCGGCTGTCTCGGCATCATGATCCCGCCGAGCGTGCTGCTCATTCTCTACGGCGCGACGACTGCGACCTCCGTCGTCAAGCTCTACGCCGCCGCGTTCCTGCCGGGCTTCCTGCTGGCTTCGCTTTACATCGTCTATGTCATCACCCGCGCGATCCTCGATCCAAGCCTCGCCCCGAAGCCGAAGGATCTCAAGGAAGACATACCGTTCACCGAGGTCTTGACCGCGCTGCTGACGTCGTTCTTTCCGCTCGCGATCCTGATCCTGTCGGTGCTCGGCGCGATCCTGTTCGGCCTCGCGACACCGTCGGAGGCAGCCGCGGTCGGCGCTGCGGGCTCGGTGGTTCTGGCGGCGGCCTACCGGTCGCTCACCTTCGAGCGGCTGAAAGAGGCGGTCTATCTCACCGCACGCACCTCGGCGATGGTGTGCTTTCTGTTCATCGGCTCGTGGACCTTCTCGTCGGTCTATTCCTATCTCGGCGGCCACGAGGTGATCGAGCACTGGGTGCAGGCACTCAATCTCAATTCGGTGGCGTTCCTGATCATCGCGCAGGTCATCATCTTCCTGCTCGGCTGGCCGCTGGAATGGACCGAGATCATCATCATCTTCGTGCCGATCTTCCTGCCGCTGTTGAAGACGTTCAGCATCGATCCCATCATTTTCGGCATCCTGGTGTCGCTGAACATCCAGACCTCGTTCAACACGCCGCCGATGGCGATGGCCGCCTATTACCTGAAGGGCGTGTCGCCGCCGCACGTCAAACTGACGGAAATCTTCTCAGGCTCGCTGCCGTTCGTCTTCATGGTGTTCCTGACGATGGCGATGGTCTATATTTTCCCGGAAATTGCCTTGTGGCTGCCGAACAAGCTGTACGGGAATTAGGGCGTGGCTAACCGCGAGCTTGCGACGCTGACGGCCGGCGAAGTCGTTGACAAGATTGCCGGCGGGGATCTCTCGGCGGCGGACTACGCCGCCGCGCTGATCGCGCAGATCGAAGCGGTCGACGGGACCGTCCGCGCCTTCGCGCATTTCGATCCCGACCATGTGATGACGCAGGCGCGCGCGCTCGACGATCGGCGGGCGCGCGGCGAGCCGGTCGGGCCGCTGCACGGCATTCCGGTCGCGATCAAGGACATCTTCGACACTGCCGACCAGCCGACCGAATGCGGCTCGCCGCTGTTGAAAGGGCGCCGGCCGGACCGCGACGCCTCCACGGTGGCGCGGTTGCGCGCGGCCGGCGCGGTCATTCTCGGCAAGGCCGTGACGACGGAATTCGCCTTCTACAATCCCGGTCCGACTGTGAACCCGCGCGATCCGCAGCGTACGCCCGGGGGCTCCTCGTCGGGCTCGGCCGCGGCGGTTGCCGCGGGCATGGCGCCGCTCGCGCTCGGCAGCCAGACCAACGGCTCGACCATCCGGCCCGGCGCGTTTTGCGGCGTGTTCGCGATGAAGCCGACCCATGGCCTGATCGGCCGTGGCGGCGTGCTGACGCTGTCGAAAGCGCTCGATCACGTCGGTCTGTTCGCGCGATCGCTCGCGGACATCGCGCTGCTGATGGATGTGCTTGCCGGTTACGATCCGCTCGACAGCGATACGCGGCCGGTCGCGAGCCCGGATTTTCTGTTGACGCTGATGGAGCCGCCGCCGGTCGTGCCCGATTTCGCATTCGTTCGCACACCGGTCTGGGACAAAACCACGCCGGACACGCGCGCGGCGTTCGAGGCGCTGACCGGGAAACTCGGCGAGCGGGTCAAGACGGTCGATCTGCCGGACGGCTATGCGGCGGCCTGGGCCGATCAGGGCGCGGTCATGGCGGTCGACATGGCCTCCAATCTCGGCGCGCTGGTCGATCGCGGCACTGAGGAATCATCGAGCAAGGTGTTGCGCGAGTTGATCGCCAAGGGACGCGCGATTTCGGCAACCGACTATCTCGCGGCGCTCGCCCGCGCGCCGCGCTACCGGGCCGGCATCGTCGAACTGTTCGATCAATACGACGCCATCATCACGCCGGCGGCACCGGGGATTGCGCCGATGGGGCAGGCCGCGACCGGCGACCCGTCGTTCTGCACGCTCTGGACGCTGGTTGGATTACCCGCGGTGACGCTGCCGGTGCTGACGGGCGAGGGCGGTTTGCCGCTCGGCCTGCAGTTGATCGGGGCGCCGAACAAGGATGCGCAGCTGCTGCGCACCGCGCGGTGGTTGATCGAGTCCTTGAGCCGGTAGCCGGCGGGGTTACTGTTGCGCGCCGTTGCGGCGGAACAGCGGGGCAAGGCCGTCGGTCCAGATCGCCCATGCCATTAACGCAAGGCCGATCAGGATCACGATCCAGAGCGGAAACAGGTTCAGCTTCACGGCGATCAGCAGCACGAACGTCGTCATCAGCGCTCCGCCGATCAGGCCGGTCAATGCATCCACCATGACGTGACTTCTCCGCTCCGGGCGCTGTTGCCCAGAGCAACTATAGCCCGGCGGGCGGATGCGCGCCACTGTCCAGCGGAGGTGGCAGGATATCTTGGTGCCGCTGCGGCGACGTGCCTGGTGACAAGGCAGCGCCCGCGCGCCGGCTTGCTTGACGCGTCGAGGCGGTCACGGCATGCAAATCGGGTGTCCGTGCCCCCGGCGTCCGCCGGCGGCGCTTCCGAACCGGATTCGATAAGGCGATCATGACTCGACTTGCGCAGTTCCTGCGTCGGCACGGCTTCGGCATCGCCGCCCTGCTGTCCGCCGCGCTCGTCGCGGCGATGCCTGCCTCGGCGAGCGACCAACGGTTTCCGTACGATCTCGAACTGTTGCTTGAGACGCCGCCGATGCCGCCCGGAAAGCGGATGCCGGCGCTGCTGGTTGCCGCGAACGGCAGCGCCGTCATCGACCTGTGGTGCCGCAGCGTGCGCGGCCAGCTTGACCTCGGCGCCGGCACGGTCGCGATCCAGACCGAGCCACTGCCACCGAACCCGCCGACCGTTCTCAGCCGCGGCCAATGCACGTCGGCGCGGATGCAGGCCGACGAGCGGGTGCTGGCCGCGCTGACCCAGATGACCGGCTGGCAGCGCCGCGGGCAGGCGGTCGTGTTCACCGGTGCGACGACGCTTCGCTTTCTGCCGAGCAGTCATTAAACGAAAAAGGGCGGCGCTGCGGCCGCCCTTCTCGATCTCAATTTGCGGTCTGGGCTTGGAAGCCCATCCCTCCACCGAAGTCGGGCTTGCCCGACTTCGGCATTTTAAGAAGGGGTCGGTCTGGGCTTAGAAGCCCATCCCTCCACCGAAGTCGGGCTTGCCCGACTTCGGCATTTTAAGAAGGGGTCGGTCTGGGCTTAGAAGCCCATCCCTCCCATGCCGCCGCCGCCCGGAGGCATTGCCGGCGCAGCGTCGTCCTTCGGCAATTCCGCGACCATCGCCTCGGTGGTGATGAGGAGGCCCGCGACCGAGCCCGCGTCCTGCAATGCGGTGCGCACCACCTTGGCCGGATCGATGATGCCCTTGGCGACCATGTCGACATAGTCCTCGTTCTGGGCATCGAAGCCGAACGTCTCGGATTTCTCGTCCATGATCTTGCCGACCACGATCGAGCCTTCGACGCCGGCGTTCTCCGCGATCTGGCGGATCGGCGCCTCCAGCGCCTTCAGCACGATATTGATGCCGGCCTGGACGTCCGGATTGTCGTTCGACAGCCGGCCGACCGCCTTCTTGGCGCGCAGCAGTGCGACGCCGCCGCCCGGCACGATGCCTTCCTCGACCGCGGCGCGGGTGGCGTTGAGCGCGTCGTCGACGCGGTCCTTCTTTTCCTTGACCTCAACTTCGGTCGCGCCGCCGACGCGGATCACCGCGACGCCGCCCGCGAGCTTGGCAAGCCGCTCCTGCAGCTTCTCGCGGTCGTAATCGGAGGTGGTCTCCTCGATCTGCGCCTTGATCTGCCCGACACGCGCCTCGATATCGGCCTTCTTGCCGGCGCCGTTGACGATCGTGGTGTTTTCCTTGTCGATCGTCACCTTCTTGGCGCGGCCGAGCATCGCCAGCGTGACGTTCTCGAGCTTGATGCCGAGGTCGTCGGAAATGAGCTGGCCGCCGGTGAGGATCGCGATGTCCTCGAGCATCGCCTTGCGGCGATCGCCGAAGCCGGGCGCCTTCACCGCCGACACTTTCAGGCCGCCGCGCAGCTTGTTGACGACGAGAGTAGCGATGGCCTCGCCTTCGACGTCTTCGGCCACGATCAGCAACGGCCGGCCGGACTGCACCACCGCCTCGAGCACCGGCAGCAGCGCCTGCAAACCCGACAGTTTCTTCTCGTAGATCAGAACGTAAGCGTCTTCCTGTTCGACCAGCATCTTCTCGGCATTGGTCACGAAGTAGGGCGAGATGTAGCCGCGGTCGAACTGCATGCCTTCGACGATCTCGACCTCGGTCTCCAGCGACTTCGCTTCCTCGACGGTGATGACGCCTTCGTTGCCGACCTTCTGCATCGCCTGTGCGATCATCTTGCCGACGGTGGCGTCGCCGTTCGAGGAAATAGTGCCGACCTGCGCGACTTCCGCGGTCGACGACACCTGCTTGGCGCGCTTTTCGAGATCCTTGACCACCGCCGCGACGGCGATGTCGACGCCGCGCTTGAGGTCCATCGGGTTCATGCCGGCGGCCACCGCCTTGGCGCCCTCGCGGACGATTGCCTGCGCGAGCACGGTCGCGGTGGTAGTGCCGTCGCCGGCGACGTCGTTGGTCTTGGAAGCGACCTCGCGCACCATCTGCGCGCCCATGTTCTCGAACTTGTCCTCGAGTTCGATGTCCTTCGCCACCGTCACGCCGTCCTTGGTGATGCGCGGCGCGCCGAAGGTCTTGTCGAGTACGACGTTGCGGCCCTTGGGGCCGAGCGTCACCTTCACCGCATTGGCGAGGATGTCGACGCCGCGCAGCATGCGCTCGCGGGCGTCGCCGGAAAATTTCACGTCCTTGGCAGCCATGTCAGGAAACTCCGTTTACGCGATTATTCGGATCAGACGATCACGCCCATGACGTCGGACTCCTTCATGATGAGGAGATCCTCGCCGTCGATCTTGACCTCGGTGCCCGACCACTTGCCGAACAGCACCTTGTCTCCGGCCTTCAGGTCGATCGGGATCAGCTTGCCGGCCTCGTCGCGGCCGCCGGGGCCGACCGCCACGATTTCGCCTTGCGAAGGCTTTTCCTGTGCGGTGTCGGGAATGATGATGCCGCCCTTGGTTTTCTGTTCGGCATCGATGCGGCGCACAACGACGCGGTCGTGCAGCGGACGAAACTTGGTCTTGGCCATGATATCCTCACCGGCAGGCGTTAAGTGGGTGGTCGGGTCGGCAGTTCCTGTCGTCTTTTCAGCGATTTAGCACTCGATCGTGTCGAGTGCCAGGATGCGGAGGGAATAGGGCATGCGAGCCGGAGGAGTCAAGGGAAGCGCCCCTGCATCAATGCTTGCGCTTCGTGCCGCAGGCCCGCACAGTCCACCTCCCATCGCGAGGTCTCGCATGCGTTCTCGAACCGGGCTGGCTGCTGCACTGGCTTTCGCCGCCTTGGCGCTCGGCGCCTGCGCCACCAGTGCTCCGGAAGCGCCACCCGCGGCGCCTGTGCCGGCGCCGGTTCTGCCGCCTGCATTCCCGCCGCAGGACATCGTCGGACGCTGGGGCTTGGCCGCCTACCACAAAGACGAGGATCGCGAACGCACGGAGGCCGCCGCGTCCAATCAGTGCCGTCAGCCTTATGTCATCACGCTCGGACCGACCGGCGGCGTGATGATGCATCTGGCCGACCAGGCGACGCCGGAGGAACTGCGCCTGAAAGGCGGGCCGGGCGGCAAGACCTTCATCGGACCGGACGGCGAGGCGGGCGGCATTCAGGACCGCGAGGTGGTGTCGTTTACCGGCCGCGTGCTGACGCTGCGCTGGCTCGACCCGGAAGTGCAGGGCCGCTACGGGACGATGGTCTATGTCCGCTGCGCGCCCGAAGGCCAGCGGCAGCGCAAGCCGACCCGGGCAAGGCCTGCGCCGAAGCCACGCACGACGACGGCTCCGGCGCGCTGAGGCCGCTGATCTCCGCGTTGGTCCATGCATGATTTGCAACGCGGCCGGCCGCGGCCGCGTGCTAGGCTGTTTTCTCATCAGCCGGCCATTGCCCATCCATGACAGCCATCGGAGATTTCGGACGCGGTGCGCTGTATGGTCCTTGGCGCGCTGTGCTGGTGCTGGGTGTCACCCAGATTCTCACCTGGGGCTGCATCTATTACACGCCGGTGTTGATCGTGCCGCTGATCGCGGCCGAGCGCGGCTGGTCGATCGCTTTCGCGATGGGTGGCCTTTCCGCCGGCTTTCTGACCGCCGGCCTCGTGCTGCCTGCGGTCGGGCGCATGATCGATCGCTTCGGCGGCCATGTGGTGATGGCGGCCGGTTCGCTCGCCGGCGCGCTCGGTCTCGCCCTGATTGTCATTGTCACGAACCCGATCGGCTATTTCGGCGTCTGGATGCTGCTCGGCGTGGCGATGGCGGCGAATCTCTATGACGCCGCCTTCGCGACGCTCGGCCGCATCTTCGGTGCGGCGGCGCGGCGCCCGATCACCGCACTGACGCTCGCCGGCGGTTTCGCCTCGACGGTGAGCTGGCCGACGACTTATGCCTTGCTCGAGCGCAGCGACTGGCACGCGACCTATCTGATTTATGCGGCGGTACTCGCCTTCGTCGCGGCGCCGCTGCATGCCTTCGTGCTGCCGCGCAGCCGTGCGGCGTTCGATACGCGGCCGGCGGGTGATGCCGGCGAAGCGAAACCGGCGCCGGTGTTGCCGCCACGCGGCATGGCGTTTCTGCTCGTCGCTACCGGTTTTACGGTCTATGCCTTCGTGCCGTCCGGGCTTGCCGCGCACCTGCTCGCGATCTTCGACCGCTCCGGCATCGACGCGGCGACGGTGGTGTGGATCGGCGCGCTGTACGGTCCGGCACAGGTTGGCGCCCGGATCATTGAGTTCGCTATCGTGCGCGACATGCATCCGCTCTGGATCATGCGCTTCGCGCTCGCCGTGCTGCTCGCCGCCTTCGCGGGGCTTGCGGCACTCGGTATCGTGCCGGTCATTGCCGCGGTCTTTATGATGATGTTCGGCGCGGCCAACGGCCTCGTGACGATCTCGCGCGGCGCGGTGCCGCTCGCGCTGTTCGGCGCCACGGGCTACGGCCACCTGCTCGGACGCCTCGCCGGACCCTATCTGCTGATGCAGGCCGCGGCGCCGCTCGTCATGGCGATCGTGGTCGAGCGGGCGTCCGATCCGGCCGCGCTGGCGCTGGCCGCCGGCTTTGCCGCGCTGGCGCTCGTCTGTTTTGTGGTGATCCGGCGCCCGTCGTCCTAGCCGCGCCTAGGCGCAGCCGAACAGGTTGTCGACGTCGTTCTGGTCGACATGGCCGCTGTCGCCGTCGATCTTGGGACCGTTGACCAGTGATCGGCCGACCGGCCCGTTATCGGCAACGGCGGACATGTCGGGCTTCGTCACGTCGCCCCAGATTCCGGCTACGCGGGTGACGCGCTCCTCGACGAAGGCCAACGTGTCGATCGCCTTGGCGATGTGCTGGCCGGACAGGTCCTGGAAATTGCACGCTTCGTAAATCCGAACGACCTGGTCGATGATGTCCTGCGACAAACCGCAATCATAGTCGTTCTTGAGTGTCGCGTGCAGCGTGCGTGCGCCCTCGTCGATCGCCTCGGCGCTCTTGAGGATTTTCTGCGTCGCTTTTTCCATGTTGGCGACGGCGGCGGCGAGCGCCTGCCGCGCGCGGGCGAGGCGAGCGTCTTCGCCGGTATTGGCATGCAGCGCTGCGAGTTCGTGTTTGCCGCGTTCGATCGCTGCGGAGATCGTGTCGAATTCGCGCTTGAGATCCTGCAAGGCGCTCTGGTCGGACGCCGTGGCGTGTGCCGGCTGTACGCCGCCGCGCAAGCGTTGCTCTTCGTTGCGACGGACCGCGGAGCGAGCCATTGCGCGCGGCGCGCGCTCGGCCACCATTTGCTCGATGCGAAAGACTTTCCTCTGCACGCGCCGCCCCTTTTGTTGTCATCCGTATCTAGCGTGTTTCCGATTAACGCGGCGTTGCGCGAATTTGATTCACCGCGCGTTTACCATGACGTCCCGGCCTTTACCGGCTGTTAGGGCTGTTGCGACGAACCCGCCGTTGCGCCGGCTCCGGGCCGGAGGAATGCCTGCAGTTTTACCAATCGGTGGCGTTTTCATTCTTTACTCACCATGAGTTCCAGCCCTTGTGTTTCGCGTATCGAGAGCCACCCATGTTCCGGCTTGCCCCTGCCGTCTTTATCGTCGGTCTGTTCGCCGTCCCCGCCGCGCAGGCACAGTCTTATGTGATGCCGCGCGGATACCAGGCGCAGCCGCCGGCCGTGGTGCTGGTGCCGCAGACGACGCAGCGGATGGATCTCGGCGGCGGCTTCATCGAATTTCTGTTCGGGGAACGCGGGCCGCAGCCCGCGGTGGTGCCGCCTCCGCAGCCCTATCAGCCGGTTTATATCAACACCGCACCCGCGGCCGCCGATCCGAACTACGTGCATCCGCGTACGATGGCGCCGATTGATCCGAAGTATCTGCCACAGGACGTTGCCTACCAGGGCAAGGAAGAGCCGGGCACAATCGTGATCGATACTCCGAACCGCTTTCTCTATCTGGTCGAAGGCGAGGGCCGTGCCCGCCGCTACGGCATCGGGGTCGGCCGTCCGGGCTTTACCTGGTCGGGCGTCCACAAGGTGACCGCCAAGCGCGAATGGCCGGACTGGCGCCCGCCGGACGAGATGCTGCAGCGTCAGCCCTATCTGCCGCACTTCATGCCGGGTGGACCTGACAATCCGCTTGGAGCGCGCGCGCTTTATCTCGGCTCGACGCTCTACCGAATCCACGGCTCCAACGAGCCGTGGACGATCGGGCAGATGGTGTCGTCCGGTTGCATTCGCATGCGAAACGACGACGTCGTCGACCTCTACAATCGCGTGAAGGTCGGCACCCGGGTCGTCGTGATCTGACTTTTATTGGCGCGTTTTCTTCACGCGAACCGGTCCCCACTTCGCTCGAAAACGCGCTGGGTATCAGTCGCCGCCGCCGTCGCCGCCGAAATCAGCGTCAAAATCGTCGTCGTGTCCGCCGCTGTCGAACAAGCCGGCACGCCGACTGTCGTCGGCGCCATGATGCGCGCCTCGGCCGCCGGCGATGTCGCCAAGGCCGGCGTCGCGGGCGAGATCGCTATTGCCAGATTGTTGGTCCCATGGCGTACGCTCGGCGGGCGCCGGCGATGCGAAGGCTTGACCGGACGAGCCGCCAAACAGCGAGCCGATCATGTTGGCCATCATCATGCCGCCGATGACGCCGACGGCGGAGGCCGCCGCCGTGCCGAGGAACGAATTGCCCGACGTCGCTGTCGCAGCGGGCGCTGCGCCATTCCAGCGCGGATCGGCACCGACGTTCTGACGCACGGACGGGACCGATGTCGACGTGCCGTCGCGACCGCCGAACAAGGCACTGCGCATATTGTCGAGGAAGCCGCCGGACATCGGTTCGCCGTGGCCTTCCAGCTCGCGGATGCGGGCATCGGCGCGGCGCAGCGCCTCGTCCTGTACCAGCACGGTCTGCACCAGCGGGTAAATTGCGTGCGGCGCGCGCGCGAGGCCGTCGGCGATAGTGCGCTCGGCGTCGGTGTCTCGCGGCGTCTGTTCGAGCGTTGCGAGCCGGTCGAACAGGTCGACAACCAGTTGGCGTTCCTGCGGCGTCATGAATTTCCTCCCGGACTCCATTCCCATGATCCAATTCTTTACGATCGAGGGTCAGGAAAGATGTAGGGGGAGCCTCCGGCTTTTCCAGCCGGTCAGGCAAGCACGATATTTTTCTCCGCCAGCAGGCGCGGAAAGCCGTCCGTCATGAAATAGGCATATTCGCGCTCCCGCAGGCCGGTGAGCGGATCAAGCCTTTTGAGTTCGCCGTCGACAAAACCGGGATGGCACATGACAAGCCCGCCATCGGGCAGGCTGTCGAGAAAGCGCGGAAACAGCGCGGCAAAATCTGCGTCCTTCGAGAAATTGTAGGTACCGGCAAAGGCACGATTTGTCCGCACGCCGAGCCGTCTGGCACGGCGGCGGAAACCGACACTGAGAATGTCGAGGACGAGCCCCTTGCGATCGCTGAGCCGTCGTATCCACGATCCGGCGCGGCCGCATTGGCGGACCCATGCACGCGGCGCCGAGTGGCGCGAAACCGCGAGCACGACGTCGCGAATCTGCGGGAACAGGTGAACATGCTGATGGCCGTCGATGAAATCGGGCGGCCCGCCGAAGGCCTCCGTGAACCGGGCAAGCTGGGCCTCGACCTCGGCCGTGAGCGCTGCCGGGTCGAGCACGCGACGGTTCGCGGCGGCAAGCAAATCCCTGACCGGCACGAACGCGCCGCCGGGCGCCGGCCAGCCCGCGCTCATCGCATGGAACGGCGCGGTCAGCGTGACGTGAAGGCCGATCCCGATGTGCGCCTTGCGATCCCGGATCGCGCGCAGCGAGACCGCCGCCGCCTCGTCGAAACTCTCCGGCAGCACCATGACCGAGGTGGCATTGATGCGTCCGGCTTCGAGCAAGTCGCGGATCGCGCGATTAACGCCCGGCGCGAGACCGTAGTCGTCGGCACAGATGGTCAGCCGTCGGGGCGAGGTGGTCACCGCGCTCACGTCTTGTTGCGAGAGGCCGCCTTCGGTTTTGCGGCGGTGCTTGCGTTCTTGAGGCTGTGTTCGGCAATGAAGTAGTTGGGCCGGGCCTTAAGCTCCGCGAGCACCTTGCCGATATATTCGCCGAGCACGCCGATCATGATGAGTTGGACGCCGCCGAGCACCATCATGCCGACGATGATCGAGGGGTAGCCGGCCACGTCCTTGCCGAAGAAAATCGTCTCGATCAGGATATGGACGCCGAACAACAGCGACACGCCGGCAAGGGCGAAACCGAGCAGGCTCGCGGCGCGCAGCGGCGCCACCGAAAACGAGGTCAGGCCGTCGATCGACAGGCCGATCAGGCCGCGCAGGCTCCAGGTCGTCTGGCCGTGAGCGCGCGGCGCCGGCTCATAGTCGACCCGGACCTGACGGAAGCCGATCCAGCTCGCCAGCCCCTTGAAGAAGCGGGTGCGCTCGGGCAGTTCGCGCAGCGCCCGCGCCGCACGCGGCGACAGCAGACGGAAATCGCCGGCGTCTTCCGGAATCTTCTGCCGGGCGTCGAGATTGATGAGCCGGTAGAATCCCTTGACCAGCATGCGCCGCGCCCAGGACTCGTTTTCGCGATGTGCCTTGGCGGTATAGACGACGTCGTAGCCGTCATCGAGCCAGCGCGACACCAGCGTCTCGATCAGGCCGGGCGGGTGCTGGCCGTCGCCGTCCATGCACAGCACCGCGTCGTAGCGGGCATTGTCGAGGCCGGCGAGCAGGGCTGCTTCCTTGCCGAAATTGCGCGAGAGCGTGATCGCCTGCACGTCGACGACGTCCGGGGCCAGGCCCGCGGCGACCTTGCCGGTGCCGTCGCTGCTGCCGTCATCGACATAAATGACTTCGATGGCCAGGCCGCGCTCGGCCTTCAGCTTGCGGGCAATCTCCACGATCCGGCCGTGGAGCTGCGGCAGCCCCGGCGCCTCGTTATAGGCCGGCACCACGATCGAGAGGCCGGCCGTCTGATGACCGGGCGTCGCACGTGGGGATCGGCTGGTGGGTCGGGTGGCCATGGCGTGGATGCATGCTCGATGTGCAAGTTAAGTGTGCAAGGCGGGGACTATAACGTCCCGGATATTTTCTGTCGCGGACCTCGCGCGCCATGCTAAACGACCGCGCAATGTCGATACCGGACAAGTCCTCCCGCCTCCGCCGGCTCTCTGACACGGTGTTCGAGCGCGCCTTTATGGTGAAGGCGGCGAGCTTCGGCATGATCGGGGCCTTCAACGCCAGCGTGGACTTCGCGGTCTTTTCCTTCGCGTATCTCTGGCTCGCCTTGCCGATCGTTCCGGCCAATCTGATGTCGTGGTCGGTGGCGGTGACCTGCTCCTATGTCCTCAATTCGATGATTACCTTTGCGGCGGAATCCGGCCGCAAACTGGCCGTGCGGACCTACCGCAATTTCGTGGTGGCGCAGGTTGCCGGCCTTGTCGCCAACACCGCGACGGTGCTGGCGGCGTCCTATTTCATGCCGGTGCTTTACGGCAAGGTGCTCGCGGTCGGCGCGAGTTTCATCGTCAACTTCTCGTTGTCGAATTTTGTCGTGTTCCGCAGGCGGCGTCCCGCGCCGCAGGATCAGGACGACAGTCCGCCTTCCAGCAAGGCGTAGAGCGGGTTGTCCCGCGAGAATACGTAGTCGAGATCGGCCACCGCGACGGCTTCCGCGCCGCGCTCGCGCAGGAAGCTGGTCAGTGCGTAGACCTGATCCGGCGGGCAGTGCAGCGTCAGCATGCCCGACGACGTCGGCCCGCCGAACGGCGTCGCCACGCCGAAGCGCTGTTTTGCAACCTCGACCAGCGCCGCGTCGCAGGCCGAAAACCGGGCCCGCACCTCACGGAACGCCTGCGCCCGTGCCTGTGCGGCAATCCGGTCGAGGATGACCCGCGCGATCTGCCGTTCGCTGTCGCCCCAGGGCGCGCCGCGGGCTGCAACGAGATTGGCTTGCGACTTCAGGATCGTTCCGTCCTCGACGATCTTGAGCGCGTTGGCGGCGAGCGTCGTTCCGGTCGTGGTGATGTCGACGATCATCTCCGCGGTGCCGGCGGCCGGAGCGCCTTCGGTCGCGCCCGAGCTTTCGACGATGCGGTAATCGATCACGCCGCGCGCCGAGAAGAAATTGCGCGTCAGGTTCACGTATTTGGTCGCGACCCGCATCTTGCGGCCATGGTGATGGCGGAAGGCGGTCGCGACGTCGTCGATGTCGGCCATGGTGCGAACGTCGATCCAGGCCTGCGGCACCGCGACCACGACATTGGCGTGGCCGAAGCCGAGACCCTCGATCAGCACCACGCGCTTGTCGGCATCCGGGATCATTTCGCGAATGAGATCTTCGCCGGTGACGCCCATATGCACGGCGCCCTGCGCGAGCTGGGCCGTGATTTCCGACGCGGAAAGATAAGCGACCTCGATACCGTCGAGGCCGGCGACAGCGCCGCGATAGTCGCGCGCGCCGCGCGGCTTCACCAGCGTCAGGCCGGAGCGCGCGAAGAACGCCTCGGCGTTCTCCTGCAGCCGGCCCTTGGCCGGGACCGCGAGGATGAAGGGACCGCTCATGCCGCTGTCCCTCCCGCTGCGTCATAGACCGCGAGCCGCTCGATCCAGACCGAAAAGCCGACTGCCGGGATCGGCGCCGCGCTGCCCAGCCGCGTGAGCAGGCCGTCGTAGCGCCCGCCCGCGACCAGCGGGTCGCCCTCGCGGGCCGCGTCCGTCAGTTCGAACACGAAGCCGGTGTAATAATCGAAGCCGCGGCCGAAGCCGGTCGAAAAACGGATGCGGCTGAGGTCGATGCCGCGCGCTTCGACAAAGCCGGTGCGGCTTTCGAAGCGGTCGATCGCCGCGGCAAGGGCGGGGCCGGCCTCGCTCGCAAGCGCGCGCAGGCGGGACGCCGCGCCGTCGAGGTCGCCCTCGATCGCGAGAAAGCGTTCGATCAGTGCGCGCACGTCGCGCGGCAGTTTCGTGCTCGCGCCGAGCGCGGCCTGTTCGAGAAAGCGGTCGGCGATCTCGCCGACCGAGCGGCCGCCGACCGCGGTGATGCCGGCGATCGACAGAAGATCGGTCACAAGCGCGCGCGCGCCCTTCGGGTCGGAACCGGCGAGCGCGGCCAGCACGCCCTGATATTCAGGCCGGCCATTGGTGCCGCCGAGCACCAGCCGTTCGAGATCCTGCGCGAGGTTTCCCTTGCGGTTGAAATCCTTGACGAGGCGGCGCTTCCACGCCGGGGCGAGGTCGAGCCCCTCGATCAGCGCGTTAAACAGCGCGACGTCGCCGGTCTGGATCGCCGGCCGCGCGAGGCCGTAATGCATCGTCGCTTCGAGTCCGAGCGCGAGCATCTCGGCGTCGGCCGCAGCTTCGTCGGTGCGCCCGAATGACTCGATACCGGCCTGGAGAAATTCACTTGGCTCGCCGATCCGGTGGCGGAAGACGGGGCCGAGATAGCAGAAACTCGCCGCTCTGCCGCGGTCGGCGGAGACGAGGTAGTCGCGCGAGACCGGAATGGTGAGATCGGGGCGCAGGCAAAGGTCGTCGCCGCCCGGCGTCGTCGTCAGATACATCCGCTTGCGGATGTCCTCGCCGGAGAGATCGAGAAACGGCTCGGCCGGTTGCAGGATCGCGGGCGTAACGCGGCGGTAGCCGGCGCGCTCATAGGAGGCGACCAGCGCTTCCGCGCGTGCGTCCGATCGTGCGCCGCTGTCTGGTCCGCCTGCGTTCATCGTGGTCCCGTCTCGCCCGGACGTCCCGGTCCGGAAAATTTGGCTGGCTTTATCACGCAGCGATTAAGGTTTCGACCGCCAAGCGCGGTTGGGCTTAACGCTTGCCCAGGCCAAGTTGCTGTCATCGTTAATGTTTTTTGACCCTTGCGGGCCGGGCAGGCGGCGTTGCGTGGAGGACTGCGGGGTAACCCTCAGTAAACGGACCTATGTTTCAATGAAAAGTTGTGGGTCACTGCCCGGATACGGAGGGCCATGCCGCGAGTAGCCATCGAAACCTTTTATTCGGCGCTCTGTACGCACGATTACCGTGTGGTTGCCGATTATCTGGCGGACGACGTCGATTGGACGATCAGCGGGCCGGTTGAGGTTCTGCCGTATTGCGGCACCTTTCGCGGCAAGGAGCAGGTTCTTGCCGTGCTCGAGCAGAAGGTGCCGGAGACGCTCGGCCACCGCCACATCGTCCCGGATTTGCTCTTGGTCGACGGCGACAAAGCCGCCGCGCTGGCCCGTCTGGTTGCGGATGGCCACAACGGCCACACCATCAGTTACCGCGTGGCGCAGTTCTTTACCGTCCAGGACAACAAGGTCGTTTATTACTATTCGGTGGCCGACAGCTTCGATGCGGTCGAACAGGTAATCGGCCACCGGATCGAGATGCCTAAAAGTCCGGCACTGACCGATCTCGACGAGGATCTGTTCGCCGTCTGACGCGGAACAGCGCGCGGTAACATTCCGTCAATGATATCGCGTTCCAATGCGGGATGATGAGGCGAAGCCGATGAGTTCCGGGACCGACCGCGCGCAGGTGGAGGCGTTCTATCTTGCTTTGTGCAAGCAGGATTACGACGCCATCGAGAGCATGCTCGACGACAATGTGGAGTGGTCGTTCAGCGGGCCGGTCGAAGCCTTGCCGTTCTGCGGAACTTATCACGGCAAGAAGCAGGTCCGTCACGTCCTTGAGCACAAGATCGCGGAGACGCTCGGGAAACGCACGATCGTTGCCGACATGTTTCTGGTCGACGCCGGGCGTGGCGCGCTGCTGGGCCGGCTGATCGGGAAATTGCCGAACGGGCAGACCATCAGTTATCGCATCGCGCAGTTCTTCAAGATGCAAGGCGGCAAGGTGCGCGAGCATCGGACGGTGCTCGACACTTTTGATGCGGTCGAACAGGTGACAGGCCGCCGCATTCCGCTGGCGCCGAGCCAACCCAGAGACCAGGCAGAGGACTCTGTTTATCCCGTCTGACCGCATTCGTTCGTTACATCCGACCTAATAAGCAAAATTCGAAAAGGCGCCACGATCGAATGGCGCCGTTGTCGTTTCTGGTGCCCGGTCATGGCGCGTCGAAGAACCTTCGCTTGCCGTGCCGGCACGGCTAGCGCGCAATTTCCGGCCCGGCGGTGACGGCGACCTCGACCGACATGCCGCGATAGTCGTCGCTCGTGCCGGTGAAGGTGCCGGCAATCGGGATCGCCTGCGAGGCGTCGCGCGTCACCGCGACGCGAATGAGATTGTCGCCACCAATGAGCACGTCGGTCGGGTCGTATTCGATCCAGCCGGCGCCCGGAAGATACACTTCGGCCCAGGCATGGGTGGCGGCGGTCGCTTCGGTCGCCTCGCCCTTGTCGAGCATAGGGTCATACAAATAGCCGGACACGAAACGCGCGCCGAAGCCGAGATGACGCGCCGCTTCGATGAACAGCATGGCGAAGTCGCGGCAGGCGCCGCTGCGCCGCGTGATCGTCTCGACCGGCGCCTGGGTGCCGGGATCGTGACGCTCGGCGTAAGTGAAGTGCGGCTTGATGCCGGCATTGAGCGCGGCGAGCAGATCGAGCGTGCGAATGGGGCGCGACGTGACGAAACTCTCGGCCCAGCGCGCCAGCACGCCGTCCGGATCGGCATAATGCTGTTCCAGCAGGCGGCCGAGATCGACGCGGTCGCTGCTCGAATAGATGAACGGATAAAACTCGGCCTCCGGCGCGACCGGAAAGGCGGGACCGTCGATGCCGTAGCGTTCGATCTTCAGCGTGCTGACGATGGTGAGCGACGACGCCGGCGCGGCGAAATCGACCAGCGCGACCGAATTGCCGAACACGTCGTGCATCCAGCGCACCTGTCCGGGCGGCGACAGCGAAAGTTCGGCCGAGACGAGCCGCATGTCATGGCTGTCGCGCGGGCGCAGCATCAGCCGGTGGCGGCCGAGCGCGACCGGCCGCGCGTAGCGGTAGGTCGTGGCGTGGCGGACAGTCAGGAGTTTCATGGGCATTACCGGGCAGAGACGGCCCCAGCGATAATGCAAATCGTGCGCCAGTCGCCCGGCGTCAAGCCCGGCTAAAGACTGTGGCGGGCGAGGATCTTGCGGACTTCCTCGACGAGGTCGCTTTCCGGCACGGCTTTCTGCGCTTCGGCCTGTTTTTTCAAGTGTTCGTCGCGGTCGGCGGTGTCGCTCGGCGCCGCGCCCGCGATCAGGTCGCGCACGATGATTTCGCCTCTGGCCTTTTCGTCCGGTCCCTGGATCACCGCGCAGGGCGCGCGGCGCTTGTCGGCATATTTGAGCTGCTGGCCGATGCCGTGCTTCGGATTGCCGAGATAAAGCTCGGCGCGGATGTTCGCCTTGCGCAATTCCGCGACCAGCTTCTGCGACGGCGCGACGCTGTCGGGGCCGAACACGGTGACGAGCACGGGGCCGGCCTGCGGTTTTGCATCGAGCTTGCCGATCAGCGTCAGCGCGGCCTGAAGCCGCGAGACGCCGATGGAAAATCCCGTGGCCGGGCAGGGCTCGCCGCGGAAGCGCGACACCAGTCCATCGTAGCGCCCGCCGCCGCCGACCGAGCCGAACCGTACGGGCCGGCCTTTCTCGTCTTTAGTTTCGAGCAGCAGTTCAACCTCGTAGACCGGGCCGGTGTAGTATTCGAGGCCGCGGACGACGGAAGAGTCGCATACGATTCGATCTTCTGCATAGTTCGCAGCGCCAACGAGTTCAGCTATCGAATTGAGTTCTGACACGCCATTTAGGCCAGTGTCCGAGTTCGCTACAAGATCGGCCCACTCCTTGATGCGCGCTTTCGATCCGGCTTGAGGCGGAAGTGGCTTCGTTGATGCGATTGCAGACTTTACGCTCAGATAACTAATGATCGGATCAATCTGCTTGGCTTCAAGGCCTGCGCCTTTGGTGAAGTCGCCGCTCTCATCTTTCCGTCCAGGACCAAGCAACAGCTTTACGCCATCGGGTCCGAGGCGATCCCATTTGTCTATTGCACGCAGCACAGTGAGGCGTTGTTCCGGCGCAATCTCGGCCGCCTCCATTATGCCATCCAGCACCTTCCGGTTATTCACCTTCACCACATAAGAGCCGCGCGGGATTCCGAGCGCCTCCATGGTGTCGGCGGCGAGCATGCACATCTCGGCGTCGGCGGCCATTGACGCAGACCCAACCGTGTCGGCATCGAACTGCATGAACTGGCGGAAGCGGCCCGGTCCCGGCTTCTCGTTGCGGAATACCCAGCCGTAGCGATACGAGCGGTAGGGCAGTGCGAGGTGCTGGAAGTTTTCCGCAACATAGCGCGCCAGCGGCGCGGTGAGGTCATAGCGCAGCGACAGCCACTGCTCGTCGTCATCCTGAAATGAAAAGACGCCTTCGTTCGGACGGTCCTGGTCGGGCAGGAACTTGCCGAGCGCGTCGGTATATTCGATCGCCGGCGTCTCCAGCGCCTCGAAGCCGTAGCGCTCGAACTCGCCCCGGATCGTCTCGACCATCGCCCGCGTCGCCGCGATCTCGGCCGCGCCGCGGTCCTCAAGCCCCCGCGGCCTGCGTGCCTTGAGTTTCTGCGGTTTTTTGTCGGATTTGCCGGACATGTGCGACCTGTTGGGCGCCCTACATAGCAGACGCCGACCCGGCAGCAACCGCCGATCAATTTTGCCGGGTGCGGGCTTTGGCCGGGGCGCAACGTGCTAAAAGCCGCCTGCAAGGAGCCGAAAGCCATGCCCGCATCGACCGCCGCCACCCACGCCGCCGTCCCCAACGACCTCGCGCCGTTCTGGATGCCCTTCACCGCGAATCGCGCCTTCAAGGCGCGGCCGCGCCTCGTCGCCGGCGCCAAGGACATGCACTACATCACGCCGGAGGGCCGCAAGGTGCTCGACGGCTCGGCCGGCCTCTGGTGTACCAATGCCGGCCATAACCGCGACCCAATCGTCGCCGCGATCCAGAAGCAGGCGGCCGAACTCGACTTCTCGCCGACCTTCCAGTTCGGCCATCCCAAGGCGTTCGAACTCGCCGGCCGCATCGCCGCGCTCGCGCCCGGCGACCTCGACCATGTGTTCTTCTGCAATTCGGGATCGGAAGCGGTCGACACCGCGCTCAAGATCGCGCTCGCCTATCACAATGTTCGCGGGCAGGCCTCGCGGGTGCGGCTGATCGGCCGCGAGCGCGGCTATCACGGCGTCGGCTTCGGCGGCACCTCGGTCGGCGGCATGGTGGCGAACCGCAAACAGTTCGGCTCGCTGCTGTCGGGCGTCGATCATCTGTCGTCGACCTACAATCGCGCCGAGCAGGCGTTCTCGGTCGGCGAGCCGGAGTGGGGCGAGCATCTCGCCGACGAGCTCGACAGGCTCGTCGCGCTGCACGACGCCTCGACCATCGCCGCCGTCATCGTCGAACCGGTGTCGGGCTCGACCGGCGTGATCCCGCCGCCGAAGGGGTATCTCAAGCGGCTGCGCGCGATCTGCGACAAGCACGGCATTCTCTTGATCTTCGACGAAGTCATCACCGGCTATGGCCGGCTTGGCTTTGCCTTTGCCGCCGAGCGCTACGGCGTGGTGCCGGACATGATTACGTTCGCCAAGGGCATCACCTCCGGTTCGGTGCCGATGGGCGGCGTCATCGCGCGCAAGCACATCCACGATGCGTTCATGAAGGGACCGGACCACGTCATCGAACTGTTCCACGGCTACACCTACTCGGCGCATCCGCTCGCCTGCGCGGCCGGGCTTGCGACGCTCGACCTCTATCGCGACGAGGGCCTGTTCGAGCGCGCGCGCAAGCTCGAGCCGGTCTGGGCGCAGGCGGCGATGGGGCTGAAGGGTCTGCCGAATGTGCTCGATATCCGCACGGTGGGCTTGACCGTTGGCATCGACCTTGCCAGCCGGCCCGATGCTTTCGGCAAGCGTGGCTACGACGCGCTGGAGAAGGGCTTCCACGACCACGACATCATGTTCCGCATCGCCGGCGACGCCATCGCCATGAGCCCGCCGCTGATCGTGTCGGAGGCCCAGATCGGGGAAATGTTCGACAAGGTCGCCCGCGTCATCAAGGCGGTGGCCTGATGCGGTCTGTGGCCGCTTTGCGATAACTCAAAGTGCCGTCACACTCGGCTCGGTACCTATAGCGGCCCCGCGGGGCCTTCGGCCCATCGCCGGCAATTGGGGTTCCGACATGAGCTTTCGACGGATCGCTGCGGTCGTGCTGATCTTCGCCGTCATCGGCGCCGGCGCCTATGCCTGGTTCTATCGCCGCATGCCGGAGGTGAGGGTGGTTGCCGTCCAGCGCGGCACGGCGGTCGAGATCGTCTATGCCACGGGCGGCGTCGAGCCGGTGCGGTGGGCCAAGGTCGCGAGTCTGATCCGCGACCGCATCGTCGAGGTCTGCGCCTGCGAAGGCGAAAAGGTCGCCAAGGGCCACGTGCTGGCCCGGCTCGACGACCGTGAGGTGCAGGCGCAATTGCGCGAGCTGCGGGCGCGTGAGGAGTTTCTGAGAAACGAACTCAACCGCGTCACCGAACTGATGTCGCGGGGAGCCGCCACGTCGCAGGCCTTCGAACGCTCCTCGATGGACCTCAATCAGGTCCAGGCGCAGATCATGGTGCAGCTCGAGCGCATCAACGACTACACCATCGTCGCGCCGATGGATGGCGTGGTGCTGCGCCGCGACGGCGAGATCGGCGAAATCGCCGAGGTCGGCCAGATTCTGTTTCGCGTCGGCGTGCCGACGCCGTTGCAGGTCGTCGCCGAGGTCAATGAAGAAGACATCCCCCGCGTCGCAGTCGGGCAGAAAACGTTGTTCCGGACCGACGCATTTCCGAACCGCGCGCTTGAAGGACAGGTCAGCCAGATCACGCCGATGGGCGACATCAACGCCAAGACCTATCGCGTCAAGATGGCGTTGCCCGAGGATACGCCGCTCAAACCCGGCATGAGCGTCGAGGCCAACATTATCACGCGCGAGCAGCCGAACGCCCTGCTGGTTCCGACCGACAGCCTCCAGAGCGGCGCCGTTTATGTGCTGGACGGCAATCGCGTGCGCATCCGCGAGGTGAAAGTCGGCATTCGCGGTACCCGCAACTCCGAGACTCTCTCCGGCTTGCGCGAAGGCGAGCGCATCGTCTCGCCGGCGACGACCGATCTCAGGGACGGCCGCCGCGTTCGTATCGTCGAGGCGGCAAACGCGCCATGAGGCTCATCGTCTGGATCGCCTGGACCCATGTGCGCTCACGGCTGCGGCAGACCGGCGTCGCGGTCGCCGGGGTTGCGACCGGCGTTGGCTTCTCGATCATGATGGCCTCGCTGATGCAGGGCTCGCAGGACGATTTCATTCGCCAGCTCGTCAACGCGCTGCCGCATATCTCCGTGACCGACGAGCGCCGCTCGCCGCCGCGGCAGCCGGCGGAAATGCAGTTCGAGGCGGTGCAGATTCGCGGGCTGACCCCCGAGGCGCGGCGGCCCGGGATCAAAAACCCGCTCGCCACCATGGCGGCGCTGGAAGCCTGGGTGCCCGGCGGGGTGGCGCCCTCGGTCAAGGTGCAGGCGATCATCCGCTATGCGAGCCGCGACGTCGGCGTCAGCATCACCGGCATCGATCCTCGGCGCGAGGCGAAGGTCTCCGATCTGCCGAAGCAGATGCGTGGCGGCGTAACGCTCGCCGCGCTCTACCGCGCGACCAACGCGATCATTCTGGGCGACCGGCTTGCCGAGAAGATCGGCGCCCGCATCGGCGCCAACATCACCGTGCAGACCAGTCAGGGCGCGCGGATCAATGCGCAGGTCGTCGGCTTTTTTCATTCCGGGGTGCGCTCGATCGACGAAGGCAACGCCTATGTGCTGGCAAAAACCGGGCAGATTCTGGCGCAGCAGACCGGACTGGTGAACGAGCTGCGCATTCGCGTCGACAATCCGATGGTCGCCCGCGAAGTCGCGGCGCGAGTGGAAACCGACACCAGCTACAAGTCGATCTCCTGGCAGGAAGCGCACGAGGATCTGCTCTCCACCTTCATCATCCGCAACGTGATTATGTATACGGTGGTCGGCGCGATCCTGCTGGTGGCGAGTTTCGGCACCTACAATATCATTTCGACGATCACGCATGAGAAGGCGCGCGACATCGCGATCATGAAATCGCTGGGCTTCAGCGAGCGCACGGTCCGCAGCATTTTTGTGCTTGAGGCGCTGATGATCGGGCTGGCCGGCGCGCTGGTCGGTTTTCTACTGGGGTACCTGTTGTGTCGCGCGCTCGGCGCGATTGAATTCAAGAGCCCGTTTCTCGATGGCAACCGGCTGCCGCTTGCCTATTCGGCGGTGCACTATCTGCTGGCGGGCGCCGTCGCAATGGTCTCGTCGGTCGCCGCCGGCTTCTCACCGGCGCGCAAGGCCGCGCGTGTTCCGCCCGTCGAGATCATCAGGGGCGCGACGTGAGCGAACCCGGCGCCAAGACCGCTCAAGCGGCGGCAACGGCCGAAGCGCAGCCGCTGATCGAGGCGCGCAAAGTTACCCGCATTCTGCCCGGCATCGTTCCGACGACCCTCGTGCGTGACATCGATCTTCAAATCGGATCGAACGATTTCATTGCCATCACCGGTCCTTCGGGCTCCGGCAAATCATCGCTGCTCTATCTTCTCGGCCTGCTCGATTTTCCGACCTCGGGCGAGGTGCTGATCCGCGGCAAGGCGACCGCGCACATGAGCGAAGCAGAGCGGGCGCATACGCGGCTCGCGACGCTCGGTTTCGTGTTCCAGTTTCATTTCCTGCTGCCGGAATTCAGCATTCTCGAGAACGTCGCCTTGCCGATGCGAGCGCTTGGCGTCTTGTCGGAACAGGACCTGGTCGGGCGCGCAGGAGAACTGCTCAGTTCGCTGGGGCTTGCCGATCATTTGCACAAGCGGCCGGATCAGCTCTCCGGCGGCCAGCGGCAGCGGGTTGCGGTGGCGCGGTCGCTCGCCAACGACCCACCGGTGATCCTGGCGGACGAGCCGACCGGCTCGCTCGATTCAAAATCGAGCGAACAGGTGTTCGAATTGCTTCACACGCTCGTCACGCAGCGCGGCAAGACGGTGGTCGCCGTGACGCACGATCTTGCGCTGGCGGACCGCATGCACCGCCGGGTCGAGCTGATTGACGGAATGGTCGTTCGCGACGAGGTGACTTCGCCAGAGCCGTGATCACGAATGGCGGTCGGCGTCAGTCTCGGCGACGATGTAATGCGGGCGCTTGCGTGCCTCGCGCAGCAGGCGGCCGAGATACTCGCCGAACACGCCGAGCACCAGAAGCTGCGCGGCGCCGAGAATGGCGATCGCCGCCATGATCGATGTCCAGCCCGCGACCGTATGCTGCACGAAATAGAAACTGACGATGGAATACAGGACGAACGCAAAGCCGATGCCGGCGAAGCCGAGCGCCAGGTAGATCGCGAGCCGCAGCGGGCGCATGCTGTGGCCGGCGATGCCCGACACCGCCAGTTCGATCATCCGGCGCGGTGTAAATTTGCTCTCGCCGGACTGCCGGCTGCCGCGCTGAAACTCGAGTTGCACGATCGGATAGCCGAACCAGCGCACGATGCCGCGCAGGAAGACGTCCTGATCGTCGAGGGCGTTGATCTTGTCGACCACGACGCGGTCGAGCAGCATGAAATCGGAACTGCCCGGCTCGATGCGCACATCGCCGATCGAGTTGAGCAGGCGATAGAAGACGGCCGAAGTCCACCGCTTCAGGAACGAGACCTGATCCGCCGGGTCGATCCTCAGCGTGCAGACCACTCTCGCGCCCTCGCGCCAACGCGCGGCCATCTCGCGGATGAGTTGAGGCGGGTGCTCGAAGTCGCAGTCCATCACGACGACCGCGGCGCCGCGGGCGCGGCGCAGGCCGGCGCGCAACGCGGCCTGATGTCCGAAATTCCGCGTAAAAGCGACGTATCCGACGCGCGTGTCCGATGCGGCCGTGGCCTTGATGGAATCCAGAGTGCCGTCAGTGCTGCCGTCGTCGACAAAGACGATTTCAAAACCGCCAAGCGGCGCGAGCTCGGCCTTGAGCGCGGCGCACAATGGCGCGATATTGCCCGCTTCGTTGTGGGCGGGCAAAATCACTGAAAAATCAGGGCAGACGGCAGACATTGTGTTATGCCCGGCAGCTCTTCGGTTGGCACGCAAAGCCCGGCGTGCTGGCATGGGCGACACCGACCGGCGCTCGCCGTGGACGCGATCATTGACCGAACGCGGGGTCTGGTTCAACTCGGATTTACTCTCCCGTTATGCCCGACATAAAGCCCATGACATCAGGAGGGTTGTCGCTCGCCCGTGCCGCGGAGTTTGTCGCGCGCCGTCCGGACACGGCGGTTGCCTGGCTGCTCGGCGCGCATGTCGTGTTGTGGTCGCTGGTGCCTCTGCTGCTGTCGGCGAATCTCCAGCTCGATCTCGCCGAGGATCTTGCGCTCGGCAAGGAGTGGCAGCTCGGCTACTGGAAACATCCGCCGCTGCCGTGGTGGATCGCCGACCTTGCCTATCGCATCACCGGACAAATCGGCGCGGTCTATTGGCTCGGGCCGCTGGCCTCCGTTGCCTGCATCTATGTCGTGTGGCGGTTCGCGCGCGGACTTGTTGGGCCGCTCCCGGCATTTGTGGTCGTCGCCGCGCTCGAGGGCATGCACTTCTTCAATTACTCGGCGGTGAAGTTCTCGCACGACCAGATGCAGTTGCCGTTCTGGGCGCTCACGGGCTTCTTTACTTACCGGGCCATCGCAGGCGGAAAGCTGTACGACTGGTCGCTGGGCGGGGCCATGATGGCGCTCGCGTTCTGGTCGAAATACGCGGCCTTCGTGCTCGGCATGACGATTGCGTTGGTGCTGGTATTCGATCCGGACGCGCGGCGCCGTTGGCGCACCGCCGGTCCCTACGCGATGGCGGTCTCTTTCCTGCTCGTGATGTCGCCGAACCTGTGGTGGCTCGCGCGCTACGATTTCCTGCCGTTTCGTTATGTCGATCTGCGCGCCGAGGTGGCGCACCGCTGGTACCAGTATGTGACGTTTCAGTTCGAATGGATCGTCAGCCAGATTTTCTTCGTGCTGCCGTCCATCATCATCCTGGGCGTGCTTTTTGTGGGTGCCGGATTGCGCAGGCGCGGCGGGATCGAGCCTTTCACGCGGCGCTTTCTTGCCGCGCTCGCGCTCGGCCCGTTTTTGGTGACGACCGTCAGCGCGGCAGTGCTCGGCCGCAGCCCGGTTCCGATGTGGGGTTATTCGCTGTGGATCTTCGCACCGCTCGCCGTGCTCGTCTGGTTTGAGCCGGCCTATTCGGGCGCGAGGCTGCGCCGGCTCGTCGCCGTGGTGACGGCGGTGTTCGTGTCCTTCCTCGCGAGCTATGCGACGATCGAGCGCTTCGGGCCGCTGGTGCGCTCGCGTCCGGTCGCCTCGCATTTCCCCGGTGCCGAGCTTGCCGGGATCGTGACCGCCGAATGGCGCAAGCGTACCGGCATGCCGCTGCGCTACGTCAGCGGCACCGCGGACGGATTCGGGCCCGGTGAATTCGCCGCCAATAATGTCGCCGTCTATTCGCCGGACCGGCCACGGGTCATCGTCCACGGCGATTTCCGGCTCAGCCCCTGGATTGCCCCGGACGATGTTCGCCGCCACGGCGCGGTCGTCGTCTGGCAGCCGACCCGGTCGGGCCGCGAGCTGCCGCCCGGCCTGATGGAGACCTTCCCCAATCTCGAAGTGCAGCCACGGCTCACCCTGAAATCGGCGTCCCCGTTCGCACGGCAGCCGGTGCTTGTGGATTATGCTTTCGTACCGCCGCAAGGCGCTCGATAGCGGCCAAAACCGCCGAATCGTGGTTGCGCCGACCGCCCCCCTCGTGAAAAGTTGTTTGCGCCGCCGCGAATCGCCTCGAGGGGCGAGGCCTCGCGTCCGGCAGGACCGCACATGGTACGCATCAGCGCCGTGTTCATCGCCATCTGCATGGTGATCATCGCCGGCTCGGTCGGCGCCGTGCTTTATCTGGTTGCCGGCGCCGGCGGCCCGGTGTCGGCCATCACCGCGCTGACGCTCCTGACCAGCATGGCCCTCTACAATTCGGTCACCGGCCGGATGCGCGACCGCCGCGACCTTGGCGACCAGATCGCGGACCTTTCACGCGGCACCGCCGACCTCGCGCGCCAGGTCGCTGAAATCGCACGCCGGCTCGGCGCCGTCGAAAGCCGGCCCGACGCGCCGCCGCGTCCGCGCACCGGCCCCGATCCGCTTGCGGCCGAAATGGGCGAACTGGGCGGTCTCGTCAAACAGCTCGCCGAGACGGTCGCCGTTCACGATGCCGAACTCAAGCGCCGCGCTGCCGAACCGGTGCTTCCGTCGCCGGCTGCCGGACAGGATAACAGCGCCGACGCCGAGCCGTCGGGCGAGCCGGCCGCGCCTCGCGATGACGAGTCCGCCGCCGGGGTTTCCGCCGCACCGGCCGTCGTCGCCGAATCCGAGCCGGACCAGGACGACAGCGGCAACGTCATCACCGACATGATCGTGGCGGCGGTCGACAACAATCGCATCGATCTCTATCTCCAGCCGATCGTCACGCTGCCGCAGCGCAAGGTCCGCTTCTACGAGGCGATGTCGCGGTTGCGTGCGGAGAACGGCGACATCATGCCGGCGGTCGACTTCATCGATTTCGCCGAGGCCGCCGGGCTGATGCCGAAGATCGACAATCTGTTGCTGTTCCGCTGCGTCCAGGTGGTGCGGCGGCTGCAAATGAAGAACCGCGACGTCGGGCTGTTCTGCAATGTCAGCGCCTCGACGCTGTCGGACGCCACTTATTTCCAGCAATTCCTCGACTTTATGGAAGCCAACCGCGCGCTGGCGCCGTCGATGCTGTTCGAATTCACCCAGCAGGCCTACCGCTCGTTCGGGCCGATCGAGCATGAGAGCCTCGCGGCGCTCGCGGAGCGCGGCTTCCGGTTCTCGCTGGACCATGTCGAGGACTTGCGGATCGAGCCGCGCGAACTCGCCGACCGCTCGTTCAAGTTCCTGAAGGTTCCGGCCAAGCTGCTGCTCAATCCCGAGGCCGGCGCGCGCTCCGACATTCATCCGCAGGATCTCGCCGATCTGCTGGCGCGCTCCGGCGTCGATCTGATCGCCGAGCGGATCGAGACCGAAAGCATGGTGCTCGATCTGCTCGACTACGACGTGCGGTTCGGGCAGGGCTTCCGGTTCTCGCCGCCGCGGCCGGTGCGCGCCGAGGCCTTGTCGGGTTCGGGCGACGATGCCG
>JBFWZV010000039.1:0-33539 GCA_050184975.1 Pseudolabrys sp. | reverse complement strand
GAACCGAAGACCGGTATCCGGTTTTCGGGCTCGTGCCCAAGCGTCGTACTGGCGGCAGACTTGCCCCGGCCGTGTGCGCCGGGGCCTTGATTTTTCATCGCGGCCCACACGCTGCGCATACTATTTCGCAATATCTGGTGTTTCGCGCCGTCGGGCCCGCCAGCGCTTGGCGCTCCGCGGGCGGTGTGCTATTGCCGGCGCATTCCTGAATCTGGCCGGACGAGAGCGCCGCGAGCGGTAAGGCGCCAGGGAGTTCGATTTCAATGACGGCGAATCCTGCGACCGCGTCGCGCCCCGACAGCTTCTTCTCCGCGGCGGTCCGCGACATCGACCCGGCAATCGCCGACGCGATTGGCAAGGAACTCGGTCGCCAGCGCGACGAGATCGAGCTGATTGCCTCCGAGAACATCGTCAGCAAGGCGGTGCTGGAGGCACAAGGCTCGGTGCTGACCAACAAGTATGCCGAGGGCTTGCCTGGCAAGCGCTATTACGGCGGCTGTCAGCACGTCGACACCGTCGAACGGCTCGCGATCGAGCGCGTGACCAAACTGTTCGGCTGCAGGTTTGCCAATGTGCAGCCGCATTCCGGCGCCTCGGCCAATGCGGAAGTGTTTTTCGCGTTGATGCAGCCCGGCGACAGCTTCATGGGCCTCAATCTCGCGGCCGGTGGTCATCTCACTCATGGTTCGCCCGTCAATATGTCCGGTAAGTGGTTCAAGCCGGTGCCCTACGGTGTGCGCCGCGACGACCACCGCATCGACATGGACGAGGTCGCGCGGCTGGCGAAGGAAAACCGGCCGAAGCTCGTCATCGCCGGCGGTTCGGCCTATCCGCGAACGATCGACTTCCGCCGCTTCCGCGAAATCTGCGATGAGGTCGGCGCTTACTTCATGGTCGATATGGCGCATTTCGCCGGGCTGGTTGCCGGCGGTGCGCATCCGTCGCCGTTCCCGCATGCCCATGTCGTGACCACGACCACGCACAAGACGCTGCGCGGGCCGCGCGGTGGCGTGATCTTGTCGGACGATGAAGAGATCGCAAAGAAGCTCAATTCGGCGGTGTTCCCGGGCATGCAGGGCGGTCCGCTGATGCACGTCATCGCCGCCAAGGCAGTCGCGTTCGGCGAAGCGCTGCAACCTACATTCCGCACCTACGCGCACAATGTCGTCGCCAATGCCAAAGCGCTCGCGGAGACGTTGAAGTCGCGCGGGCTCGACATTGTCTCCGGCGGGACCGATACGCATTTGATGCTGGTCGATCTGCGGCCAAAGCGGTTGACCGGCAAGGTCGCCGAACTCGCGCTCGGCCGCGCCCACATCACCTGCAACAAGAACGGTATTCCGTTCGACCCCGAAAAACCGATGATTACGTCTGGCGTGCGTCTCGGCTCGCCGGCCTGTACGACGCGCGGCTTCGGGATCGCGGAATTCCAGCAGGTCGGCGAAATGATCGCCGAAGTGCTGGATGTGCTATCGCAAAAGGGCGCGGACGAAGACGCGCTGATCGAGGCGGCGGTTCGAGACAAAGTCAAGGCGCTGCTCGGGCGGTTCCCGATCTATCAGGGCTGAAGACGTCAAACAGGGGCGGGGACGGGCATGCGCTGTCCGAGTTGCGGAAGTCTCGACACCCAGGTGAAGGATTCGCGGCCGACCGAGGATTCCGCCGCCATCCGCCGCCGCCGAGTTTGCATCTCCTGCAATTTCCGCTTTACGACATTCGAGCGGGTGCAACTGCGCGAGCTGACGGTCATCAAGCGTAACGGCCGCCGTGTGCCCTTCGACCGCGACAAGCTGATGCGCTCGATGCAGATCGCGTTGCGCAAGCGGCCGGTCGAGCCGGACCGCATCGAACAGATGGTGTCGAAAATCGTGCGGGAGCTTGAAAGCCTCGGCGAGAGCGAGGTGTCATCCGAGACTGTCGGCGAAATGATTATCGAGCATCTGCGCGCGCTCGATCAGGTCGCCTATGTGCGGTTCGCCTCGGTCTACCGGAATTTCCGCGAGGCAAAGGATTTCCAGGCCGCACTCGATGAATTGTCCGGCGGCGACGAAGACACGCGCGCGCCGGCCGGCGCCAAAAAATGAACGACACTCCGGCGTCCGAGCCTGCTGCCATTGCGGATTCTGCGCCGCCGGACGACGAGCGCTTTATGGCGCTTGCGCTTGCGCTCGGCCGGCGCAGCCTTGGCATCGCCTGGCCGAACCCGGCGGTCGGCGCGGTGATCGTGAAGGACGGGATCATCGTCGGCCGCGGCTGGACACAGGCTGGCGGCCGTCCGCATGCCGAGACGCAGGCCTTGAAGCGTGCTGGCAAGGCGGCCGAGGGCGCGACGATGTACGTGACGCTCGAGCCGTGTTCGCATCAGGGCAAGTCGCCGCCCTGCGCCGACGCGATCATCCGTGCCAGGCTCGCGCGCGTCGTGTCCTCGCTGGAAGACCCCAATCCGGAAGTCGCCGGCGAAGGCCATCGCAAGCTGACTGAGCGCAAGATCGCGGTCGAGATCGGACTGGGCGCCGAACAGGCCCGCCGCGATCACGCCGGCCATCTCCGCCGCATCGGTGAGGGCCGACCGCATGTGTTGCTGAAGCTCGCGCTGTCGGCCGATGGCAAAGTTGCCGCGGCGGGCCGCAAGCCGATCTCGATCACCGGCGATGCCGCGCGCTACCGGGTCTACCAGATGCGCGGGCGATATGACGCGATCCTGGTCGGGATCGGCACCGTGCTTGCCGACAATCCGGCGCTGACCTGCAGGCTGCCCGGCATGCACGAACGCTCGCCGGTGCGTGTCGTGCTCGACTCGCAGTTACGCGCTCCGCTCGCAAGTCACGTTATCGCCACGGTGAGCGAGACGCCGACCTGGGTGTTCGCGTCCGGCACTGCGTCGGCGATGGCCGAACAGGTTCTGATCGAACGCGGCGCGCGGGTGTTCCGCGTGCCGACCAAAGCCGGCCGGCTCGATCTCGGCGAGGTGCTCAAGGTTCTCGGCAATGAAGGCATCACCCGGTTGATGGTCGAAGGCGGGCCAACGGTCGCGACGAGCTTTGTCGAGGCGAACCTGATCGACGAAGTTGCATTGTTTCATTCTGACAAGACGATCGGTGACGACGGTATCGAGGCCCTGGAGGGCCTGCCGCTGACAGCGCTGACGGAAGGCGGCCGGTTGAAGAAAGTGACCGAAGAGACGATCGGCGGCGACCGTCTCGAGTCTTACGAGCGCGCCTGATGTTCACCGGCATCGTCACCGATGTCGGCACGGTGCAGGCGGTCGAGCCGCGCGCCAACAATTTGCGCCGTATCAAGATCGCCTGTGCCTATCCGCGTGCGTCGATCGTGGACGGAGCTTCGATTGCCTGTTCGGGCGTCTGCCTCACGGTGACCGGCGCGGGGGAAGAGGATGGCCGGACCTGGTTTTCGGTCGATGCCGCGGCCGAAACGCTCGCCATCACCACTGCCGGCGCCTGGAAGCACGGTACCCGGATCAATCTTGAGCGCGCGCTGAAAGTGGGTGACGAACTCGGCGGCCATCTGGTCGCGGGCCATGTCGACGGCGTGGCGGTGCTGGCCGAGCGGCGGGACATGACCGACATCGCGGACCTGACCTTTCAGGCGCCGGCGGACCTGATGCGGTTTATCGTGCCGAAAGGGTCAGTCGCGCTCGACGGCATCTCACTCACCGTGAACCGGGTCGAGGGCGACAGGTTCTCGGTTCTGGTGATCCCGCATACCTTGCAGGTTACGACCTTCGGCAGCTTGCAGCAGGGCGATCGCGCCAATCTCGAAGTCGATACAATGGCGCGTTACGTCGCGCGGTTGGCGGAATTTCGCTAGCTTTGTCTTGCGCATGATCTGGACCGAAAACCGGTAACCACTTTTCGGGATCATGCGCTTGTGAGCGACCCGGCCCCTTGCTACGACGGCGGCATGCAAAGACGGTCGACGGCCAGCCAGCGCAAGCGCGCAACCAAAAAGCAGAAACCGGCCCGGATCCTGGTGGTTGAAGCTCGCTACTATCAGGACATCGCCGATGCGCTGCTCGCCGGCACGCGGCGTGCGCTAGACGCGGCAGGCGCGGACTACGATGTCGTTACGGTACCGGGGGCGCTCGAAATCCCCGCCGCGGTGGCGATCGTCATGAGCGACGCCGAGAAGAGAAAGAAACCGTACGACGGCGCAGTGGCGCTCGGCTGCGTCATTCGCGGCGAGACGCTGCACTTCGAGATTGTCGCAACGCAGTCCGCGCGCGGGCTGATGAATCTCGGCTTTCAGAAAAACATGGCGATCGGCAACGGCATTCTCACGGTCGATACCGAAGCGCAGGCCCATGCCCGTGCGGGCGGCGGCGACGACAACAAGGGTGCGGAAGCCGCACGCGCGGCGCTCGCGCTGGTCGCGCTGAAGCGCGACGGGGTAAAGACGCGATGAGCGCAGCCGGTCCCGCCGAAACGTCCGCGCCGCGAAAAGCCAACAAGCGCGGTGCGGCTCGGCTCGCCGTCGTGCAGGCGCTCTACCAGATGGACCTTGCCGGCACCGGCATCAACGACATTATGGCCGAATTCGAAAGCCACTGGCTCGGCCGCGAGGTCGAGGGCGAACAGTATCTTCCGGCAGAGGCCGCGTTTTTCCGCGACATCGTCCACGGCGTGGTGCGCGAGCAGCGCGTGCTCGACCCGATGATCGATGAAGCGCTCGAGAAGAGCTGGCCGCTCAAGCGTATCGAAACAGTGATCCGCGCGGCACTGCGCGCCGGCGCCTACGAACTTGCGCACCGCACCGATATTCCGGCGCGCGTGGTTATCACGGAATATGCCGACGTCGCTGCCGCATTCGTCGAGCGCGACGAGACCGGTATGGTCAATGCCGTTCTCGATCAGTTGGCGCGGCAGTTGCGCGGCACAGAGTTCGGGCAGAGCGCGGGGTAGGCGCCATGACCGGTCCCGGCGAGCAGGGTTCGGACGACTCAGGCTCCGGCGAAGACCGTTTGATCGCGCGTTTCTTCAAGCCTATTGCGAAGGCGCCAGGCGCGCTCGCCCTGACCGACGACGCGGCGTTCATCGCGCCGCCGCCGGGCTGCGACATCGTTCTGAAGACTGACGCCATCGTCGGCGGCATGCATTTCTTCGCCGACGACCCGGCCGATTTCGTGGCGCGCAAGGCTTTGCGGGTCAATCTCTCGGACCTTGCCTCGAAGGGCGCGCGTCCGCTCGGCTTTCTGCTGTCGCTCGCGCTGCCGAAAGAGATCGATGAAGCATGGCTTGCGGCATTTGCTGATGGTCTGAAAGCGGATGCCGATGGCTATGATTGTCCGCTCTATGGCGGCGATACGGATCGCACCGTGGGACCGGTCGTGATCTCGGTGTCGATGATCGGCACGGTGCCGGCCGGCACGATGGTACGCCGCGCCGGGGCCAGTGCGGGTGACCGTGTCTTCGTGTCCGGCACGATCGGCGACGCCGCGCTCGGGCTTGTGATCCAGAAGGACGCGACACGCCATGTGTCGCCCGCGGCGCGCGACCATCTGATCGCGCGGTATCGTCTGCCGCAGCCGCGGAACGTGTTGGCGGAAGCGGTGCGGCTGCATGCCTCGGCCGCGATGGACATCTCCGATGGCCTGGCCGGCGATCTTGCCAAGCTGTGCAGGGTCTCGGGTGTCGGCGCGCGGATCGAATCGGCGAAAGTCCCGCTGTCCGATGCGGCACGCGAGCTGATCGACGGCGATGCTGCCCTGCTGGAAACTGCTTTCACTGGCGGCGACGACTACGAGGTCATCTGCACGGTCGCGCCGGACAAGGTTTCGTCCTTCGAAAAGGCCGCGGCGCAGGCCGGGGTTCCGGTTCACGACATCGGTGAAATCGTTGCCGGGGCGGGCGCCGTCATTTTTGGGCCCGACGCAAAGCCGATGGCGCTTCGGCAGGTGTCCTTCAGCCATTTCTGATTTCGTTTCTGATCGCGGCATGTGGCGATATAGTCGCGCTCCCCGGAGGGACTCGATGGACGACATGACGGGCGGCCGTGCAAAACGCCGCGGCAAACGAAGCGAGGCGACTTCGTCGACGGTGAAGCCGGGTACGCCTGCTACGACCGGTTACCGGCCGACAGCCTCATACGATGTCCTCCACCGGTCGTTTCCTGCGACCTCCTATTTGCGTACCGCCGCACCGGGAAATGTTCCGTTGTTCGCGTTCGACTATTCCGACACCGGCGCCGGCGCCGATGTCGGCATCGCGCATAACTGGGCGGCGTTCGACAATATCAAGGTCGTGCCGCGCTACGGCATCACCACGACGCTGCCGCCGGTTGAAGTGGAGTTGTTCGGCACGCGCTATTCGGCGCCTATTGGAATCGCGCCAATGGGTGGTCCATCATTGGTGTGGCCCGGCGCGGACCTCCTGATGGCGAGGGCCGCGCAGGCCGCGCGCATTCCTTACACGCTCGGCGTTGCCGGCGGCGCGACGATCGAGGAGATCGCAGCGGTCGCGCCTGACGTGTTCTGGCTTCAGCTTTATCGCTTCGCCCATAACGACCATAAGATCGGTTTCGATCTCGTCCGGCGCGCTCAGGCCGCCAACGTCAAGGTGCTGACGCTGACGCTCGACGTACCCGTACGCACGACGCGTTCGCGGGAGTCGCGGGCCGGTCTCGGCGGCGAGTTCAAGCCGACCTTCCAGATGATGCGCGAGATGATCGTGCGCCCGCGCTGGTTGATGGCGATGGTGCGAAACGGATTTCCGCGCTTCGCTACCATCCGCCATTATGTCGGCGAGCACGCCGGCACCAATGAAGTGATCCGCTTCGCCCGCCGGGAAATGGGCGGAGCGTTTTCATGGGATGAAGTGGCGCGCTACCGCGACAAGTGGAAAGGCGTGATGGCAGTCAAGGGCGTGCTGCATCCCAAGGACGCCGAAAAAGCCGTGTCGCTCGGTGTCGACGGCATCTGGGTGTCGAACCATGGCGGCCGACAGATCGAGGCGCTGGCACCGTCGATCGACTGTCTGCCGGCGGTGGCAGCGGCGGTCGGCAAGAAGGCGACCGTCCTGCTCGACAGCGGCATCCGCAGCGGGCAGGACGTGATGCGGGCACTCGCACTTGGCGCGCACGCCGGGTTTGCCGGCAAGTCGTTTCTGTGGGCTGTCGCTGCGCTCGGCGATCGCGGTCCGGCCTTCCTCATCGATCTTTACATTAATGAATTGCGGGCCTCCCTTGGCCAGATCGGTGCGCGGTCGCCGGCCGAAGCCGCCGACGCCGAGGTTCGCCATCCCGGCGCCTATCGTTTCAGCCGGACGCCGCAGCGGGGGTGATCTGCATTCCCGTCATAGCGAGCGGCGGCGACCGGTTGTAAAGATGCAAAAAACGAGATGTAAGGGCGGCGCTCGTCCGGGGAACGCGCATGGCGGTGATCGCTGAGTCGACTGTCGAAACAGGCGTCGACGACAATCTGGCGCGACGTAACGCGAAGATCCTCGCTATCGCGCAGGCGCTCGCTGGCGCAAACAACACCGTCATCGTCGCGACCGGCGCCATCGTTGGATCGATGCTTGCGCCCGACAAGGGACTCGCCACGCTACCGATTACGGCGATGGTGCTCGGCATGTGGTTCGGCACTGTTCCGGTCGGCATATTGTCGAAGCTCATCGGCCGCCGCGCGGCATTGCAGACCGGTTCGGTGTTCGGCGTGCTGGCTGGTCTGGTTTCCTGTGTTGCGGTGATCTATGGATCGTTCGCGCTGCTGCTGTTGGGGACGTTCAGCGGCGGTCTCTATGCGGCCGCGCATTTGGCCTATCGCTTCGCTGCGACCGACACCGCGAGCGAGCAATTTCGCCCGAAGGCGGTGTCCTGGGTGCTGGCCGGCGGCGTGCTCGCCGGCGTGATCGGTCCGCAACTCGTCATCTTCACCAAGGATCTGTGGCAGCCTTATCTGTTTGCTGCGACTTATATCGCGCAGGCCTGCGTTGCGCTGCTCGCGGCCTTTGTTCTTGCCTTCATTCGGATTCCCCGACCGCGTAAACAGGAAAACGAAGCGGCGGCACGGCCGCTGGCGCAGATCGCACGCACGCCGGCCTTTATCGTTGCCGTCATTCTCGGCGTCGTCAGCTATTCGATGATGAACATGGTGATGACCTCGGCGCCGCTCGCGATGGTCGGCTGCGGCCATTCGGTGTCCGACGCAAGCCTCGGCATCCAGTGGCACGTGCTGGCGATGTATGCGCCGAGCTTTGTGACCGGCACGCTGATTACGCGCTACGGCGCAGAACGCATCGCGGGACTTGGACTGGTGATGCTTGCGGCGACCGGCATGGTCGCCATCTCGGGTCTGAGCGTCGCCCATTTCTGGACCGCGCTCGTTCTGCTCGGTGTTGGCTGGAATTTCTCCTTCATCGGAGCGACCACCATGCTGGCGAAGACGCATCTGCCGTCCGAACGCAACAAGGTGCAGTCGCTCAATGACTTTCTGATTTTTGGTTCGATGGCGGTGGCCTCGTTCTCCTCGGGCAAGCTGCTCGAGACCATCGGCTGGGAGGCCGTCAATGAAATGCTGTTTCCGGCCACCGCGATTGCCGGCGCCTTGCTGCTCTGGCAGGTGCTGAGGGCGCGGCGCCAGCAGGCGGCCTGAGCCGCAGGGGGCTCTTGCACAGGCCCTGTGGATGGCGTTGCGTCTTTGCCGCGTTTTTGGCAATGTCCGCCCGATTTCAGGGTCGGGATTGCTAAGTCGTTGGTAATCCAGACGTTCCGGGCAACAAGCGGGTCGGTTTCCCGCCAGTTCCTTACAAAATCGAGGTTGATTCCACCATGACAGCTTTGTGGGTGATCGTCGGCTGTGGCGTGCTCGCGATCCTCTACGGAATTTGGGCGACGATGTCCGTGATGGCGTCGGATGCCGGCAGCCAGAAGATGCAGGAGATTTCGGGCGCGGTGCGCGAGGGCGCACAGGCCTATCTCAAGCGCCAATACACCACCATCGCCATTGTCGGCGCGGTCATTTTCGTCGTCGTCGGCTATTTCCTTGGCTGGCTGGTGGCGATCGGCTTTGCAGTCGGCGCGATCCTATCGGGCGCGACCGGCTTCATCGGCATGAACATCTCGGTGCGCGCCAACGTGCGCGTGGCGCAAGCGGCGACCAAGTCGCTCGCCGGCGGCCTCGACCTCGCGTTCAAGTCGGGCGCTATCACCGGCATGCTGGTGGCGGGCCTCGCACTGCTCGGCGTCACGCTCTACTTCGGTTATCTCGTCGGCACGCTGAAGATGCCGGCCAATGATCGTGTCGTCATCGACGCGCTGGTCGCACTCGGCTTCGGCGCCTCGCTGATCTCGATCTTCGCCCGTCTCGGCGGCGGCATCTTCACCAAGGGCGCGGACGTCGGTGGCGACCTTGTCGGCAAGGTCGAGGCCGGCATTCCGGAAGACGATCCACGCAACCCGGCGACGATTGCCGACAACGTCGGCGACAATGTCGGCGACTGCGCCGGCATGGCCGCCGACCTGTTCGAGACCTATGCGGTGACCGCGGTCGCCACCATGGTGCTCGCGGCGATCTTCTTCGCCAATTCGCCCTTGTTGCTGCCGATGATGACGCTGCCGCTCGCGATCGGCGGCGTCTGTATCATCACCTCGATTGTCGGCACGTTCTTCGTCAGCCTGTCGGGCGGCGAGAACCCCTCGATCATGGGCGCGCTCTACAAGGGGCTGATTGCCACCGGCATTCTGTCGCTGGCTGGCGTCGCCGGTGCGATCCACTACCTGATCGGATTCGGCCCACTCGCGGGTACGACTTACACCGGAATGTCGCTCTACCTCTGCGGCATCGCCGGTCTTGTCGTGACCGGGCTGATCGTCTGGATCACCGAATACTACACCGGCACGGATTTCCGCCCGGTGAAGTCGATCGCGCAGTCGTCGGTGACCGGCCACGGAACCAACATCATCCAGGGCCTCGCGGTCTCGCTGGAGTCGACCGCGCTGCCGACGATCGTCATCATCGCCGGCATCTTGGTGACCTACGCGCTGGCCGGACTGTTCGGGATCGCCATTGCGGTGACGACGATGCTGGCGCTCGCCGGCATGGTGGTGGCGCTCGATGCCTTCGGTCCGGTCACCGACAATGCCGGCGGCATTGCGGAAATGGCCGGGCTGCCGAAGGATGTGCGCAAGTCGACCGACGCGCTCGACGCCGTCGGCAACACCACCAAGGCGGTCACCAAGGGTTATGCGATCGGCTCGGCGGGTCTCGGCGCGCTGGTGCTGTTTGCTGCCTATAATCAGGATCTGCAGTACTTCATCGCCAATTCGGCGAAGCACACGTACTTCCAGGGCATCAAGCTCGACTTCTCGCTCAACAATCCCTACGTCGTCGTCGGCCTGCTGTTCGGCGGCCTATTGCCGTACCTGTTCGGCGCGATGGGCATGACGGCGGTTGGCCGTGCGGCGAGCTCGATCGTCGAAGAAGTGCGCCGGCAGTTCCGCGAGAAGCCGGGCATCATGAAGGGCACCGACAAGCCGGACTACGGCCGCGCGGTGGACCTGCTGACTCGCGCCGCGATCAAGGAAATGATCGTGCCGTCACTGTTGCCGGTGCTGTCGCCGGTTGTCGTCTACTTCGTGATCTATGCGATCGCGGGCGGTGGCGCAGTTGGCAAGTCGGCGGCGTTCTCTGCGGTGGGCGCGATGCTGCTCGGCGTCATCGTCACCGGCCTGTTCGTTGCGATCTCGATGACTTCGGGCGGCGGCGCCTGGGACAACGCCAAGAAATACATCGAGGACGGCCACTACGGCGGCAAGGGCTCGGAAGCCCACAAGGCGGCCGTGACCGGCGACACCGTCGGCGATCCCTACAAGGACACGGCGGGCCCCGCCGTGAACCCGATGATCAAGATCACCAACATCGTCGCGCTGCTGCTGCTCGCCATCCTGGCGCACTAAACGGTACGACGGTCGAAAAACACGAAGCCCCGCGGTTTGCCGCGGGGCTTTTTCGTCGCGCCGGTGCTGCCGTCATCTGCCCCAGATCTTGAAGAGGTAGCTCAGCATGTGCATCTCCTCGCCGCCGGCCGGGGTGGTACGGGAGATGAAGTCGAACACTTTGCCGTCTCTGACGCCGTAATTGGCGAGCCGTTCGACCTTGCGCTCCTTGTCGAAGTAGACGGCGATGACGCGCTGGTCCTTGACCTCGCGGGGCATGAAGGCAGCGTCGCGCTCGGTGCGCTGGGAGATGTAATAGAACACCTCGCCGCTGACGGTGGCGACGGTCGAGGGCGTCCCGAGCACGATCAGCACCTGGTCCTGCGAGGCTCCCATCGGAATTTGCTCGAGCGCTCCTTCCGGCAGCACATAGCCCCGCTGATAGGTCTCCGAAAAACGGCCGCAGCCGGCGACCGCGAGCGTGGCGGCAACCATGAGTGCGAACCCAAGCCGGCGGGACCGGGTGATATCAGCTTTGCGACGTGCCATAATTCTGATCGACCTTGCGCCGTCCGGGCGGATGTCTTACGCGGCCCTGATGGCAGCGCCAGTTCGGTACCCAATTCAATGATTATATCCCTGTTCCGCCGTGACAGGCAGCCCGACACCATTTCCATTCTCTATGGCATGATCGTGGCGCAGGCGCGATTGCCGGTTTTTTACCGGGACTTTGCCGTTCCGGACACGGTTAACGGCCGTTTTGACCTCATCGTGCTGCACTTGGCGCTTGTGCTGCGGCGTCTCAAAGGAGACCAGTCCAGCTATCCGCAAGCCGGGCAGCAGCTGTTCGACCGCTTCTGCGCCGATATGGACGGTAATCTGCGTGAAATGGGGGTCGCCGACCTCAAGGTGCCAAAGGAAATGCGCCAGATCGGGGAGGCATTTTACGGTCGGGCCCATGCCTACGACGCCGCGCTCGCGGAACCGGGACTCGATGCCTTGGCTCAGGTTCTATCGCGAAATATCCTTGACGGCGCTGTGGGCACCGCGCCGCGCCTCGCGGCATATATCCGTGCCGTGGACCGCGCACTGTCGGAACAGCAGCTGGATGCTATTGCCGCCGGGCGTGTGGTCTTTCCGGACCCCGCAGGTCGGAGCGGGCAGGAGGTGGCCTGATGGCGACCAAAACCGATCGACCGAGCGTGCCACCGGCGCCGTTGTGGAGCGTGCCGCTTGCGGTCGACGATATCCCGGAAGCCGGAAGCCACGCCGATCTGGAGGCCGACGAGACCGTGCGATCGGCCATAGCGACGGCGGCGGGGCTGCGCTCGCTTCCAAGCCTGACAGCGTCATTCGACGTCGCGCAGCGGGCCCGGGGGGTTGTTGTGACGGGACACGTTGATGCGACGGTCGGACAGACTTGCGTCGTCACTCTTGAGCCGGTCGAAAACCGGGTGAGGGAGACCGTCGATCTGACCTTTTCGGTTCCGTCGGACCCGGCGTTCGCTGGCGACGATCCGCCGGAACCGCTGATCGATGGGACGATCGATCTTGGCGCGATCGCGGTCGAATTTCTGATGCTGGGGCTTGATCCCTATCCTCGTAAAAAGGACGTCGAATTCGTCAATCCGGCCGCCGTGGAGGCCGGGACAAGTCCGTTTTCGGCCCTCGAGAGCCTGAAAAAGGGCCGTTCTTCAAGTTAAAGTGGAACTTTAGCTATTTGCGGCTCTCCACAGTTGCGGCTTGTCTCGGCGAGACGACCCGGTATGGTCGTCACACGGTCGTAATCTGACAGCCGCGCCCCCGTCGCTAGGGCGAACGTTCTGTGCCATAGCACCGCCGCTCAGGTCCAAACTCGTCCAAACTCCATGCCCGACACGATCAGAATAGCGCTCGATGCTATGGGCGGCGATCACGGCCCGCCCGTAACGATCCCGGGTGCCGAACTGGCACTGATGCGGCATACGGACGTCGAACTCCTGATTTTTGGCGATCAGGCACAGGTGGCGCCGCTGCTCGACGCACATCCCCGGCTCAAGGCGAAGTCACGGCTCATCCACACCGACGTCGCGATCCGTATGGACGACAAACCGAGCCAGGCGCTGCGCTATGGCCGCTGGAAATCCTCGATGTGGCTGGCGCTCGATGCGGTCAAGAAGGGGGATGCCGCGGTCGCGGTGTCGGCAGGCAATACCGGCGCGCTGATGGCGATGTCGCGCTTCAACCTGAAGATGATCGAAGGGATCGAGCGTCCGGCGATTGCGGCGCTTTGGCCGACGATCAAGGGCGAGTCGATCGTGCTCGACGTCGGAGCCTCGATCGGGGCCGACGCGCGCCACCTCATCAATCTTGCGGTCATGGGAAGCGCGATGGCGCGGGTGCTGTTCGATCTCGAACGGCCAACGGTGGGCCTCCTGAATATCGGGGTGGAGGAGGTCAAGGGTCTCGAAGAGGTTCGTGAGGCGGGCGCCATCCTGCGCGGCAGCCGGTTTCCTCATTTCGACTATGTCGGCTTTGTCGAGGGTGACGACATCGGCAAGGGTACCACCGACGTGATTGTGACCGAAGGCTTTGCCGGCAATATCGCGCTGAAGACCGCCGAGGGCACCGCCCGCCAGATTGCCCAGTATCTGCGCAGCGCCATCAGCCGAAGCTGGATTTCAAAGCTCGGCTATCTGCTGGCGCGGTCGGCCTTTCAGGCGCTGCGGGAAAAGATGGATCCGCGCAATTCCAACGGCGGGGTCTTCCTTGGCCTCAACGGCATCGTTATCAAGAGCCACGGCGGCGCGGATACCGAAGGTTTCGCGGCGGCCATCGATCTCGGGTACGACATGGTACGCTACGATCTTCTCGCTAAAATCGGACAATCAATGTCGCCGTCTCCGGACGATAATGCGGCGCCCCCGCCGCGCGCCGCGGGAGGAGCCGGTTCGTGACCGTGACCCGTTCTGTTGTGCTCGGTTGCGGAAGTTATCTCCCGGCCCGAACCGTCACCAACGCCGAATTGGCGGCCAAAGTCGAGACCTCCGACGAGTGGATCACGCAGCGGACCGGAATCCGCGCGCGCCATATCGCCGCCGACGGTGAAGTGACGTCCGATCTCGCGCTGAGGGCGGCACAGGCCGCTCTTGCGGACGCAAAGGTCGATGCGCAGTCGATCGACCTTATCGTGCTCGCCACCTCGACGCCGGACAACACCTTTCCGGCAACCGCGGTAACCGTCCAGGCCGGACTTGGCATCCATCACGGTGCGGCCTTTGACCTGCAGGCGGTATGCTCTGGCTTCGTATTCGCGCTCGCCACCGCCGACGCCATGCTGCGTAGCGGTCTCCACAAGAGAGCGCTGGTGATCGGGGCGGAGACCTTCTCCCGAATTCTGGACTGGAACGACCGCACCACCTGTGTGCTGTTCGGCGACGGCGCCGGGGCGGTCGTTCTCGACGCGCAGGCGCAGCCCGGAACCCGGAACGACCGCGGCATCCTGACCACGCATCTGAGGTCCGACGGCCGCCACAAGGACAAGCTCTATGTCGATGGCGGTCCGTCATCGACCATGACCGTCGGCCACCTGCGCATGGAGGGCCGGGAGGTCTTCAAACACGCGGTTGCCATGGTCACCGACGTGATCGAGGACGCCTTCAGGGCGACCGGCTACAGTGCGAACGATATCCAGTGGTTCGTGCCGCATCAGGCCAACAAGCGGATCATCGACGGGTCCGCCCATAAACTCGGCATCGCGCCGGACAAGGTCGTGATCACAGTCGATCGCCACGGCAATACCTCGGCCGCCTCGATCCCGCTTGCACTGGACGTCGCGCGCAAGGACGGACGGATCAAACCGGGCGACCTCGTCATGCTCGAGGCCATGGGTGGCGGCTTCACCTGGGGCTCGGTTTTGCTGCGCTGGTAGGGGTCGCGGACCCCCAAAGGCCACGTTTTATCCCGTTGACCGGCTCCCCCTGAGCGAATATCGTCGAAAAATCAGCAGGATACTTCGCCGTTAGTGGGGCAGGCGATGGCCGGTAAGACAGTAACGCGGGCGGATCTTTGTGAGGCGGTTTACCAGAAAGTGGGGCTGTCCCGCACGGAGTCGGCAGCGCTTGTGGAACTCGTTCTCAAGGAAATCACCGATTGTCTCGAACGCGGCGAGACGGTGAAGTTGTCGTCATTCGGGTCGTTCGTCGTGCGCAAAAAAGGTCAGCGCATCGGACGCAATCCGAAGACCGGCAAGGAAGTTCCGATATCTCCGCGCCGCGTCATGGTGTTCAAGCCCTCGGCGATCCTCAAGCAGCGCATCAACGGTGACGGCGATGCGTCCGGTGAGGACGACTGAGTTCCGGTAACCTGAGTCCGAATTTTTGAGGAGCGTGCCGCTTTGGATACCAAGGCGCCCGACGCATTCCGGACCATTAGCGAAGTTGCGGACGAGCTCGACTTGCCGCAGCACGTCTTGCGGTTTTGGGAAAGCCGGTTCCACGAAATCCGGCCAATGAAGCGTGGCGGCGGACGCCGCTACTACCGTCCCGACGACATCGATCTGCTGCGCGGCATTCGTCATCTTTTATACGGCGAAGGCTACACCATCCGCGGCGTCCAGCGCATTTTGCGCGAACAGGGCGTCAAGTTCGTGCAAGCAGTGTGGCAGGAGGGCGCAGCGCAGCCGCCGCACAGTGCGATCGCCGAAGAGCCTGTCGACGACTTCGACGGGGACGTTGACGGCGATATCGAGGTCGACGAACGCTCCGGCGGATTGCTCGGCCGCCTTCCGTCGCTGCTCGGCCGCGATCTTGGCGAGCGCAGCAATGTCGTCGAACGACGTGAGCCGCCGATGGCGGCTGCGCCAGTGCCGCGTGTCGAGCCGGCTGATCGCGCCGGGCATCAAGCCCCATTACCGGCTGCGCCGGCTGCGGCGCCAGGCCCGCGGCTGTCGCGCGATGATCTCGGACATCTACGCGCCGCTTTGCATGAGCTTGGCGAGTGCCGCAAGCTGCTCGATACGGTCATCGTGCCGCCGAAGTAGCGCGTCATTTGCGTGTCTTGTTTTTGAGTTCGTGTTTTAAATTGTGCGGGAGTTGAGATGACGCAGGCGGTGGCGCGGCTGTTGCTGGTCATCATTGCATCGATTTCGGCGCTTGTTGTCGGCGTGCCGCGCGCCCACGCACAGATCTTTGTACCGCCGCCGAACAATCCGGTACCGACCGCTACGACATCGGCTGGTGGTGCGTCGTCCCAGGCTCTGACCCCGCTGGCGACCTATGGTGTCCTCGGCCTGGCCTGCACCGTCGGCTCGACCATGGTGCAGGCGGCGTTGATGCCGCGCGAACTCACCAGCGCGGAGGTTACCCGCAACGGCATGACCTGTTTTCTCGGCCCGGCAGGGTGGTTGCTTGCCGGGGCGTTGTTTCCGGAACTCAATGCGCCATCCTCGCCGCAGCCACGCCCGCCGCGCGGAACGCAAGGCGGAGGGCGTGGCGGATTTACTGCGCCGCCCGCGGGCGCATTCGGGTTCGTCCCCAACGAAGTGCTGTTGCGGGTTCGGGCCGGGACCAGCGACGCCTATCTCCAGCGCATGGCGCGCCGTCTCAACCTGACGCGGCTTGAGACGCAGACCTTCACGCTGACCGGGCAGAGCGTGCAGCGTTGGCGGATCGACGGTGGCCGGTCGGTCGCCGGCGTTATTCAATCGCTCGCACGTTATGTGCGGGTGATCGCGGCGCAATCGAACAACTTCTTCCGTTTGCAGCAGGGTACCGCGCCAGCGCAATCGGGTTCGGCGCAATATGTCGTCGATAAACTGCATCTTCTTGAGGCGCATCGCATCACCGGCGGCGACGATGTTCCGGTCGCCGTGATTGACTCTCAGATCGACGAGAGCCATCCCGAGCTCGCCGGCACTGTCGTCAAGCGCCTGGATTTGACCGGAGCGCCTGCGGCCGCGCATGCGCACGGCACCGGCATGGCCGGCGCCGTGGCGGCAAAAGGCCGGCTGACTGGTGTTGCGCCGCGGGCGAGACTGCTCGCGGTGCGTGCGTTTGGAGGCGGCGCGGCCAGCACGGATGCCACCACGTTCAATGTCATCAAGGGCATCGACTGGGCTGCGAGCGAGGGCGCGCGCGTCATCAATATGAGCTTTGCCGGTCCGCGGGATCCTCTGATGGCAGAGATACTGGCTGCGGCCGATGCCCGTGGCGTCGTGCTGGTCGCGGCGGTCGGCAACGCGGGACCGCGTTCGCCACCGCTCTTTCCCGGTGCGTATCGTCAGGTGATCGGCGTCACGGCGACCGATTCCCATGACAAGCTGCTGCCGGTCGCAAATCGCGGCGCGCAAGTCGCGGTCGCGGCGCCGGGCGTCGATGTTCTGCTGCCCGCGCCGGGCGGCGGCTTGCAGGTGACGTCAGGGACATCGGCCGCGGCGGCTCATGTCAGCGGCGTTGCCGCGCTGCTGCTGGCGCGAAACCCGCAACTCAGGCCGGCGGACGTGCGGCGGCTGTTGACGACAACGGCAACCACGCTCGGTCCGCGCCCGCGCAACAGCGAATTCGGCGCCGGTCTTGTCGATGCCTTGAAAGCGGTCGACGCGGCGGCGCCGCGCTAAGCGTGCCGGCAGGCGCGCAGTCGACGGTTAAAGGTCAATCGTAATGTTGCCGTCAGCCTCGGCGGCGCGTGAGCAGCAAAGAATCATTTTCTGATCACGCTCTTTCTTGCTCAGGACATGATCGCGGTGTTCGGGTTTTCCGTCCAGAACCCGGACCGCGCAGACGCCGCAAATGCCGTCCGAACACTTTGTGTCCACCACGATGCCGTTGTCGGCCAGGACATCGGTGGCGCGACGATCGGCTGGGATGAGAAAGTGCTTTCCGCTTTGCGCCAGGGTGAGAACGAATGGCGTGTTCACATAATCGGGTTGCTCGGGAACGGTAAAGAATTCGCGGTGCAAGGCGTCCTCCGGCCACCCTTTGGCTTCGGCGGCGGCGAAGAGCCCCTCCATGTAGCGCGGCGACCCGCAGGTATAAAGGTGAAAACCGGATACGTAGGAGGGCAGGAGGCTCGGAAAATCGGCCCGCGCGCCTTCGTCCTTGAAATGAAATCGCACGCGATTGTGCCAGGGAGCGGTCGCGATTTCGGACATGAACGGTGCGCTGGCGCGACGTCGCGCGCTGTAATGGAGTTCGAATTCGCGATCGAGCGCGTGAAGCCGGTTCGCCATTGCGAGCATCGGCGTGACGCCAATTCCGCCGGCGAACAAAAAGCTTCTCGTCGCATTTTCGTCGAGCGGAAAATGGTTTCTCGGAGCCGAAATAAAAACCCGCCGGCCTTCCCTGAACGCACGAAGCATCAGGATCGAACCGCCGCGACCCTGGCTTTCGCGCTGAACGCCGAGAACGTAGCGTGAGTGATCCGCCGGATCCCCAGCGAGGCTGTATTGGCGGAGATATTCCGGGGCTATGACGACGTCGATATGCGCGCCCGCCTCGAATGTCGGCAGGGCCCGGCCGTCGACGGACGTAAATTCAAAGCGCGCGACGTCCTCCGCCATGTCCTCGCGCCGCTTGAGAATCACTGGAAATACCGGTGGCGGTCCCTCGGGCATCTTGAATTGCGGCACGAGCCCATGGTCCTCGCCCCGGCGGAGGCGTTCCTTGTGCTCGCTCGGGGTCAGTAGCGAACGATAGCGTTCGATACCGGCTTCGCGGTTGACCGGAAATGGAACCGGGAAGGGCGGCGGCATCGTATCGGCCGGATAGACGGCGAGGGTCTGATCTTCGTATTTCAGATCGAGGTTGAGATTGAGCCCCCGGACATGGGTTGCCTTGGCCTTGACGTGGCGCCCGGAACCGCGATCGATCTCGATGTCCCACCACCATTTTTTGACGGGATTGATACCGCCACGCCCGAGCCAATCATCAAGTTTGGCGATCCAGCGCGCAGCACCGGGAAATCGCATTGCGACCCATCGAAAAGCCGCTTCTGAAAAGAGGCCTTCCAGGTTCCATGGACATGTTTTCATGCAACGGCCGCACATCGCGCCGCCCTGGTTCGTGATGCGGTAGCGCGCGCATTTTTCCGCGTCCGATTTCCAGATTTCATAGCCGTTATACATCAGCTTCGGACCGGCTGTGATCGCGCCGGACGGGCATTCGCGGGCACACTTGTTGCAGTTACTGCAGAAGGTCTGCAGCCCGAAGTCGAGCGGCCTGTCGTAAGCGAACGGCAGGTTCGTCGTGACGATGCCGGATTTCAGACGCGGGCCCAGATAAGGATTGAGAATGACTTCGCCAATCCGGGACACTTCACCGAGGCCGGACAGCAGCAGCAACGGCGGCTGCAATACGTCGCCGTCCAGAACGGTGTGGACGCGTGCGGAGTAGCCGAGACGGCGGATTTGTTCGGCGATGACACCGCCGAGCAGCGAGAACCGCAGGTAGGCGCGCATGCTCTGCGCGACCGAGATCCAGTCGTCTCCGCTGGCGCCTTCGAACGTCTCGTGCCCCTGGTCGTAGAGCATCGACACGGCGTTCTTGTGATAGGGCTTCAGTTCATTGCCGGCGGCGTCATAGCTGTAATAAGCCCAGGGCGGACAGCGAGACAGGCCGACGGCGTCGGTCGCCATGTAATATGACGCGGCCTTCACATTGAGCGCGTTGCGCTCGGGGTCGGCAACGGTCCGGGAGACCGGCCCGCGTGCTTCACCGAACTGGAGCAGCAGAAGAGCGCCGAGCGCGCGGCGCGCGCAGGCGCCGATGGCAGATTTCTGCACGTAAAATCCGCCCTTCGCGTTGTTCTGCATCTCCTTGCCCATGTCGCCAAAGACGGCGCGAGCGAAGAAATCGGCGCGCTTCGGAAATCGAGGGACGCGCGGTTCATCGATGAATGTCGTCGGTTCGTCGCGCCGTTTTAGGCTCTCAAACGGATACGCGCCCATATGGAAACGGCGGCGCTTATAAGGGACGCAATTGAACGCATTCTTCGTCGTGCCTTTTCCGAGCCACCAGGCCGGGCCGTGACTGCGTAACCGGGAGGCAAGGGTGGGGCGGGCGAGCGCCTGGTCCGGCGCGAGCTCCATTGTCGTTGTGACAGCGGTAAGCCCGAAACGCGTTCCGACATAAGGATTGACGATTGTCCGTCCGTCCTCGTCGAGATAGGCGAGCCCGGACGCTACGGCGAGCTTGTTGAGGTCGACGTCGCTACTCGTCACGGTGTGCGCGCGGGCTTCGTAGCCGAGCGTCCGGAGATAGCTGGACAGGACGATCGCGGTATTCGCCGCAAGCAGACCGGCGCGCTGGGCCTGCGTGTCAACGAACCACTCTGTCCCCGGTTCACTGAGATCGGGGTCCCGGGTGTGCTCGATCAGAACCACCAGAGCTGATGTGTGACCGTCGACGGATCCGAGCTTCTTGCGTGCGGACTCGAGTACGTCCGCGTAAATGACGTCGATGCCCGCTGCAAATGTCTTCGGCTGTCCTTTCTCCAGCTCGGCGACCAGCGCGGGAACGCCCGGGTTGCGGATCGGTGTTCCCAGCAGGGCCTGGCGGGGCAGATCGCATACGCCCATCATTGTCGCGTCGTAGTAATAGCCCGCAGCCTTTAGGTGATCGGAGCGCGCCACCGGGTTTTCGGGAATCTCCGCCTTGAGTGGCGTGACGGCGCCATCGCGAACCACATCGAACATGCTGATGTAGCGGTTCATCGCGTTGACCAGCGATTCAGGATTGGCGTCGTCGGTGAAGGCAACGGCCTCCATGGCCGGCATGGCGTCAAGGTCCGGAATGTCCCGGCGTCGGGCAAGACGTTCGAGCGGGTAGGGACCGAGATGAACGGGCCGGCGCCGGTAGGAAAAGAGCTTCATAAAATCGGGTCCGGCGAAATCGTCATGTCGACGGCTTCGGCGGACCTCATGTCGGGCATTCCGATTGCGATCGCGCCGATGGCATTCTTGATGTCTAACGAAACGGCAGCCTCCGGCGCAACCATATCAGACCAATGGTTCACATAGTGGACCAATGTGTGGTACGCCTCAATGGAAAAGCTGTTGCAGGGAGAAACAGGGTGGTGGCCGAAAAACGGACTGGCGCGGAGACCCGGCAGCCGAGAACGATCCAGTCCCTGCAGCGATCCCTGTCCGTCATTATCGCGCTGAACGAAAATGCGCCGGTCACGCTGTCGCGCCTCGTCGAACTGACCGGATTGCCGAAAGCGACCGTCGTTCGCATTCTCCACACGTTGCGCAAGGAAAGTTATGTCGAACTGATCGACCGCGGCTATCGGCCACTGCCGCGTGTTCGGCTGCTCTCAAGTTCGCTCGACCGTATCAGCGGTCCGAATCTGTTTGTCCAGAATGTGCTCAACGATTTCGCGCAACTGGTGAAGTGGCCCGCCGAGTTTCTCGTGCGCGACGGGATTTCGATGGTCATCGAAGTATCAAATCGCAGCGTTGCGCCAATCGGTCTTCGTCGTTTCGAATATACGCGGTTTCCGCTTTTCAGCTCGGCGGCGGGTGTCGCCTTGTTGACGTGGTCCAAGAGCCAGGATCGCGAAGATATCATTCGGTCGGTTTCAGCGAATGTGAAGGGTGACAAGCCCGCCAACATGGTTCGCGCCGCTCGCATCGAGATCGCGGAAGCCCGCAAGCGTGGATACGCCATGCACGACTATGAAGCTCCGATCGAAGGCACGCGGGCAATATCGGTGCCGGTTCTGTGGCGGGATTTTGCAGTCGGCGCCGTGTCTCTTATTTATTTGCGCGAGGCCGTGACAGAAAAACAGGTCGAGACGTTTCTCGCCCCGCGGTTATGGGAGGTCGCACACGAAATAGGGAGGCAGTATGTGGCTCTTGGCGGACAAGGGCGGAAATAAAAAATACGAGATTGGTGAGCCGTAAGTCCGTTCGTTTCTGATATGACAGAAAACCGTCGAAACCTGTATTACGCCGAGAGCGGCGGTATTTTCAGAACTTCGATAAATTGCAAAATTGCTTCTCTGGCGCTGCCGGCGTTCTGGATTACGTCGTCCGGGTCCGGTTGAGCCAACTGATTGCTTCGTTGTAGTCGCGACTCCGTCTCAGCTCTGGTTTCACGTCCTCGGTGGGCGAGACGTTCGGCAAGAATGTTTGACGGTGCGGTGACCAAGATGACGGCGACTGAGGCATATCGCGTGCGGGCATGCCCAATAATTGTTCGCGATACATTGCAGACGACGGTGCGGCCGCAACGAATGTCTTCGTCGATGGTGCGCGGAATGCCGTATCTGTGACCGTGCGCCGCCCAGTGCAGCGCAAAGACCCCCGCGGCGGCAGCAGTCTCGAAAGCGCTTGCGCTGACACTGTCGTTGTCCTCGGCCTCTGAGGCCGGCCGCGTCACCACCCGGCGCGGGAATACGATATGCGCGTTCCCGTCCAGTGCCTGTCGAGCTCCATTGATGACAGTGTCCTTGCCGGCGCCGCTGGGACCCACGACGAGCACGAGACGTCCGGGGCCGATCGGCGCACTCATGCGACGCGGCGGCCGCCGCTCCAGACGCCACGGACCGTCGCCGCCTTTCCGGCGCGATGGACGCGGATCAGATCGGCTCGTTTGCCGGGCGCGATTTCGCCGCGATCGGTGAAACCGATGACTTCCGCCGGCGTCTTGGTGACAGTCCGCACCGCCGCCGGCAGGTCGTAATTCTCTGCCATCTGCGGCAGCATGAGCGCGGCCGACAATAGGCTCGATGGCACATAGTCGGACGACATGATGTCGAGCGTGCCGGCGCGGGCGAGATCGCGGGTCGCGACGTTGCCGGAATGAGAGCCGCCGCGCACCAGGTTGGGTGCTCCCATCATGACGCGAATGCCGGCGCGGTGGAGCTTTTCGGCTGATTCGATGGTCGTCGGAAATTCCGCGACCGCGACCTTGTCGACGATGGCCTGTTCGACGTGCTCCAGCGTCGTGTCATCATGGCTTGCGAGGGGTGTCGCATGCCGCGACGCGAGCGCGACCAGGCCTGCATAGTTCCTTGCGGCGTGATTGGCAGCATGCTCGAGCCGCCGCGAAAACATCGCATCAAGCTGGGCGTCGGAAAGTCCGCCGCTCTTGCTGCGATAATACTCACGCAGCTTCTGCGGATCGCGGAACTGGCGTTGGCCCGGCGTGTGATCCATGAGCGAAAGCAGCCGGACTTCCGGGCGACCGATCAGTTCCTGCGCTTCGCCGATGACGTTCGGCATCGGCACCTCGCAGCGCAAATGCAGGAAGTGCTCGACGCGCAGGAGATCAGCCTTGCGCGCCTCGTCGATGGCGGTCGCGAGTTCGAGCGCCTGGCCGTCGGCATCCTCGGCACCTTCTTCACGCCAGACCCGGAGCGAATCGAGCACCGTGGTGATGCCGCTCGTGGCAATTTGAGCGTCGTAGGAAATGACGGCTGAAATCGTGTCCCAATGTACCTTGGGACGAGGCATCACATGCGCTTCGATGTGATCCGTGTGCAACTCTACGAGGCCCGGCATGACGAGGTCGCCGCCGCAGTCGATACCGGCCTCCGGCGGCTTGCCGTCGCCAATCTCGGCGATTGCGCCGCCGGCAACGGCGACATAGCCGTTGTCGATCACTCGGTCGGCGAGGACGAGGCGGGCGCTATGAAGGATGAAGGTCTCGGACATGGTCAGGCCGCCGCTGCAAATTTCGTAACGTCGACATGGACGTCGGCGATCGCTTCGCGCACCTCGTCGTCATGGACGATGGCGACGATGGCCGCGCCGGCCGCTTTTCGCTCGCGCACCACCTCGATGACGGCCTGGCGATTGACGGCGTCGAGCGAAGCCGTCGGCTCGTCGAGCAGCAGCACCGGATGCGCGGGCAGGAGACCGCGGGCGAGATTGACGCGTTGTTGTTCGCCGCCGGAGAAGGTTGCCGGCGGTAGCGTCCACAGCCGGCCCGGCACGTTGAAACGGGCGAGCATTTCGGCGGCGCGAGCGGAGGCCGTGTCGCGGTCGACGCCGCGCACGACGAGCGGTTCCGCGACGATGTCGAGTGCCGAGACGCGAGGTACTGCACGCAGAAACTGGGTGACGTAACCGAGCGCACGCTGGCGCAGCGACAGAATGCGGCGTGGTTCACTGGCGGCGATGTCGACCGTCGCCTCTCCGTCACGCACCAAGACTTCGCCGCTATCGCAGCGGTAATTGCCGTAGATGAGCTTGAGGATCGACGACTTGCCGGCGCCGGAGGGGCCCGCGAGCGCGACGCATTGCCCGGCATCGGCGGCAAAGCTGACATTGCGTAGCACCGGCAGCTTGAGCCCGCCCTGCAGGTGCATGGTGAAGGTCTTGGCGACGTTTTTGAGTTCGAGCGCGTGCATCGTGGCGGTCATGCTGGAAGGATCGAGGAAACGAGGAGCTGGGTATAGGCTTCGTGCGGGTCGTCGAGCACCTGGTCAGTGAGTCCTTGTTCAATGACGTCGCCGTCTTTCATCACCATGATCCGGTTCGACAACAGCCGCGCGACAGCAAGGTCGTGCGTGACGATGATCGCGGCTAGGCCGAGGTCCGATACGATCCGGCGCAACAGGTCGAGCAGCCGCGCCTGCACCGAGACATCGAGCCCGCCGGTCGGCTCGTCCATGAAGATCAGCCGCGGCGCAGTGACGAGATTGCGCGCGATCTGGAGCCGCTGGCGCATGCCTCCGGAATAGGTGCGGGGCGTGTCGTCGATACGATGCTCCGGGATTTCGACCCGGGCGAGCCACTCTTCGGCCGTGTGGCGGATCTCGCTGTAATTGCGGGCGCCGACCGCCATCAGCCGCTCGCCGACATTGCCGCCGGCCGATACGCCCATGCGCAGACCGAGCTGCGGATCCTGGTGAACGAAACCCCAGTCGGTACGGAACAAAAAGCGCCGGGCAGGCTCGCTGAGCGACCACAGGTCGGCGACCGTGCCATCGCGCATGCGGTAGGCAATGCGGCCGTCGTCGGGCTCAAGCTGCGTCGACAGGAGCTGAAGTAACGTTGTCTTGCCGGAGCCGGACTCGCCGACAATAGCCATCACCTCGCCTTCGTAGAGGTCGAAGGAGACGTCGCGGCAGCCGAGTTGGCGGCCATACCATTTGGTGAGGCCATCGGTTGAGAGGAGCGGGCGCTCGGCAGCGCTCATGACGCGCGCCTTTCTTCGCAATAATCGGTGTCGGAGCAGACAAACATGCGGCTGCCGGCGTCGTCGGTGATGACCTCGTCGAGATAGCTGTCGGTAGCGCCGCACAGCTCGCATTGAGAATCGTGCCGGTAGGGCTCGAAGGGGTGGTCCTCGAAATCGAGCGAAACGACCCTCGTATAAGGCGGAATCGCGTAGATGCGCTTTTCGCGGCCGGCGCCGAATAGTTGTAATGCGGGGCAGTCACCGAGCTTCGGGTTATCGAATTTCGGGATCGGCGAGGGGTCCATGACGTAGCGCGCGTCGACCTTGACCGGGTAGGCGTAGCTCGTTGCGATGTGCCCGTGGCGGGCGATGTCCTCGTAGAGCTTCACATGCATCAGCCCATATTCGGACAACGCATGCATGCGGCGGGTCTCGGTCTCGCGGGGCTCGAGGAAGCGCAGCGGCTCGGGGATCGGAACCTGATAGACCAGCACCTGATTTTCGGTGAGCGGCGTCTCCGGAATACGGTGGCGGGTCTGAATCACGGTCGCTTCAGATGTCTTCGTCGTCGTCTGCACACCCGCGGTCTTGACGAAAAACTTGCGGATCGAAACTGCATTCGTTGTGTCGTCGGAGCCCTGATCGATGACTTTCAGGGTGTCATTCGGACCGAGAATTGAAGCGGTGACCTGGATGCCGCCGGTGCCCCAGCCGTAGGGCATCGGCATTTCGCGGCTCGCGAATGGCACCTGATAGCCGGGGATGGCGATCGCCTTCAGGATCGCGCGGCGGATCATTCGCTTGGTCTGCTCGTCGAGGTAGGCGAAGTTGTAGACCGGCGCGGTCATTCGGCGGCGTCCTGCACGTGCGTTTCTTTATCGGTGACGCGCGACTGCGCGGCGAAGAATTCCTCACGTAGTTTGCGCAGCAGGCCGAGCTCCGACTGGAAGTCGACATAGTGCGGCAGCTTCAGATGCTCGACGAAGCCGGTCGCCTGCACGTTGTCGGAGTGGCTCAGGACGAACTCCTCGTCCTGGGCCGGCGCGCGCACGTCTTCGCCAAGCTCGCGGGCGCGCAGCGCGCGGTCGACGAGTGCCATCGACATCGCCTTGCGCTCGCCCTGGCCGAAGGTGAGACCGTAGCCGCGGGTGAAGCGCGGCGCTTCCGTAGCGCTGCCGCCGAACTGGTTGACCATCTGGCATTCGGTGACGCTGATCGTGCCGAGCGGCACGGCGAAGCCGACCTCTTCGGCAATCAGTTCAACGTCTACGTCGCCGAAGCGGATCTCGCCGACAAACGGATGGGTACGGCCGTAGCCGCGCTGGGTCGAATAGCCGAGCGCGAGAAGGAATCCTTCGTCGCCGCGGGCAAGGTTCTGCAGGCGCAGGTCGCGTTCCGCCGGGAACGAGAGCGGATCGCGGGTGAGGTCGCCGACCTCTCCGGTATCCGGCGTTTCCTGCTCGATCAACCCGCCATCGGCAAGGAGTTCCGCAACTGACTTGAAACGCACGGCGTCGGCGTCGGCGGTCGCCGGTGGCTCCGGTTCGACGCCTTCGGCAAGTGTGTGGTCGAGCAGACGATGAGTGTAATCGAAGGTTGGACCCAGAACCTGGCCACCGGGCAGATCCTTGAACGTCGCGGAAATGCGGCGGCGGATGTCCATGGTGTCGGTATCGAGCGGCTCGCTTGCGCCGAACCGTGGCAACGTCGTGCGATAGGCGCGCAAGAGAAAGATTGCTTCGATGAGGTCGCCGCGCGCCTGCTTGATGGCCAGCGCTGCGAGCTCCCGATCGTAAAGCGAACCTTCGCTCATCACACGGTCGACGGCGAGGGCAAGCTGATTGTCGATCTGGGCCAGCGAGAGTTCCGCGACAGCGGGATCGCCGCGGCGCGCATTGGCCATCAGCCGGTGAGCGTTGTCGATGGCGCGTTCGCCTCCCTTGACCGCGACATACATGAGTTAGCCTCCGGCCGGTTCGAGGTTGACGGTGCGCGGCAGCGCTGCAATCTCATGGCCCGCAACGAGAATGACGTCGACGCCGCACGGGAACAGTGTGCGATTCTCGGACCAGCGCGTGGCGAAATCTCCCGGAAGCGACGATACCGCGACCCTGCGGGTATCTTTGATGCCGGGGCCGGCGAGGACGAATTGCGGTCCGCCAAAGCTCTCGATCTGAACGATGATCGTGGTTGAACGGTCGGGGTACTCTGCATCGCCGACAGCAAAGCTCGCGAGACCCGGCATACGGGCTGCATCGGCAATCACCGCGAAGCCAGCGTCACTCATCGCCGCGGTCAGCGGCGCGCCGGTTTGGAACCGGATCCAGTCGCGGGCCGCGGCGGAAACGTGATCGTCGCACCAGACCGGCGTTTCATAGTCGGCGAGCGAGCGGATCAGTGCCGCGGCCGCTGGCATCAGCGGCGTGGGCGCGGTGTCGCCGGCAAGCGAATGAATCGTGCCTGGACGCGCCATCGCCTCCATCAGCGCACGGAACGCGGATTGGCTGGCGAGCGCGATATCGAATCGCGCGCGTACGGTCATTATTCGTCCTCTCCGCGCACGAGCGTGAAGAAATCGACGCGGGTCGCCGCAGTTTCTGCGAGCGCCCGATCCCGTCGTATCTTCTGTGCGTCACGCAACGGAGCGATAATCTGTTGCTCGACGCTCGCGCGATGTGTTTCGTTCTGCCAAAGCGCGTCGCAAATCGCGGCGAGCCGCGCCTTGCCGGGATCGCGCCCGAGCGCATAGGCAAAACCCTTCTCGCCGGTCGCAAGTTGCACCGCCGCGCGCGTGACGGTCGCTTCGCCGAGATTGAAGGGCGCGCCGTTGCCGCCGGTGCGACCGCGCAGCATGACGAGCCCGGTCTCGACCGGGCGAAGGTCGGTGACCTCGACATCGCCGGCGACCGCGGCAAGGCGCTTCGCGATGTCTGCGGCGCTCGCTCCCGCGAGCACGGCCATCGCGGTGCGCCGCTGTGGCGCGGTTGACGCAGTGGCGGGATTCTGTTGCGAGGAGATCGTCATGGCGCTTGCCAGAAGTTGTCTAGTTGATTAGACAACTCTAATCAAGGCCCCATGACATGACAATGACAGGCTGGCCATGCTCACCAGGACGTCGGGCGCACCGTTGCGAAAGAACCATCTGGCCTCGCGCGGCATCACGCTGTGGCGCTGCATTGCCGACGACTTCGAGCAGTTGATCCTGATCGGCCGTTACGCCAATCGTGAGCGGTTGCCGACGGAAGCGGAGATCGCTGAACGCTACGGCGTCAATCGCCATACGGTCCGCCGCGCGATCGCCGAACTTTCGGCACGCGGCCTCGTGCATACCGAGCGCGGCAGCGGTACTTACGTGAAGACGGACAAACTCGATTACCGGATCGGGCAGCGCACACGGTTCTCCGAGATCATCGCGGCTGCGGGTCACGAAGCGGAAGGGCGCCTGCAGGGTCATCGGCTTGAACCCGCCAGCGACGAGATTGCGAGCCGCCTTGGCCTGATGCGCGGCGAACAGGTACTGCGCCTCGAGATCGTGCGCGCCGCCGACCGGGTGCCGATCTCGGTCGGTACGACGTGGCTGTCGGCCGAGCGTTTTCCCGAAGCCGCCAAGGTGTTTCGCCGCCACCGTTCGATGACGCGTACGCTCGAGCATTTCGGCATTGCGGGTTACCGACGCAAGTGGACGCGGATCAGCGCAGCCTTCGCCGATGCCGTCGACGCCGGGCGGCTGCGGCTGTCGGTACAGCGACCCATCCTGGTGGTCGAAGGCCTCGATGTAAACGCGCAGGACGAACCTATTCTGACAACGCGTGGGCGCTTCGCCGCCGACCGGGTTGCCTTGACAGTGGAAAGTTGAGCGTTCGGCCGCCGGTTGTCGCTATCCGGCAGTCATTGGAAGTGTCGTCAATCGTCGCCGCCATGAGCACGAAGAAACTTTCGCAAACGCCGCTGGTCGATCCGACCGCGGAGCTGACCGACGTCACGCTCGGCGCCTATACCGAGGTCGGTCCGCGCACGAAGCTGTTGGAGGTCGTGCTCGGCGACTATTCCTATGTCGTCAACGACAGCGACATCGCCTATGCGACGATCGGCAAGTTCACCTCGATCGCGGCGATGACGCGGATCAATCCTGGCAATCATCCGATGGACCGCGCGAGCCAGTCGCATTTCACCTACCGCGCCAGCCGCTATTTCGAAGGCGCCGCCGATGAGCCGGAGTTCTTCGCCTGGCGGCGCAGTTTCTATGCCGAGATCGGCCATGACGTGTGGATCGGCCACGGCGCCATCGTGCTGCCGGGCCGCTCGATCGGCAGCGGGGCGGTGGTGGGGGCGGGTGCGGTCGTGACCAAGGACGTGCCGGCCTACACGATCGCGGTCGGCAATCCGGCACGGGTGCTGCGGCCGCGTTTTCCCGAGGAAATCGCACAAGGCATGCTCAAGCTGGCCTGGTGGGACTGGCCGCACGAGCGGCTGCATGCCGCGCTGCCGGATTTCCGGGCCTTGCCGGCAGAGGCGTTTCTCGACAAATACGGCGGACGGGGCGGCGGTTCGGTCCGTGCGGCGGAATAAAGCGACATGACACTGCGCATTCAAGGCGGGCAGGTGCTGACGGACGGCCGGTTTGCCGAAGCCGACATAACGGTCGACGGCGACACGATTGCCAGGATCGGCACCAATGGCGGCCGAGGCCGCGCCATCGATGCGCGCGGGCTTTACGTGCTGCCGGGCATTGTCGACATCCATGCCGACGCCTTCGAGCGGCAGTTGATGCCGCGGCCGGGCGTCGGTTTTCCGATCGACGTTGCTTTGATCGATAGCGACCGACAGGCGGTCGCCAACGGAATCACCACGCTGTTTCACGGCGTGACCTGGTCGTGGGAGCCGGGACTGCGCGGTGCGGACAATGCGCGCGCGATTCTGGCGGCGTTGGAGAGCTTGAAATCGAAACTCTCCATCGACACCCGCTTTCACCTGCGGCACGAGACATACAATCTCGATGCCGAGAACGAAGTGACCGATTGGCTCGGCGATGCGCGAATCGGAATGCTCGGCTTCAACGATCACATGCTGGCGGAGGCGGAGCCGCGAGAAAACCGCAACTTCACCAAGATGGTAGAGCGCTCGGGCTTGACCAGTGACGAGTTTCTGGCGCTGATCGCGCGCTTGAAGAGCAAGGCGGATGACATACCGGGCTCGATCACGCGGCTTGCCAAGGCGGCGCGCTCAGGCGGCGTGCCGCTGTTGTCGCATGACGACATGAGCCCGGAGCAGCGCGGCTGGTTCCGCGCGCTCGACTGCCGGCTCGCCGAGTTCCCGACCACACTGGAGACCGCGCAGGCGGCAACGGAAGCCGGCGACGACATTGTGCTCGGCGCGCCGAATGTCGTGCGCGGCGGCAGCCATATCGGCTGGATCAACGCCGCCGACATGATCAAGCGCGGCTTTTGCACGGTGCTGGCGTCCGACTACTACTACCCGGCGCCGTTGCTGGCAGCGTTTCGTCTTGCCGCCGACGGCGTTGCGCCGCTGGAGGAGGCCTGGGCCTACGTCTCCGAGCGTCCGGCCAGGGCGGCGGGACTGGCCGACCGCGGCACATTCGCCGCGGGCAAGCGCGCCGACCTCATTCTGGTCGACGCGGCGAATGCGCAGCGACCGCGCACGGTCGCGACGGTCGCGAATGGCCGCGTCGTCTATTTGACCGAGCCGCAGCGGCTGTCCTGAAGCCGACATGTCCTCCGCTGTCCCGCGCTACGCGATCTATTTCGTACCACCCGCGGACAGCGTGCTGTACCGGTTTGGGTCGGCGGTTCTCGGCTACGACGCCTATTCGGGCGAGAACGTCTCGCATCTACCCGGTTTTGAGGCCGGCCATTGGCGCGACATCGTCCGCGAGCCGCGTATCTACGGCTTTCACGCGACGCTGAAGGCGCCGTTTGCCCTGGTCGACGGGGCGGACGAGGCGGGGCTCATCGCCGCGGCCAATGCGTTTGCGAAAGGCCGCGAATCCTTTGCCGCCGGGCGACTCGCCGTGCGGGAGCTCGGTTCGTTCATTGCGTTGGTGCCGGAGGCGGCTTGTCCGCCTCTCGATGGACTGGCCGCTGACTGCGTGCGCGCTTTCGACCTGTTTCGCGCACCGCTCGACGGGTACGACCGCTCGCGGCGGTTAAAGTCGCCGCTCACGCCGTCGCAAGTCGAGAACCTCGACCGCTGGGGCTACCCTTATGTTTTCGAGGAATTCCGATTTCATATGACGTTGACCGGCGCGCTTCCCGACGGTCTGCGCAAAAAAACGTTTTCGACATTACGCGACAACTTCGCCGCAGCCGACCACGCACAAGAGCTACGCGTGACCCAGATTGTCGTTGTACGTCAGAGCGATCGTAACGCGTCCTTCCGGGTTGTCGCGATCATTGCGCTTCGTGGAAGTGTGACAGCAGCGTGACAAAATTCTTCGACGCCGTGCGATGCATATTCGATCGGTAATTTGTCTAGTCCGTCGCTGTGTGGAGAAGGCTTTTCGGGACATTCAAATTCATCGGACTGTCACACAGCATTGTTAGCGGGGATGACAAGCAGGGAGGGGATCCTTGTCGTCATCGGCAATCGTCACCGCTACCGGTATTTCCAAGTCTTTTCAGCGCGGTATCGCCGTGCTTGACGACCTTTCGTTCTCGCTGCAACGCGGCGAAATGGTCGCGCTGATCGGCGCCTCCGGCTCGGGCAAGTCGACTCTGATCCGTGCGATGTCGGGCCTGATGGCGGTCGACGCACCGCGCAATGGCGCTGCCGGCACGATCGAGGTCATGGGCCGTCTGATCCAGGCGAACGGCCGGATCAGTTGCAACCGCGAGCTGCGCGCGCGTATCGGCGTGATCTTTCAGCAATTCAATCTGGTGCCGCGGTTGTCGCTTTTGACCAATGTGTGCCTTGGCCTGTTGGGCCGCTTGCCGGTGGCCCAAGGGGTGTTGGGCCGCTTCACCGACACCGAAAAGCGCAAGGCCATGCAGGCGCTCGCCCGCGTCGGCATCGCCGATCACGCCTTGAAACGGGCGAGCGAATTGTCCGGCGGACAGCAACAGCGCGCCGCGATCGCTCGCACGCTGGTGCAGGGCGCCGAACTTCTGATTGCCGATGAGCCGATTGCCTCGCTCGACCCGGCGTCCGCGCGCCGCGTCATGGACCTGCTCGCCGACATGAACCGCAATGACGGCCTGACCGTGCTGATCTCGCTGCACCAGGTCGAATACGCATTGCGGTACTGCCCGCGCACCATCGCGCTGAAGGCCGGCAAGATCGCCTATGACGGTACTTCGAGTGCGCTGACACCCGAGTTTCTCAATGAGATTTACGGCGCGGAGAGCGAAGAGCTGTTCCTGCCCTCGTTCGGCGACCGGGGCAGCAAGCCGCAGACGAACGGCGGCGACCATTGGCCGGACGTTCCGGTTTGGGCGCAATCCGGCGCCCAGCGTTCCGCGCGCCCGGCCGCAAGACGCTACCCGGACGTGGAACGGCTCAATGCCTGACCGCGCCCGGAATGCCGACGACGAGCGTCCAATCAAAATCGATCTTCAACATGCAGGAGAACGCGTCATGCGCAAACTGAGCCTGATCGGCGCGGCATTCGCCGTCGCTCTCGGCGTGCCGGGCCTTGCCCGCGCCGATGCCACCAAGGAAATCAACTTCGGCATCATTTCGACCGAAGCCTCGACCAACCTCAAGAAAGTCTGGGATCCCTATCTCGCGGCAATGTCGAAGGGCACCGGGCTGAAGGTCAACGGTTTCTACGCGTCCGACTACGCCGGCGTCATCGAGGCGATGCGGTTCGGCAAGGTTCAGGTTGCGTGGTTCGGCAACAAATCGGCGATGGAAGCTGCCAATCGATCGAACGGCCAGGTCTTTGCGCAGTCGGTCGATTCCCGCGGCAACCCCGGCTACTGGTCGCATATCATTGTGCCCGTCGACTCGCCGTATCAGAAGCTCGAAGACATTCTGAAGTGCGACAAGACCATCGATTTCGGTATCGGCGACCCGAATTCAACGTCCGGATTCCTGGTACCCACGACCTTCATTTTCGCCGAGAAAAACATCGATCCCAAGCAGTGCTTCAAGACCGTGCGCAACGCTTCGCACGAGGCGAACGGCATGGCGATCGCCAACAAGCAGGTGATGGCTGCGACCAACAACAATGAAAGCCTCGACCGGCTCGGCGTTACGACCCCGGAAGCGCGCAAGAAGATCCGCGTCATCTGGACCTCGCCGTTGATCCCGAGCGACCCGCTGGTATGGCGCAAGGATCTCGCCGGCGAGACCAAGGCGAAGCTGATGTCGTGGGTTCTGAGCTACGGCCGTCTCGGCACGCCGGAGGAGGTGGCTGCGGCCAAGCAAGTTCTCGGTGGATTGCAGTGGGCCCCGATGAATCCGTCGTCCGACGCGCAACTGCTGCCGATCCGCATTCTCGAGGCCATCTAGTCGCTGCTGAAGTTCCGCACCGTGGTGAAGTTGCCGGCGGCGGAAAATGCGACATAGTTCTCGGCGCTTGAGGCC